>JABSSL010000112.1 GCA_013214355.1 Saprospiraceae bacterium | reverse complement strand
GTTGCTCGTCGGTCAAGTAGCTAAGGCTATCCCGCCTGGCGGCCCGACAGGTTTTCCCTCCTCGCGCCTTGAGCTTACTTAAAATCTGCTCCCCATAATTCCAAATAACTTATGTTACAAAGTAATACGGTAAAAACTCCTTGAGAAGACTACATTGGGAAACTATTTTAGGGAACTATTAGGCCATAAAGTCCACTAAGCATGGAAATACAGACCAATAATAAAGCGGTGCGCTCCCATGCCGATTCGGGAAAATGGGTAGAGGTCAACGGGCAGCAAGCCTTTGTCTTTGAAAAAGGGGAAGGAGTTCCGGTCGTCTGTTTGCATGGTGTTCCAGCCTCCTCATTTCTATATCGAAAGATTATTCCGCTGCTGGCGGAGATGGGGTACCGAGGCATTGCACCTGATCTATTGGGAATGGGCCTGTCGGCCAAACCAAAAGATGCAGATTATTCCTGGACCAGCCTTGGCAACTGGTGTGGGCAATTACTGGATGAATTGGGTTTGAAGCAGTATCATTTGGTTATCCATGATATTGGTGGGCCCATTGGTTGCGAGCTCATCGCCAATGCACCCGAGCGGGTGTTATCCGTGACGATCCTGAATACTCCTATCGCTAATCTGGCGACCTTCAAGAAGCCGTTCCCTATGTTCTTCTTTGAGCAAGCCTTCATTGGAGAAGTTTTCTTGCAGACTACGGTGCCTTTCTTGTTCCGTTTCCTCATGCATCTACGAGGGGTTTACAATAATAGGGTTTTCGGCTTGCCGGAGGCGAGGGCTTACCTTTATTTCTTAAAGAGAGAAGACAATGGGGCGTCATTCCTCAAAATTATGCGCTCTTTTGAAGCGAATGCGGATAAGGAGAAGTTGTATCTGGATGCTTTGCGTGCCTTGGATGTACCCAAGCAGATGATCTGGGGAATCCACGACAAGGGGCTTACCCTAGAAAAGTATGGTGTTCCTTTGCAAAAAGCATTACGTTTGGATAAAATTTGTGAGGTGCAAGGTTCACATTTTATTCAAGAGGATTGTGCTCCGGCTATAAGTGATCAGATTTTAGCATTAATTGCCAAGTCTAAACCATGACCATGGATTACACGCTGGAAACATTTCTAAAGTCTAAGGGTTAGTCATGCTGACAATTATCGGACTTTCTATTTCTGTATTCATCTTTGTAATCCTTTTACTGAAGAGGAATAAGGAGCTTTCGGACAAGATCCTGACTACTTGGCTGGGCTACATTTCCTTGCACATCTTCTTATACTACCTGCATAGTTCCGGTTTAGTATTTCAATACCCGATCTTGATCGGCGTGATTCTGCCTTTGCCCGTCCTGCACAGTGTGTTACTTTATCTTTATGCTCGAGAATTGACCTATAAGGATGCCTTTACCCATAAAGCTTGGCCACTTCATTTCCTTCCTATCGTATTGCTTTTTCTCTTGCTAATCCCCTTTTTGTCTCTGTCCGCAGCGGAGAAAGAAGCTATTTTTGTAAATGATGGAGTCGGTTTTGAATGGTACATCATGGTACAGCTAATCGTCTTTGCTGGGATCGGAATTGGATACAATTTGGCAGCTTATGTAGTCGTTCGCAAATACAAGAAAGAGGTACTAAACTATATCTCTAATTCAGACGAGCAGATGCTCCGGTGGCTAGAATGGCTCATCTTAGGCTTGAGTATTATTTGGGTGGTAATGCTGCTAACGGATGGAGATGAATGGATTTTTATTTGCGTTTCTGCATTCGTCTGTTTGATGGGAATATATGGCTTCAGGCAGGTGCCTGTCTACTTTATGCAAACAGATATGCAACCCTTGCCAGGCAAAATCATTGAAACCGAAGCAGTCGCTTCACCAAACCAAGATAAGTACCAGAAGTCTGGACTCAGCAGCGATCAAGCCAAACCACTATTTCAACGGATCGAAGAGCGAATGAAAGCAGATGAACTGTACAAAAAGAATGATCTGACTTTAGCCGAAATTGCCCAAATTCTCCAAGAACCCATCAATCACTTATCCCAGGCCATCAATTCCCAAACCGGATCTACCTTCTATAACTACATCAATCAGTATCGCATCCAAGCTTTCTTGAACTTGCTAGATGATCCCCAAAGCAAGCAGTTCACCAATCTAGCCCTAGCCATGGAATGTGGTTTTAATTCCAAATCCACTTTTAATAAGTACTTCAAGAAGCACACCGGCAAAACGCCCACCGAATACATCAAACAAAAGAAAGCCTAGCTGCACATCTAAACTACCCCGTCCTGAAGTGACAATTCCCCGTTCATCATTTTACATTCAACATTGCAATTCTTCCTACATCTCTAGGAGTGAAAATTATTCATTCAACACTCAACATTACAATTCTTCATTCAACATCCTTCATTATCAACTAAAAATCCGTTTCCCCTTTCACGCACGCACGCTTCGCACGCTCAAATCCCCTTCTTTTGCGGCATTCACATAAATATCTACATTATGAAGAAGTACTTGTATGCGCTACCGCTATTGGCGCTTTCACTCTGGGCTTGCGAAGCCGATCGGAGCACAACGGAGGAAGGAAATCTGGTTCCCCTGACAGTAGAGGATGATCCGAATCTCCCCGTAATTGCTGTCAACGGCACACTACTGCACGCCGAAACCTTCGGCAATCCAGCAAATCCCATGCTCGTGTTTTTGCATGGTGGTCCGGGAGGAGATTATGTAAATGGAATGCAGGTGAAAGCCTTAGCAGATGATGGCTACTATGTCATATTCTACGATCAACGGGGCTCTGGTTTATCAAAGCGGCACGACAAAGACACCTATTCTATCCAGCTCATGATCGACGATTTGACGGCGGTGATAGAACACTATCGAACCTCGGCTGATCAAGGGGTCTTTCTATTTGGACATTCATGGGGAGCTATGCTAACGGCAGCCTACATCAACGCTTACCCAAATCGGATCGATGGAGCCATCTTCGCGGAGGCTGGTGGTTTCAACAAGGAGCTGCTAGATGAATACGGCGCGGCTAGTCGTAACTTCAAGCTGCTCACCGAGGTTGCCAATGATATCTTTTACATGGACCAATTTTTAACCGGAGGCGAAAACGATCATGCTGTATTGGACTATAAATTATCTCTGATCACGCCCTTTGCCTATCACGAAGACAATGACGAAGGGGTAGAGGGGCCTTCTCCCTTTAACCGTTTTGGCGCTGTTACCTTGAACAGTCTCAGTGATATTGCGGAGAACGAGGGATTTGACTTTACACCCAATCTGAATCAATACGCGACCAAGGTATTATTCTTGTATGGAGAACGGAACCGATCCTACGGCTTGGACTTTGCTCAGCGAGAAGCTGCTTTCTTTCCGAACGCGGACATCGTACAGATCGATGGCACGGGCCACGAAATGATCTACTTTCAATGGGAACAGGTGTATCCTGTAGTACTTGATTACCTAAACTCACTCTAAAAAAATCAGATGAAAACAATCAAAATATTCGGTTTACTATTAGCTTATTTTGCGATCAACCAATTGCAGGCGCAATTCGTACATGCCAATACCTTTTCTCCCGAAAGTAAACATACTGTCCAGTTAAATTTAGGCTGGGATTACGGCCTCGTTTACGAGTTAGGCTACAGTTATCGACTTAATACAAAAGTACCTGTACGATTGCAGGCTTTCTATTCTTTCCCTTCCGGTAATACTGCTTTTGATGATTTCAAGACTAAGGTTGGAGCGCAAGCTCGGGTGTTGCGATCAGGAAACCTGCAAGCGCATCTCGGTTTGTATGGCATCTACAGACAGTTTGAGAACCCATTGGTGGGGCTGCGGAATTTCGGAGGAGAGGCCCGGGCGATGATCGGCTATTTCCGACCTCGGTGGTTCGTTGGAGGAGAAGTTGGGTTTGATAAAGCCATTGCCACACAATTTAAACATGAGGATGCTTTTAGAGACAATATCTATGGGGATGTCAAGGACGGCTGGTATCAAGCCGGAACGGGTGGCAACCTTTACTATGGGATACAGGCTGGTTATAGTTTTAAGAAAAATAGTGTGCTTTTGAGCATGGGAGAGGTAAGAACCGAAGCGATAAATACCACACCACAGCTACCGGCATACTTCAAGCTTGGTTACCAACGCAGTCTATAGTAAGGCATTATCAAACGCAGGTTAAATAGGATAGAGCTTCAATGGTCCCAAATGATGGCTGTTGGAGCTCTCTTTCCGTTGCAAATTGACCTTTTTGGCACAAAGGAAGAAGCAATGCGAATTAACCTAAAGAAAATCTCCCTTCAACTCGCCTTTTTACCATTAAATACTATCTTTGCAGCAAATTTTAAGACCAGTTACCGCTTCGGCGATGAATAATGAATGAGAAATTATGAATAACGGTCTTTTAAGCCCACCAAATCTGAATACAGGGCCCGCTGCCCAGTCACACACCGTTGCATTCAAACCCCCTTATTCATTATTGATTTCTAAAGCCTTAATACGCTATATTTAATGGAACAAATGGAGCAAAGAACGGCAATGCTTTTATTGGAGGACGGTACCCTCTTTCGTGGTAGAGCAGCCGGAAAAATTGGGACAACTACAGGTGAAATTTGCTTCAATACCGGTATGACCGGTTACCAAGAAATCTTTACAGATCCTTCCTATTACGGCCAACTTCTGGTCGCCACCAATGCACACATTGGCAATTACGGCACCAAAAAGACGGAAACGGAATCCAGCGACATTAAAATCGCCGGCTTGATCTGTAAGAATTTTACCTCTGAGTTCTCCCGCCAACAGGCTGACGCCTCTATTCAAGAGTACTTCGAAGAAGAATCTTTAGTGGGTATCTCCGATGTCGATACACGTGCCATTGTGCGTCATATCCGGCATAAAGGAGCCATGAACGCTATCATCTCTTCAGAGATCGAAGATGTAGCTGAGCTTGAAAAAAAGCTAAAGGCTGTGCCTCCGATGAAAGGGCTGGAATTAGCCTCTGTAGTAAGTACGAAAGAGCCTTACACTTTCGGTGAAGAGAATGCCAAGTTCAAAATTGCTGCCCTGGATTTTGGCATCAAGCAGAACATTTTGCGTTGCTTCGCTGAGCGCGGATGCTTCATCAAAGTATTCCCAGCTAAAACTTCTTTTGCAGAGCTGAAAGCCTTTAACCCGGATGGCTACTTCTTGTCTAACGGCCCTGGTGACCCAGAGCCAATGGGGTATGCCGTTGAAACGGTGAAAGCCATCTTGGAGGAAGACAAGCCTTTGTTTGGTATTTGCTTGGGACATCAATTGCTGGCCTTGGCTTTGGATATCCCAACCTACAAGATGCACAATGGACATCGTGGGATCAATCATCCTGTGAAGAACCTCATTACAGGGAAGTCAGAGATCACGAGCCAGAACCATGGCTTTGGGGTAAGCCCTGATGCTTTGCGTGCCAATGAGGACAAAGTGGAAATTACCCACCTTAACCTCAATGATGACACTATCGAAGGAATTCGTGTGAAAGGGAAGAAAGCCTTTTCGGTACAATATCACCCGGAATCTTCTCCTGGACCACACGATGCCAGATACTTGTTCGATCAGTTCATTGAGCTGTTAGAAGCCTAAATTCTCCTGGCAATGGGATTGGAGGCGGTGTAGAGCTGATGCCTTGCACCAAGGGTTCTCTTTTCCAGTACTGCCTATCATAATCATAAAATAACCTTTGTGCTATGAGTGAAATCATTGACATCAAAGCCCGACAAATTTTGGATTCTAGAGGGAATCCAACCGTAGAAGTAGAAATCTTGACTGAGAGTGGATATACTGGTAGAGCGGCGGTACCATCAGGTGCTTCCACTGGTAAGTATGAGGCCGTTGAATTGAGAGATGGTGAGGACGAGTACTTAGGGAAAGGGGTATTGAAAGCCTGTCAGAATGTAGAAGAATCTATCGCAGAAGAATTATTGGGTATCAGCGTTTTTGAACAACGCTACATCGATAGCCTGATGATTGGTCTAGATGGAACACCGAATAAAAGTAAGCTAGGTGCAAACGCTATTTTGGGCGTTTCTCTAGCCGTGGCCAAAGCCGCTGCAGAAGCTAGTGGCCAGCCTTTGTATCGATATATTGGAGGGGTTAATGCACACGTATTGCCCGTTCCTATGATGAATATCCTAAATGGAGGTTCACATGCTGACAATAGCATCGACTTCCAGGAGTTCATGGTAATGCCAGTGGGGGCGGAATCTTTCTCTCAAGCTTTGCGTATGGGAGCTGAGATTTTCCACAACCTGAAGAAAGTATTGAAGGGTAAAGGTTATTCCACCAATGTAGGTGATGAAGGTGGTTTTGCGCCTAACATTAAGAGTAATGTAGAAGCGATTGAGACCGTACTTCAAGCGATTGAGAAAGCGGGCTACAAGCCAGGAGAAGAGGTGATGATTGCTATGGATGCTGCGGCTTCTGAATTCTACTTAGCAGAGGAAAAAGTTTACCACTTCCACAAATCTACTGGAGATAAATTGTCTTCTGAAGATATGGTGAGCTACTGGGCAGAATGGTGTGACAAATATCCAATCCTTTCTATTGAAGACGGATTGGATGAAGATGACTGGGATGCTTGGAAGCTAATGACAGAAAAGGTAGGAGATAAGGTGCAGTTGGTAGGTGATGACCTTTTCGTAACCAATACAGACCGCTTGCAGCGAGGTATCGATAATGGTTCTGCAAACTCCATTTTGATCAAAGTGAACCAGATTGGATCTTTGACGGAGACAATTGAAGCTGTAAACTTGGCAACTCGCAACGCTTACACTAGTGTAATGAGCCACCGTTCTGGTGAAACCGAGGACGTTACCATTGCAGATTTAGCGGTAGGACTAAATACTGGACAGATCAAAACCGGATCTCTGTCTCGTTCTGATCGTGTCGCGAAATACAATCAGCTGTTGCGCATCGAAGAAGAACTAGCGGATACCGCTATTTATCCTGGCAAAGCCTTGTTGGGATAGGAAAAGGCGGAATTCGGAAGGCAGAAAGCGGAAGCGCTTGTCTTTCTTGTGGGAAGGACAGTACTTAGATCAGGAAATGGAAAAACTAGAAGAATTAGTGTGATTTCCCATTTCCGACTTCTGACTTCCATCTTTCTACTCCTTTGATTCTTGCCTAGATTGTTTTAATTTGATCCCGAATTGATCTATGATTAAAACGATTCCTTATGGCTAAATCAAATAACCCACTGCAGCCCTTGCTGGACCAACTGCCAAAACCATTACGTAACAAGTACTTTCTGGTGTTGGTGGTATTTTTCGCTTGGATGTTTTTTGTGGATACACACGATATCATGACGGTGATCGGTTTGCAGCAAACGGTAAATAAGTTGGAGGAGGATAAAACCTATTACCAACAGAAGCTAGAGGATGCCAAGCAGGAGCGGTTGGATTTAGAAGTGAACAAGGAGAAATTCGCCAGAGAGCGCTATTACATGCAGAAGTCAAACGAAGATGTCTACATCATCGTTGAAGAAGAAAATTAAAATCATTCTAAAATATCAGGATCTATAGCTTATGTCAGTACTCGTCAATAAGGATTCAAAAATTATTGTACAAGGATTCACGGGTAAGGAAGGGACTTTCCACGCCGGCCAAATGATCGAATACGGAACCAATGTAGTAGGAGGGGTAACTCCAGGAAAAGGGGGGCAGACACATCTGGATAAACCCGTTTTCAATACCGTTGCAGAAGCAGTTGAAGGAGTAGGAGCGGATACTTCCATCATTTTTGTACCACCACCATTCGCTGCAGATGCCGTTATGGAAGCCGCTACTGCAGGCATCAAAGTAATCATCTGTATCACGGAAGGAATTCCGGTACAAGATATGGTAAAGGTGAAAGCCTATATCGAAGATTATGATTGCCGCTTAGTTGGACCTAACTGCCCAGGAGTAATCACTCCAGGTGAAGCAAAATGCGGTATCATGCCAGGTTTCATCCATAATCCTGGCCGCATTGGAATCGTTTCTCGCTCCGGTACCTTGACATATGAAGCTGTAGATCAGGTAACGAAAGCCGGAATGGGACAATCTACTTGCATTGGTATTGGCGGTGATCCCATCGTAGGAACCACTACCAAAGAGGCGGTAGAGCTATTGATGAACGATCCAGAAACGGATGCCATCATCATGATCGGAGAGATTGGCGGAAGTATGGAAGCCGATGCTGCACGTTACATCAAAGAGCATGGCACTAAGCCTGTAGTGGGCTTTATTGCCGGCCAAACGGCTCCTAAGGGCCGTACCATGGGACACGCCGGTGCGATCATTGGTGGCGCGGAAGATACGGCAGAGGCCAAGATGAAAATTATGGCGGAGTGTGGCATCCACGTGGTGACTTCTCCAGCTACCATTGGGGAGACCATGGTGGCTGCGCTGAAGGGTTAGACTCTTTCCAAGAAGATTAAGATTAATAGAAATAAACGGGTAGGCGTTCAACCAATGTCTACCCGTTGCTGTTTCTTAGGTCCAGTTTACACTTCCGAAGTCAAGACTTCGGAAGTGTAAACTGGACTCAAAGAAAATCACACCATGCTGAACATCACCGATAAAGTCGCCCTTATCACCGGAGGGAGCAAAGGAATAGGACTAGGAATTGCAGAAACCCTCTTAGAAGCAGGGCTTAGAGTTGCGGTGACCAGCCGATCTGCATCAGCTGCGGAAGCCACGGCTGATCAATTGAATGCTAAGTATCCGGGGAAGGCCTTGGGGATAGCTTCAGATGTACGAGACTTAGCTGCAGAGCAAAAGGCCGTAGAGCAAGTAGTCGCCCACTTCGGTCAACTGGATGTATTAGTGGCCAATGCTGGACTTGGACACTTCGCGCCTATCCAGGAGCTTACTCCTGAGCAATGGCAATCCACCATTGACACCAACCTCACCGGTGTTTTCCACAGCGTCAAAGCCGCCATCCCCGCCTTGAAAGACACGGAGGGCTACATCATTACCATTGCTAGCTTGGCGGGTACGAATTTCTTCCAGACTGCCTCTGCCTACAACGCGAGTAAGTTTGGCTTAGTCGGTTTTACCCAAGCCATTATGCTCGATCTACGTCATGATGGGATCAAGGTAAGCACAATCATGCCTGGCTCCGTTTCTACCGAGTTCAATAACCACAATCCTTCTGATGCAGATGCTTGGAAAATTCAGCCGGAGGATATCGGGCAGATGGTAGCAGATTTGTTGCGCATGCATCCGCGAACTTTACCTAGCAAAGTGGAAGTCCGACCTTCTCGGCCGCCGAAGCGATAAAAAAGGTGTTTATGAAAGGTTGAAAGGGGAGCTTCACTCCCCTTGATTTTTGATCCTATGCAGGTGCATTAGGATTGAAGCCAGTAGCTCCCCCTTTTACTTTCTTAGTGGAAGCTTTAGAAAGCTTTGTGGCTTGGAATTTTGCTTTGGGAAGTTTCTTTTTCATGATTGGTGATTTTGGTTCACGAATTTAGGCTAATACCGAATCCATAAATCTAAAGTAAGCCTGGATTACTTCTTCTGGTGCCTCGTCATGGGGATAATGTCCCACCCCTTCTAAGATTTCGTGGTCTGCCCCAGGGAGCAATTGCTGGCAGTATTCAGCCAAGTGTCTCCCTGATACGGGATCAAGGGGCCCATTAATGAACTGCAAGGGAATGGTAGCCTCTACCAAGGCGGTTTTCCAACGACTTGCATTGTCCTTGCGATCATTGATGTAGCGCATGAGCTTGTGGACAATTCCTTTACCATCATTGTAGGTGATGAGCCGATAGAACTGATCAATTTCCTCTTCAGAAGCCTTTTTGTTTCCATAAATTTCGTGAAAACTCTTGCGCAAACTCTTTTTGCTTAAAAAGGGACCAAGTAAGAAGCCGATTGGACTATTGATCAGCTTTTGAATCATTCTAGCTCGATGCAATTCGGGAAACAAGCCACCATTCAAAAAGCTGCAGGACAATATTTGCAATCCATCGGTACCCCTTTCGTGGAAGGCAGCCAATAGCTCCTGCGCTACCGAAACGCCATAATCATGAACGAACAGATGCGTTTCTCTTACACCCAAGTATTGGGCAAAGGCTTCATGAAGACGAGCTTGATCTGTGAGCGAGTAATGATAAGCTCTGGGTTTAGCAGAATAGCCAAAGCCGATCATATCACAGGCGTATACCTTGAAGCGACTGCACAAGGCATCCCAAGTCTTATGCCAATCCCAGGAGGCGGTCGGGAAGCCATGGATCAATAGGAGGGGAGGGCCCTCACCTCCAGTCCAGTAAGCGATAGAATGTCCGTTGTAGTTGAAATATTGAGCCTGTTCTTTCCAGGATGAATAGGTGATCATATGTAAAGTCGCTTAGTAGCTACAGTAAAATTTCTACTTCCTGCCTTTGGTATTTCTAGTTCAAGCTTCGTAGGAGCTGCCCATATCTTCGTTTCCCTACTTCCGCAGCAAAGCCATCCGTATCGTTAAATACCTCCTCCCCATTCACGAACACATGCTTGACTACCCCATCCGAACGCTTAACATAGCGAAAGGCTCCCTTTAAGCTGGGATGATAATCCTCAATAGGCTCCTCCGTCAAGCCTGTACCTAGTTTGCTAGGATCAATTATGCAAACATCCGCCCGACGCCCCACTTCCAGTGAACCAGCGTCTAAGCCTAGCCAATCGGCTGGCATTTTTGTCAAACGATGAATGGCAGATTCAATGGGGAAGATACCAGGAAATTCTAAAGACTGGCGTAAAGCCTGCAAAGAACCATCATGGAAGGCCATATTTACGTTGTGTGCGCCAGAATCATTGAACCCCGGAATTGTCGCCTCGTGCGCTAACAATTGCACACGCACCTTATCTCGGTGATTGGCTGCGGTACATTTCCAGATGAGATCCGTATCATATTTGATCACGAGATCCATGAAGTAATCTAGGCCATCTACGCCCTTTTGATCGGCCAGATCTTGGAAGGTATGCCCGATCAAGCTAGTGTCAGGTACCTTGACGACCGTCATTTCCTTTAGCAGGCGAGGAAATACAGAGGTTGTCTTATGATTCCAATCTTTCCGGAACCACTTTCGAAACTTGGGATCTTGAAAGGCTGCTTTGCGTTCCTCTGGCGTGGCTCCGATCACCGCTACCATCGAGGGGAATTCTTCGAATAAAGGTGTAATCGGTCCCTCTCCATAGTTAAGAAACGGCATGGCTAGTGCCTGGAATTTCATATCTGCATTAAACACCTTTTTCCCCATGGTGGCCAAGGTGGTCACCAGTTTGTGGATTCTTTCATTAGATTTTAAATCCATGGCGGCCACAATAGTTGTCTTCAAAGGCTTCCGGAACAAACCTGCACTCATTCCCAGGAGATGTATGCCGGATCGCTTATCCAATGCATTAGGTGTAGCCTGTAGTACCCGATCATAGCGACGAAGGATATTGGCGAGTCTACGGTATTCCTTGACAGATGCTTGCTGGGAGGGCACGGATGTGCCTTTGTAATCTTTCGTGAATACACCTCCCCAACGATGGAATGGCAGCATATCAATAGACATACCTAAATAGCCTGCTTCCATCGCCTCTTCCAGATATCGGTCCATCTTCACTTTCTCGGCTTCACTAGCATTGGGCTCCCGGAAACTTCGCTCCAAGCCCATCGAGGCAATTCTAATATTGGAATGACCTACAAAACTGGCCACATTAGGCCCCATCGGTAAGGATTCTAGGTGTTCATAGTACTCACCTAGATTTTTCCAGGTGATTTTATCCTTAATCCATTCAGTCAGCACCTGTGCGGGCATGTTTTCCACTCTACAAAACAAGTCGACGATATCTTCATCCTTGCCTAGTGCCGCCGAAATTGAGCAATTACCCATGACCACTGTGGTCGTCCCATGACGCAAAGACTCCTCGAGCCCTGGCATCACCTCAATCTCTGCATCATAATGTGTATGAATGTCAATGAATCCCGGTGTGACCCATTTCCCACTCGCGTCAATTTCTTTGGCCCCTGCAGTAGCTGGCGCTTGCTCGTGCACTGCCCTTACCTTACCTTCTTGGATCACCACATCCGCTTTTCTCCCCTTTTTTCCTGTGCCATCGAAGAATAGCCCATTTCTTATGATTGTTGTTGTCATGATGTCAATTTGATTTGCCCAATGGATAAATGACCACTAATGAATTGGCTTCAATTGTAATTTGCGAAACAATATTAGGAATAATTTACTCATCCATCCTTGAATTAATTCAAGAAACACCCATTTCGTCAAATCTTTGCGATTTGTCATCGCCTTCAGCCATCGCCCCATCCATTGTTGCGCCTTCTGACCCACAACGCAAGCCGCCTCCCATCCGTTGTTGGGTCTTCTGACCCACAACGCAAGCCCCACCCCTGCCCATTACGTATGGTGGTGGAAAACACCGACATGCGATGGAGGGCCGAGGGCCCACTCCCCGCCCCCCATCCGTTGTTGCGTCTTCTGACCAACAACAAGATGGGCGGTACGTTGTCCATTCCTGCGAAATGGCGCTGATCAGCCATTTATTAATTTCCAAACCAGCGCTTAGAATAAAGTCTTTAGTATATTCAAGTTTTCGTCACAATTATGACCGACTTTAATATGAAAAAATACGGATTAGCACTAATGCTTTTGGCCTTGCTTTGCTGGGGTGAACTTCCTCTATCAGCACAGGATCAGTCTGCGCAAGATCTTTTCAAGGAATTGAAGTTTAGAAATATTGGCCCGACACGTGGCGGTAGAGTTACCACCGTGGCAGGGGTGGCGGCTGAAAAAGCTACCTTTTATATGGGAGCCACAGGTGGAGGAGTTTGGAAAACGGAAGATTTTGGAGCGAGCTGGTACAATGTCTCAGATGGTTTTTTCAGTACGCCTTCCATTGGAGCGATCCGAGTGGCGCCTTCTGATGCCAAGACGGTATATGTAGGTACAGGCTCGGATGGTATTCGCAGTAATGTAATAACTGGAAAGGGCGTGTATAAGTCTACCAATGCAGGTAAGAGCTGGACACATATAGGATTGGAGAAAACAGGACAAATTGGAGCCGTGGAAGTACATCCTGGTGACCCAAACGTAGTCTACGTAGCAGCCATCGGTCAAGCCTTTAATGCCAATAAGGAGAGAGGTGTATACCGAACCAAGGATGGTGGCCAGAATTGGGAGAAAGTCCTATACGTTTCGGATACTACGGGAGCTGTAGATTTAGAACTACACCCCACTAATCCAGATATCATCTATGCGTGTATGTGGAGAGGAGAGCGGAAGCCTTGGACGGTTATTAGTGGAGGAAAAGAAGGAGGCGTGTATAAATCTACGGATGGAGGAGATACCTGGAACAAACTCGGCAATGGCCTACCGAATGGTTTATTTGGAAAATCTGATTTAGCCGTTTCAGCGGTAGCACCAGATCGAGTATACGTTCTGATTGAAGCGCCAGTAGGAGAGGGGGGCGTTTATCGTTCCGATGATGCCGGGGTTTCTTGGAAATTAATCAGTACTAAGAAGGAATTGCTAGACCGGCCTTTCTACTATTGTAATCTAGATGTAAGTCCACAGGATCCTAATACGCTGTATGCTTCTGCTACGGGCTTCTGGAAATCTACCGATGGGGGTAAGAGCTGGCAACGTAAGCGAACACCACATGGCGATAATCACGATATTTGGATCAATCCTACGGATACGAATCTATTTATCCAGGCCAATGATGGGGGAGCGAATGTTACGCTGAATGGAGGAAAGACTTGGTCTTCGCAAATCAACCAACCGACTGCCGAATTGTATCAGGTGGAAGTAGATAATCAATTCCCATATTGGGTGTATGCGGGACAGCAAGACAATTCTACCATTAGTATTCCTTCCTTACCTCCTTATAGCTCTATTGGCGGTACTTCCAGTTATTGGATGGCAGTAGGAGGGTGTGAAACGGGGCCTGTGGTGCCTAAACCGGGAAATCCGGACATCGTTTATGCCAATTGCAAAGGTCGCTTCGGTGTTTACAATAAGAAGACGGGACAAGAAAAGCAGTACTATGTTGGCGCTTCCAACATGTACGGCCATAATCCGAAGGATTTGAAATTCCGCTTCCAGCGAGTTTCGCCGATCCATGTCTCGCCACACAATCCAGATGTGGTTTATCATACTTCTCAGTATGTACATAAAACGACCGATGATGGAGTGACTTGGGAAATCATCTCCCCAGACTTGACGGATTTTGATCCCACTACACAGGTGATTTCAGGGAGTCCCATCACCAGAGATATCACTGGTGAGGAATTTTACAGTACCATCTATGCGATACGCGAATCCACTGTAGAGGAAGGCGTGATTTGGGTAGGGGCCAATGATGGACCAGTGCACGTAACGAAAGATGGGGGTGAAAACTGGCGAAAAGTGACGCCCAAGGAGCTGGGTAAGGGTGGTCGTATCGATTGTGTAGAGCCTTCGCCTCACCAGGCGGGTAAAGCTTACTTTACCTCCTTACGATACCAGTTAGGAGATTTCAAACCTTACATTTATAAAACCACAGATTACGGGCAGAGCTGGGAGCTATTATCAGATGGAACCAATGGAATTCCAGCTGACTACCCCGTTCGCGTAGTTCGAGAAGATCCAACAAGAGAAGGATTGCTATATGCTGGAACAGAGTTTGGTTTGTACATCTCTTTTGATGATGGTAAAAATTGGCGTGCTTTTCAGCAAAACCTCCCCGTTACCCCTATTACGGACATTAAGGTACACCAGGAGGACTTAGTTATGTCCACCATGGGCCGATCTTTCTGGATATTGGATAATCTTAGTGTATTACATCAGTTACCAACGGATTTGCAGATTTCAGGAATTGAACTTTTCAAGCCCCGGGATACCCACCGCATGCGTTACGGAGGTGGTTTCCGACTTACTGGTGATGGCGTCTCTTATCCTGCCCCTTCCTTGACAATAGACTACTACCTTCCGAACAAAATGGAGCAAGATCTATATCTAGAGATTCTAAATGAGGAGGGAACGGTAATCCAAGGGTTCAGTAGCGGTGACCCCGGAGAAAACCTGAAAGATGGTGAACCAAGTATGGCTACGGGCTTTTTCTTACCGGCAGGCAATCCAAAGTTGCCTAGTAATGCTGGATTGCATCGTTTCAACTGGAATCTACGGCATCCTGGCGCACAAGTAGGGAGCCGACGCGGGAGAGGAGGACCGATGGTGAAACCTGGTGAATATACCATCAAGATGAAACTGGGAGACCAACAGTGGGAACAAAAGGCTAAGATCAAGATGGACCCTCGGATCGCAGAAGCTGGCGTAACCCAGGCTGACTTGGTTGAACAAGAAGAACTAGGGTTGAAGTTGGTCAAGTTGCAAGAAGCTTCTCGCCAACTCGCCAGTCAAATCAAGCAACGGAAGAAGGAGCTGAGTAAGATGATGAAGGAAAGTACTGATCCTGACCAGAAGAAGAGATACCAAAATGAGCACGACAAGATTAGCGAGCGAGAGAAACAACTAGTTACCAACGACGGCCGTTATCCGCAACCGATGTTGATTGATCAGATCAACTACCTATCTTCCATGATTAACCGGGCAGATCAAAAGCCAGGCAAGGATGCGCAGGATAGATATAAAGAGTTGAAAGGCTTATTGGATTCCTTGAAAGAGGATGTTTTGCCGTAGAGGAGAAAATAGAGGATAACGGAGAGATCACTTCGTTGTCAGATGACAAATGTTCTGGATTACTCCATTGGGAGAGTTGATAGTCCATGTTCTAAAGAAACCATGGACTATCGACTCCCGACGATGGACCCTCCTAGAAAATTTCTCCGCGGACTTCTTATGTCTGTCCTCCTATAACTATCCTCTTGCCTTACCTACCCTAAAACCTCCTGCAAAATCAAGTGCGAATGAATCTCCTGGAGGTGCTCCACATGTAATTTGTAATAGTCTAGAAGGTGCCGAATCAGTTGCTGTCGTTCGGTACGTTGTAGGGATAACCGATGGCAAGTGTGAAGTTGAGCGTCTAAGAGTTGCCCTACGCGTTCGCTGTATAATTCGTCGAGGTAATGGTGATGAGAAGGTACCTTATCTGTAAATACCCCTTCTTGCAGATCAAATAAGGGGGTTTCTTGACAGAAGTTCCCGCCAGGAATGAAACCCAGAAAGGCACTCAATTCGATCATGAATTGCAAATGAATATTGGAGGTACTTTCCGGGGTTTGATCCAACCATAGAAAGCTGTCCCAAAGGAACTGGAAAAGTTCAGGATTAGAAGTAGCTTCCTTAATGGTTTTTCTCGCCAACTCCGCCATAAAAAGCCCAATTACTCCTTTGCTAAGATCGAATGGTATCCCTTGAAATACATGTCCAGCTTTTATTTCCTTGATTCGGTTCAGCTCCTTGTCTTCCCGCTCGTATACTACCAGATCTACCATCGACATTACCTGTAGTAAGCTGGCTTTACCCTGCCCCTTTTTGGATCGGACCCCGCTGATGATGTATTTTCTCAGGCCCTTTTCTTCCGTGTAAATGTCAACGATTAGGCTAGTCTCAGAATACTTAATCGCCTTGAAGATAATGCCCCTGGTTTTGATGAGCATATGGTATCGCTTTTATCCAATAATGTCAGTGTCTAGTGGTGTTACAAGCTGTCCTTCAACGCTTATAATAACACATTTATCTAGGAATATGTTAAAGTTATCTAAATAAGGGCATTTCAATGCGACCTTTTGGGTGCAAAAGAGGTCTATTCTTATAAAAAGGAAACCGTACCTAAAAAACCGAATTGAACCCAATATTATTTAAACCTGACTGTTAAACCTAAACCATGAAATCCTTAATCACTCTGATGTTCTTAGTCACAATGGCATACTCGGCCCATGGTGATCCTTATTTACTCGATTGTTGCTCATCCGAAGAATCTAGTATTGACAGCGGCTTAATTGAAGAGGGAGCTGAAACGGCTATCCAACGCAATGTGAAAGCCAGTATGATCGGTACTTGGGAAAGCACTGAATATCCCTTCGTAGTCAAAAATGGCAAAAAGAAAGGGCGTAAAGAAGGTGCTTTTATTCATTATACCTTCTCCCCAGATGGTACCTATGCTATTAGCTATGGAGATGCATCTTCGAAAGTACAGGAAAAAGGAATTTGGAAGATTAGTTCCAATGGTAAGAAGATTCAGCTGTTAGCGGAAAATGCTAAAAAGCGCCAAACGATCTTAATCAAATATTTAGAATTTGATGAGTTGGTGTTGCAGCATGCAGCCGTAGAGCGTGCAAAACCATTTAGTCCCGGAGACAAGAGCGTGTTCTTCCATAAATCTTAGGTCATGGAAGAACGAAAACTTTAGAAATTAGGCTTCCAAAGTTTCCAAAACCTCGGAAGCCTAATTTCTAAAGTCTACCATTCCTCATCCTCCAGCTTCGGAGGCTTATAAAACCGCTTGGTAAATACTCTTTGCTTCTGGCGCTCCAAGACGAGGCGAGCCAGGCCTACATTAGCCATTTCCGGGGCAGCAGGGGAGAGAGCAGCATCTACCTTTCTTTCGTCAATATCCAGTCGATACATCAAGCTCAAAAGAAACTCCAACCGATGCTCCAGCATATAGGCTATTTGATGAGCCAAGGCCTCAAATAGTTCCTCCTCCGTGATACCCTCAGGATTCCCCTCTATCTCAAAGTCCCTTGCAATGAGGGCCGTAGTATTCTTTAGATCTAATTCATCCATGTGCGAGCAAATTACAAAGCTTCGCTGACTGTTTCAATCTTTGTTTGGATTAGTTCTTGGTCAGATCTATTTCTTCTCCTATTTTCAAAAAATTCTAACAGAAAAGAAGTGAGTCCGGACAAACCCTGAGTTTCTGTCTGGCCGTGCTACTTCTACTTTTCTCCAAACAGACCTTTTAAAATTTCCTCTAACTCTGCTGCAGTAATGTTTCGATGCAGAATATTTCCCGCTGGATCAAGGAGTACATTCTGTGGTAAGGACATTACAAAATAGGCGGAGGCGATCAGGTTCCCCTCATCATTGAGCTGTGTCCAAGGCAACTTGTCCTTGGCAATGGCTGCCTTCCAGGAAGCTTCCTTGTCCTTAACTCCTATCCCTAGCATAGTAAACTGATCAGCATGATAGTTATGGTACAGTTCCACTAATTTTGGATTTTCGGCTCGGCAGGCTAGGCACCAAGAGGCCCAGAAGTCCACATAAAGATATCGGCCAGCATAGTCTGAAAGTTGTACAGTTTTACCGTCCAAGCTTTTGCCTGTGAAGTTAGGAGCGGCTGAACCAATTGGAATCCCTTTCATCTTAGCTAGGCGCTCAACGAGTGCTTTAGTGATGGGGATATGTGGCCTTTCCGCTTGCATCCGCAAGATAGTTTGCTCAATCATAGCTTGCCCTTTATTAGGGTCAATGTAATCGAGTGCTCCATAAACAGCGGTGGATGAACCCAGGTCTGCTAGCATAGTCTGTAAATCCGCTACAAACTTGGGAAAGAGCTGTCCTACCTTTTCTTGAATCTTCGCTAGGGTAGCCTCATCTTTATTCGCCATCGCCCTTTCCATTTCTTGCTTCAAATCTCCAAAGTAAAAAGCCTCCCGCTCCCGTAGTTTTTGAGGAAACTGATACATCTTTTGGGTACCCTGGGAACCTGTAATCTTTGGTATCCACTGATCTGCTTCGCGTCTTATGGAAAGTTGGATGTGCTCCGTAGTATCGATCGCTAATCGGATCGTTTCTTCTCCGAACTTCAACTGGTATAAGTTGGCCGTTTGAAAGGGCGTGGACCATTGGAACTGGCCTTCTTGATCAACTTCAATTTCAGCTACTGACTCAAAAGTCTCGGAAGGAAAGCTAAACGCGGATACAGTCACCTTAGGAGGAAATGCTGTTTGTCCGGCAAAAGAGCCATTGATGCTCCATTGTAGGTCAGATTGTGCACTTATACTAATGCCAAAAAGGGCAAAGCAGCAACATAAAAATCGGGTCTTTCTCATTTTACTTTTTTCTGGCAAGAACGGCGGAGCAAAGCGTAATAGCGTTCGAAAACATGTTTTAGAACGGATCAAAAGGAGCGAAAAGCGTTCGAAATCTGTCTACTGGAATCCGAACGCTTATTTTAGGACGAGATTCTGAATTGTTTCTTGTACTCGGAAGGGGTAAGTCCAGTCCTTTCCTTAAAGAGGGTATTAAAGGAAGATTTGGAATTGAAGCCAACAGCATACATGACTTCAAGAATTGTTTCCTTTGGGTCTTGTGATTCTTGAAATCGTTTTTCGGCTTCACTCAAGCGATAGGAATTGATGAATTCAGCAAAGTTTTGACCAAAGTATTGGTTGACAATTTCTGAGAGTAGTCGAGGAGGGATATCGAGTTGAGCGGCTAAGTCCTGGACGTTGAGTTGAGGATCTAAGTACGGCTTACGCTCCACCATCAATTGTTCTAGCTTATTAATGCTGGCTTGATGCGTCTGATAGGTTTGTACACGGCTGATTTCCTGTCGATCTAGTTGATATAATTCCTCTGGTTTTATTGGAGATAATACGCTGGGTTGTAGCAGGCTTTTAAACACCATGATATTGACAAACAGCATGACTAGCCCCAGCACCAGGTAATCCGAATGGATGTCAGCAACAGATCCGGGAAGCCATTGATTGATGGCGAAGGATATCAGGTCAAAGAAGATGATCACACTAAAGATACCGATTGCCCATCTCAACCAGTTGATTTTAGCTTCAAAAGTACTTGCCTGCTTCACTCCAGCGCTTTCCCATCTATATAAACTGCGGTAAGAGAATAAGATGTAAGGAATGATGGTGATGTATAGCAAAATACCCACCCAACTTTCAAAGCTTGGAATAGTGAATAGACCTAGTAATACGATACCTGTCGGAAGGAAATGCCACCAAGTTTTAGCGGGTAGTTCCTGTCGTTGATGAATCAAAGAATCGACATACAGATACAACACAGGACCGTAGGCAAAAACAATGGCCCGCAGATTCCACAGTGAGCTTGGGAGTAATCCTTTGTCTCCCAAAAGATGCAACAGCATTTGAAAAGCCAAGAGTAGATGAAATCCCGCTAGGAGTCGGTTGCTGGTCTGACGTTCTCCGCTCAAACGCCATAAAGCCCCCGCAAAGAGCAAACTTTGAGAAATGATCAACAATTGGAGGATGTTGATAATCGATAGCATCTACTAGCCTACCTTTTTCAGATATTGAGAAGGAGTGAGGCCGGTGATACGCTTAAAGGCGGTATTGAAAGTCGTCTTAGAATTAAAACCACAATCGAAGGCCATAGAAAGGAGCGTGAACTGCCTATTATTGGGATCGTTCATCATTTCCTTCAATTCATTGACGCGATAGCTATTAATGAATTCAAAGAAGTTCTTTCCATGTTGTTCATTGATCACCTGGGAGAGATAGTTGGCATTAACGTCCAACTCCCTAGCCAAACTGCGGAGGTTGATGTTGTTCTCCAAGTACGGTTTGTGCTTATCCATATAGCGGAGCAGTCGCTGACTGATATCGATAGAGTCTTCTTCACTCAGACTGGAGTGCGCGTAACGAGTAGGTTGTGCCTGGTCGGGTCGATGATTCGGAAACTTCTCGTATACAATCTCAACACAGCGCTGAAAACCCGGGTTACCATGCAAAGGTTTGAAGGTGGGGTCTAGGTGTATGACCACAAAATCACTCGCATTTTTTCGAATGGCATCCTCTAGATATTTAACGGCCAGATTATAATCCCCGGCATTCATATGGTACAACACCATGGTGTAGGCAAGGCAAGGAATCTGGGGGTTTTGTACTACATGTTGTAAGTTTTCCCTAATGAGGGTTTCGGCCTTTTCAAGATGTCCCATACGCTGGTAGCAGACAACTTGCCAACCGGAGCGTCCCACTTGAACAGCAGGTACTTCTCCCAATTGTTCAAAGTATTGTAGAGCCATTTCGTATTGCCCTCGGCGGTACGAGACATACCCCTTCATCATCCTAGCTTGCCAAAAATCAGGATTGAGTCGCAGCACCTCGTCCGCTTCCCGTAGTACCCCCTCCAGGTCGTTCTGGATCTGATGAATAGCGCACATGCCGTAATGCAATTGCAAGGAATAAGGATCTTGTTGGATGGCTATCTTCATCAGCCTTTCCCCTTCACTTATTTCCCCTGAGAATGCCTTATAGAGCCCTAGAAAACCGCGGGCTTCCGCATTTCCCGGAGATACTTCTAAGGCCTTCTGTAGCCAAGAATGAGCTTCCTTGAATTCCCATTTATACCAAAACAGGTAGTTGGCTCTCGCGATAAAGCATTCAGGTAGATTCGGGTTTTTCTCCAGGGCTATGCTGACGTAGTTTTGGGCTTTCTGCGAAGCTTGATCCATGGGCATCATGGTCAATGCCCCCATAGCACCATATAGGTCGGCCAATCCAGCATAGGGCAGGGCGAAGTTTGGATCTAGTTCTAGAGCCTCCTCATAAATGTCTATGGCAAGCTGGAAGGCCTCGATGGTCCATTGGTTGGTATAGAATCTAGCTTTTAGGTACAACTGATAGGCCTCCATGTTGTGTGTCGGGATGGACAAATGTGGCGTATCAATGCAGAAGTGTCCCATATGCTCCCTCAAATACTCTGCAATGTTTAGTGATATCTCGTCTTGGATAGCAAATATATCCTCCAATTGTCGATCAAAAGTCTCGGACCAGAGATGGTATCCATCTAAGACATTGATCAATTGCGCCGTAATTCTCACCCGGTTTCCAAACTTCCTCACGCTCCCTTCCAACACCGTCTTTACTCCTAACAGGCTACCGATCTCGCGCACGTCCTTGTTCTGACCTTTGAAAGCAAAGGAAGAAGTTCTCGCAGTGACCTGCAAACCCTCAATACGAGTAAGGGCATTAATAATTTCTTCTGTTATACCATCACTGAAGTATTCGTTCTCCGGATCGGAGCTCATGTTTACAAAGGGTAGGACAGCAACGCTGCGGATAGGTGGATTCGCATTCATGGCTTCTGGATAAGACGGGTGAAGATAGGGCACGAATCAAATAGTATTGAAGCGAGTTCTGGGTGATCCACTTCCTCACCAATCACAATAAATTGTCCATAAAAATACGCCATTTACCGACGAAGGTAAAATGCTTTTCGACCAAAGGTGGGATATGTTAGTCGAACGGTATAATGGGCGCGCTGGATGGTACACTATGCTAAAATCCTTATGTCACCGCATTGAGTAGACCACGGTTGACTGGCCCGACTAAGTAGCAAATCAAGTCATGCTTCCTACTTCAACAAGGAATAGCGTTGAATCACTTTGCCATTGGCTTTCACCAAAATGGTATACTCTCCGGGTGGTACTTTGGCAACATTGAGAGATTTGGTGTGTGTGCCGGCACTCAGGCCAACGTAAGGAACTACGGCAAGCTGCTTCAACTGCTGATTTGCGAGGATGGCCTCAACATTTGCTGCTTGCTTGAGATTAATAGTGATGCTTACTAGGCCTTTGTTATCAGGGCGAAGTTTGCCCATGACGGCAGCCGTAGCCTTGGCCCGCGGTTTTAGGGTGACGACAGCCCCCGTTGGAGGCGTCCAAAGCTGAAGACCTGGGCATTTGGGGCAAAACAGATTATTCTCTCTGAAAGGGACTACTCTAGGAGCACAATCCGTCTTAACCGTACGAACCTCTACTTTATCTTTATCAACGAAGATCCATTTAAACTGGTTAAATTTACCGCTTGCTCGGGTCCAAGACTTATCGTCATTGTTGGCACGAAGCGGTGCCCCCCAGCAACCTTCACCGACATATACCGTTCCCGATTTATCATCTCGCACAAAGCCTTGTTGACTTCCCTCACCACTGGAGGGGCGAATAGGATAGGTCCACTTAACCACGTGGGCATCAGATTCCACCACCAAATTCATATTATACTTATGAAATAAGGTGGCCCAGTTGACCAAGAGCTCGTCTTTTTCGGGCTTGCTCGCCGTATGTGGGCGAATCGTATGATGATATTGAGCAAAACGCCAGCTTGTACCTTGATTTCTCTTTAGGTCATTCTCTAGCCAGGCTTTTTGGCTACCACCAGAAGGGATAAGGGTATTAAGGGTATAAATACGTAATAGGCCTCCCCCTAAGTTCAATCCATAGTAAACGTCACTAGACTTAACATCGAATAAATCCACAATTGATTGGTTAGATGCCTCGTGGTTGCCACGTGCAGGAATGATGGGGATTAATTGTCTTGTCTTCCCCATTGTATATTGCCAATCATCAAACCATTCCATCCAGGATTTGTCACTATCGCTAGCCGTCATATCACCACCGAACATCACACAATGTGGCTTTAGTTTCCCGACCAGTATATTGGCATTGCGGCGAGCCTCCCTATGATTTCTGGAATCTCCCCCTGCAATGATGGATAATCTTTCATTGGGGTCATTAGGAGCTGTTCGAAAGGAGAAACTTACACTGCAGTCTTCAGAGTCTTGAATAATAAAGTAATATTTCGTGTTAGGTTGTAGATTGGTGAGCCGGGCGAAGTGATTGCGCATGCTCTTGGCATCTTGGGTACGAGCAGGCTTGACCGAGTTACTGTAGGCTCCGGGGTTCTTGCCCGCATCCTGTAGCCCATAATGCAGAACGGGGTTACCACCTGAGACCTGATCCCAGCCGATGACCATGGTGGTAGCAGGATCATCCCGCCACATACAGCGGAGCCTAACGATCTTAGCTAGTGCTACCTCCAGGCAGCAAAGAACGAGTAGTATTGTGGCAACAGGTCGCAAGAGCTTTACGGACATTCGCAATGTAGTTTAAAGGCGGTTAATTCAAATCAAAAGCAGACGATCTATTGAGTGCTAAAAAAGAGCTGGATGAATTAAAACAAAACCTAGTTGTGGGTTGATGCTAGCGTTGAACTTCCTACTATAGTACTGCTTTTGACGTAGCGAAAAACCACCTACAAATCTAAGCTTTATCCCCAAGTATGTACGTACCCATACGGTCAACTTAGGATATCGAGCTGGATAATTGAGCTTCTTTGCCCCAAGATCAATTCTAGCTTAGAAAAGATTTAGGTAAAAGACCCTATCCTAAAAGGCTCAAATTCAAAGTAAAGTTGCAATCATATGGATTATTAGGCGACGTTTTCTATCTATAACTGATTATAGATAAGGGTTGATTCATTTTTGTGGATAAAGGCGAAGATTATTGCAGTGGCAAAACTTGTGATTGAGTGTCAAAACTTGACTTGAATCAATCAGGTTTCACCAATGCATAAAAGCGTTTCTTGGTATAAATATTGTACCTTTAGGGCGAAAAGTGACAATTTCTAGACCGAACGACTTGATAGCACTTCATATGCAGGATTAGCGCTTAAAATATAGCAGCCTGCATATATGATTTTTTTTAATTCGATTGCAAATCTCCAAAATTTTAAAACAGCCCACAAGGGGTTGCGAAAAAAATATTTAATAAGATGGGAAAAGATAAGGTGGTTTTTGACCTGATCAACCAAGAATTGGATCGTCAGCGCAAGGGCATCGAGCTAATTGCTTCTGAGAATTTCACCAGTGCCGCCGTCATTGAGGCAATGGGATCTTGTCTAACCAATAAATATGCAGAAGGTTATCCCGGCAAGCGTTATTACGGGGGCTGTGAAGTGGTGGATGAAATAGAACAGTTGGCTATTGATCGCTTGAAAGAGCTCTTTGGCGCTGAATATGCCAATGTGCAACCTCACTCCGGCGCTCAAGCTAATGCGGCTGTTTTTCTAGCTACGCTACAGGCAGGGGACCACATTCTGGGTTTTGATCTGGCTCATGGTGGCCACTTGTCTCATGGATCCCCCGTTAACTTCTCCGGTAAGGTGTACAAACCTTTCTTCTATGGAGTAGAGGAAGAGACGGGATTGATCGACATGGATAAGGTAGAAGCCAAAGCGATTGAGGTTCAGCCAAAATTGATCATCTGTGGGGCATCTGCTTATGCTAGAGATTGGGATTATGCACGCTTCAGAGCCATTGCAGATAAAGTTGGAGCTTTGCTATTGGCAGATATTGCTCACCCTGCAGGCTTAATTGCTGCTGGTTTGCTAAACGATCCCATGGAGCATTGCCATATTGTTACTTCAACGACCCATAAAACGCTTCGTGGCCCACGTGGAGGACTGATTATGTTGGGTAAGAATTTTGTGAATCCTTGGGGAAGAACCACGAGAAAAGGAACACCGATCAAAATGTCTGCCATTATGAATAGCGGTGTATTTCCTGGAATGCAGGGCGGTCCTTTGGAGCATGTCATAGCAGCTAAGGCGGTAGCCTTTGGTGAGGCCTTACAACCAGAATTCAAAGTATATGGCCAGCAGGTGATTCGCAATGCCAAAGCCATGGCTCAAGCTTTTGTTGAAAAAGGCTACAAAGTGATTTCTGGAGGTACAGACAACCACCTCATGTTGATTGATCTTCGATCTAAAGAGGTCACCGGTAAATTAGCAGAGCAAGCTTTAGTGCGGGCCGACATTACCACCAACAAAAACATGGTGCCTTTTGATACCCAGACTCCTTTTGTGACCTCTGGTATCCGAGTAGGTACGGCAGCCATCACTACCAGAGGATTTAACGAGGCAGATTGTTTGAAAGTAGTGGATTGGATTGATAATATTCTCAGCGACGTAGAAAATGAAGATCTGATCATTGCTACCCGTCAAGAGGTAAACACTTTCATGGAGCGTTTTCCCTTGTATGCAAGCAGTGGCGCAATGGTATAGGGGAATTCCCTCATGTAACGCATATAGCTATCCCGCAGCAGGAAATTGTCCTGCTGCGGGATGCTTATTTTAGGAAGGTACTTGATATTATTAGCTTGTCTTTCTAAATTTAAGTAGTGCGACAATAGATACTCCTGTTTTTAAGCTGCGATTTTTTCGCCTATACTTCGTTAGAAAAAGTCTTACTTAGCCTACGGCTAGGTGCGATTTTTCTGCCTCGTCTAGCCATAAAATTCGCTACCTGGAATCTCACGATTACTATTATCGCACTACTTAAGTTGTCAGTGCAACCCAACTTTGCTTTAACTCTCCTTACCTAAATCCGCTAAGCATGTCTCATTTCTCCGAAAAAGTGGCCCAATACAAATCCCTGATGGAAAAGGGAGCTTTTCTCCAGGTCATAGATAAGTATTATGATGAAGCCATTAAGCAAAAAGAAAATAACGAGCCTTCGGTAAGGGGGCGTACGACGCTCCGGGAAATGGAAGAAAAGAACTTAGATGGCGTGCATGCTGTGGAACTGGAAATCATCTCCATGGTCGTAGATGAGCAGCAGGAAATGGTAATGGGTGAAATGCTCATTCGCTTTCACAGCAAAAAACATGGCTGGAAGAAACTGGAAGAAGCTTTTGTGCAGAAATGGGAAGCCGGTAAGATTATTTACCAAAGATTCTACTATCACACCATCGAAAACCTATAAAATGTGCCGCTAGGGCTTCACGCCAATGAGCCCTAACATTCTCCCACAATGGCCCTTTTCTTTTCGATAGGAAAAATACGCATCATTGTTTAGTACCGTAGAATAAACCGAAGATTCGATCTGAGCCATCGGTATACCGCCTTTATTCAATATACTGGCATTGGTCGCTTTCAAATCTATGAAGAACTTTTGCTTTTCCTCATCCCAGCGCTTGAAGGTAGAGGCAAAATGATCTGCCACATCCGCATCCACCTCAAAAGAGCATTCATCGATGCAGGTCCCTACATAGGCGTAGCAATGCGTAGGATCCGTACCAAAATGTTCCCGCATCACCATCAAGGTTTTCGAGGCAATACCTGCCACTGTACCCCTCCATCCAGCATGAATAGCAGCTACCGCTTTGTGTAGTGGGTCGTAGATAAGCACCGGGGTACAATCCGCCACGGTGACCGTCAAGAAAAGCCCAGCGACGTTCGTGATAAGGGCATCGTATCCCGCGTATTGACCGGCTTCATCTACCCGGAGTACCTCTGCACCATGAACCTGATGCATACCCGCCACGGACGACTCCGTACACCCCAATTGGCCGAAAAAGTAGTCTCGGTTTTGCTGAATGATACCCGCCTCATCCTGGGTGTATAATCCAAGATTGAGTGAAGTATAGGGTGCTAAACTAAAGCCCCCCTGCCGAGTGCTTTCAGCTACAACTAAGTCGGGAAAGGTGGATAATTGCTGTGGGCGTCGAAATCCTAAAGCAGTGGTATCGGAAGTAGTATACGGTACAGGCAAAAGTATATCGTTTAAATGTGTAGTAATGTGTTCCTTGCTTAGGCAAATTGAATCAGTTCTCGATATTCCGCCAATAACTTTTCATTGAGGAAATAATGAGTAAACTTGTCTTTCTTTTCGGTAAGAAACAAGCCGCAATTTTTCAAAATCTTGACATGTTGAGATATAGCGGATTGAGAATAGCCGAAGAGAGCCACGAGGTCTTTGTTGCAGGTTACATTATCTACCCCCTGACCTCCATTCTTCTCCCGCAAATATCGGACCAATGCTACTCGAACCGGATGTGCTAGTGCATTAGATAATTCTGCAATTCTTTGATCCCGTTCCGTAATGGCATTTTGGGAATGCGCTGCTCGAATTCTCATACCCTAAAGATACAAAAGCATAACAAACTCCCCGGATGATGATCCATCCGGGGAGTGCCATTTCTCGGAAATGGAAAACTCAAGTCCAGGACTTAATCATCCAAGGGAGAGTAAGAAAGAATTATGTAGATTGTCTATTGCTCTATAGAGCCGTTGAGCCATCCAGTTGTGTATCCGCATGCGCCCAGGCGGCTTGGAAGCGAGTTTGGACGGCTTTTGCTTCTGTTGTTTTTCCCTGTTTTTCCAAGGATTGATATAGGCCATGTAAGGCCCAACCCGTTTCTGGGAATATCTCTAAATCCTTCCGGTAGGTGGCCTCTGCCGCTGCATACTTTTCGGCTTTCAAAAGGATACTGCCCAGATGGTGACGCACGGAGAAGAACCAATCTGGTGGTTCGTTGTAGTTGAGACTATCCTCAAGTGCTATGGCTTTCTCGAATAGGGAGATGGCTTGATCCAGCTGCCCTTCGCTAACCGCTATTTCTGCTGCCAGCACTTGATCAGCAATGTCTATTAAGACGCCCATATTGTTAATGTCCCAAATGGTAGCCTCATCTAAAGCAGTGTCGTTCACAAATTCTTGTAGGGCTTCCCATTCGGATTTGGCTCGTTCTATGTCACCCTTACCGGTAAAGGCCATTCCCCTGGCATAACGCCAAATTGCCGTAGGGTAACGGAGATCTGCGGCGGGCTTTGGCGTAGCCAAAATATCATCCCACTTGGTAAACTTAACCTGCACAAACATGGGGATGGACCAAAAATGCTGGATAGTTGTAAAACCCTCTTGACGCATAATGTTGGTATCCAGTTGGTGAACCATTCGGTAAGCAGCCCCAATGGAGGACTTGGCGTTACCGGCAAATCCGGCACAGGCCGTCAGGAAATGATAATTGTGGGGAAAGTAAGCTAAGGGGTAGATCCCCGCTGCGTAGCAGTTCGTCATGTAATTGCTATCTACAATAATGGCCAGCTCATTCGCTTGCATTCCCTTGTAGTAGTGCCCCGTACGAATGTAAGTGTGGGAAGGCATATGAACCAAGTGCCCAGCGCCCGGCGTTACGGCTGGCAGCCTTTCTACGTAGGGTAAAGCCTTTTCCGGTTCAAGAGAGGCTTCTGTAGCATGGATATACAAGTGGATCGCAATCGGATGATCTGGGTTTTCTTTCAGCACTCCTTCGAGTAGGCTTAGAATCTCGGGCGTCCAGGGCTTGGGTGCACCTGATTTTTCCCAGAGATCCCAGGGGTGCATATCCATGATCGCTTCTGCGAGGAGGGTTGCCGCCTCTTGATCGGCAGGGTATTGCTGATGCACTTTGCGCATAGCAGCGGTATAGGCTTGATCATAGGCTGAGCGATCGTCGGTAGGGGCCATGCCGTAACGTTCGGCCATCGCGTCAATAAAAGCGACTTCTCTTTCTGTAAGTCCATCCTTTAATTTTAAGGCATTTTGAATCGCGGTGTAGGCTACGGTTACTACTTCTGGCTCCATGCCAGCATTGTAGTTGGGGCCAAGGGCATAGGCTAAACCCCAATGGCACATCGCGCAGTTTTCGTCCTGTTTGATCGCGTAGCGGAAAGACCGAACGGCCTCGGCATGATTAAAGCCAACGGTTAATTTAAAACCCTGTTCAAAGTAGCGTTGCGCCAGGTCGTTATCGGAAGTAATGGGGAAGCTATATTCCCCGAGCCCTTCAAATAAAGGTAAGGTACCCTCTATTTCAGCTAGTGCATCCACCGCTAGCCCGCGTGGGGCACACATGTTGACAGCGGGAATTTTGCTGACCTTTTGCTCTCCTGCGGGGGTATTGCAGGACCATAGCAAGGCCATTAGTCCAATTAGATAAGGATTAATTTTCATCGGTTAATATTGTATGGTTGCTGTGTTACAATTTTACAACCCGCACCAGGCACTATCAAGTGATAATTCGTGCTTAGCCTGCTTTCTGAGTTGTCGGTAAGTTGAGTAAGATAGGACAGAGTTGGCGAGTTACCCTTGGGATTTGGCAACTCGCTTCTATGGCAGTAACGTTAATAATAAACAGATGAAGAAGCAATCAGTTCTAAAACTGTTTCAAGAGATCCTCCCTTTTACTTCTCGATACGGGCAAATGCATATTATTGGTCATGATTAGATAACCCCCATCGGCCCGAATAAATTCCTTTACATGATGTAAATTAACCAAATGTGAATGATGGGCGCGGAAAAAACTAAAATCGGATAGCAACTCTTCGAAATCTTTCAGCGTCCGTGAGATCAGTTTCTTGCGGCCTCCCTTGAGGTATACCATGGTGTAGTTGCTATCTGAAGAGCAAGCAATGATATCTTCCGGAAAAACGAACTCTATGCTTTCTTTGGTGGCTAGGGCGATCTTGCCTGGCCGACCCTTTTTCTCTTCCTTGATATTGCTGAACAGCACCTCCAATTGAGTGGAGGAGAGGTTGTGGCTCTTTTTTTCGGTGAATTTTTCCACTGCTTCCTTTAATTCCTGCGTTTGAACCGGTTTTAATAGGTAATCCAAGGCACTAAACTTGATGGCCCGAATGCCAAATTCGTCATAGGCAGTGGTGAAAATGACATCGAAGGGTACTTGGCCTAATTTTTCCAATAGCTCAAAACCATTTAATCGAGGCATTTCAATATCTAGGAAAAGAAGCTCTGGTGGTTGTTCGCTCAGATAATTGAAGCCTTCCACAGAATCGGTGAAGCTGGATACGATTTCTACTTGTGGACAGTGTCGTTCCAATTTCCAGGCTAGCGTTTCTACGCTATGTCTTTCGTCGTCGATGATTACAGCTTTGATCATAACTGATGGTAGTTAGTGGAAAGGAGGCAGTTTATAATGAAATAGTGAGTTCAACACGCGTTCCTTTGGCGGTGCCGTCGGAAGCTTTTAGGTCAATTACTTGTACTTTCGTTTCGGTGTTATAAAGTCGATTAATCATATTGATGCGGTCATCGGTAATCCGCATGCCCATCGATTTATGGCGAGTGGCCGACTTAGACTTCAAGAGCCGGGCCGCTTCTCTGCCGATGCCATTGTCCTCAATGGTGCAATGCAGTGAGCCATTTTGTCGAGTAAAAGTAAGATCCAAGCGACCAGGTGTTTTCTTCTGCATAAGGCCATGCCAAATGGCGTTTTCAACGTAGGGCTGAAGCAACATGGGCGGAACTTCGATTTCTTCCAATCGAATCTCCTTACCTACACTTACCACATAATCAAACTGCTGTTCGAACCGTAGACATTCCATTTCAATGTAGAGCTTCAGTGCTTCTAATTCATCTTTTAGGTTGACGTAATTGGAGCGGGAATTTTGCAGTATGAGACGGATCAGGCGGGAGAACCGGTTGAGATAATCCGAGGCGGTCTCTGTATCATTTTTGATAATATAGTAGTCAATCGAATTTAAGCAGTTGAAGATGAAATGCGGGTTCATTTGCGCCCTTAGGGCATTGAGCTCCACATTAGCTAGGCGTTTTTCAAAGTCCGTCTTGAGCGATTCTGTTTGTCGAATCTGATCGATGCGGAAACGGACAGCCAGTACCGAAATCAAGACTAAAAGAGAACAGATGATCAACCAAAACCAGATGGTCTTCCACCAGGGGGTGGTAATGTGTATCATTAACTTCAAGGGCTCTGAATTCCAGGCACCCTCATTGTTCGCTGCCCGTACTTTGAACACGTAGTCTCCCCCGGGTAAGCTATTATAACTGACATAGTTTCTGTGTCCACTGTAGATGTACTCCTCATCCACGCCTTCTAGTTGATACTCAAAGGTCACTTTGTCCGGGAGGGTGTAGGCTTTGGCAGCAAACTCGAATGAAAAGAAGTTTTGGCGATAGCTAAGCTCAATTTGTTGGGTACTACTGAGGTCAGAATTATACACGATTACATCGTCAAAGACTTTGAAAGTAGTTAGATAGGGCTTGGGTAGTTCAGTATTGGTTTTTAGGCTGTCGGGGTGAAAAAAGCAGATGCCGCTTGGTAGACTGATGACCATCTCACCAGTAGAAAGGGGTTGGATAAAATTGGCGACAAATGGGGGGAGGCCATACTCTCGGTAAAAGTATTGAAAGGAGCTGTCAAATGGATTGACGTGGGTAATGCCCTTTTCGTGCAACAGCCAGATGTGTCCTTTGTAGTCTCGATTAATGCCCCGCACGAAGATTTCCTGCAGGGAATCCTGCGCGGAGTATTTATGCATAACGCCTGCCTCAACCTGCTCAGGGTCAGCGATTCCCACACCCATATCAGCGCCAGCGATCCAAACCTTCCCATCCCCCGCCTGTGCGAAGCCCGCGATATTGGGGAAAAACTTAGGCGAGTCAATATCCTGTATGTGAACATTAACGAAGCGATCCTCTTTGGGTAAATAAAGGCTGTAATTGTTGGCCATACGAATCCACAATTGCCCGCGATCATCGATAAAGATCATTTCCATCCAGCAGTGTCGAGTAGTGGTGTGAGAAAGCTCAAATTCCTGATCATATTGCCAACTTTGGCCTGTATTTGGATCTACCTTGAATAGCCCTTTTCTGCGGGTAGCGATCCAGAGGTAGCCAGTGCTATCCTGCACCATTCGACGGATAAACGGATCACGAAGATCCAATTGTGGGAGAAAACGTACAATCCGTTTTTCCTTTTCCAGAAACTCATATAACTCATTGTTCCCCGCCAGTATGATTCGACCATCTTGGAGCCGGATCATATCCTGTGCATCTAAGGCTCCGTATTCATTCGCCAGCGCTTCCGAGATGGGCACTAGCTCCCAGGTTTTAGTTTGCCGGTCAAAAATTTGCAGGCCCTCACTTCTGTCAGGAGCTACATATAGTTTTTGTTGGTCGAGACTTTCAATTAAGGCCCTAGAATTGTAATTGAAATTTTCGTTTTGGGTAGGGTAATAGTGACTTTGAAATTGATTGGTATAGGGATCAAAAATATACAAACCATAGTCACTCCTTGCCCAAACTCGCCCTTGTGGATCGATAAAGTCCGCTCCATAGATCTTGCCTTCCTTGGGTTTGTTGTAAAACACTTCCGTGAAAGAATCAGTCTTGGGATCTAAATAGGCAAAGCCCAAGCTGTAACTAATACCTATGCGACCATCGGGGGTTTGAAGCATGGAAAAAACGGTCCGTTCGGACATACGGACGCTAGCTGGCTCATTCGGAATCGTAGCTTGACGGAAAGTCTGTGTCGGAATATCGAAGATGGAGACCCCATGCCAGCTGGCTACGTATACCTTGTTTTTGCCATAAGGGAGTACGTGCTTGAGGGAATTCGATAAGAATTGATCATTGCCATTTGGCATTTCAAAATAGAACCAATCGTATTCTTCTGTATGTTGGTTGAATAGTATTAAGCCAGAAAGCGTAGCCAACCACAAGAGAGAGTCGTTCTCGGCGTGTGGAGCAATGTGGAGGATGCTATTTACTCGACTTGCATCTATTTTCGGGTTGGCATTATCAATCCGGAAGGTATAGCCCAAAAAAGTATCTCTTTCCTCATCGTATCTGGCTAAGCCCGCCTCGTTCAACCCAATCCACAATTGCTGTTTTTTATCCTCCATAATCGCACTAACCCTGCTATTGGGTAGTAAGCTTTCCTGAGCAATCTCTGCATTGCGGTAGTTTTTAAAATCCTGTGTGGCAGGTTGATAGAGGCAAAGCCCGGAATAGGTACCCACCCAGAGGCGGTTCTTGTGGTCTTGGTAAAGGCTGAGGGCTTGGTTATTGGCTAAAGAGTTCGGATCATCAGGATCGTGCAGAAAATACTTGAACGTATTTCCATCGAAACGAGCCAGGCCTTTGGTGGATCCGATCCAAGCAAAATTATTTTGATCCAGTTGGAGGGCTGTGATGTAGTTATCGAGGAGGCCATTTTCTTCAGTAAATACGGAAGGATTGTCAAATATAGATTGGCCTGAAAGGGCGAGGCATAGTGAGAGCCACAGGCTTAGCAATCCGAGTCTGATCCAATCCTTAAAAATCATTCTTAAAATTACTAAAAATCGATCTGGCGTGCCAGGGTGGCTGAGTCATCGGTTATCCTGTCTATTGGTTGGTAAAGCTAATTGAGTCATTGGTGATCTGGTTTATCCATTTACCCCTTTTGCCGGGCTAGTCGGTTAATTTGACAATTGATTACAAAAGCCTAACAATCTTGTCGCGGATATCTCCTCCCTTTTTTATCTTTCCATTTCTTGATGAGTGGTGTGGGAATGCTGCCACTAGAATGATAGGGTCATCTATTGTCAAACCACTTGAATACCTCAAACCTAATCCATAATGATGCGTAAGTTTTTTACAGTAATCTTTGCCTTTTTTGTTGTACTTCCAAATCTAATGTATGCCACGGGGAATCCTGGGCGAGAAGAAGCCAAAATAGATCAAGTATATAGTCAGTTTGGTCTAACCGGCAAAGGAACGATCGTGGTGATGATCGATCGTGGGATTGATTATACCCATCCTGACTTCCTAGATGCCAATGGACAGACTCGATTGGCCTACCTCTTTGATCTAATTGATGATTCCGGTGCTAATGCTTCCAACAATACGTATGGAAGAGGAACCATCTACACCGCTGCTGATATCAATGCCTCCCTTCAGGCTGGGACTACCTTGTCTACTGATCGGCATGGCCACGGTACCGCAACCACCAGTATCGCTTGTGGAAATGGTAGTGCCGTAGACGGAAACGAATTCCGTGGAGTGGCTTACGAAGCCACCATCATTAGCGTAAAGGTGACGCAGGATGGTTTCCCCGCCTTTGGCAATCAGCCTGGCGAAGCTGGGGCCTTCGATCCTAGTGATATTCCTGTTGCCTTACAATTTGTGGCAGATAAACTAGAAGAGCTGGGCATGCCTGGTGTGACACTGATCAACCTAGGTTCCGTAGGAGGTCCTACAGATGGCACGTCCACCATTTGCCGCGCCATGGATGACTTTGTAGCTCGAGGTCATACCTTGGTTTGTGGTGTAGGAGACGACGGTGGAGCCGATAACTTTGCTTCCGCTGCCGTGCCTTTAGGCAATTCCAATGAAATCCAGATCAATAAAGGAACCGCAGGTGTGGTACGTTTGGATCTGTGGTACAGCGAATCAGATCGCTTTAGTGTAGAGATCGAACGACCCAACGGACAGAAATTGGGACCCTTCGCCGCCCCATCCGGACCTGATGGCTTTGATGATCGCAATTTTACAGATATCCGCTACTTCCATCGCGGTGCAAATACGGAGTTCTTTGGAGCAACCAGTAATCGTCGGGAACTATTGATCGACTTTTCCGGAGCCACCGGAGTCTACAAGGTGATCCTTACTGCCACCGCCGCGGAAGTCAGTGCTTCCTATGCGGCTACACTGAATCCGGCTACCTACGCTAGCCCCAATCGATTCTTGACCAACCAGGTTGCAGGCCATAGTGTTGCGGATTATACCTCGGCATTCAACATCATCTCACCTGCTGATTATGTAGTAAAAAATGAATGGTTTGATCTATCCGGCACCTTTCGAGACTTCACCGGACAGGGAGAGGATGGAGAAATATGGATTGGCAGTAGCGTCGGTCCCTCCCATGATGGCCGTCTGGTAACGGATTTTGCCGCACCTGGAGAAATACTCTTCGGAGCCTATAGCCCAAACACTTGGTACAGTAACTTCCAATCTAGCTTGGTGCAAGGGGGAGAAGGAAAGTATGGTATTCAAAATGCTGTGAGTGCGGCTGCCCCATTATCCATGGGTGTCATTGCTTTGATGCTGGAACTAAAACCTGATCTCACACCCGCCGAGATCAAAGACATCCTCCAGCAAACCGCCCGCCAAGATAACAATACCGGCTCCGTACCCAACAATACCTGGGGCTACGGTAAGCTCGATGCTTTGGCTGCCGTTCAAGCTGTCAATAGCCTAGTGCCTACCAATGATCCTGCTACTACTCAAGCACACCTCAAGCTATTCCCTAACCCTACCATAGGGCAGCTCATCTTCCAACTAACTCAGGAAAAGGTATCTGCCGACGAAGTAATGGTCACCAATTATCTGGGCGAGGTAGTCTATCGCTTAAATGCCACAGAAATCGAGCGAGGCCAGTTTAACCTGCCCGCTAAGATGGTGAACGGCGTATATCAGTTGGTTGCCGTTGGTAAGGGCTGGCGTGCCGCTAGCCGCTTTGTTAAACTCTAGCGCCTCAGTCGCTTTAGACATCAGAAGTCTTCAAGACTTCTGATGTCTAAGCTTGCTTCCCAGCTCAGCTTGCGAAGATCTAATGCCGGTGATTTTTCTTTGCTTCATTTCTTTTGATCACTCAAAAGAAATCGAAGATTCGACGAAGGCAAATGAAGAGTATGTTATTTTCCACTTGTCAATTACAAAGTCCAGCTAGCGAAGTATCTTACTAAGTAGGTGACGAGTTTCCCTTGTTCACTATCGTCTCTAGCGAGTTCTTACCCGCAGAAACTCCCTACCTTCTTTCATATATCCTAACTTATAGACGAAACTAAGCTCCAGCATAGCTAAATGCAGGCATGAATCTTGCCACATTTCCCGGCATTAGAGGTTTCGGCGTCAAGAAAATGGGATAAAGCGCGGCAAAAAGAGCATCCCTGCCTGAGAGCGGTTTGGCACAAACCGTGCGAGTTTCCGGATGCGAGCGGGTAGGCAGATTCCATTTTTAGCCGAAAGATCTACAGCCGGTGATTTTTCTTTGCTTCGTTTCTTTTGATCACTCAAAAGAAATGAAGGGGCCAAAGCGCTCCTCCCACCCCTTAATCCCCTGCAGCCCACCCGTATGAACCACAATCACTTTACATCCCGCCTCAAACACCCCTTGCTCAATCAAATCCAACACCCCGAAAAACAACTTACTCGTATAAATCGGATCCAATTTTATCCCATATTGCTGCGTAAAATCCGCCATGAACGTGACCAATTCCGGCTTATGTTTCGCATATCCTCCAAAATGATAATCAGCTTGGATCGACCAATTTTCCCAGCTAGCATCCTCGTTTGCTAGTAATTGCTTCACCTCCCCTTTCATAAAATCACCCTTCAAAGCCGGGAACCCTATCACCTTCCCCTGCCCCGCCATACCAAGGATGATCCCCGCCATAGTCCCGCCAGTCCCACAACTGACGGCTACAGAGGTACGTGCATCAATCGCGGTCTGAGCACGCAATTCCGCTACCAGTTCCTCCACCCCTTGCAAAGCACTAGCGTTGGTGCCCCCTTCCGGCAAAACATAAGCGGGACCAAACTGCTCCTCTATCTTCTGTAAGACCTCCGGTTCCTGTTTTCTCCGAAATTCACTCCGCCTCATATACTGGAGATGCATCCCTTGTTCCTTGGCATGCAATAGGGTAGGGTTGAGCGGCAAATGTTCCTCACCCCGAATAATCCCTATCGTAGAGAATCCGAATAACGCCCCCGCACTTGCCACCGCCGCAATATGATTGGAATAAGCACCACCGAAAGTCAGCAATTGCCGATAGCCCGCCGCCTTCGCCTGGATGAGATTGTACTTGAGTTTACGCCACTTGTTGCCGCAAAAGCAAAAATCATCCGGAGGATGAAGGAGATCATCCCGTTTAATGAGCACCTGCACGCCTTTGATTTCGGCGAGCGGCTCTAGTGGCGTGGGTGGATGGAAGAGGGATTTGATGATTTTGGTAGCTTAATGGTTTAACTCTTGTCCAAGATAAGGTTTGGAGTGGACAACTTTCACTGTAGAAAGTTATATTGCTTCAGTTTATGTAACAGCCTCAGCTATGAACAGAAAAGAAATCCTACAGCAATGCATTTGGGAAACTGCCAAAATGAAGGTGCATTCTCCTTTTTTCGGTAAGGAAGTAGAAGTGTGGTTGACGGCCCATTACAAGGCCTTGCGATTCATAGAAGAAGATATTATTTCCCCCACGATGGTAGATGCTGTCAATGATTTCTTGCAGATGAGTCAGGAGGATTTACCTTTATTACGACGATTGATCTATCAGCATTGTTTGGACGCTTGTGCGGATACCTCTTATGGGTTTGAGGTACAAGAGGGAGAAACGGAGACGCAAGCCAACCTCAGGGCGTTTGGGGTTAAAAATGAGCAGGATGCTTTTACTCAGGCTAATCTTTCTAAAGTATATATTGAAGATGATGCTTTAGAAAAACGCAAGCATCGTTATGTCCGCCTGAGCTTTTATCCGCCATGGGAGCAGGAGCATGGTTTAGAGCTCATTTTGCAGAATGGCAAGCTGTTGGATTATTGTGGGGAAGGTGGGACTTGGTTGACTCAGTTTGAGTAGGTGTGGGAAATTAAGCTTAGTGCTGCTTTACACAAAAGTAATAATCGACCTTGCCACCATTCTAAAGAGTCTAATAAAACTTGATTGATTCCTTAGCTTAACCCTAAAGGTCAAATTTATTCGAGCGTTGGGTTCCCTGACTGCCGTCAGGCTGGCTTTAGGAATTAAAGGGAGGGATTGCCTGTGCTAGTTTCTTATGCGAAGCCCCAGAAAGCTTAATTTCTATACTTGTCAGCCTTCGGCGACCTACTTTTTCAATCGCAAAATCTACCTGTCGTAATGCAGGAAGTCCACAAAAAGTTGCTGGGCTGGCTTGAGCCAATGGCTCAAAAAGCGCGAGCTAAAATAACGGCCTGGCTGGTTGAGAAACCATCTTAAGCATAACGTCTCAAACAGATTTTTGCCGGGCCACGTGCTCTTGGATTGGCCCCGGTTTCTTTGCCTTTCGGGTGGATGAATCTTAGTATTGTTTGCTTGAATTTTATGTGTGGGTTCTGTTTCTTGGGGCGTAGAAAGGTGTAAGGGAAAATCACCGCCCATCCTTCAGGACAGGAGGCAAAGATGGGGATTTTCCAGTCATAGGAGCTGAGAACGCTGCAAATGCGTTCCCCCCTGTCCCAATTCTACAATACTTTCCTTCCTAGCCCCCCTAGTTTTGGGGTATGAAAAAATTACTGCCATTCATACTGCTATTTATAAGCTGGTCTTGCGAGCCAGCTTTGGAGAACACTGCCAAGACACCTGGATTCATTGCTCAGCCATTTCTGGTGGAAGATGACGATTGGTCGTTTGAAGGGACGGCTAATTTGCTATTGGTGCCGGAAAATCGCTTGGATCCGGAAAGCCGTACCATCGCCCTCCACTTTTTCCACTTTCCTGCCAAGGAGAAATCTAACTTACCGCCCGTCGCCTTCCTGGGAGCAGGGCCTGGAGAACCTTATTCCTATGATGTATTTTTTGATGGAAAACGGGCAGAGGCCTGGCGCTACGAAGTTGAATTTGTGAATCGGAAGCGAGATGTGATCTTGATTAATCAGCGGGGCAACTCTGGGGCGCCGGGCTTGCCGATTGCTGAATTTCGGTACCGTTGGCCCAATGGAGGGGCGGATGACAAGCCGCTTGATTTGGCATTGATGAATGAGAATCGTCGAAAGGCCTATGCAGAATATATTGAAGCATATACTGCCAAGGGAATCGATCTGCGGGGTTATGATGTGATGCATTTTGTGGGGGATATTGAGGCGATTCGACAACACTATGATTATGATAAAATAGCTTTGATCGGGAATAGCTTTGCGACGCAGTGGGCCCTGGCCTATATCCGGAAATATCCAGAGCATGTGGATCGCGCCTTCTTCTCAGGGGTTGAGCCACTCAATAATAATTATGATGATCCAGATGGTTTGTGGAATGTATTGGAGCAAGTCAATACATATGCTTTGGCAGATCCGGAGATCGCCAAGGACTTGCCGCCGGGGGGCATCCCTGAGGTATTCAAGACTTTGATCACACGCTTAAAGGAGGAGCCTCAAAGGGTGGAGCTGGAAGAAGATGGAGAAGCTTATTCGATGGTAGTGGGCGCTGATGATCTGCGGTACAATTACCTCAATCCCATGGCGCGTAGCTATAAGGGCGAGCTGGAATCTTGGCCCAAATATCTGATGGATATGTATCGAGGGGATTTCCGCCTACTGGCTAGCCTCTCCCAAGGAAGGAAATATCGCTCTTCCTCTTTGATGATAAATCCCCTGTTTAATAATAGCCTTGGTATCACGAAAGAACGAGATGCGCTATTGAAATCGCGAGAATCAGCTAGATGGCTGGGAGACGTCGCTGATCATTACACGGCTACCCGCGATGTTTGTCCTGCACCTAAGGTGGACGAGTCTTTTTTGAAGCCGACTAAGCACGATATTCCAATGATCATTATTCATGGCGATATGGATCTTAGTACCCCGTACACCAACGCAACGGAATTGATGCCTTTCCTGGAAAATGGCCATTTGATCACCGTCAAGCGAGGCTCGCACAATGCCAAGCGTGCCCTTATCTTTTCTGATCGGGATCTGATGAATCAGATTTATGAGTTTATGAACTTGGATTTTGCGGTGGACGATTTTCATGCGTTTCGGCAGACCTTGCCATCGCAGTTTGAATTGCCGGCGTTTGAGTTTTATCCGATTAAAGGGGAATCGCTGTACGAGCGGTATCAAGATTAAGCGAGCCAGACAGCTGAAGTTTATCTACGTCCTGCCAGCGCTAACTTCCGATGTGGATTGGTCGATATTTAGAGGAATGAGTAAATAATATTTCTCCAAAATTGGCTTAGGTGTTAACTTAGGGTAAAAAGCATTGAGATGCAAGAGA
>JABSSL010000111.1 GCA_013214355.1 Saprospiraceae bacterium | reverse complement strand
AAAAGATTGTTGCGCATTATTTTGTCCACAAGCATTGTATACGGTAACGGAAAAGGTATAATCGCCAGGCTGATCAATCGCTATTTCTCCAGGATCTAATGCCGTTGAAGTCTGCACGTTTGCTTCCACCGGGAAGGTCCAACGAACAGAATCGATAAAGTCCTCATCGCTGTAAGAAGGTGAAGGTTGGATACGAGCTGTTTCACAAAAATCCTCAATCGTACCCAAGGTAACCGTGGGCGTCTCGCTCACGCGAATATCAAAGGTCTGCGTTAAGCCATCACAGACGGGGTTAGCCACCGTAACCGTAATTTGATAATCCCCAATGGGGGTATTGGTAAAACTAAAGGTGGGACTGGCCGCATTTTCATCTGAAATTTGAATCTGCCCACCGCTACTTTCTGTCCAAGTATAAGCAAGGTCGTCGCCACTAGAGTTGTTCATCACCGAAATCGTACCGGAACCCGCACATACAAAAGCAGTGTCCAGCGCAATGTCCAGATTTGGTCCCTCTAAGATACGGAAGGCTTGCTCAGCTCTGTTGGGTCCACAAGCATTATATACCGTCACCTGAATCGTATAATCTCCCGGCTGGTTGATCTCTATTTCCCCAGGATCTAGCGCATCAGAGGTCTGAACATTGGCTTCTGCTGGGAAAATCCAACGAACGGAATCAATGAAATTTTCATCGCTATAGGTAGGGACTGGTTGGATACGGGCAGTTTCGCAGAAATTATCTATCGCAGCTAGCGTCACCGTAGGTGTTTCACTCACTCGAATATCAAATGTTTGCGTCAATCCATCACAAACGGGATTGGCAACGCTAACCATAATTTGATAATCTCCAATGGGGGTATTGGCAAAACTGAAGGTAGGACTGTCGGCACTTGCATCTGAAATCTGAATCTGCCCCCCGCTGCTTTCCGTCCAAGTATAGGCCAAGTCATCTCCACTGGAGTTATTCATCACCGAAATCGTACCAGCACCTACACAAACAAATGTGGTGTCTAAGGAGATGTCTAGATTCGGTCCCTCCAGCACTCTAAAAGATTGCGAAGATGTTTGCTCATTACAGGCATTGTAAACCGTGACACTAAAGGTGTAATCACCAGCTTCATTGATATTGACATCTCCAGGAGACAATTGATCGGAGGTCTGAATATCGGCTTCTGGCGGGAAGGTCCAACGAACAGAGTCGATGAAATCTTCATCGCTAAAGGTAGCAGAAGGAGTAATCCGAGCACTTTCACAGAAATCCTCAATCGGATTCATCGCCACACTGGGATCTTCTATAACTCGAATATCAAATTGTTCTGTTAACCCTGCACAGGCAGCATTAGCAACTTCTAAGGTAATCTGGTAGTCTCCTTGAGGGACATCAGTAAAGGAAAAGGTGGGAGCGGCGGCAGTTTCGGCGCTAATGCCGATCTGAGTCGAACTAGCCGACCACTGATAGGTGAGATTATCGCCTTGTGAATTATTAATGGCGTTGATCGTCCCGTCCTGACATACAAAGTCGGCACTTAAATCTGCATCCAAAGTTGGACCCTCCAAAACACAAAATTCAATCATGTCTACGTCGGAGCCACAGTCGTTGGTAACCGTCAATTTCACCGTATAACAATCTGGCGTGACATAACTTACCGCTGGCGGATTCATCCCAGAAAAAGTACTCGGATTTCCCCCCACAAATTCCCATTCGTAAGTCGTAATCGTCGAATTACAGTTAAGCGCCGTAAAGGTGGGGGTAATATTGGCATTCCCACAGGCATCTCCAATGGGATCCAGACTTACTTGAGGAGTCTCTCCAACAGTAACTTGTTGTGTACTGGTCACTGTATTACAATCGTTCATGACCATCAAACTGATCTCATAGATCCCCGACTGCGGAAAACGGAAAACGGCATTTTCGGAGGTAGCATTGGTTCCTTCCACAAACTGCACACCCCCATCATTTTCATGACATTCCGCATCTAACAAAGAAGCCGACCATTCGTATACCGCTGCTTCACATCCCCCGATTGTATTGGAAGTATTCGATGCAGCTACCTGTAGATTTAGGCAACCTGTTGTATTATTAAGAGAAAAACTCGCAACCGGATCAGGAATCACACAGACCTGTGTACTATCCACCGCTTCACACCCATTGTCATCTACGAATCTGTAGCCGACCGTGAAGACCCCAGCATCACTGCTATTGAAAGTGCCATTGGCCGCGACATTGGGTCCACCCCAAGTCCCCGTTCCTCCTTCTCCATTTGCTGGTGAGCCCGTCAACTGAAAATCAGTATCTACGCAAGCTACTTGCCGTTCACCAGCTTCAACCACGGGCAAAGGATTGACGATCACGACTACGGTATCCAAACCATTACAAGATTCGTTCGGGTCTGTTCCTTCCACAATATATTCGTATGTACCGACAGTCGGAGGACTGACCGTCACCGAAGTTCCCATCGTACTACTGAGGTGGTCTCCTGGACGCCAAGTCACCGTACTCGGTCCAGAGACAGTTAACACGACTGATTCTCCGACACAAATGTTAGCGGGATTGGGCGTGACGGTCAAAGGAGCAGTAGTGGTAACTTGCAAGGGAAAACTCCGCGTATTGGTACAGCCCGTCTGCGGATCGGTTATAACTAACTCATAAGTACCACTCTGTGCGGCTGTGACATCCGCAATTTCGGGGGCCGGCACCGAAGAGGTAAAGCCTGCTGGCCCCGTCCAAGAATACATAAAATTACCTGGATTGGGGTTAATGAAGCGGGCAGTGGTCCCAATACAGATGGGACTGTTAAAGGTGATATTCGGTATGGTGGGTGGGGCAAAAATTTCAAAGGTCCGTGAAGTACTACGATTACCACAATCATTGCTGGTGTTTACCGTAATCGTATATACCCCCGGTTCATCATAAGTCACTGGTCCTGGATTGGCACCGCTACCTGAAGTTTGATTGGCGCCAGGAAAATTCCAGCTATAGTTGGGATCATCCGAGCATCCAGTGGTGCTAGTCACACTAGGTTCGATGGTAATTGGCCCAGTAAAGCAGGTATCTGGGATCATTGCTAGTGTAGTGATAGGTCGGGAGGAAACTACAATCGTCTGAAACGAGGTATCCGGTGGGAGGCACTCATTACTGACGATGAGCCCTAATTCGTAGATCCCTGCTGAATCAAATTGAATCTCTACATTAATGTCATTTTCGTTGGTCATATTGACGTACTCAAAAGCAGGTCCAACTGCACATTCCCCTGGATCGTAGCGCATGATCCAAGTATAATCGGTGCCTTCACGACAACTGTTCAAGGTGTTGGAAGTATTGGTGGTTTCAATGGTAAAGGTGGCACAACCAGACATCCTATTTACATTGAAACTACTTTCTGGTATGGGAAGCACACAGATGGTTTTGGTTACCATATCTGGTTCGCAACCTGAACTCAGCAGGGTCTCGTATAACATTGTAATCTCGTAGGTTCCAGGCTCATTAAATTGTGCAGAAAAACCACCTTCATTGCTAAGACTTTCGCCTGGTTCTAAAGTATAACCACGATTTGGGGAGATAGTCCAAAGTGTTAGCATATCACTACTGCAGGAACCGTCACTGAGAGAGTAGACACCAGGTGTAGAAACATTGGTAAAGGTAAACACAGATCCTGAGCATTGTTCATCATCATCAATGGTAAAATCGGATTCAGGAGGCCTATTCATAACAATGGATGTTTCACCTTTTTGAGTTCTACATTTGTTTTCTGCTTCAAAAAACACGGTGAAACTACCATCAGTTGATACGGTGTTGGAATCACAAGAACTAGTTGTAAAAGTGTATTGATACGAAAATTCACCATCTGTTAGTGGTGGTGGATGTGGAAACACAGTTGTGTCACTAAGCCCATCCCCAACCCAAAGGCGATACTTCGTTCCGGTTACGTTCTCTTCCCAATCTCGGATCGGAAATGAAACTGTTTCTGGTATGCAAGCGGTGGTATTACCCAATGTCGTAACATTCCCCCCAGGGTTACTACCATTAAAGAATTCATAAATCCGGCGAGCCTGACAACCATTGTTACCAATAACTGTCACTACGACATCAAATAACCCCACACTGGTATACTCATGACTTGTCAAATTTGGAAGTGTTACACCCTGATAAGGTGTCGTTCCATCTCCCCAATCGATAATGTATTCAGCATTCGTAGCTGCAGTGGCTGATGCGTCATTTATTCGCAAGAGAAAATTTGGATCATCATTAGTAGCCCCACAATTCTTAAAATCGGGTAGCGGAGCATTAATCGGATCAATAGATGGGTCTGGCAAAACTCCCACATTAATACTTATCCGATTAGTAACCGTATCTGGCACACAGGATCCAATTACAATTAGGGTCACATCATAGGAATAGCTTCCTGATTCATCAACAAAATAGACATGTTCAGGATTCCTCTCCGTAGACGTCTCCCCATCTCCAAAGTTCCACTGAAAAGAAATATCATTATCGTTAGTTGCCGGTGTAAAAGAAACCACATTACATCCTCCGGGGGTACCAGTTGTAAAGTTAGCGTTGCAGTCCTGGCCAACTAATGGTATTGACAAAACCATCAATAGAGGCATCAGGGTTAAAGTATAGGGGCGGGGTAGCATCATGTTGTAGCTGTTTATTGAGGTAAAACGCGTAGGTTTAGATGATTGGATTAGAATCTGACGGGGCACTCCCCTCCTTTATATAGATCAAAAGGAGCCACAATACGGCAGGCTTTATTCCTGGAGCCACCCAAACGGAATTGTAGATTTAATTCCACTACTCCATAGGTGTCACTCAATTCTAGTCCACCGAAGTTGATATCATAGCTTAAGCCTAGAATAATCCCCTTATCATTGCGATTGCCACGGCGATAGTTATCCCAGGTGGATCGAAGGTCAAAGCCGGCATTTAGAATAAGGGAAGTGGTATTGCGGCTTCGCCAAGGTCCAATAATGCCTGTATTAGTAACTGGATCGTTAGGAAAGTTGTATTGTAGAAAAGTTCCCAAATAGAAAGAACGTTGCAAAGCAAATAGTCCCACCGTTTGCACATTTAGTTTTCCGCCTAACTGGGTATCCCAACGGAACTGAGGAGACAAGTACCAAGGGTTTCTCGTTCCAATATAAATCGGTATTCGATGTGTCGTCCCTAGATGGACCGTCAAGCGTCTGGGCAAGCGAAGGTCCGAGGCCGCTTCCTGCAAAGAAACATTTGGCTCATTGACATTGGACAAGGTCACGCCAAAAGTGAAGTACGTAGCTGTGCTCTTCTTACCCCATTGCCCCCTAACCATCGCTCCTACATTCGTATTGGAGTAGATATCAGATTGAAAACGCATACCGCTGGGATCTCCAAGCAGGCCAACCACCGGATCCAGCTGATAGGAGTATACTAGATAATCTGAATCCAGCGTCTTGCGCATGTAGGAGAGTTGTGCTCCGATTCGCACATCCAAGCGCTTCAATTTACCATTGCCTTGTAAGAGATTGTATTCATAGCTAAAAGCAAGACCTACGCCGGAAGTGGAGAAAGGAGCATCCCCCGCATCATCCCGGAATAGATTAAGGGCCATACCTAGATTAAGTTCATCCAGCTGAAGAAAGCAGGGGAACTGCCATTCTAAATTAGCGTTGAAGGTGCGATAAGAAGGAGAAAAGGGTCCCCCACTTCCATCTGGCAAACCAAACCATTGATCTCGATAGTTTAGGTTGAAGTTGCCTCCAGGGTCAAAGCCAGCGTAAGCAGGATTAAGATAGGTACGAGTAGCATAGAACTGGGAAAAGACAGGATCTTGCCCATACAAAAATTGGCAGACTATGAATGACAATAGAACGAGTAAACACTTCATACGTGTGAGATTGCGGAATATTGAAATAAACAATTACAAGTACAATAAATTCAATTTCATAAAACAATGTAATTGAATTGATTAGTGAGTTCTAGTTGCAGTATTGGGATAAAAAGAATAATGGCTAGTATTTTGCCAACAGACTTGTAAAGACTGATTATCTAGAGTAGAATAAATCTCAGAGATTACGCGGAAACGCTGAATGTAAAGGAGAATAAAACGATCAGCGTTTCTTTAGCAAGCACTATGAGCTATTCCCTGGCCCTGTATACTACATCAGTAAGATGCATTAGAACCAGCTAGACCCTATATTAGGGTTTGTAATAACTTCATGCGCCTAAGTAAGCCCTGTAAAAATAAAACAACAAAACCATTCACGCAATACTTAATTAAATTTAATTTCCCCAAGCAGTAAAATTAAATTTATTGCACGGAATAGTTCCTAAAATATCACCTTGGACTTACTCCACTTTACGGAAAATAGAGGAGAAAATAATTTCAACGGCAAGATCTGCGTGCCGATCAACTTCGGCTCGTTGGTAGACATCGACCTCATAAAGTCGCTTACTCATGGTGTCCATGAAAAAGAATTGACTCAGTATACCAAAGATCAAGGCTATATAATTATTGATGGGCATATTCACTTCATAGCCATCCCGCTTATACGCTTGAAAAATGGGAGACAAGCGATCTGCCAGCGGTTTCAGCATATTGTCTATAATCCAATCTGATCGTTCTGATGGGCGGGTGAGCTCGTGGTTCATAATCTTATATACCTCGATATGATCAGCCATGAAATAGACGAGATGCCGGGTAAGTGATTTTCCGAGATCGATGGTACTTTGATCTTTACAGAGTCTTACGGTTTCCTTGGCCTGTCGTTCATACTCCGTAATGACTTGCCACATAGCCTGCTTCCAGAGATTTTGCTTGTTCTTATAGTGGTAGTAAATGAGCGAGTCATCGATATGCAGTTGGTCAGAGATCGTTTTCAAGCTAGTCCCTTCAAAACCATTTTCAGCAAAAGCCTTGAGTGTCAGTTCCAACAATAGATCCTGATCTAAAGTATTAGCCTTACTGGGTCGCCCTCTTCTACGCCTGGCTGGCGTTTTCATTTCATCTTTCATATCTCCAATTTCACCTTCTGCCATTCTTATTAAGAAACCACTGAATAAAACACTAAACGTTCAAAATCGTTCGGTATTCGTCCAGAAAATTATAGGAGTTTAATTAATTGCAAACTTTCATAAACTCCTTAAAACAATAGTCTTTTTTGACTATATTTGCTTTTATTAAGCAGTAACTTAATAAAAAAATGGAGACTGTTCAAATCCACCAAAAGAAAAATTATGCGATCCTCGAGATCGATAATGGCAAGGTAAATGCCATTAATCTCCCCTTATTACTGGACCTCAATGAGGCCTTTTCAAAACTCTTGGACGACGATGCGGTTAAAGGAGTAATCTTATCTGGTAGGCCAAATTGCTTTAGTGCCGGCTTGGATATTGTAAGTCTAGCCATGGGCGGGGTTGAATTGGCAGGGCCTTTTTGGAGAGCTTATTATCAGCTGTGCCAGAAAATGGTGAGATTTCCCAAACCATTGGTCGGGGCCATCACTGGCTATGCTCCCGCGGGAGCCACGATTTTAGCCTTGATGACCGATTATAAGATTATGGCACGAGGGCCGAAGCATGTTTTTGGTATGCATGAATTCAAGATGAATTTGCAAATTCCAGAATTACTGTGCCACATCTATGCTTATTACGCAGGTGAACAAAATGCTTGGTTAGCTGTCCAACAGGCAAAGCTATTTCACGCGGATGAGGCCGTGGCAGCTGGCTTGGTTAATGAAGCGGCTGAAGTAGATGAAGTGTTACCTAAGGCGGAAGCCTATCTGCAAAAATTGATGTACGTTACCCCCAGAGTATATGCCGACTCAAAGCGTTACTTGACCCAGCAGCTGCATCAGATCGTTGATCTGAGCGAAGAACGAATGGAAGAAATGATTGCCGAACATATTGAAGCCTCCAATACCCCGGAGGCCCAGATGATGGTGAAGATGTTTGTAGAACAATTGAAGAAAAAGTAAATCCTACAGGCACCTATTGGTGTCTAAAAATATAAAAACATAAATCAACAAAATTATGGAAGCATATATCTACGATGCGGTTCGCACCGTGAGAGGAAAAGGCAACAAAAAAGGAGCGCTCATGAGCGTGACGCCTACCGAGCTATCTACACAAGTGCTGAAAGCATTGAAAGATAGAAATGACTTAGATACAGATCTAGTCGAAGATGTGATTTTGGGCTGTGTAAGTCAAGTGAAAGATCAAGGTGTGAATATTGCCAAATCAGCTGCTCAGCAGTCGGGATATGGTGATCACCTGTGCGGAGTTACCTTGAACCGTTTCTGTGGTTCTGGATTGGAGGCGATCAACCAAGCCGCTGCCTATGTACGAGCTGGCTTTACTGATTTGCTAGTGGCCGGTGGTGTAGAAAGTATGTCTCGTGTGCCCATGGGATCTGACGGAGGTGGTTTCCTTTTAGATCCAGAGCAGGCCATTCCTGGTAAAATGGTACCACAAGGGATTTCTGCTGATTTGATTGCTTCCAAGTTTGGCTATTCTAGAGATGATGTAGACAAATTCGCCTTTGAATCTCAAATGAGAGCCAGCAAAGCTGAAAGTGAAGGTCGTTTCAAGTCCAGAATAGCGGTACAAGATGTGAATGGATTGGCCGTCCTGAATACAGATGAAAATATCCGTCCTTCCACCACCTTAGAGGGCTTGGGTAACCTACAACCCTCTTTTGCCATGATGGGGCAGATGGGTGGGTACGATGCCGTAGCCATCGACAAATACCCTGAGATTGAAGAAATCAACCACGTACACCATGCAGGTAATTCCTCTGCTATCGTAGATGGGGCTTCAGTTGCATTAATTGGAAACAAAGCAGTGGGCGAAAAAATGGGATTGAAACCTCGCTTCAAGATCCGTGCTGCAGCTGTGGTAGGAACGGATCCAACCATCATGCTAATCGGACCTGCTCCTGCCTCTAAGAAAGCACTGAAGCAAGCAGGTATGCAAGCCAGCGATATTGACTTATTCGAAGTGAACGAAGCTTTCGCGGCAGTACCTATGTACTTCATGGAAGAAATGGGCGTAGACCACTCTATCGTAAATGTGAATGGTGGAGCCATTGCACTGGGACACCCACTAGGTTCTACCGGTTGCATGCTAACGGGCACCTTGATGGATGAACTAGAGCGCAGAGACCTAAGTACGGGTCTTGTTACCCTTTGCATCGGTGGCGGTATGGGTATTGCTACCATCATTGAGCGCATCTAGACCAAGCAGGTATTTTTTGCCAAAGACTTTCATTCTCGAATTGACCAAAAAAGAAAATCATGCAAAACATAAAGAATGACCTGTTCGAATTTGTGGTGGGTGAAGATGGCATCGGCATTTTCACCATCAATCAGGTCAACAATCCAACGAATCTATTTAGCTCGGCTTTCATTAATGCTTACTTAGAAGTAGCGCAAAAAGCTATAGCTGATGATAATATCGCGGGGGTCATTGTGACTTCTGGACGTAGTATGTTCATGCCCGGTGCAGATCTTCGTGAGTTGAATAAGATGGGCGGTGATCCTGGTGGGCAGCTGCAAGGAATGCTAGAAATGCATACGACCTTCAGAGAGATTGAGACTTCCGGAAAGCCATTTGTTGCGGCCATTAATGGAACGGCCATGGGCGGTGGACTCGAGCTTTGCTTGGCGTGCCATCACCGGATTGTATTGAATAACATCAAAATTAAGCTGGGTTTCCCTGAGTCAAAGGTAGGCTTATTGCCTGGTGGCGGCGGAACGGTAAAAGCGCCTTACCTACTCGGTATCCAAAATGCTTTGATGTACCTGCTACAAGGCCTAGAGGTGCGTCCTCCGAAAGCCTTGAAGGATGGCTTGATTGATGAGTTAGCAGAGAATCAAGAGGAGTTGATTGCCAAGGCCAAGGATTGGATTAAGAATAATCCTAAGCCTGTGCAGCCTTGGGACAACAAGAAACATAGAATCCCCGGTGGCAATATCTGGACGCCCAATGGCATGCAGGTAATGATGGGAGCAGCGGGTAACCTGACCAAAATGACCCACGGCAACTATCCTGCCCAACGCTACATCCTAAAAGTAGTGCATGATGGGCTACAGGTACCGATTGATCGTGCCCTGGAAATTGAGGCTCGTTACTTTACCAAACTAGTAGATAGTAAGGAAGCCAAAAACATGATCCGAACTGGATTTATGGGTATCCAAGCCGCTAAGAAAGGAAAAGCTAGACCTAAGGATGAGCCAAAATACGAGATCAAGAAGTTAGGTATTCTTGGCGCAGGGATGATGGGCGCTGGAATCGCTTATGTTTCTGCGAAAGCAGGAATGGAAGTGGTCCTCAAAGACGTTACCTTAGAAGGTGCGGAGAAAGGAAAAGCCTATTCTACCAAACTGCTAGATAAAGCCATCAAACGAGGTCGATCTACCGAAGAAAAAAAGCAAGCCTTACTATCTCGTATCACTCCTACAGATGATCCGAAGGCAATGGAAGGTTGCGATTTGGTGATCGAGGCCGTATTTGAGGATCCTAACTTGAAGGATAAAGTAACCAAGGAAACCGAGGCCGTGCTAGCGGAAGACAAGGTTTACGCTTCTAACACCTCTACCATTCCAATTACCTTGTTGGCTCAATCTTCCCAAAGACCAGAGCAGTTTATCGGTATCCACTTCTTTTCCCCAGTAGATAAAATGCCACTGGTAGAAATTATTGTGGGAGAAAAGACGGAGGCAAAAGCCATCGCTGCAGCGGTCGACTATACGGTAGCAATCGGAAAGGTGCCCATCGTTGTGAATGACAGCCGCGGTTTCTATACTTCCCGTTGCTTTGGCACCTTTGCTAGCGAAGGTATCTTCATGTTGGAAGAAGGCGTGCCAGCGGCTATGGTGGAGAATGTAGCCAAAGCTAAAGGAATGCCTGTGGGACCACTAGCCGTTACGGATGAAGTTACCCTAACCTTGGGTATGCACGTATACGAAAGTGATCCTTCTCCAAACAAGGCGCCTTATCAAACCCGTATGTATGAGATTCAAAAGAATCTGGTTAACAACCATGAGCGGAAAGGGAAGAAGTGGGGTAAAGGCTTCTACGATTATCCAGAAGGTGGCAAAAAGAAATTGTGGCCAGGTTTAAAGGAGTTGTACAACTCAAATGTTGATACACTAGACAAAGAGACCGTTGGGAAACGCATCCTACACCGTCAAGCACTGGAGGCTTATAGATGTTTGGAAGAAGGGGTGTTGAGATCTACTACGGATGGAGACATTGGATCTGTACTGGGTTGGGGATTCCCGATCTACACCGGTGGAGCCCTTTCATACATCGACTTTGTTGGCATGGATCAATTCATCCAGGATTGTGACGCCTTTGCGGAGGCTTTCGGGCCTCGTTGGGCAGTGCCAGATAGTCTGAGAGCCATGGCTGCCGCTGGAAGTTCCATTCATGAGTTTGGAAAAGCTACCGCCACGGTTGGCTAGAATTATAGTCGATGGTTGATGGTCAATGGTCCATAGTCCATAGTCCATAGTCCATAGTCCATAGTCGATGGTCCATAGTTGATGGTTGGTAGTTCATAGCCGGTAGTCTATAGCGCAAAGTGTATAGCTTTTAGCAATTGTATTGGTTTGGATCGCTACAGGCTAAGATGCATGCTATGGACTATCGACCATCGACCGAATAACTCCATAAGGCGCAGCACCCGCCTCAAAACTCACCCCTATGGGTCCCTTACAAGGTATCAAGATTATTGAAATGGCTGGGCTTGGGCCTGGTCCATTTGCAGGTATGCTATTGGCGGATATGGGAGCAGATGTTATCCTGATAGAAAGGAAGGCCTCCACGAGCAAAACGCGGATCCCCGATTGCAATCGCCGAGGCAAGCGTTCCATTGCCCTTAATTTGAAGCAAGCTGAAGATATTGAGTGCCTATTACAGCTGGTAGAAAAAGCGGATGTCCTTTTCGAAGGATTTAGGCCAGGCGTGATGGAGCGGCTAGGTTTGGGACCGGAGGTGTTACACCAACGCAATCCCCGGCTAGTGATCGGGCGAATGACCGGATGGGGGCAAACCGGCCCCTTGTCAAAGGCCGCCGGACATGATATCAACTATATTTCCCTGACTGGTGCACTGCATGCCATCGGTAGGAAAGGTGAACGACCTGTTCCTCCTTTGAATCTTGTAGGAGATTATGGAGGGGGAGGTATGTTTTTAGTCATGGGCATACTCGCAGCCTTGCTAGAAACGCAGCGATCTGGCAAGGGACAAGTAATTGATGCCGCCATGACGGATGGTTCTGCCGTTTTGATGTCCGTCTTCAACACGCTGCATGGCATGGGCCAATGGAGTACCCGGATCGGATCCAATTTGTTAGATTCTGGGGCGCACTTTTACGATGTGTATGAAACCAAAGACGGCAAATACATCTCCATCGGCTCCATCGAGCCCCAATTTTATGCCTTATTGGTACAGAAAGCACAGCTGGACCCTGAAGAATTTTCAGCCCAGTACGATCCCAGTCAATGGCCTAATTTCAAGGAGAAACTAATCAAAGTTTTCAAAACCAAGACACGAGACGAATGGTGTGAGATTATGGAAGGAACCGATGTCTGTTTTGCCCCGGTATTGAATTTCATAGAAGCACAATCTCATCCACACAATGTCGCAAGAGGTACCTATATGGATCTCGATGGCATTAAGCAACCTGCCCCTGCTCCTCGCTTTAGCAGAACCCCCTCCGCCGTGCGCTTTGGATCCCGAGCAGCTGGGGAAGATACCGAGGAAGTTTTTAAAGACTGGGGGATTGACCGTACTTCATCCGATGAGTGATTCATCGGATGAGGTACGGTGAAACCCTAGATGAGTAATTGCTCCCGCTCAATGAGCAAAACACGCTCTTCCTTTACTAAGCCTCCCAAACAGCGCCCATCCATCCAAAAAGAGTGATCCACTATTCCTAAATCACCCCCCCTGTCCAATCGCTCATTCAAGTAGGGCATCCAATCAAGAGTCTTTTCAACTGAAATTCCCGCTGCATAAACTTGTAGGGTAATCCATTATCAACCCCTAGAAAACCAAGTTTTATGTACAAGAAAAACCCTAAGCAGGCTTACCGCAGCAAGCTGCAAGAAAAATTACAAGCACTCGGCTTGAACGTTACCTACACCAAAGGACAAGGCGATATTTTGTATCAACAAACCGAATCTGGCGAGCTGAAGATTCTTGATCTAGTTGGCGGTTATGGAGCCAATTTTTTAGGCCACGCTCATGCGGGTATCAGTGCCGTTGCTACTCGTTTTCTACAAAGTCAGCAGCCCATTTTTACCCAAGGTTCGATGGGATCTGCAGTGGAGGGCCTAAATCAGAGCTTACAGACAGTGTTTGGTGACTACCGAGTAGTTTTGACCAATACCGGAGCAGAAACAGTAGAAACGGCAGTCAAACATGCCATCCTTGAGAACGGCAAATCCCGCTGCTGGGCCCTCACCAATGCCTATCACGGTAAATCCTTGGGCACCTTGTCTTTTTCCAAGGTTCATAATGAGCCCTTCAATCGCAACGATCTACAAGTAGATTTTTTAGATCCTAATGATCCGGCTAGTTGGGAAGCAGCGCTGGAAAACATCGAAGCCGTTTCTTTCGCCATCATAGAGCCCATTCGAGGCGAAGCGGGAATAATTCCATTGCCTTCCAATTTCGTGGACTGGATCAATGATATCACTTCCAAACATAACATTCCTCTCATTATAGATGAAATCCAAACTGGACTCGGACGGACCGGTAGCTTGCTAGCTGCTGATCAGATGGGGCTCCGAAAGGACTACATCTGTCTATCGAAGGCTTTAGGAGGGGGTGTGGCGAAAATTGGCGCCTTGTTGGTGGCAGAAGATCGTTTTGTTGAAGATTTTTCGATCATTAATACCACGACCTTTTCCGACGATGGTCTCAGTGCTGCCATTGCCGAAGAGGTACTCCATACGATCGTGGCAGAAGATCTACCCAGGCAATGCGCAGATAAGGGAGTTTTGTTGAAAGCAGAATTAATGAAGATAAGGGCGGAATTTCCCTCCGTCATCAAGGAAGTGAGAGGGAAGGGATTAATGATAGGGGTCGATTTTCAAACCCAAAAGAACTCCTCCTCGAACTTGCTCCGTATTCTTTTCGACTCTGGTTACTATGGATATGTTATTGCTGGGCATTTACTTCATGAATACCAGATTCGAATCATGCCTACTTTAAGCAACCCGAATACGCTCCGCATTCAACCTTCTGCCTACATCTCTACAGAATATATCTATAAGTTCCTGAATGCCTTGAGAACGGTGGCAGAGATCATCGCAAAAGCCGATGCTGGTAGTTTATTAAGCTACTTGGTGGAGCGACCCGTTGGTAAAATCACAGATTATCAAGAAGTTGATGTCTTTGAACATCAGCCACCTATCGGCCAGAGAAAAGTAGCCTTTCTGGGACATTTCATCAAAGCAAAAGATCTAGTGCTTTGGGATCAATCTTTTGAAAATTGGTCTGTAAAGGAATTAGAAAGATTAATCAGTCGTACGGCGAGATTCCTGGAGCCAGTCATCTTCGACCAGGTTAATGTAAAGGCTAGTGGAGGACGAAGCGTGCACTTGAATTTTATTGGTCTATTCTTAGACTCTCGCGAAATCGGAAATGCCTACCGTTCGGGAGATTTCCAATGGATTGTCGACAAAATTCAACATGCGGCTAATCTAGCCGAGGCAAATGGCTGCCAAGTTCTGGGCTTGGGTGGATTCACCTCTATCTTGACCCGAAATGCTCGATGGGTTAAGACCAAGAACATGAAAGTGACTACAGGAAACTCACTAACCGTTGGTTTTGGGCTAAAAGCCATTTACGAGGCAGCAAAGCTGAAAAAAGTGGTACTGGAGGATGCGAGTGTAGCGATCGTCGGAGCAGGGGGCAACATTGCCAACACTTATGCCGAGTTGTTGGCGAGTCAAGTTGAAGAAATGATTCTAATTCCACGCGTATTGGGTAGTCCAAAGATCGTGCAGTTAAAAAAGGATCTACTTCAGCTTAACCCAGACCTGCGAATCAAGATCACGGATCAAATGGAGGCGATCAAGCACTGTCCGATTGTCGTAACCTCTTCGAATTCTATCCAACCGATTATTCTACCAGAACATCTGTCCACTGATTCAAAAATCATATGCGACCTCGCTGTCCCGGCGGATGTAGATAAGAACGTCAGACTCATCTACCCTGATCTAAAGCAGATTATGGGCGGTATCGTTAGGCTCCCCGAACCGAATCGATTTATTGTGGGCGGCATCCCACTACCAAGCGGTCATATATTTGCTTGTATGGGAGAAACCTTGGTGATGGGCTTGGATGAGTGTAGGCACTTTACCGGCTCTGTGGGTGCGGTTCAGCCTGACGATGTACATTTGACCTTAGGGCTAGCCGATGGATTCGGATTTGAATTGGGGCTATTTAAGGAAGAACGTTCCTACTAGAAGATAGGGTACTTAGAGAGGCTAGCCTGCCCTAGGGACCGACTAGCCTCAAGTCTTTAAACTGCCGTCGTTATATTTAACTTATCTACCATTTGCCGAGCCTCTTCTTTAGCTTTTTCCAGCGCCGTCTGCGTAAGGCCTGGAGCTACATCTAGGGGCTGAGCGTGCACGAAATGGATATCTTCGATCCCCGCTAACCCAAATACTGTTCGCATATAAGGTTCTTGGTGATCGAGGGCGTGCATGGGGCTCCCTGGGCTATAATCACTTCCTCGGGAAGTGATACAAACCATTTGCTCATACTTTGCAAAACCTTCTGGCCCATTGGCAGTGAAACTGAATAGAATGCCTGCTTGCATAATCACATCGATGTAGTGCTTTAGCATGTAGGGCACGCTGAAGTTCCACATCGGAGCAGTAACTAAATACAAATCATAGGAAATAAACTTTTCGGCCAGGTCAGAGACTTTCTTCCAGGATGCTTGGGTGGCTTCATCCAGTTGCCCTCCCATCATTAGGAGGTATTTTGCTTTAACGTTAGTGTCTAAAACGGGAGGTAGTTCTGTCGTGCTTAAATCCAGTTCGTCCACCTCAACGTGTGGATGCTTTTCATGTAAAGTTTTCAAGAATTCTTTGGAAATACTAAGGGTCCGAGATTCTTCCCCTCGGGTGGTAGCAATGATATGCAATAGCTTCATTATATATGAATTATGGTAAAAAATGCAATAGAAATTGCATCCCAATGAGGTAGGTCTACTACTCATTGAGTCCGAAACTGCGGAGGCCATTATCTACCGTATGAAAAATCAAAGGTAGGACCTGGCCATGCTAGAGCAATCTAGCTAGGTTAGAAAGGAGGTTAGGTGGAGGAGATTAAAAATGAAATAGGTTGAGAAAAATAATCTAGATACTCCAAGTTGCGATGAATGCGCGCAAAAAAGGAGGATTTTCCGGCAACATACAGCCAAACTGGGTTTTGCCGTAAATATCTGACGCATTTGGGCGCTGCAGAATGAATCGCAAATTGTAATAGATAATCGCCTTCAAGAAGAGAGAAATTTGGGTTGCACTAGGTAGGTTGTCAAGAGTGCTTGGAAAATACAATTTTTAACAAAAGTTGCTAGCGTTCATTTATACTTTCCGACGACATTTCTAAAATTAATGGCCATTTCTAGCTTGTATGAGCCCCAAAGCCGTTGTTGCGTACCTGTATAGCTGAACAGATAGATCCCGACGAAAAACAACACACTAGCCCCCAAGCCTCCCTAGCCACGATCAGGCGAGAAGCCTGTGCCATAGGGACAGCCCATAACATCACCAGCAGGGAATAGCCAAAAAAAACAGACGGAGGCCGCCCACTAGAATAGAGTGCCTCCGCCTGTTTCAAAAGCTGGATACAAATACTTTAAATCATTATTCCTTAATCACCTTAGCAGAATACAACTGCTTATCTTCTCTGATTCTCAACAAATAAAAACCACTTGGTAAAGCTGAGATATTCAAGTTTGTAGTCGGTTGTTGCACTGACAGTACCAATTTCCCAGTGTAGTCAAAAACTTGTACTTCATCAGGGGTAATATTCTGCCAATTTAAGAGACCTGTTGTTGGATTTGGAAAAAGTTGAATTGGCGTTTCTTCAATATTTGTCACATTTACCACCATGAGTTGAGTAACCTCCACTCTATAACCACCCCGCCCGTTGCCGAAAGAACTTTCTACTCCGTCAATCATAATGCTGTATTCTACACCGTCCTCTGTGTCCAGCTCTAAAGAGGCATTAAACAATGCTTGTCCCTCATCTTCATCTTCATTACAAGCTAAGGCAGTAAGGCTACCACAGTCTCCCGAATAGATCGCCATCTGGGTATCGCCACCAGGGATGGGGTTTTCTGAACCCGTAGTATTGGTCTCTATTCGATAACGATTGCCATCACCAGTAAAGGTAAACCAAATTGGAGCCGTACGACCGTCAAAGAAACAGTCTGTACCTTCTTCGGGATCACTAGGATCAACAGTATAACTAGAATTGTCGAATACCTCCGAAAGTTGCGCTTCATCAATGGCTTGCCCAAACAGACTATTGATATCATTGGCATCCGAGCAGGCATTGCCAGGAGGTATCTGCATTTTCACCTCGATATCATCCGAAGCGGAAGCCGAGCAACCGTTGGCATCCGTATACCTATAAGTAATGGTGTGCACACCGACACCTGCAGCAGCCGGATCAAAGCTATAGGTCATGCCATTGCCATCATCCGTCACGCCCGGGCCGCTATAGACACCCATATCCCCAGCTGCAGTGCCTTGGGCAGGCGTACCACCACCTAGGCCAGCTTGTGCGCCAGCATCCACATTTAGATCCTCAGGAGCAGTGAAGGTTACTGTAGGTGCAGCAAAGACTTCAAAGGTGCGAATCTCGGTGAAGGTGCAGGACTCACTTGTAGTAAAGGAATACGTCAACTCAAAGCTCCCTACACCAGCCGTAGCTGGATCAAAGCTATAGGTAGAGCCATTGCCATCATCCGTCACGCCCGGGCCGGAAAAGACACCACCTGCTGGCATTACATTTCCCAAGCCTGTTTGCACACCTGCATCTGCACAGAAGCTGCTTGGCGCCGTTAGATCCACAAAGGGTTTAAAATTGACTTGCCTTGTGGTAGTAGCAAAAGGACGGCATTCCGTAGCTGTTGGTTTCATATCAAGAGTAGCAACAATTAGAGGATTGTTCTCTACAAAAGCTAAGAAGTTGGCATCGGTAATGTTTAGGGTCGCACTCGCCCCATCAGCACTCAGTTCCGCGAAGGGTACAGTTCCTATGTTACCGAATTCTAGATCATCATACACGCTTTCAGGATCAGCACTTAAAAATGCAAAGAAACGTATGCCATAATCCTGCTCCCCATTATCTGCCTGGGCCATATTTTCCAAGCCATTTACGGTGATGGAAAAGGGCTGTCCCTCGCAAGTGGAGGAGACAGTAATCTCGCCGATCGTAGGACATATCGCTGGTGCCCCACCAATCACCCGCGCAAAGAAATCATCTTTATTGCCATTGGTCTCCTCATCCCGATACATGACCACAAAGTCCCCATTGTCGAGCGCTTGCACAAATACGGGACGCTCCTCTTCTCCATCACTTCCCATATTGGTCTTCTTAGTCCCGCAAAGCGCCATACCTGTATTGTCATACACCCGGTGATAAGTGTCGTAATCTCGATTATTGCCAGGTCCCACATCGGTAGGGCCATCCGCCGATTCCCAGACTATTGCAAAACCATTAGGAAGTGCTTCGATTAAAGGTCCGTTGGTAGATTGTGGTCCCGTACCCCCGGGATTGATATCAGCATAAGGAGCGGCAATAGCAGTCAATGGATTTCCGGAGGCATCAAAGACTCTGAAGTAGGAAGAGGTACTATCTCCATCTGCACTGCGGTCTGGTGACCAGCCCAGTACAAAGTTGCCATTGCTAAGGGCAGCATAACTACGATTACCCCTAGTGCGTACAAAAGAATTTACATGAGCTCCGGCACTCAACTCTATACTAGCGCCTAGTGCCATGCCAGTAGGAGAAAAAGTCCGTACAAAATAGTCATCGGTATTTCCCGCTTGATCCTCATCTCGCCGGTAAATCATAGAAAAATTACCGCCTTCCAGGGCTATTAAGCCATCCAAAGATTCTTCATCAGCCGCATTATCACTATTGGCTTTCAATGAACCAGTAACCGGTGTACCATCGGCTTTGTAGATTCTAAAGTATACATCCTGATCATCATTAAAGTCTCCTCCTGGGCCTACATCACCAGGGCCTTGTTCTGAGACCCATGCCATTACGAAATCGCCATTCTTTAGTTTAAGGAGCCGGGGCTCTGGCACCCCCTGATCACCTGTTCCATCTGGATTAATGTCCGCATAGGGAGTGATGATACCCGTCACAGCCGATCCGTCAGATTTAAAAATCCGTAAGAACGAGCCTTTGTCGTCACTATCTATGTCATCCCAGGTATCCCAGGCAATGGCAAAGTTGCCCCCTCCCAAGTCGATGATAGGCTGATCTGCGTCCACGGTCTGATAGGCTGCATCATGAGCACCGCCACTGATATTGACCAAGCCGCCAGACATAGAAGTACCAGATGCATTGAAAACTTGGAAATAGTAGTCATCCTTATTGCCAGACTCATCCTCATCGGTACCCGTGATGATGACAAAATTACCATTATCCAAAGCGAGTACCGTGCGTAACAAATCTTCTTCTCCAGTCACGCTAATCCTGATCGGATCCGAAACAGCCGTACCGGCATTGTCATAGGTCCGAACAAATACATCCTGTTGATCATCCTCCATAGGGCCAGTATCCCCAGGGCCATCTTCCGAGGTCCAAGCTATCACAAAGCCCTCATTTAGGGCGACAATTTTAGGTCCGAATACACCTTGATCCCCTGTTCCCATGGGATTAATACTCGCATAGGGAACAGTAGGAGTAGTAACGGCTGTGCCATTTTCACTGAAAACCTGAAAATAAGCCCCAGCCTGATCACCGTCAATACCGTCATCGGTCGACCAGCCAATGACAAAATTACCATTGCTTAGGGTAGCTACGGCATCATTGTTGTCATTCCTACCAAATCCAGCATCATGACTATCCCCCCCAAGGCTAATGATATCACTTTTAAAATCACAGGACTGAGCAATTAGTCCACTCTCATAAGTTAGGACTAGTGCCAGAAATAAGAGTAAAAAACGCTGCATATATATTGGGTTTACTTGTCATACACTGCCGGTAAACAACGGTGTACGTAGGTTAAATAAATTCGTCTTCAAGGAACGGACCTTCTGTTCAAGATCAGCCCTGCTGGTCTTGATACATGATAGTACCGAAACTTATTTCTGGAGACACGAAACACACAGGGGAGGAATAACCTGCGTATGCTTGATGCAAGATGAGCTTTAGGTAGGGTTCAGCTTGAAATGGTACCAGCTACCTTTCCCCTCAATGCCCTAAAGATGCCACAAATAGCAATATCCCGCCAAAGACATTTTTAGGCCATTACCATAAAAAATAAATCTAAATTAACACAAAAAAATACATAAAAACCTATACATAAACAACTTACAAAATGTAATCTACCACAAAAATTGAACAACAAAGCGTATCCATTGAGCTAAATTTTTTGTTCAATAATCGACTCAGTTGCCAATCACATAGGTTTTTCTACATCTTATGCTTCCTATCGGTAGCAAATGGCTCCGGCTATAACGCATATATTTAGATGCAGTGACGCAAAACATCATGTCGAATATCGTCTGAAAGAAGGGGGAAGAACATCTTCTTAACGACAAGGCTTAGGCAGGGGCCGGCAGGATTACTTACATTCATTTACTAGAACCAATCTCTCCAGCCATGAAGTATTCCACGATCCAAAGCCTATTGCTATTCTTCTCCTTATTCTTGAGCGGCATCGGATATGCACAACCAATACTAGAATCCTGTGACTTTTTTGAGGAAGAAAACGGTCTACTGGTAGTCGAGTTGGAAAATCTCCCCCTATCCGACAGCTGGGAAGTGGCCCAGCATATCGACGGCTATACAGGGAGTGGCTATATTCAGTGGGCAGGGAATCAGTTCTTCAATCAAACCGGAAATGGCCCAATTAGCTTTCAGGTCAAGATCAACACCCCGGGAACCTACATCTTCAACTGGCGAGTGGCGGTCGGGAGTGGTGATGATGGGACCTTACACAACGACACCTGGCTAAAGATCAATGGCGATAACTTCTATGCCAAGCAAGGCGGCGTACATACCACCTCACGCCTTAAACCCAAGCCTCAATGCCATACTGATCCCAATTATGGATGTCCAAATGGATCCAGCTCCAATGGTTTCTTTAAGATCTTCGGGGGCCGAGTCGGCGAATTCCAGTGGAAAGCTAAAACAAGCGATCACGATGCCCATGATATTGCCGCCCGCTTCGATACCATCGGTGTCTATGCCATAGAAATCAATGCCCGCTCCTCCTTCCAAGCCATAGACCGATTGATCCTCTGGCATACCACGGAACAGCGAAGCGTCGACGCCCAAAAGCTATTCCATCCTCCCTCCAGTTGCCTGGGCAATATTACCAAAACACACGATCACACCATCCACATTGACTTCCGGGTTTACCCCAATCCAGCACAAGATCAATTCTGGGTTGAACTAGGCGACCTATCCCCCAAGAAAATCACCCTGATGAACGCCCTGGGTCAGCCCATCAAGATCTATCAAACCTCCGAACCCAGGCAATTGATTTCGACAGATTTGCTCGAAGCCGGTATCTATTTTATAAAGGTACAAAAGGGCATGCAAGGTGGGATTAGAAGGGTCATAGTGCGATGAAGCTACTAGTCTAGCCACCCTAAGCATGGGCCCAATCCCATCCCCATTCGCTTATTGCCATTTTCGGGTCACACTCTTTCCTTCCGTCGGGAAATCCGCTGGAACCTCCTGCGTCACCTCACCAGTAGCGACCCATTCCGCTCCTCTTTGCAGCGTAGTGATGAAACCTGCACACTCCATGGAGTAATCGAAGTGTCCCAGCGTGGTATGAAAGATACGTCCTTCGCCATATCGGATCGCCATCAAGGAAGGAACATGTTGCCCCATACCTTTGACGTCCGGATTCCAGGGTGGTGCATTGCCCTCCACATCTGAGTAAGCCGTAGCCAAAACCGTGGCGTTTTCAAATGGACCTCTCATTCGCTCATACAATTCATCTTGTGTATGTAACCACTTCTCTGGCAATCCCTTCATGATCGGATGTTCAGGTGCACGCGAAGTAACAACATACTCAAACTCAGGTCCATGCGATCCACAAATGCCGGCCCCGTGGTCCTTTTCTAACACCCCAGCATCCGTATAATACACATAAGGGCCTGAGGTACTATCTCGACCACCCCAAGCGCCCAATCCAATCATCTGATTGAATTCCGGCCAATCCCCCCAAGCATTATTGGCCGCATGCACGACGATGAATCCACCGCCATCCTGTATATACTTTTGAAAATTGGCTTCCGTCTCCTCCGGCCAACGTGGAGCACTATCTCCGAGGTTAGTGAGCACAAGATCATATTCCGTGAAGTCGATCGAAAACCGCGATGTCTTCACTGGATCCTTCGAAATGCCATAAGCCGTACTATCTAAGGGATAAGTCTCAATAAAAGAAGTGTACCCCTCTGGCCTAGTTTTGTTGTACTTAATGCCCAACCAAACCGAATCCATCCGGTGCACGCTCACCTCAAACAATCCCGTTTCGGTCAAATAATCCCGCATCATCATCGTCGTCTTCGGCCATACATAGTGGTTGTTCTGGCCATCAATAATCAAGGCTTTCAACTTCGTAGCGGGAGCCTCTTCCGGCTGTGTCGAGTTACCGCCGCAGGCAGTAATCAACAATAGGAGCACGATAATCGAGTAAAATTTCGACATTTTGTTGTTGTTTAAACATTGGTCAATCGACCGATTCTCGGTCAGTTCTTTTCCGTCCGCATTTTAGTTTTAGGAGGTTGTCTTGGCAGTTTTTCCCATGCCTTCCGTTATGAAAACTGGACCAGGGAAACGGTTAGGTTAGAACGAGAGGTGCTTAAAGGTAGGGAGAAATGGGGAGGATGGCAAGCGGGTGGGAAACGGGAGGCTGTTTTAATTGGGAGGATGAGAATACCCGTGCTTGCCAGGCTGGATATATTTGATTTTCATCTCGTAGTTATCTGTCCATAGTGAACCACACAATCAAGGAATTCCTCCTTATCCCCCACCAGAATCTCTCCAATCATATCCTACCCATATAATTCATCATCAATTATTAAGATATTGTGAACCACACTGGCAGCTGAAGGACACTTGTTAGCTCCGTAATGAATCAGTTAAGTAGTTGGTATCATTTTTTCTAGTGTCATGAAGAGAACCCGTTTTCTTTGTTATTACTCGGCATCTTTGGGGTTCTCAGACAAATCCTGTGTTTGGAGGCCATCACAAAATAAAATACAACAATGAGCAGTTTGAAATTCCCTACTAAATCGGAAAGTAAAGAGACCGTATACGAGGCATTACAAGAATTGAAAAAAGATGACTTACCCTGGCAATCGGGGAAGGTGATGGCTTATGTCTATCATACCATACCTGAAGCTCATGAGCTGGCGGAAGAAGCTTATAAGCTCTATTTTACGGAAAATGGTTTAGACCCCACTCAATTTCAAAGTCTATTACAATTGGAAAAGGAAGTCATTGGGATGGTTGCTGATTTGTTGAATGGAGATGCAGAAACGGTTGGCAATTGCACCAGCGGAGGTACGGAAAGTGTTATGTTGATCGTAAAAACGGCCCGAGATCGAGCTCGTCATCTGTTTCCACATATTACTCAACCTGAAATCATAATTCCAGAAACGGCTCATCCTTGCTTTCAAAAAGCGGGTCATTATTTAAATGTGAAGGTGAAGATGACGCCAGTGGATAAGACCACCTTCAAGGCCGATGTGGAGGCGATGGAAGCAGCTATTACCGATGAAACCATTTTGCTAGCGGGTTCTGCCCCTTCTTATGCACATGGTGTCATGGATGATATTGAAGCCATTGCAGCTTTGGCAGCAGCCAACAACTTACTCTGTCATGTAGATGCTTGTGTAGGTGGGATGTTCCTGCCTTTTGCAAAAATGCTGGATTACCCAATACCTGCCTTTGATTTTAGTGTGCCTGGGGTCACTTCTATCTCCTGTGACTTACATAAGTTTGGTTATGTCCCCAAAGGGTGCTCTTCTGTTATGTACAGAAACAAAGAGCTCAGGCAGTATCAGCTTTTCAGTTGGTCCGATTGGCCAGGCTATTCCATTATTAACCCCACTGTATTGTCCAGTAAAACGGGGGGACCGATGGCAGCCGCTTGGAGTCTCTTCAAGTTTTTGGGTGTGGAAGGCTATAAAGAGGCCGTAAAGGCTTGTATGGATGGTCGCGATGTAGTAATCGAAGCCTTAAAGGACATTCCTGAGTTGTACTTATTAGGAAGTCCTGACATCAGCCTGTTGTGTTTTGCCTCTAATTCAGAGGCGATCAACGTCTTTGAGCTGGTAGAACGGATGAAAGAAAAGGGATGGTTCATTCAAGCGCAGTTAAAATCGGCCGTATCTGAAGCGAGTATTCATCTTTCCATTACGCATTTCAATGTACCGCACATGGGACCGATGATGGAAGACTTGAAAGCATCGGTAACAGCATTAAAGCAGGAAACAAAAGCACCTCATCCCATGCTGGCTATGCTAACCCCAGAGATGCTTCAAGGATTGCTTGCCAATTTCACACCAGACACGCTGGATAGCTTGGAACAACTATTGGGCACGGATGATAAAGGTATACCTGATAATTTTCTAGTTATCAATAATATCCTGAATACACTAGAACCTGCGCAAAGAGACAAACTACTAGTGGCCTTTGTGAACAAGATGTTTTCCGGTGCATAAGCGTTCAAATCTGGCATTTTTTTCGGTGCTAGACCGTGTGAACAAAGGGGGGCTATGCCCAATGATGCCTTCCAAATGTTCTTGAGAAGGAATTAGGATAGATATGAATCATTAGTTGGAGGCCTTGAGGTACTAAAGGTCGATAGGTCTCGCAAGTAGGTTAAACTTATGGGTGTTACGATTGTCATTCAAATGCTGCTTTTTCTTTTGCTGCCCATATGGTTAATGAAGTTGAGTCGGCAGCTGAAAATAAATCGGTTTTTGAGTGATATTGTTCTTTGCTATGGTATCGGTATGTTATTGGGAAACACCAAATCACTTTGGCTTTGGTCTTGGTTACCGGGCGAATCAGCGGAAGCCCTAGCGGGTACTATAGCCACTACCTCGCAAATAACGGCATTCGCATCCGTATTGCTGGCTATTCCCTTACTGCTAATGTTATGCGATGTGACGGAATGGTTGCAATATACGGGTAAGATTACGAAAGCCTTCCTGCTGGGCGTTTTGGCTGTTGTAGGGGTGACGATTACAATGGGTTACATATACCAAGGTAGCTTAGAACAAGTAGAAACGACGGCGGGTATGATGGCGGGGGTATATGTTGGCGGAACGCCAAACATGGTCGCGATCAGCAAAGCATTGGCGGCCGATGACCAGCTTTTTCTTTTACTCAATGCAACGGATGCCCTTTGCAGTGGGCTATATTTTTTGTTTTTGCTCTCCCTGGGCAAACCGATTTTAGGTCGACTATTACCCAATTTTCAAGCTAAACAAACTACCAAACAACTCAGTGAGGGAAGCAGTCAATTAGCCTATTTACCATTTCCTCCTAAGCAATGGCAATGGACTAGGATCCGACCTTTGCTCTTCGCCACCTTGCTAGGCTTAGGGGCAGTTATTATAGCTGCTGGATTGGCTTCGCTCTTTCCGGATAGCAAGGGAGAACCGAATCAAACCATTTTGATGTTGACACTAACGACCCTGGGTATTGGCTTATCTTTTATCCCCAGCATTAGGCAATTAAAGGGGGTTTTCAATTATGCCCAGTATCTCTTACTAACTTTTGGATTGGCAGCCGGCTTCCTAGCAGATTTCACAGAACTCATTTCAATGGGAAGTAGCTATTTAGCCTTCAATGCCTTAGTGTTGGTTGGTATCGTGGGAATACATTACCTGCTTGCCGTACTTTTCCGAATTGACTCCGATAGCTTTATCTTGAGCAGTACCGCAGCCACGATGGGACCTCCCTTTGTGGTGCAAATGGCTAGTTCTATCAAGAACCAAGAACTATTACCGGTGGCCATTTCCCTATCCATTTTAGGGTTGGCTTTAGGAAATTACATAGGAATCTTTGTGGCGTGGATATTGGGGTTGTAGGAGCTTTTGGACTTTGGAGCAGGAAATTCAATCCGTTTAGGATTATGGATAAAAAATCAAACGGATAAAACCTTGGGCTAAACCCAGTGGCTCTTATGCTTAACTTAAGCATCCGTTTTCCACAAAACTCTTATCTTACTGCTACTGAAAAAAACTACTCACTGATGAACAGAAAGCTCCTATTGCTTGGCCTGCTGCTGTCCGCAGCTTTTACCACGATTTTACCGGCACAAAACATACCGAAACCGAACTACGAACTCGCCGCCCGCTTCTCCCCGGACCATATCAGAAAGATGGTCTTCTCTACCAAAGTCAATCCACATTGGCTAAAAAATAGCGATCGCTTCTGGTATACCTACGAAACCTCACAGGGTAAGAACTGGTACCTGGTAGATCCCTCACGCCGTACCAAAACGGATCTCTTTGACGTGGTCAAGATCGCCGCCGATATGTCTCGTCTTACCGGTGATCCTTTTGATGCTAAGCATCTAAATATTCAAAAACTAAAATTCATTAAAAACGAAACGACCCTGCAGTGGGAGGTCACCAGTAAACTGGTTGAAGTAGAAGAGGAAGACAAGGAAGAAGATGATATGGAGGAGGAAAAAGACAGCCAGGACAAGAAGAAAAAGAAAAAGATGGTGCCCAAGGTCTGGCACTTCGAGTATAATCTCCGCAGCCAGGAATTGACCCTAATCGAAGATTTCAAAAAGAAAAAAGAAGAACCGAAGTGGGCCTCCATCGCCCCCGATTCTTCCTACGTGCTGTTCTCCCGTGAACACAACCTCTACTGGATGGATTGGGACAACTACCTCAAGGCCCAAAAAGATGAAAAAGACTCCACCATTGTGGAACACCAGTGGACTACCGACGGTGAAGTGCACTATGCCTTTGGCGGCAGTAATCGTGGTGTGGATAATGTAGAACGTGAAGAAAATAAGGATAAACGCAAGCAGGTAAGAGTGACCTGGGCGCCGGGCGGACAGAAATTTGCCATGACAAGATCCGATCTGCGAAAAGTCAAAAACCTTTGGGTACTTGATAATACTGCCCAACCTCGGCCGCGCCTGGAAACCTACAAATACCATATGGCAGGGGAAAAAGAAGCCTCACGGCAGGAAATGTTCATCTTTGATTTCCCCAGTAAAAATCGGATGAAGATTGAGGTCGACACCTTCAAAGACCAAAGCCTATCTATCCTGTCGGCGCCTCGAAAAAAGGTAGATCGAGACAATGATATGAACTGGCGCTACTGGCTGGCGCCGGATACTTCGCGCCTATATTTCACCCGTACCAGTCGTGATCTTAAACGCATCGACATCTGCTACGCTAATACGACTACCGGTGAAGTAAATGTGCTCATTGAAGAGCGCCTCAACACTTACATCGAGACTCGCCCCCTTGGACTGATCAACGGTGGGAAGGAATTCATCCATTGGTCAGAACGGGACGGCTGGGCCCATTTCTACCTCTATGACGCGGAAGGAAACCTGAAAACTCAGATCACTTCCGGCCCTTTTCATTGTGAAAGCATCGAGGGCATCGACAGCAAGAATCGGGTCCTATATTTTCGGGCCAATGGACGGGAAGAGAGCGAAGATCCCTACTATTACCACCTCTATCGTATCAATTTTGACGGCAGCGGTCTTCAATTACTCAATCCAGGTGACTACAACCATGAATCGAATCTCAATGACCCCATGACTTTTATGGTAGATAACTATAGCCGTGTCAATACTGTGCCGGCCTCAGTCTTGTACAACAGTCGTGGGGAGAAGGTCATGGACCTAGAAACGGCTGACCTGTCCCTGCTCCTAGCCGCAGGCTACCGATTCCCCGAGCCCTACACCGTCAAAGCCGACGATGGGATTACTGACCTGTACGGTGTGATGTATAAGCCCTTTAACTTTGATTCTACCTTGCAATACCCGCTGATCGAATACGTATATCCTGGACCACAAACAGAAGCCGTCAACAAATCTTTTTCTAGCCGCTTGGACCGCCTCGACCGGCTAGCACAGTTCGGCTTCATCGTCGTCACGATCGGCAATCGAGGGGGGCACCCCGCCCGCTCCAAATGGTACCACAACTACGGCTACGGCAATCTTCGTGATTATGGCCTGGCCGATAAAAAATATGCCGCCGAACAACTCGCCGACCGGCATTCTTTCATCGATCTGAATAAGGTCGGGATCTTCGGCCACTCTGGGGGAGGCTTCATGTCCACCGCAGCCATGTTAGTCTATCCGGATTTCTTCAAAGTGGCCGTCTCCTCTTCCGGTAATCATGAAAACAACATCTACAACCGATGGTGGAGTGAAAAACATCACGGCGTTAAAGAAGAAGTAAATGATAAAGGAGAGATTGTCTTCAAATACGCCATCGATAAAAATCCGGATATCGCCGCTAATCTGAAAGGGAAACTCCTCATCACTACCGGAGATATTGACAATAATGTGCATCCGGCGGCCACGGTGCGGATGGCGCAGGCATTGATCAAAGCCAACAAACGATTCGACTACTTCGTTTTCCCAGGACAGCGGCACGGCTACGGAAACATGAATGAATATTTTTTCTGGCTACGGGGAGATTATTTTTGCGAACACCTCCTGGGGCAGTCGGATCAAACCGCGGATATTAAGCAAATGAATAATGCACGGCAGCGGAAGAAGTAGGGTATGCCCTGGGGATTCCGAGAAACTGGTTGTAGAGATCAAAGTTTGATAAACACTCCATAACGCCCTGATTATAAACAAAAAAAGCCGCAAATCACTCTCTCTGAGTGATTTACGGCTTTTGCCTTTAGTGATCCCAACAGGATTATAATTTAACCCACATACAACTCATTATCAAACACTTACAAGCCACACTTAAGAAACTTAGAAAATTTTCAGAAATAAATCTTCGTTTGTCATAGGAGGGTCTTAAGCCCCTACCAGGCAGATCGGTAACTTGATCTCTATTTTTACTTCTTAGCCTGACGTCACAAGTTACGGTGTCTCTATCCCGTCCAATCAACGAAAACTCCCAATCACCAGGAGTTTTTGTTTTCTAAGTAAAGACCATCTCTCTTTTATGCTTCACTATTATGAAAGTTGATCTAGGTCCATTCCATTGAGAGAATTTTAGATAATCCAAGTAATGAAAGATATAGTTTATATTTAGGCTTATACGCAATGGACTTTTGAACTGTAGATCGGTTGATTTCCCTCAGATGTAGATGGAAGGAAAACCGGTACGCTTTCGATATCAGATCAACTACACGATTTTAGTCAATTTGTTTACGGGAAATAGTTTGGAGCTGGAGTTAAATTACAATCGGATAATCTATGTCGAGCTAAATTCTGTCCATTTTTGAATCATCATCATAAAATAATAGATTGACAACGCCAAAGGTTAATCCCCCAGTCATCCTACTTGCTTTTGCAAATGATCAAATTGATAGCAAAGCTCATCTCCGAAACCTTGCTAGAGAGTTGAACGAGATCAAGCAGTCCCTGGACCACGCTGAGGATGAGGGGCTATGTCAGCTACAGCTTTTACCGAATGCCGATCTTGACCAACTTATTCATGTCTTTCAGCGGAAACGGTTTCGTAACCAGATAGCAATATTTCATTATGGCGGACACGCCAATACGGATGAATTGTTATTATCTACTCCCGAATCTGGTCTGAGCGGTGCTAAGGCAAAGGGATTGATCCCATTCCTAGCCGAACAAAAAGGCCTGAAGTTAGTTTTCTTGAACGGTTGTTTCTCGATCCAACAGGCTCAGGCTCTGATTGATGCAGGTATCCCAGCTGTGATCGGAACTATCGCCGCAGTTAGCGATCACGTGGCAACAGAACTTTCGAGTAGTTTCTATCGTGCACTAGCGGAAGGAGCTACTCTTGAGCAAGCCTGGAAAGAAGCTACTTTCCACGTGCAAGCTCAACAGAGTGACGACGAAATTACTTTTCTTTACCGAGATGATAGAGGGATTGGTGTCAAAAAGCATGGGGTTCGCTTTCCCTGGGAAATTCAGTTTCGTCCGGGTTACGAAAATATCCGAAACTGGAACCTCCCCGATGCTGCTAGAAGTCCATATTTTGGTCTGCCAGAAATTCCCCCACATTATGATTTCCCGGATGAACCGTTCCGATTTCTAAGTCGGTACACTAAAGCAGAAGCACGGGTCTTTTTTGGGCGTGGCGCCTATATTCGAGATCTTTACCACCGCTTACAGAGTCCACATGCAGCGCCCATCATACTATTATCTGGACAGTCTGGCGTCGGTAAGTCCTCTCTCTTAGAGGCAGGTTTATTTCCTCGTTTAGAAACTGCTTTTACTATTGTGCACCTGAGATATGATCCTCAATTGGACTTGTGGGAGCTCATCAAAAATGTGATAGAAACGCCTGCTGGACAGAAAGTCGATAATACGCCAAGTTCCAACTTCATGATGATTTTGCACTACTTGCGTGGAATGCGTGATCAGCTCAGCGAGACAGAAAGCCAACATATTGATCGAGTGATCATGCAATTGTCGGACGGTTCAGGTGAGTCTTCTTCTGCTATATTACAGAAACCCAGAGTAGTAGGTAGACGGCTTATTGTAATCGATCAGTTGGAAGAGGTCTATACACGCTCAATTGCCGCCCCAGAGCAAATTCTTACACCTTTTTTGAAAAAGCTCCGAGATGTCATCAGCAGGCCTGAACTGGCAAGCACCAAGTTTATTTTCAGCTACCGTAAAGAGTTTGACCAGGAAATAGAGCAAGCGCTACGTCTTAATCACCTCGTTTATGAAAAGGTATTTCTGCGTAAATTAGATGAAGAGGGGATAGAAGAAGTAGTTAATGGCCTTACAAATTCTACTGTCCTTTCCAATAGATACCGCTTACAGGTGGAAGAGGGGCTTGCACCACTTCTTGCTAAAAATCTGCTGGCAGATAAGAACTCCCCTATTTCACCGGTTCTGCAGATTATTCTCACTAAAATGTGGAGGGAACAAAAAGTAAATGACCTGCGCTTATTCCAAGTGGAGTCTTATCAGGCGCTTCGCAAAAATGGTATTCTTCTAGAAGATTTTTTTCAGGAGCAAATGCTTAAGGTGAAAGCTTGGGAGACACAGATTGGACTCCAGGTTGAAAGCTCTGGATTGGCATTAGATATTCTGCACTATCATACCACAGAATACCAAACGGCAGGAGCCCGTGATCTGCACGAATTGCGAACACAATACGGGCATGCCAAGGACATTCTCGATGGCCTAATCTCAAAATTTGAGCAATTATATCTGCTCTCTAGGAGCGATTCGAATCGCACTATTCTTGCTCACGACACCTTGGGACCTATCATTACTACTGAGGTGTACAGCTCAGGGAGACCTGGACAACGTGCGGTACGGATTCTCAATTCTAAAATGATTGACTATCTTCAAAATCCCCAAAAGACAATAATTGATGAAGAAGATCTGGCTCTGGTGGAGAAGGGTGCCGGGGGGATGCGAATGTGGACGATCAAGGAACAGGAATTGATTGACAAAAGTAAGCGCAGAAGAGCTCAACTCCAAGCAGAACGCAAGAGGCGGAAGAACATTGGCATCGCCGGTATCGTGATCATTAGCTTTCTGCTGATTATCGCTACGCTCCTCTGGCAAGCCTCTATCAAAGAGGCTAAAGTTAATAGACTGGTTAGCTTAGCTTTTCAAATAGAGGATGAAGATGCTACCCAAAGCCTTGCCTTACTTGAAGAAGCTTTATCTATTTTGCCGAATCATCATATTGCTATTCAGGCAAGGCACGATATCTACCTTAATAACGAATTCTATTTTCAAACAATCAGCAACCGAAACGAAATACCCCTAAATTGGGCTGTTCTTGGGCCCGGCGATAGTATACTAATCTCTGGTCAGGAACGAAATATCAAATGGTGGGGAGCTAGTGGAACCCCTATTGATTCTTTAGCTTTAGGTGTCAAAATGAACTCCGCTTCTTTCAGCAAGGAAGGGCAATTCCTTTGTATCGGTGGCGAGGATGGTCAACTACGCCTAATCTTTAGTGCAGATCAAGAGTTAATGCTTAGGAAACCCCATGCTTATCCAATCACCGCACTTGCTGTTTCTCCAAACGGACAACTGATATTGAGTGGAGACTTAAATGGCTCCCTGAACCTCTGGGATAGATCGCGTGATAGCTCAATGCTGCCTAAGCACGATCATTCTAGCGAGATTACAGCATTGTCCTTTTCTTCAAGTGGTGAGTTCTTTGTCTCTGGTGATGCAGTTGGGCAATTGATGCTACATGATTCGAAAGGGACGAGATTATGGACTCGCCAACAACGAGCCAAAATTACTTCGGTCCATTTTGGCCCGGCTGGAAAGACGATATTTGTAGGATTACGAAATGGAACTCTTGTAAAATGGTCCAAGTCTGGTCAATTTATGGGTTATTTTTCTGGTCATCAGAAAAGAATAAATAGCCTCAGTTTTTCTCCTGATGGTTCAAGCTTTCTTTCTGCCAGCGATGACCGAAATATTATTCTTTGGGATACCAGTATGACTCAACTGAGAACTTACCGCGGTCATCATGACATTGTTTCGACTGTACAGTTTTCGGGAGATGGCCAGTTTTTTGTAAGTGCCGCTAATGATGGCAGCGCGAAATGGTGGAAGGTGAAGTCGAAAGTAGCACGCGAAAGTTTCACTTTCCCTGGTAGCATCAGATCGCTAGATATTTCGGAAGACTTAGATCAGGTCTTAATTGGACTGGATGCCCCCGCCGTGCAGGATGCTAATCAATTGAACGCTCTTGATATTGATTTTTTTGACCAGTTTGAAGAGAATGAGCGATCTGCTTTTGTACTCGACTTGGATTGGCAGCAACAGCAAGAGTTGATTGGACACTTAAAACCGGTTAGCACTGCTAAGGTAAATCCAGTTGATGGTGGTTTCATAACTGGTGATGATGATGGTAAAATCATTATATGGAATGCGGCTGGCGAAAGGTCTAAGACTCTGGATGCTCATAATGGTTCCATTTTAGCCATTAGTTTTTCACCTCAGGGACACTACCTTGCTTCGGCCAGTGCTGATGAGACTGCAATCCTTTGGACTTCTGATGGCGATTCATTACTTACACTAGAACATCCACAGGCCGTAAGTGATATAGATTTTTTGGCTAATGAACAGGCTATCTTGACAACTAGTTATGATGGCAATATACGTAAGTGGTCTTTAGAGGGAGATTTGCTACAAACTTGGTCGACTGGATCGGCAGGCCCTATCACGGTCATGACGCTCTCGCCTGATCGTAAACGAATAGTGACTGGTCACGGAGGTGTTTCCGATTCGCTCAAGCTTTGGAATCTTAATGGACAATTGCTTTATGCTACGGCCATTTCGATAGAGAACTCCACAGGCGCAAAGGGGGTTCGCGCTGTAGCGTTCACTCCGAATGGAGAAAAAATCATAGCCGGAGGGGAAGGTGGTTTATTGAAAGTATTCACCCATCTTGGTAAACCAATTCAAACCAATGATGACTGCAATGGTTCTTCTATTCATGCCCTTCATGCTCCAGACAATAACAAGGTCATTATCGCCACGAGTGATGGTCGACTTCGGTTGTTCCCCTTGTTGCGCTAAGGGAGTGCTCAAGAATTCGACGGACTAAATTTCCAGACCAAAGTGATGCTTGATCCACTGTCGTAGATCGCTGCGACTTGGTCTTGCGCCTTCGTACATCATGAATAGATATTGTTCTAATTGCTTTATTCTACTGATTCCGTTATCTGGTTCACTGGCTAACAGCATTCCAATTTCTTGCTTAAGTATACTAGTCTCCGCATAGGTAATCACTGGACTCCCTAAGGGTTCGCGGTGAATTTCCCCTTCGTCTTTTACGGTCCGATAATACAGCAACAACTTAGCAACCTCATTTTGACTTGTTTGACCAGCGGTGGCTACTGAATCCTGGTGAAAAATTAACTTACCATTGATCACAGGGATTTTAACTTCTACTAGCTTTGACGTATTAAGGTCTTTATAGTAAGCAATAAAATAGCTGTCCGAAGTAACCGGAAATCTTGTCGGATCGAATGGAATCTTAAGTTCTTTTCCCAAGGCGAGGGGACGTATTTCTTTGAAGTATACCTGAAAATCCAAAGGAGTAAGTAAACGGCCTGGACGGGTGCCAATGAAATAAGGCAAGACCTTTAGGGTATAGCTTCTTAGTGAGGCATCAGGTTTAATCAGATAATTGATCTTATCTTTGCCCAGCGTTATTAATCGATCTGTCGGGCTCGCAAAAAGCAAAGTATCTTGACAATCAAAAATGGCTTTTTCCAATAGTTGTTGATTGTCCTTGGACATGTTTCTAATGGCCCCATTTAAGGCTCGTACCTTTACTACTGTCATCTCACCTTTGCATGGGGACAAAGGTAAGTTCGGTAATATAAGAAGGGAAATTATTGCTGGGCTTAGAAGACAGAAGATCCTTACCATATTTGCCAATCATTTGATAAATTACTCATCCTTGCGGCCGGATTCTGGCGACCATTTGTGGCTGCCGATACCTGCGATATCAGATATTGTTGTAACTCACTGACCGTTATCTGTCCGTCAGTTATCAGATCCGCCGCTTTTTCTTTCAAGGCCTTCACAAAAAAATGCATCAGCACACTCATATTCCATTGCCCGCCCTCTCGTGAGGCCTCATCCGCTTGCGCCCCCACAATTATAGTTGATCCATCCCTTCGACGGAGATCTGTAAATAATTCCCTTGCTAATTCATAGGGGTTATCCCAATCCGAATACGTGGTACCATTCATTATGTTTTCGGGCGTATTTTGTTCATTGCGATAATCAAATGCTCGCTCATCAAATTCTCCTGCCCGACATGCATCTAATAGGATGAGTTTCCGACGGGCAGGAATCCCATCCATTAACTTTTCGATTTGCTCGTAGGAGATGCTGTTTTCTTCGGGCTTGTAGAAATCTGTTTGGGGTGTGGCCAAGAAAAGTCGGTTCTTCACATCTCTCAATCCATGGGTAGCTACGTGCAATATTACTCTGTCTTCGATATGCGTATTTTTCAAAATATTTCGGAGATGTTGTATACCGTCTTCATTTACCTCCTTATCCAACAGTGAGTGGAACTGAACTTCATCATATACGGGATGTTCTGGCTTAGAAAAAAGTAATTTTAGACTATCGAGATCGGCTGCCGCAAAGGGAAGATTATCATCTTCATTTTGAAATTTGGAAACGGTGATCGACAGGAAATAAAGTTTGGGTCGCCTGACTGTTGAAGGCTCATAATTGATATAAAAAGTTTCACGCATTGATTCCAATTCCTGCTGATCTATGACAGAAATCTGAATCTTGTTGACACCACTCATTAACCGTATATCCAAGGTATCTCGATATGTTTTAAGTTGCTGTGATGCTAGAACTATCCCTGTCCTACCATATATGGGTACATCATTGATATAGACCTGTATACGTCGTAGGTAGCTATTCGGAGCAGAAACGGCTCGAATTGGAACAGAGATGCTTCTTTCTCGGACGGTCTTAGGAATATTCTGCGTAGTTAGTTCCAATTGTGGCAATCTTATCTCTTGATAATCGAGCCTTTCTGCCACCTGATAATTGTGTAATCGCTCTTGGTAAGCTCTTAGATAGGCCTGAGCGAGACTATCAGCTGAATATGGAAGGGCTTCAACCACCTTATCTGGTCTACTATACCACAAATCGAAATTCTCTACTGGATATGCATTCTTCCCTACCCTAAATCCTATTCCTTCATAGGCCTGACCAAAGGACCAATAAAATCCTTCTGGGGTAAATAGGACGTAGTCGTCTTTCGTATCGGTCCAATCTGGGCTCTCGCTGGGTGTATAAAACATCATACCTAACTTCGGCTTTAGCTCATCTACTTTGTGTATCAGGATCAGATCGTCTTGCCCATTAGTCATCAGGTAGCGATCATCTTCCGTGATAGAAATGGCTCGAATGTTGTCGGCATGAATGGTCTCCTGCTGCAATACCTTTCCATCGTCAGTCCGAAGGCGCAATATCTGCCCAGTGTAAAAGGTCCCAATGTATAAATAATCTCGGCTAAAGACCAATTGCGAGGGTTCCTGCTGACTCTCCTTCAAGTTTTTTTCCCACTGTAGCTTTCCTTGCTTAAGATCAAAACAAAGAACTCGACCATTGGAAGTGACCACTGCTGCCATCCGTTCGAGTGGATCGAAGGCCAGAGCAATGACCTGCTGTGACGGATGGTTAATGATGAGCTTATACTTCCCATCTTCATTACGTTTGTAAATACGTGTACCTTCAGAGTCCATACCAACTCCCAAGAAGCGACCGGTCTTGCTTAGGGTTGGCTTGAGTCCGTTGTGGCTACTTCCAGGCAGCTGGTCCAAAAGACGCTTACTTTTGGTATCCCAAATTTGAATTTCGGGTGCTGGCGACCTCCCAACCTGGATAGTGGCGACATAACGGTTATCTTGTGAAATGGAGGCTCCAACACTAGTTCTTGAAAGTCTTGGCGATGACCAGATCGTATCCTTGGCAAAAATATCCAGCAGATGGATCTTCGGTTCACGGGTAGTAACTACTCGATGTGTTCCATCCGGAGAGAGTATTCCAACTTTAAACCGAGAGCACTCAAATGCCACAGAGGCATCTCTGGTACTGATTAACATCGCTTTATTGTAACTAGCACAATACCAATACTTTCCATCGGTAGTAAGGCGGGCATCTCGCGTACTGTAGATGTTATTAGAGAATGTTCGTAACAATCGTTCTTCTCCTAGATCAACGAAGCGAATGTCATGCATAGCTATTGCCACTACATTCTCCTTAGGTAGATATGCGATCCTATGTCCCTTTAGATAGGTACGAGCATAAGGACTTAAAAGAATCGTTTTGATCCTCCGAGTGATTTTTTGCTGGTGCAGATCATAAACAGCCAAGCCTTCATCAGGCCCAGAAAGGAGAAATTGATTCTTTTTGTAAACAGAGACGTCCTCTACCTGCATAGGAATAGATATGCGCTGCCAAGTCTTGGATTCGGGCTCGAAAATCCACAATTGAGAACGTGCCGGTATGGGTCTCCTTTGACCTTTCATCTTCACCTCACAAGCAACTAGCCGCTGAAGACTAGGCAAGTATTTCACCCAACGGGTGTTGAAATTATCCCCCTGATTATATTCAACTTGAGAAATCAGCTTGCCAGTTTTCAAATGAACTTGTTCAAACCCTTTCACGTTTTTATTGCGAAGGTAGCTAGGCATCAATAGAATTTGCTTTCGGCCTATATCAAAGGCAGCGGCCCAGAGCTTAACACCTCTTGACCACATACGTTCTTTTTTTCCACTAGCTAAGTCTACCTTGTACAAGGTGCACTTCCGTGTCAATACATATATAGTAGTCAAATCCGCAAATGCAACTCGACAAACGGGCTCGCCTATTTCATATTTTTCAACAACTCTACCTTCATTCAAATTAGTAAGCACTACCCAATTGTCCTCTCCCCCTGTCACAGCATATTGACCGTCTTCAGAGATATCTAGGGATTGAATCCGCTGTCTGTGATCTTGGAAATTGTATAGAAGCTTATAAGTTTTTAAATCCCAAACCTTAAGTTGGTTGGAAGCTCCTATCGACGAAAGATAGCGGCCGTCCTTGGTGATTTTAAGATCAGAGATGTGGCCAGGAGGCGAACGCTGTAAGATGAGTTCTGGAGTATTTTGGCTCAGTAACTGGCTGAAGAATAATAGACAGATGAGACTCGAAATGAATTTACTTAACATATTATCGTTTGAGGCTTTCTTTAACTAGAAATTTGTCTATTTAAAACGAGATAAAATGCTTTTCAGTCTAAAACTACGGCAAAAAAAGAGTCTAAGTAGGATCTCGAGAAATAATTGAGTTTATTGCACTAATAATTCATCAGGTAAAGTACTTTTTGGAAGCTGAATTGGGAGGTACCGGATCAATAAATTAAAATCTGGGAGACGAAGGGTTTCGATTCAAGCAGTAAGGATGAAAACTTTAGTTCAATTAATTCCACAATTTGAAGACATTTGGTCATAAGAAGTATGACCGAGCAAAAGCCTTGATTTCCTGTAGGATAATGGCAACCATTTATGCTCAAAACAGACAATCCTTACCTTTCCCGCATTTACTTAAAGTCAGGATCCTAGCTTAGTGAGCTCCTGCACTAACCAATTCCGGTGAATAACTTGTGTATTCTCCTCCACCCCAGTGATTAATTCCTTTGTTTTGGACGGGTTGAAGCTTCCTCTCGGTTGGTCATATTCTTCTTTCAGCCGCATCAGCTTGACGAAATGACTGAAGAAATTCCGGTACCCTTCTTTATGTGCTAATGAAGTTCGACGATCGTTTGCTAGCTTATTCCTTACCCTGCTCGCCACTTTTTCTAGGCCTTCATAATCTGTCAAATAGTAATAGGATCTGGCCAATAAGGTATAGATATCATACAGATAAAAATCGTTTGGCAGATGGATGCGGCCTTCCAATAGATTTACACAGGCTTCATACTGTTCCTGATAATAGAATTTTGCTCCCAGTATAAAATCTTTCACCGATGCCCGCTCTTCCAATGGGACGGCACTCAAATGATCCTTTATGAAGCTATCTACCCATTCAAATTCGCCGACTTGGAGAGCGATACTGGCTATATTTTTGAAGCGTTGATGGGGTAAATGTTCTCCCTCGTATATGAGTTTGAGTTCAACCATCGCTTGGTACCACTTGAAGAGCTCTGCTCGATAATAGTCTGCTTTGTGACCTACATTAATTCTCTTTATGATTAAAGATTGCGCCATAATGCTTACATCCTTCCTGTCCTCCAACGAGATTTGCTGAGCTTCCTTTTTTAAAAGAGGAATAAGAGAGGAAAACAGTAGTTCGATTCGGTCCTGCTGGAAAACCAGCCAAAGGATAAAATACAACTGTATTAGAGGGGTTCGTTGGTATATTTCAGAGGAAGATAGCTGCTGCTCAACAGCCTCCAGGAGGAATATAGATCTGTTATTAACCGTCGATTCTTTTACATTTGATTGTAATGCTGATAAGCAGGCATACCTTAATTTCTCGATGAGCCAGTACTGATCTAAGCTATCGAAATAGGGATGAAAGTCGACTGCCTCCTTTGGAGCTACTTGATAGGCTAAAAATCGACGGTGTAGATCGAGCAACTGGAACCCTTCCCAGTAAATCATACTTTCTATCCCCTTGATTTTTGCCAACCGTTCTGCTGCCTTACCTCTATCTTTTACAAAACGCTGGAAATGTTGTCTTTTTAACAGAGCTTGTAGCCAAAGGATATTCTTTTGAGACTCCTGCTCCCTTAATTCTAGGTATATTAGGTATTCCCTTAGGAGGGCGAGTATTTCTGATCTAAGTCGCCGTAGACTTTTTAGGGTACCAGTCCCCGAAAAAAGGTGCTTAACCAAACCCGCATCTTTCAAGTCTCTATGATCCCAGTTCGGATATACACGCAATACAATCTTTATAAAGTCACTTGCTTTTTGATGCTTCTTGACCATCCCTGCATCCAGAAAACGTTGGAACCCCACTAGTTCCTTCTTTTCTAATTGAACTAAAAAGCTGAAAAGCTCATGTTTTTCGCTTGTTTCTCTTTCCATTTAAATACTTAATAATCAGAACATTAAACCCCAAATCCCCAAATAAAAGCCGAACACTCTGGATTTTTTCTGCTTGTACTGCCACCCCTATACATCTACATTTGTATCAGGTACTGCTAGCAACCCCTAAAATGAATTTAATTCCTTTCTGTGGAGTTATGTTCTAATAAAAGTAAATAAGAGAAATATGAAATCCAAAGCCTCTGTTCCCAACCACACCTACTTTAGTATTAGTGTACTTGTATTGTCATTGCTATTTGCTCAATGGATGAAGCCTGAGGTGGTCCGCTTTAGCCGGACAGTTTAAATTGAGAGTTTTCTCTCTCTTTCATCGGCCCTTTGGCCGTAGTGGAGCGTAGCGAAACGGAGGCCAAAGGGCCCATGCCGATTAT
>JABSSL010000110.1 GCA_013214355.1 Saprospiraceae bacterium | reverse complement strand
TATCTTTCATACCGAGTAATTGGGGGTGAGAAAATTGTTGTTTCGCACCTACAATTTACCTCTTCTCTCAATTACTCAGTTTTTTGTCCTGTACTCAGAGAATTCTATTAAGGATTTTATTGGAATAGGTCACTTTCACCCTACACTTATTCCCGCGTTTTCCCCCTTGCATAAGCCTCTTTTTTTTGGGACTCCATTAAACCTCTTCACGAAGGTCTAGTCAAAGCGTGTATTGAAAGTAAATAACCAGAATATATTATGCTATTGAATAGACTCAAGATCCTACTCCCAATTCTACTGCTAAGCGTATTGAGTGCTTGTAACAAGGAGGAGCCCGTAATTCCCACTGAAGAACCCTTGATTGAACTAGACTTTTCGACTCCACCTTTTGACTTGCAAGCTGCGGATGCACGTTTCGCAGAAGATATACCATATGATGAATACGAGAGTACGCAATTCGATGTACTTTTACCGACTAGTGCCACTCCAACCCCTTTAGTCATATTCATTCATGGTGGTGGATTTACAGGAGGAGATAAGCAATTCGCTTATTCTTCGGATTATCAAGCCGCTGTCATTGAGCTATTGTCTGATGGGATAGCCGTGGCGACGATTAATTATCGACTCCTAGAAAGTAACGAGACGGTAGGGGTGCTGAAGAGCTTAAATGATGCTAAAAGAGCGGTGCAATATCTTCGATATATCCACAAGGAATTGAATATTGACAAGGATAAAATAGGTCTGTTTGGAAGCTCGGCTGGTGCTTCGACCTCTCTGTGGATCGCTACTAATGATGATTTTAAGGAATCCAACCATTCTGACCCGGTTCTTCAACAAAGCACGAGAGTGCAAGGCGTTGCTCTGAGAGCCACACAATCCAGCCTGGATATCGAGAACCGATGGCTCAATGATGTATTCGGAGACTTTGGTTCCTCTTGGGATGATCTTCTGGATGGATTTGGGGAAGAAGCCCTCTTCAGGTTTTACGGAATTAGCTCATGGGAGGAATATGAAAGTCCTGCTATTGATCAGTACCGGAAAAGTGTGGATATGCTGTCGCTTCTATCAGCTGATGATCCTGAGATTTGGGTGACCAATACGGGGGGACACAACAATGTACCCCAGACTCAAAGTAGTTTTAACCACCATCCTTTTCACGCCCGGGAGATTAAGGAGTATGCCGATGCGGTTGGGGTACCCAATGTGGCCAAGTATGGTAAACCCGTACTATTTAGTGATCCCAGTAATGAGGAGTTCGTAGACTTCTTCATTAGAAAGTTGGGGCAATAATCTAGACATCGGTGCTATGCTGATGGATGGGCTAGGATGCTGTCCGCAGCCAGCAGACTGCGGACAGCATGGCTTCTAGAATTTTAGGATCCGATCAGCTCCTTTCTCAAAGTCTTCAGCCGTTACCTGGTGCCCATTGATGGAACTGGTATCCCAATCCTGGACTATTTTCCATTGGCTATCAATCTTGCGAATCAGGACATGAAACCTAGCATAGTGATCTGTAGTTCCTGCTTGGGAGGTGATACTTACTTTGTAATACCCCACTTCATAAGAAAGCTCGCTAGTGGTTTGCCGATGTTCAAGCCAGAAAAAGATTTTCCGCTGTTTACCCGCCTTTTTGTTCTTGCGGTAGCCGCTTAGATTAGATTGCTTATAATCCACTCCTTGCCGAATACCCCAGGGACCTACCCGAAGCACATCATCGGAATGCAAGGCATTAAAAGCTTTTCCGTCAAAGTCTTGGTAGGCTTGTGTAAAGGGAAGCCAAATCTCTTGATCAATTTCGGCTTGCCATTTAGCCGCCTCCTTTTGTGCAGCTATTTGAATAGTGATGAAAGTAAAACACAGAAGAAATAACAATCGAATGGAAGACATAGTCATGATACTTTTTTACCCAAAGAAAATGGCTGATTCACACTATTTCTTCCGAAATCATAATATCGGATATTAATTTTCGCCTTGTTGCTCCTTTTGAAATTGTTTTGGACTCAAGCCCGTTTCCTTTTTAAAAATACTGTAGAAAGTGGACAAAGAATTGAAGCCGGATTCATAGGCAATAGTGGCAATTTTATGCTTAGCAAAGTCTGGGTTTTGTAATAGTCGTTTCACCTCTTCTACGCGTAGGTCGTTGATGTAATCAGAGTAAGATTTTCGGAATAGAACATTGATCGTCTGAGATAACTGATGTGGTGTTACCTCCAGTCGTTCCGCCAGCTTGGCTAAGTTTAGATCTGGATCTTTGAAGGCGGCTTTTTCGGCCATTAGACGCTCCAGTGACTGCCGGATGCCTGCTAACCGTCGCTTCCCTAGACTGGATGAGCGGTATTTATCCCCTAGCATTTTGCTACTCCGTCCCCCTCGAAACAAGACTGCACTAACTACATAAATACCAATGGCATACAGTACAGCTCCGCCAATATATCCTAAGTAGTGGAAAAGTGCGGGAGAATAGGTCAACAATAAAACACCTACGATGATCAGTAAGGCGTTTAGCCATCTATTGGTATGGCGATTGGCGAGGTTCTGTTTTTTCCCAAGATGGAATTCTCTAAAAGCAAGTAGATAGTATAGCAAGATTGAAATATAAGATAACCATAAGCCCCCAAATTTCCAGAAAGGCCAGGTAAGCCAAGGTGTGGCTATGAGTAGGATGACGTAAGGAATAAAGTGTAAAAGATAGCGATGTTGTAGGGTGAAATCACCCCGTAGGCGGGAGCGAAAATATAGGAGAAATAAGGGCCCAATGGCAAATTGATGAGTTAACCCAAAATTGACCAAATTTCGCCATAGATCCGCAGGAATATGTATATCCGGATCAATTAAGGAGGCGTGAACCACGATATTCTTTGCAATTCTGATACTGGTGGCAAGCAATAGTAAAGCAAAGATCTTTTTGGCCGTATCCCTCCCCGGTTTAAGTAACAGTAAAAGCCCAAAGAATAAACCATGAGTAGACCCTAAAATGGCCAGCATAGTGGGCCAATTGATTGTGAACATCGAGTGGTAAGTTAGGTGATTCGAGCTAGTAAACTACTGAATAGCTCGGAACAAGTCAATTTACAGCTTCACAATCTTTTGAGTAGATGTGAAGGCCTCCGAATTATGTCATATAAGTTCTTTGCAGGGGCGTCTAATTGCTAGTTTCTATTATTTTAGGAACAAAATAAGTTGCCCCCATCGGCTCAAGCACTAATCCCGACCAAAGGAATAAACTGCATACACAACCTAAAGCACATCTGATGAAAAATATATACTTGGTTTTCCTAGTCCTTTTTTTGACTAGTTGCTTTAATAAGGAGAAGAGCCAGGAAAAATCGCTGAGCGCAGCAGATACCGAATTACTAGAATACCTATTCCAACCCGCAGCTGGACAGCGACCCGGAGCCAATGTAGTGGTAATCAAGAAGGGAGAGATAGTTCATCAAAAGAGCTATGGACTCAGCAATTTGGAGCAAGGAATCCGAAGCACGGGAGCAACAAATTATCGAATTGCTTCGGTGACCAAGCAATTCACAGCGATGGCTATCATGATTCTAGTACATAAAGGGAAGATTAAATATGAAACCACGCTGAAGGAGGTTTTTCCTGAGTTTCCTGAGTACGGCAAGGAGATCACGATCCGACATTTAGTTACCCATCAATCTGGGATTGAAGATTACTATCGTTTCGTGACGGATGAAAGGACAGAGCAGATGCTGGATCGCGAAGTCCTAGACAGTCTGCTTCATACAACTTCCACCTATTTCCCACCCGGGACCCAATATCAATACAGTAATACAGCATATGCCGTATTGGCGCAGATTGTCGAAAAGGTGTCGAAGCAAAGTTTTGCTAAATTCATGGAGGCAGAGATTTTTCGAAAATTAGGTATGGATAATACTTGCGTCTTCGAGTTGGACCAACCCATCGCCAATCGAGCCTATGGGTATAGAAAGGAGAATGACGGTTTCGTTTTTAGCGATCAGAGTATGACCAGTGCCATTCAGGGAGATGGAGGGATCTATTGTTCGACCTTGGACTACTATAAATGGGATCAAGCGCTCTATACCGATATTCTAGTCCCGAAAAATCTTCTGGAAGATGCCTTTTACGATTGGGATAATCATACTCGAACGGAAAAGCGGGGAGCAGGATATGGTTGGATGATCGACTTTCGAAATGGGATCAAGATGTTGCATCACTCAGGGGGAACATCAGGTTTTGAAACGCAGGTGGTCAGAGTACCTTCCTTAGAACTGACCGTGGTCCTCTTCACCAACAGGGAATGGAAAGGGCGGTTTCTTTGGCATAATACCAATGCCCTTGCCAGTATTTATTCCGACTATGAATTCGCAATGCCTTTGGAAATATTGATGAAAAAAGAAATAGAACAGCAAGGGACAGATGCAGGGATTCAGCTTTATGATCGGCTTAAACAAGATGGAAAGTATGAAGTAAAGAAAACTACCTTGCCATACCTCGGTATGGACTACTTAAGAGCTGAAGATTATAAAATAGCTGGAGCTTTATTCGACAAGACGATCAAAGAATTTCCAGAGTATGCAGGAGGATACCACTCCTGGGCGGTCTTGTCCAAGCGGATGGGAGAGACTGAAAAGGCAATCCATTACTATCAGAAGGTGGTGGAACTGGATGATGAAAATGAGCCGGATCTGACGGCCCAGGCTAAAGAGCAACTTGAAGAATTATCCAAAACAGAATCAGAAAGCAAGAATCAGTAAGGAATCGAGCCAGGTTTTCGCGCGCGCCGGTAGGAGGCAGCGGCTTCACATCATGGCCGCGAAAGTCCTTTTCATTTTGGTCTACCGCATGAACTGAGCATTTCATACTTTTGCATCAACTCCCCCGAATGATTCTTCCTTTTTTGGCGGAAGGATATGAATTTTCCACCTCCGTCCTTCTTGCACGATTTATTCTATTTTAGCTGTCCTCGACCGTCTATTTTTGGTATCGGATTAACAAAATAGACTGCCTTTATGCTTACTAGATATTTGCCGATTGTATTCAGCTTACTGATTTTCACGGAGCTTAATGCTCAGCATTCAGCACCAAAGGACGAAATGATTTTGCACTCCCAAGTGCAGATTATGGACCGCTCAGACCGAGCGGTAAATGAGCTTTACAAGCTATGCAAGATTTGGGGGTATCTAAAGTATAAACATCCTGAAATCACTACGGGAGACCTAGATTGGGATGTTCAACTATTTAGTTATCTCAATCTTATAGATAGCCTGTCCTTTGAAAATTTACTCCTGCATCAACTACCAAAAATAGAGAACGATCCACTCGGAGATACAAGCCATTACAAACCTGCATGGCTTGGAGATAACAAACTGCTTTCGGCAGGAATGCGAGCGTATTTACGGACTGCTGCAACTTTTGAACTACAGAAAAAGCAGCAATATCTAGAGCCAGGCAGATGGAATATCACCCCAAAGTTCAAAGAGAACAAGTATCCCAGCATTAGCTATGATGACGATGGTATCAAACTCCTTACGCTGTTTAGGTATTGGAACATTATTGAGTATTTCTTTCCCTACAAAGATCTTATAGATGAGGACTGGGACAAAGTGCTAATGGAGTACATCCCCAAGATGTTAGCGAGCACTGGTGAACAGGAATATAAATTGCTTCTGCTAGAATTGGTCTGCAAAATCAATGATGGTCATGGCGGAATTCATAATGACGAGATCTTGAGTAAGTATCTAGGCAAAAAACAGATCCCGATTGGAATCAAAATCATTGATCAGCAGGCTTTTGTTAACCGCATATTCGATACCGATTTGCCGTTGGAGGTGGGAGATGAAATCTTAGTCATAAATGGGGAAGAGATAAGTGCATTGTTGGCTGCAAAAAGGCCCTATATCCCAGCCTCAACCAAAGCTGCCAAGCTTAGAATACTATCCGAATACATCTTGCGTACCAACAAAGATACTGTGCAGGTCAAATTGCTTAGAGGTAATAGTGAATTGCACTTCATGCTCCCTACCCAAAAGTACAACCCACTACAATATGTACAGCGTAGTATCCCTTCCAATCGTGAAATCTCATCCGAGATCGTGTACATCTATCCTGGGGCGCTAAAGCCAGGTGAACTAGAATCTTTGTTGACAAAATACAAGGACAAAGCCTCCATTATCTTTGATTACAGATCCTATCCAACCGTCAACATCCAAAATATACTCCCCAACTTTCTTTTACCCGTCCCTCAATACGCCTTCAAGAGTAGTCAGTACAGCAAAAGTAAGCTGGGAGAATTTCCCTTTTCTCAAGATTACAAATGGGGGGAAATCAATGAATCTTACTACAAAGGAAATTTTGTAATCTTAGTAAACGAGTATACCCAGAGCCAGCCAGAGTTTGAAATCCTCATCTACCGACAAGCACCAAGTGTGACGATCATTGGCTCCTCTACCGCTGGGGCTATTGGCAATTGGATACCCATTTTCCTCCCCGGTAATATCTTGACCTCTATTTCCGGCAATGGTATCTTTCGATATGATGAAAGTCCCGTGCAACGGATTGGCATTATTCCTGATATTTATTTGGTTCCCACAGTGGAAGGAATAAAGGCTAAGCGGGATGAGGTTTTGGAGGCGGCGATTAAATACTGCGAAGGGAATTAAAAGGAATAATTGACTGTTGATTTATGCGATTGTATTTCAAAACTGGAATGGAGACGGAAAATGACCCTATATGAACGGATGGAAGGCTGCATCATTGGAGGGGCTATCGGAGATGCCTTTGGATGTGGTTATGAAAACCAGCCAAAAGTAAAAGATGAGCAGCTCTATTTCTTATTTGGCAAACCGAAAACAGAAGAACCCACCTGGCAAATCACAGATGATACTCAGCTAACGCTAGCGACTTGCGAAGCCATCCTGGAGAATGAGACTATTTCTGCAGAGATAGTGGCTGAGTACCTACTTAGGTGCTATCAGCAAAGGAAAGTCAGTGGAATGGGCTCTAGCACTTTGAAGGCTCTGCAAGAGTTGTCCGTAGGCGGGCATTGGAGTCAAGTGGGAAGGAGGGGAGAATATGCAGCGGGGAATGGGGCCGCTATGAGAATGGCGCCATTTGGGTTCATAGAGGACTAGCCAAAAAGCAGGATCAGAGAGATCAGCTCTATTACTCATCAAAATGACGAAGCCTACATCGGAGCTTTATGCGTAGTATTAGCCATCAGAGCAGCGATTAGTGGCACTTGGACCAGCGCTGAGCACTTGCATGAATTATTAATTGACCAAATTCCCGATACGAAAGTTAGAGATCGATTGATCGAGATAAAAGCCTTTGGACAAGATAAACCCCTAAGTGAGATTGGTCAACTGGGAAGTAGCGCCTATGTGGTAGATTCGGTCCCTTTGGCCATCGCTGCGGCTAGCAAGGTCAGGGAAATTGGATTCGATAAAATGTACAGGGATTTGATTGAAATTGGAGGAGATACGGATACAAATTGCTCCATTGCCGGACAAGTGGCTGGGACTTTGCTCGGTACAGAGTACATGCCGTCAGCACTCTTACATAAATTGGAAAGTCTGCGCGAATATGCTTGGATAAGTCAGGTTTTATCTAGATTTAAAGTCAGATACAATGGTATTTGATTACCTGGGACTAAAGCAGTACGACAATAGACTCTCCGGCTTTTTGGCTACAGCTTTTGCCGTTACACTTCGTTGCTCAAACCCGAAAGCTTTCGGGTTGGGTAGCTTAGGATATCCTGCCTGGCCCGACAGGTCCGCGGTTTTCACGACCCTGGTAACAATAAAATCTGCTATCTAAAATTGCCTGATTACTATTGTCACACTATTTATTGTTCTGATACCAACGCATTTTTAACCACCCATGCAAAAGCGGCTTATGCAACGAGAAATTAAAGCGCATCATAGAGATGCCATAGACAAGCTGGTCAAGGCCTACCAAGATGATGATGGTTTCTTAGCTATTATCATCGGAGGTTCCGTAGCAAAAGGCTGCGCAAGAGATGATTCTGATATCGACTTCATGATTATCGCAACGGAAGAAGTATATAAAAAAAGACAGTTAAAAGGTGACTTGTTTATTAACCGAACGGATCTCTGTAATTATCCTGGAGGCTTTGTGGATGGTAAGATCATCAATATGGAATACCTACAGGAAGTAGCTGAAAGAGGCAATGAACCTACCCGAGCAGCTTTTGACGGGGCATTTATCGCACATGCTAAGACAGATGGGATGGAGGACATTTTAGCAGGGATAAATGCCTATCCCGAAGCGGGGAGAGAAGATCGCATAAGGTCTTACTATTGCATGTCCTTTATACAGAACTGGCTAATGGGAGAGGCAGAGCGACATGGAAATTTATATACCAAATCCAGAGCAGCCTCACAATTGGTATTACATGCTGGTCGGCTTATGTTGGCCTATAACCGGGTGCTCTTTCCCTACCACAAATGGTTTTTGCATTATCTAGAAAAATGTGAGCAAAAACCCGCACACTTTGCTGAAAATATTAATCGAGTGCTAGCTGATCCAAACGTCAAAAATGCTAGCGTACTGTTTGATAGTGTGCGGAATTTTCGAGACTGGGGAGTAACTGATCACGAAGCCTATATGTGGTTCATGACGGAGGTGGAATGGAGCTGGAGGAAGGGAACTACTCCTTTGGAAGATTTGTAAGATACCATATAACCAACACCAAAATTATTGACGGACGAATCGTTCAACCAAGACTTTTGCGAATTTCTCGAGTTTCACCTATGCAAGACGTTCCGCAAGGCTGATGATAAGGCCCTGCGTCGTTTGTGGTGCGATGGCGTAGCATGGAAGCATTGCTCAAAAAAAGAGATTAATGATAAAAGAGAAATAAATACGATAGCTTGGATTGGAGAGGATGGGCAGGATGAATTTGAAATGAAGATCAAGTTGGGTAAATACGCGCTTAGAAGGTATGTTAGAGGCACGGATATGACGGATTGTATTCCAGATTCTGATTTAGCGGATTGGATTATGATTGACATCGAAAACAGGTTTGTGCAAATCCAACTTAGATAAATGAAATCGCCAGAAATGGATTTTGAGATTAAAGGGAACAAGTTTCGTTCAAAGAAAGGCTTTTACAGGCATGTAGAGAAGATATTCACCAACGGGCTAGGTTGGCACATTGGTAGAAATTTGGATGCCTTTGCAGATGTACTTTGGGGAGGATTTGGAAGGCATGACCCAGGGGAAGAAATAACGGTGATGTGGTCCAACTTCGAGAAAAGTAGATACTTTTTGAATGGCAACTTCCTCAGTACCGTTGTAGAGATACTCGCAGAAGCGGAAAATGTAACATTCGAGATTTACTAGAACTTCACCAAAATGAAACTTAAAGATGCCCACCACCTCATTATCAATAATGTCACTAGATTCATTGAATTGACGGATCTGGAAAAGCGTAGATTTCTTTCCTTCCTGAAAGTGGTCACCGTCAAAAAGAAAGACTTCCTTTTGCAAGAAGGAGATGTAGCGAAATATGAGTACTTCATTACGAAAGGATGTGTGAAGGCCTATACAATAGATATGGGGGGTACGCCACATATTTCCATGTTCGGAATCGAAGATTATTGGACTACCGACATGGCCAGCTTTATTGCAAAAGAACCTTCTCAAACTTTTATAGAAGCTATAGAGGATACGGAGCTCTTGGCCATGTCTAGAGCGAATTACGAACTTCTATTCCAAGAGATTCCGCAATTTGAAAGGTTTTACCGGATCTTGTATCAAAGATCCCTCATGAACTATATCCGAAGAACAAACCAGAACATTTCGCTGACTGCCGAAGAAAGATATCTGAGATTCAAGGAACAGTATCCGCTAATAATCAATAGGATAAAACAAAAAGATCTAGCCGCTTACATCGGTGTAACTCCTGAATTTATGAGCATGATCAAGGCAAAAATTAAGAAAAGATCGGCGACTTAAACTAGTTTATTTTTTTTCATGTCTACTCCTCTGATTTTTGAGGCATGAAAAATACAGCGCCTTCCCTCATATTGCTAAGCTTTGGATTTGCCATCAACTTGCATGCTCAATTTACTCAAGTTGAATTCTTTAAAAGTCTAGATAAGACTACTTTCAATCTCTTTTCCAGTCAATACCTCAATGATGGGAAGTCACTGAATTTGACGACCCTCGGATTCTTTGAAAATTATGGTTCCCAGGAAAACCGGAACTTCAATGAATCAGGTATTCAACCCACCTTATTTTGGAATTTTAGTAAAAGAATTTCGATCGGACCTTCCCTCTACTACAACAGTATTGGCGGATTTTCTCAGAGAATATCAGCAAGATATACCTCCAAAAGCGAAAGGCTACTCCTAGTCCTCATTCCAACTATTGGATATGCTCAACAAGAAGAGCAAATCTATGCAGAAGCATTTGCTCAGTTTCAATTTAAGGTACCTGTCAAGGAGTTTATGTCATTCTGGATAAATGGTCAATTCCTTACGGTATGGGATGAATTTAAGGTCCATTCTAGAAGTTTTCAACAACTACGTGCGGGCATTTCACTTAAAGGACATCAGTTTGGATTGGGCCTGGATATGGATCGATATGGGCCGCAGGCACATAGCAAGAAGGCTATTGGCATGTACTATAGAAGAATGCTGTGAAATACATTCAACAAGATATTACTCAATTAAACAATCTAAAATCATGAAAAAAATAGTAGCATTAGCTGGAAGCAACAGCAAAGAATCGATCAACAAGAAGTTGGTAATCTACACTTCCCAAATGTTAGATGGGCATGAAGTTATTCAAGTAAACTTGAATGATTTTGAGCTACCCATCTATGGAGTCGACTACGAATCGGAGCGGGGTATTCCTGCCCAGGTAAGGGAGCTAAGTAAGGTAATTGAAATGGCAGACGGCTTCGTAATATCATTGGCCGAGCACAACGGATCCTATTCCGCTGTCTTTAAGAACATCATTGATTGGTTGTCAAGAATAAATACAGAATTCTGGAACCAGAAACCGATGCTCTTAATGGCCACTTCCCCAGGAACTAGAGGTGGAGCTACCGTCCTTCAATCCGCATTAGGATCCTTCCCTTTTTTGGGGGCAGACATCATTGAAAGTTTTACACTGCCTTCATTCTATCAAACTTTTTCTGATGGACGTATTGTGGATCACTCATTTCGGGAAGAGCATGAAAATAAAGTTGCCAGTTTTTTGCAAGCGATTAAATAAGCTCCAACTCTACTTACTCAATATATAAGCATTATGTCTAGAAAGGTAATATATCGGACCAATGGCCAGAACCATGGCCTGATCACAAGATTGATTCATCCCAGGATAGAGGGGAGATTTACAAAACCCTTTGTTTTTTTAGATTATATCAATGGCCATCCTCCCAAAGGATCTGGCTTTGGATGGCATCCTCATTCGGGGATTGCAACCTTCACCTACTATGTGGAAGGAAGTACTGATATTCAAGAAAGTACTGGAAACAAAGTCAGTTTAGGTGTGCGGGATATTGAATATCTGGAAGCGGGTAATGGGGTATGGCACAAGGGACAAATCCGGGATGATAGCTACGCTAAAGGTTTTCAATTGTGGATTGCTTTGCCGCCAGAACTACAAGTGCTAGCCCCTAAGAGTATTTTCTTAAAAGAGAAGGAAATCACAAAAGATCGCGACTATCATCTATTACTAGGAAAGTACGATGGGTTAGAAAGCAGGATTAAGCCTCCCTACAACCTCAATTATTTGGAAGTAAATCTAGAGAAGGGACAGCGCTGGACTTACCAGACTCCTTCGGATCATGATACCTTATTCATTTTCTTGTATGAGGGTGATTTGAGAGGGGGTGTTGAATCACAGCAGGCAGAATTAATGGTATTTGAGAACGGAAATTCGCCGCTAGACCTTCACACTTTGCAGGGCGCGAAATTTCTACTGGGTTCAGCTCGAAGTTTCGATTATGAACTGGTTGCCAAGGGCAGTTCAATACATACTTCGCATGAATTGTTGATGAAGAGCCTGCAGCAGATTCAAGAAATTAAATCCAATATTTTGAATATTTAGTAAGAATTGTCCGAGCTGTTAAGTGACTGATGGGAGGGCTTTCTGAACATCCTTATCCTTCTTCCACAAGGGAACCATTACCGCCAAACAACATTATATTTACGTTGCAATTCCTCCCAACCATTCTTCTGCATTTCCTTCATCAAGCCCACATTAATGACATCAAAGCTGGCGTGTCCCTTCGGGAGCATAAAACTTTGATAGTGTTCTTTTAAGGTGATCGGTAGCAACTTAACCTTTTCATTTAAGGAGAGTCGGTTGATGTAATATTGCAACACGGTTCGATCATGGAGCAAGACATCGTTCTCTTTCTTAGCAAGGGTTCGAAGGGCGGGGATGGGGGAAGCAAAGGTTTGGTGAATGGGGATTTCTTCTTGCGTCAGATAGAATTCACTGCTGGTTGCGCCAACTACTGAGGCCTTTTCAACCAAACGAATATCCTCAACCGTCTCTATATCCGTCTGCAAGCCACTTATGGTCAACGTAGAGGCGATGCCAGCCGTGAAACTAGAGATAATGATTACCGCTGTAAACATCCAAATGATGGCGATGGCCTTGCCGAGGTTGGACTTTGGGGCCTTGTCTCCATACCCAACCGTCGTCATGGTTACGGCCGACCACCACAGACCGTCAAAGAGCCCCAAGAAGCCCGGGCGGAACTGGAATTTGTTATGCCCTCGTTCTACCAACCAGAGTAAGAAACCAAAGATGAAAATGACCAGGATGAGCAAGAGGATAATTTCGAGAAATGCTAAGGAGAAGATATTCCGTACAAATACACTTAAGGTTGATCGATTCATGAAAGGGATCGCCACGCCAATACTGGTAATGAAAAAGGGTTGGGTCATATCAAACTTTTCTACCCTTGTATCATTGACATCCATCGGATTAATGGTGAGGTCGATTTCCTTGTATTCCAACTGTTTTAAGATGCCAATGAAGTCTGAGTATTGTCGGTATTCGAAAGAGATCTTGGAGGCCTCTGCAATATTCTCCCAAAGTTCAATACTCAGGCCTTCGTAGGTGTCTTCATCCGTGGCAATTACAAAAGGCGGGTTGTGATAGATGCCTACGATCAAGGTATCTGTGTTTGCGATGGCCATCTGCTGGCAAATGACTAGCAGTAGCAAGGGAAATAAGCGATGGAGTGGTTCATTCATAATTGCTTTTTTAATTCCTGGTGGATCGAAAAATGGATGAACTTGGACAAGATCCGGAACATGACTAGGTCATTGTGATCGAAGTCATTTTCTTTGATACTGTAGGCACATAATACCACCGGCTGATCATTCTCCAATTTAAAAGGAATAAAAATTAAGGACTTAAAATGGTAGGCTTCCTTCTGATCAATGTACAAGGTGTGCTCTTTGTTAAAGTCATTGATCATAACTTCCTTCTTGTTAGCCATGGCCCAGCAGGTTAGGCTAGTTTTGGCATCAAAAGTTTTGCTGCGGAAGGTATACCTGCTTCGTTCCATGTTGGAGTAACCGCGATGGACAATTTCTCCTTTTTCCTGAAAGGCAATTTCAAAGGCATCGATATCCGCAGCTTGCCAGACGGCTTTCCCCATAGCCGAAATTACATCTTGCCAGGAGGCTTTTTTAGGGATTCCTTTGATAAAGAGTTCCAGTATTTGAATATTGGAGTTAGCATTGTCGAGCTCTTCTTTTTGGAGCTCAAACTCTTGGATTTTTTGCATCAATTGGGACTCCTTGTTGGCTAGCTTTTCGTTGGAGTACTTCAACACCTGTTGTAGTCTTTTGAAACGGCGTTGTACATAGAAGCGGAAGTAGTAAGCGACTAGAAGCAATAAGGAGCCCAGAACAGTGTAGATAAACCAGGATCTGAGATACAAAGGGAGGTAGACGTTTAATTCCAGACTGGAAGGAATGCTCCACTGGAATCCTCCGGTCTGCCGAGCTCTTACCTCCAAGTAGTATTCTCCAAGTTCTAGTTTGCTAATGGTTAAACTATTACGCTTCCCATTCGATTGCCAAAGCTGTTCTTCCAGCATGATCTGTTTATCCGCTGTTGGGATGAGCCGGTATTGATATTGTACATTTTTTGCGGGAAATGCCAAGTTGGTAAATACCAGCTCGAGCTGTTGATCTTGTCGGAGTAGAATGGTGGAATCGAAGGCGGCAATGATCTCCTTCTGATTGATGTTGACCTGCCGAAGCCTTGGAGAATTGGAATAGGGTAGCGTGGCAGCATCGATACGGGAATATACCAAACCTTCCGGTGTGCCGGCCCAGAGTCGACCATCGCTATCGGTCGTGATACATCGATAGGCACTGATTACTGCGGGCAGTCCCTCCTGTTCTCCCAAAACGGTAGAGGTGTTTTGTTGATGAAAAACCAAACCATGCGTTGCTGTGGCTACCCAAATATTATTATTGGCATAATGCGTAACACCTCTTACTTCTTCTTGCCCCAAGAGGTCATTTTTGATCAGTGCGATTTTCTCAGAATCATACCGGAGTAAGCCATCCGTGGTGGCTAGCCAGACAATCCCGCGATCATCAATGGTCAGATCATGGACCTCAAAATTCAGCAAGGCTTCAAAGGGGAGTTTTGGACTCAAATTGACAAATTGATCCTGCTCGCTATCGTAGCGATAGAGATAGCTTTTTTCGCCGATGCCCGCAGCATAAATCTCTCCTCGCGAACTTTCCTTAATCGTCAAGACTCTACTTGAAAAACCCTTTTGATCATCGTAATATTCAATTTTACCATTTGTATTCACCTTAGCCACCCCCACAATAGGTTTAATGGACGGTGCTTGGCAAAACCATAAATTCCCCTTGCTATCAGGATAAAGATTAAAAACAGCCTCTCCTCGATCCTGCAAATCATATCGCCTGATCAGGTCATTATTTTGATACTTCAGCAGTTCCACCTTCGGCGTATTTCGAGAAATCCAGGTAAAGCCAGCCTTATCCTTGGCTACGGCATTAACCTGCATATTATTGTAGCTGGTTCGGGCTACGAATTCGTTTTCTTCAGGACTGATCTGATAGAGATAGTTCATCGGTACCCAAACTTTTCGATCTTCCCCTACGGCAATTCCGATTGGATTATTCATCGGAAGATTCTTGACAGTCTTGAAGAAGCGTTGCTGGAGCAGCCACAAGCCATTTTCCGAGCAAACCCAAAGTCGATCATTTTTGCCGATGCTATCAGCACTGGTATAAATTTCATGGATTTTACCAAAATCTAGTTCTTCCACTCGATGTGCCTCATTGGCACCATAGATCGATTGAGGAGGACTATTCAAATCTGGAAATCGCATTAGCTTTCCTTGCTGCGTACCAACAATATACTGTCCGTCTCGATCTACGTGGATCGCCGAAATAGGACCATAGTCCATGGCAATCTTCTTGTAAAGGATCAATCGGTTATTTTTGATTTTATAGACTTCTAACGCTTCTCCTCCTATGAGCAGATATTCCTGGTGAATTAATAAGCTCTCCCTGTTTTGGATATCTAGTTTCTGTTGGAAAGTATTTGCGTCTTTGTTAAAGTAAAATAGGCCATCAAGTGGGCTTAATACCCATATCCCCCCTTCAGCGTCTTCCTGCATCGATAATTGTTGAGCCTTATTCGCGTCGGAAAACCGATAGTTGCTAAACTGCTTATCCTGTAGGCGACCGATAGCGTGATTGGATTGACTAATCCAAATATCTTTATTTGTACTTAGTAGAAAATCATTGGGATAAAAGGGGAGGGAGTCGGCTTCGGTAATGCTTCCTGCCTGAACTAGATCAATCCTAGGATTTGCGGAGAGCGTTCTAATCCGGTACAGGTTCATGTCATTTACAAAGAAGAGGTCCTCTCCATCCGTATGCAGTTGATGAATGTTTTGACTTTGGGTATGAAGACTGTAAATGTCAAAGTGGATCCCATCAAAGCGGTACAAGCCATTTTCAGAAGCGATCCAAACAAATCCTTCTTTATCTTGGATCACGGAAGCCACGCCTTCGAAAGGTGCGCCTGTATCTGCGCTGTATTGAACATAGCCGTACTGCTGAGCAAAGACAGACAGGGACTCCCCCAGAAAATCAGGGATAGGAAGCGTTTTTTCGATTGGTTCGCCATGAACAACTAATTTAGACAAAATCGGCTGAATTAAAAGTTTCGGTGGGTGTGGAGGAGGCTCACGCATAGAAAAGACTGGTTCAAGTAGAAATCATGAGTGTAGAGGAGAAGCCAATCATAAACCTGTAGTATTGATCCAATAAACTTGCCTTGCCCTTTGATAGATATTAAGTTTGAAGATGATGATAGTCACTGCATTAGATATCCTAATGCCTTAACTTGACCCTCATTAATTAGTGCCAAGGGCAAGTACAAACCAATAAGAATGCGAAGTCATCGCCAACAACTGATTGAGAAGATATTTGCTAGTCGCAGGGCAGATGGCCTTTGGCAGGTAATCCCCCCAACGCATAAGTCTTATCCGGATTATTTGCATTATGTTCCGAACTACCGAGCTTCCTTGTGGGCCTTGCTCTTGCTTGCGGATCTTAAATGTGATCGAAATGATGAAAGAATAAAGACTCCTTTGGAAACCGTAAAGCACCATTTGTTTGATGCAAGCTATGGGATTTACTCTTTAAAGGAAGATCATTTCCCCATCCCCTGCCTAAATGGGAATATGCTTTACTTACAAGGGTATTTCTGCGATGATTTGGATGAGAAGAGCAAGCGCGTAATAGACTTCTTCTGTAAATACCAGCGCTTTGACGATGGCCAATATGAGGAACCCAAGAACCAGTTTTGCACCAATACCAGTTGTTATGGGAAACATACTTGTTACTGGGGAGTGGTCAAACTGCTAAAAGGGATTTCTTTTATACCTAAGGTTTCTAGAAAAGAGGACTTGCTAAAACTTCGGCAAAAATGCCTAGACTTCGTACTAAAGCATAAGGTGTGTTACAGTTCTCGTAGGCCTGCAAGGATAATGATCAATAAGATTGATGCGCTTACCTTTCCTAATTTCTATAAAGCAGATTTTTTGGAAATATTATGGATCTTAAAGCGAGAAGGAGTGAGTTCCGAAGCCCTGCTTCCTGCCCTAGAATTACTAAGATCTAAGCGGAGAGGTGACGGACAATGGGAATTAGAAAGAAAGATGAACAATATGCTTGTATCGATTGGTTCCATTAATCAGCCGAACTTCTTTATTTCTGAAAGGGCACAAGAGGTGGTCGATTATTATGCGGACCTCGTAGGCGCAGAGCCAAACGTGAATATTTGATGAGCCATCTTGAGATTGTTATCGATCTTCCCAATTTTATACCTTTTTTTCCACAGCCTCAAAAAAGTAGTGCGACAATAGACTCTCCGACTTTTTGGCTGTAGCTTTTACGGTTTCACTTCCTTACTCAAATCCGAAAGCTTTCGGGTTGGGTAGCTTTGGCTATCTGCGGTTTTCGTGCCTCGTGCAACATCAAAATCTACTATCCCAAATTGCCCGATTACCATTGTCACACTACCTATTGTTGAAATCATTTCGCAGTTTTGTGGATCGGTCGAGCAAAACCGAAGCATCATCGCTTATCTTCAAGTTCAATTGCAGCATAATGATGAATTGGAATGCTGTAGGAGGATGGAAAGATTGAACAAGATTAAAGAAAATGTGAGGAGCCAAAATAAAGTTAGTCATGGATAGATTTATCGATATCGCTGGAGCTCAAAACTTTAGAGACCTTGGTGGTTATCGCACAAAGGATGGAAGAAGAATTAAGTGGCGCAGTATCTTCCGATCTGGTCAATTGTCTTGGATACGCGATGCTGAGGAACACAAGATGGCAGCGCTGCAACTCAAAACCATCTGTGATTTCAGGACCACTGCTGAACAGACTGCGTCGCCAGATCGCTGGTTTCAAATAGATCAACTCAATCGCTGCTCTTATCCCATTGGAGAAGGACGACTTGATAAAGTAGATTGGATGGAAAATGCGAGTAGGGGAGAAGGAAGAGAGAGTTATTTGTATAAATCCAACCGAAGTTATGTGGTGAAAAATGCGGAACGTTACAAGGCTTTCTTTGAGCTGCTTTTGGATGAACGTAACTATCCACTACTTTTTCATTGTACGGCGGGGAAAGACAGGACGGGTTTTGCTGCTGCTCTTCTATTGTCAGCTTTAGGGGTGGACCAGGATACCATCATGGAGGACTATCTCCTGACTAATTTCTATCTGGAACAAAAGGGTGGTTGGGATATGTTACAAAGGGCTGCTGATAAATTTGGGTTTAATTTACAGCGCGTAAAACCCATACTGATTGCCCATGAGGTCTACATTCAAGGAGCATACGATGCCATTGTTGAGCAGTACGGGAATATGGATGAATTTTTGGAAAAGGCCATCGGCATCGGTTCTGCAGAAAAAGAAAAACTACAGGAAATTTGTTTGGACCAGGGGTAGAGGGAGTTTCTACTATTTTGGGCAGACCCATAAATCAGAAGATACCTATTTGCTCATAGGCGTGAAGTGATGAAAAAAAATTATGACTAAAAAAGATATTATAGAAAGGATGCAGCAATTTCGCCCTCCTTTTTTAGATCTGTTTGAATGTGTAATCAGGGATGTCGATCCCGAGGCTGGTAGCTGTGAAATGGATTTTACAATTAGTACTCAATTTTGCCATTCGGGGGATATTGTACAGGGCGGTTTCGTGACAGCCATGCTAGATGCTGTGAGTTCTCATGCCGTTTTTGGCTTGAATCCAGCCGTGATCGGAGTGTCTACCCTAGAACTAAAGGTCAGCTATTTTGCGGTCAGTAGAAGTGGTAAGTTTCGGGCCGTGGGGCAAGTAGAAAAACTCGGTAGAAATTTTGGTTTTCTAAGTGCTGAACTATTCGATGAGGCAGGTATTAAGACCGCTTCGCTGAGCGCCACAGCAAAAGTTACGTACCAAAAGTAAAGGCAAGTTCCAACGTTTTACAAGCGCAGTAGATCTGTGTTAAGCCCCTACAGCTAGATTTTTGCAATTCACACATCGCCCTCGCCGATTACGTTCGAAAAGCAACTCGATGCATCCCAAATGCATGCCGCCCCAGCCGACCTGGTTAATGAGTACAGGCTCTCCGTCCAGATTTAACACGCGTTCCGGTTGCTTGAGAAGGGTATGTGTATGCCCCCCAATAATGAGATCAATATGCCGACTCTGAGCGGCCAGGCTTACATCGGAGATAGTGTCTGAGCGATATTTGTAGCCCAAATGGGACAAGCAGATCACCAGATCGCACTTTTCTTCCTGCTTGAGTTTAGCTGCGTGGTGATTGGCTAGTTCTACGGGATTAAGGTAACGGGTTTCCTTGTACAAGGTCTTCGGAACAAGGCCTTCTAATTCGATGCCCAAGCCGATCATGCCAATCCGGAGTTTTCCCTTTTTCACCACTTTGTTAGCCATTGTTCTCCCTTCCAGGATGGTATTCTTGAAATCGTAATTGGAGATGATGAATGGGAAATTGGCGTTTGGCAATTGCTTTGCCAGGCCGTCAATCCCGGCATCAAAGTCATGATTGCCAATGGTAGCTGCATCATATCCCATCCGCGACATGAGTTTAAATTCCAGTTCTCCACCGAAGAAATTAAAGTAAGGGGTTCCCTGAAAAATGTCGCCTGCATCGACCAGTAGCACATGTTCTTCGGTAGCTCGGATTGTCTCTATGAGCGCGGCTCGCCTAGAGGCTCCTCCCAATCCCTGAAAACGGCCACCGTCCATGGGAAAGGGCTCGATCCGACTGTGCACATCATTGGTATGCAGTATCGTTAATTTGATAGTGTCCGGCGCAGTCCAGCTGCTCAGCGGCATGGCACCAGCAGCAGCTAGCCATCCCGTCTTCTTAATGAATGCTCTTCTTTTCATAGACTATGGATCATCATGGTATCGAATGCGGCCTTCGAGTTCTGCATTTTGCTTTTGGCCAAGTCTAGTATCTTCAATGATATGATCGATTGTGGCTTGTCGGACCAATATACCCAAATCATCTCGGCGCATCTCGGCGAAGAAATCGCAGCCCCCGCCACCATTGGCTAGATAATCGGAAATGCTTACGGCATAGGTCCGAGTTGGATCGATCGGGTTTCCGTCGATGGTGATCTGTTGTGGCTCCCCATCTTTAATGTTGTACCGGAGTTGAGCGCTGGCTGGCCAGCCGCCGCCCTTGGCCATGTGCTTGATAAACTCCAGTAGTGTACCGGCATCTAGGTAGACCACGGTGATTAAATTGTCAAATGGCATCAATTCGTAGATAATCCGGCGCGTAATGGGACCACTTGGGATGGAAGGTATACGTATCCCCCCGTAGTTCATGATGGCAAAATCAATAGGCTTTCCTAAATGCTTTTCGGTTTCTTCGTGGAGCAAATCGGCAAACCAGTTGCCTAGTCTTGACTCTGGGCGCATCTTGCGAAGCTCTACTACAGCCTCTCCGATCACTTCGTCCATTTCTGCATCCAGTCGTGCCTTGTAAGGAGCGACCAGACTATCGATCGAGGCCTGTCTTTTTGAAGCTTGTTCATCAGAAATCGCGACATTGGTAAACGCTGCATCCGCCAGGTGATTCACCTTGCAGGCCGGCAAGATCAGTAGGAGCGCAGCGATCAGCCCCGTCCATATTTGTTTCATTGTTGTTTGGTTATACGGAAGTCTTGTAAAGCCTAAAGATAGGATTTGTTTTTATAGAGAGGTATGCAAATACAAAGCAAATATACTTGAAAATCCCACCATGAATCCCATCATGATATACAACCTAAACGCAGCTTTGCTGATCACTTTTGGAAAAGAAAAGTCTAATTCTCAGTCTTTCGGCAATTAGGTCGTAGCTAAAATCAATAGATCATGAAAGAAATAATTTTACTGACAATATGCATTTTAATCAATGCCATTGGACTCGCCCAGGAGATCGATACCGCTAAGTTAAATGTTTATTTTAGTCAGCTAACATCCAACAATAAATTCATGGGTAGCATCGCCATGTATAAGGATGATAAGGTGTATTACAATAAACAATTTGGTTTTTCGGAAGTATCGAATCAGGCCCTTCCGAATAAAGAGACTAAGTATAGGATTGGTTCCATATCTAAAACCTTTACAGCCGTATTGATTTTTAAGGCCATCGAAGAGCATAAGCTGAGTTTAACTGAGTCGATCGACAGCTTTTTTCCTACCATTGAAAATGCGGACAAAATTACGATTGCCCATTTACTGCAGCATAGAAGTGGTGTTCATAGCTTTACAGATGACAAGAAAACGTATCTGAGTTACTATACGCAAGCGAAGACTGAAATGGAAATGCTTGAAATTATTTCGGCCTATGATAGTGATTTTGAACCAGATACTCAAGCTGCCTACAGCAATTCAAATTACCTTCTTTTGTCCTACATATTGGAGAAAAAATATAGCAAAACCTTTGCTCAAATACTTGAAGAAAAACTGTGTAAACCGCTGGGCTTAGAAGACACCTATTTCTCCAAAACTATGTCGAGTGAGCTGAATGAGGCTTACTCTTACCAATTTGATGAAAGATGGAAAGCATTGCCACAAACGCATGGTACGATCGGATTAGGAGCAGGCAGTATTGTTTCAACGCCGGCAGATCTGATGAAGTTCTCGGTAGCACTGTTTGGCGGGGAATTCCTACCAGCAAAACATGTAAAGAACATGACATCCATCAAAGACCGATTTGGTATGGGCTTATTCCAAAGTATTTATTTTGATTTGATCAGTTACGGCCATAATGGAGGACTTGATAATTTTGTGTCGATGTTTAGGTATTTTCCAAAGGAGAGGATCGGCTTTGCCGTGACAGCTAATGGATTGGATTATGACTTTAATTTAATCGAAACAGTAGTGGTGAAAAGCTTATTGAATCAACATTATGATATTCCCATCTTCACTGTCTATAAGCCAGATGCAAAAGAACTCAATCAATATATTGGAACGTATTCAAGCAATTCTTATCCTGTCACCATACAGGTGGTCAAAAAGAAAAAACAATTAGTGCTTCTGGTGGCGAATAATGCTCCCATGCCACTGGAAGCCTTTGCCAAAGGAAAATTCAAATTTGATCCAGCAGCTATGGTTTTTGAATTTATACCTAATAATAATGAAATGTTGGTGAAGCAAGGTGGAAAAACCAGCGCTCTCAAAAGAGAATAAAGGTGTAACCAAAGGAAGATCTAAGCCAATCGATCCGATTAACACAAACAACCAGGTACGCTGATGTTATTGATCAGTAGCCTGATAGTTGCTAAAGACAGTAAGTAAGGTAGTATCTCTGATTTACATCTATTTGATAATAGGTCAAGTGGAAACATCAAACTAAGATGCCGGATAAGGACTTTTTGTCCGATTCGAAGATTATTACCTTTACTACTGAAAAGGAAGCTATTCCCTTGGCTAAGAGCAATGAATCGCTCTAGTTAGTTGAAATAGTATGTAATCAACAATGTAAGCAAAACAAAATGAAAAAACCACAATTACTAATCATCGCATTTATTTGCTGCTGTTTCGCTTGGGCAACCGCCCAAGACGAAGCCCTCATCGAAGCTGAAAGCTTTCTAGACAAAGGAGGCTGGATGACTGATCCACAGTTTATCGAACAAATGGGGTCTACCTATCTGATGGCGCACGGCATGGGCAAAGTGGTAAAGAATGCTTCTACCAAAATTGAGCTCGATCAGCCTGGGGAATACTATGTATGGGCCAGGACTCGAGACTGGGCGCCAGGCCCTTGGGAAGCACCGGGGCGTTTCAAAATACAGATCAATGGGCAGGCCCTAAAAAATACCCTGGGTCTGAATCCTGATTGGAACTGGGAGTACGCTGGGAAGATGAAGCTTAGCAAAGGCACCGTAAAACTCGAATTGGCAGATCTGACGGGTTTTAATGGTCGCTGTGATGCAATTTACCTCAGTACGAAGAACCAAAAGCCACCCCAAGATGGGCCAGAATTGAAAGAATGGAGAAGAACTAGGTTGAAAGAGCCCATTGCGCCTGAAGTTACCAAAAACTACGACCTAGTCGTTACCGGCGGCGGAATAGCTGGTTGTGCGGCTTCCATTGCTGCTGCTGAGCAAGGTTTAAAGGTAGCTTTAATTCACGATCGACCGCTATTGGGAGGAAATGCTAGTAGCGAGATCCGTGTCCATACCTTAGGTATATACGGAAAGTTTGAACGGATACTAAAAATGATCGACACCGAGCATTACCCAAACGGTTCACCGGATGCCATTAAGGATCAGGAAAAACGGGACCGCAACGTCCAGAAATACAGTAATATCGATATTCACTACAATTGGAGGGCATACGATGCCTTGTCGCAAGACAGTACGATCGTTCATGTTGATGCCCGTCACACCTCCTCCGGAGAACGTATTCGTTTCAAGGCGCCGCTTTTTGTAGATGCGACCGGTGATGGCTGGATCGGCTACTGGGCGGGAGCAGAATACAGCTATGGCCGAGAAAGCGTCTATAAGTACGGAGAAGCCTGGGACAAATGGGGAGAGCTCTGGAGTCCGGAAGAAGCCGATAATGCCGTAATGGGGTCCTCCATCCTTTGGCGTACAGAAGTAGCGGAAACGCCTCAAGATTTCCCGGACATACCCTGGGCGAAAGAGGTAGCCGAAGAACACGAAGCTACTGCTGGAGAGTGGTACTGGGAATTTTCCCGAAACGACCTTCATCAGATTCACGACGGCGAAGAGATCCGCGATCACATGTTGAAAGCGATCTACGGCTCATTTGCCAATGCCAAGCAAGACCCTAAAAACGAAAACTATCGCTTGCAATGGGTTTCCTACCTCTTGGGAAAAAGAGAATCTCGGCGCTTGATGGGGGATCATATTTTTACTTTCCGAGACGTATTGGATGATGCTAAGCCAGCGGATTCTGTGGTCGTTGAGAAGAGGGATATTGACCTACACTTCCAACAAAATCTGGTGGATGAAACTAAGCCAGATTTTCTTTCTAAGGCCTTGTTCTACAAAACAGAACGGTATTACATTCCATACCGTAGCCTTTATTCTAGGAATATCAACAACCTATTTATGGCTGGTCGTTGTTTCAGCTGTTCTCATGCAGGGCTAGGAGGTCCCCGGGTAATGCGCACAACTGGGCAAATGGGTGCTGCTGTGGGCATGGCCGCTGCGCTTTGTAAACAGAAAGGGGTCAATCCTAGAGTTATCTACCAAAAGTACCTTGCAGAATACATGGATTTGGTCGAAAACCAACATTTACTGAATTTCAAGAACTAGGCTATGTTGCTCTATCTTTCTTTGCTGTTTGCATTGGTAGTAAGCAATTGGCAGGTCCCTTTGTCGGACGAGACACCTCAACATGTGCCTATACATTTTGCGATGGATCGGGAATATGAAGCGGTGGTGCAAGTGGAGGAAGTCTTTTCGTTCCAGGGCAAAGATACGGCCCTTACCCATGCGATTTATTTGCTGTCGGATGAGGACGGGGCTCCCTTACTGTATTATGCAGATATTCTGACCCCGGTTTGTATCGACAACATTTGCAAACCCATGGTCATTGAGATCTATTGGAATTTGCTAGGGGCCTACGTTGGATATGCAGTTGATCCGGAGGCTCCCCTTACTAAGTATGATCACGATTTATTCGAAAAGGAGGACTACCAAAAGCTACACGATTTATTATTGAATCGATATTCGATCCTGGAAAGAAGGGAGCTATCTGATCTGTTCGATACCAATGCGAAACCTCAGGAAAAAGTGAAGTTCAAGGGTCAGGAAGTAGATGCCGTGTCAGGGGCGACCAAGAAGGAGATCAAGGAATCGGTGGTCGAAGGCGCCTTGTATTCCTGTTACACGGCCTGGCATCTGGTGCACGGAGAGGTAGTCCAAAAAATGGATGCCTATTTAGATAGTATTTACACCCGAGAGTTAGCCTCCTATTTTCTAGATTCTGACTATGAAGATTACCAGAGCTATGCACTGAAGCAGTTGAACGCGGACGATTTTGAGCAACACTTAGCTCGAATCACTGCCATCTTTGGACAGGCCAAACCTTTACTTCGGAGGTATATTCTCAAAAAAATGCCTGAAGAATTGTGGAAGGACGAATACACAACAGTATCCTTCTTTCAGTACTTTGCTCATCTGGATATAAATACCCGGACTTTGCTGATTAAAGAACTGGAAAACGCACATCCCCAGGCGCTTAGACTATTGGCCGCGGGTGTTCAGGATATGACAAAAAACCAGCTACGGAGCTATTTGAATTATCTGGAGACCCGACCTGACTTGATGGATAGCACGATTGAGGAAGCACTAAAAAAAACGCTGGCAGCTAAGGATTATAGCTACAATTATCTGATTGAAGCTTTTTTGAAAGATAAATAAGGTGGTCCTTAACTTCTTGTTTTGCGGTATCAATGCGGATTCATGTTGAGGATGAGGCAGTTCAAGGAGTGATGGACGAATAATTCGCTTCATATGCTGAAATCAGCCTCCCGGATATAAATCCGAAAGGCTGATTTTCAGTTACCTACTAAGATTCACACGATTTGCATTATCCTATCAAGTTACTGCCCTGATCGGCGGTGCTAAATGGTGAATGATAGTAACGGGTTCCAGTAGCTTTGTACAAGGCATTAGCTAGTGCACCAACGGCTGGAGGTAGTCCCGGCTCACCCAAACCAGTTGGGGCAATTTCATTTTCTACAAAGTGCACCTCTATCTCGGCTGGCGCCTGATTAAATCGCACCAATTGATAGGTCGTAAAATTCTTATGTGTAGGTGTTCCATCCTCAAACTTCAATTCGCTATACATGGCGTGGCCAATACCATCTACTACACCACCTTGAATGATGTTTTCCGCACCTTCCCGGTTGATCAAGATGCCGCAATCCACAGCACAATACACTTTCTTAACCTTCGGTTTCCCATCGACGAGCACCATGTCCATGACCTGTGCTACGTAAGAGTTGTGGCAGAAGTAGGCGGCTACACCTCGGAATACTCCAGGGGTTTCGGTACCCCAGTTGGATTTTTCCTTCACCAGTTTTAGTACACCGGCATATCGTTCTGCTTCGTATTCGTGCTCTTCACCTACTGGGTTTTTCATAGCACGTTCGAAGAGTTCCAATCTCAAGTCAATCGGGTCTTTACCCGCCAATTCCGCCACCTCGTCGAGAAATGACTGTTCCGCTCCGGCGGTGAAGTGTGACCTTGGCGCTCTCCATGCTCCAGTGGAAATATTGGTTTCGATTCCTCTGCTCTCAGCTACATAGTTGTCAACGGATCCAGCAGGGAAGCGATTTGGGAAAACAGGACCTTCTGGTATACCAATGCCCTTCACAGAGAAGGCGATCAAATTGTTGTTTTCGTCCAAACCTGCCTTGTAGACGGAACGATAGGTTGGCCGATAGGTACCCTGACTCATATCATCTTCCCTCGTGTAGATCATCTTGATCGGTGCGCCCATTTTCTTAGAAATGGCAGCTGCCTCCAATCCAAAATGGGTGTATAGTCTTCTTCCGAACCCGCCCCCTTGACGAGTCATATCCACGGTAATGTTCTCTGCGGGCATATCCAGAAGCTTGGCTACAGATTCTTCCAATAACTTAGGTGTCTGGGTAGGGCCAACCAACTCTGCTTTATCCGCGGTAACATTGGCGAAGAAATTCATGGGCTCCAAAGTGTTGTGGGCCATGAAAGGGGCGGTGTAGGTACGCTCTATGACCTTGGTAGCACTAGCAAAAGCTGCGTCCGGATCTCCATCTAGACGGCTTGTCGCCGCTTGTCCTTTCTCGAAGTCTGCTTCCATCTTAGCAGCGTGCATCTCCGAGTTCTCCGCTTCACTGACGGATTCGTAATTGACCTTCAGAGCTTTTTTGGCTTTCATCAATTGCCAGGTAGATTCTCCTACGATGGCGACCAGTTGCGGGAAGGCATTGATGCCCAATCCGCCCGGTTCTGGTATGGTCGTATCAATGATGAAGGCATCTTTCACCCCAGTCATGGCTTTGATCTCTTCGGTATTGAAGTCTACCACTTTCAATCCGAATGCTGGAGGGTGCTCGATCATGGCGAGCAACATGCCCTCTCTCTTATAATCGAGACCGAAGAGCGGTTTTCCCGTTACAATTTTAGGTCCTTCCACATTCTTCTGTCGGGTTCCGATCAGTTTGTAGTCCTTCGGTTCCTTCAGTTCCAGTTCTTCAGGTACTTCTATGCCCACTGCTTTGGAAGCAATTTGCCCGTATTCGATGGTTCGCTCCCCATTGATTTCACTGATCACACCTTCGCTGGCTGTTAAATCAGTTACGGCAACGCCCCATTCTTTGGCTGCCGCTTCCATCAACATTCTTTTGCCGGCAGCACCTGCCATTCTTAAGGCATCCCAGCTCAACTTGATCGACAAGCTGCCTCCGGCAAACTGTGGATTTTTGAAAGCATCCTCATCGAGTGAGCCTTGCTCTACTACCACATTTTTCCAGGGTACATCCAATTCTTCCGCAACGATCATTGGCATGGATGTCATTACATTTTGCCCGATCTCTGGATTCGGAGAATAGATGGTTACCATTCCCGTATCGCCGATCTTGATGTAGCCGTTAATATCAAACCATTCGTTCGGAATGGCAACGGTGGGTTCTTCTTCTGTGGCCGGGGTACAACTGACCAGCCAGTTGAATCCGATCAATATCCCTCCTCCAGTAGCGGCTGAAGTCTTGATAAATGATCTTCGTCCTACTTTTGTCTTTATTAAAGTCATGATTCAGCGATTTTAAAGTTTGGAGGCTGTTTTAATAGCATCTTTGATGCGCACGTACGTTCCACAACGGCAAATATTGCCCGTCATGGCTACCTCGATTTCCTCATCAGAAGGATTGGGGTTGGAATCTAATAGGGCCGAAGCCGACATGATTTGCCCCGCTTGGCAATAGCCGCACTGAGCCACATCATGTTCCAACCAGGCTTTTTGAACGGGATGATCCCCTTTCTCGGATAAGCCTTCAATGGTTGTGATTTTTTTGCCTTCGATTGCAGAAACAGGCACCTGGCACGAGCGTGTAGCTGCGCCGTCCAAGTGAATAGTGCAGGCCCCACACATAGCGACCCCACATCCAAATTTAGTCCCGACTAGGTCTAGCTCATCGCGCAATACCCATAAAATCGGAGTGTCCGGGTCGACATCGACCTCGCGCTTTTCTCCATTAATTGTAAGATTGAAAATAGCCATCTGAACAGGTTTTCTTTTATTAATAAGGGCTTTAGAATCCATTGAAGTTGTGGATAAGACTGCGTTTTACTCTTTTACTCCAAAACTTCTATTTTCATCCCGGTAGGAACGAATACGATACGCTGGACAATCCCATTAGTAACCCTATTTATCACTAGCTAATTTAAGGAATAAAAGCCTAAGAAAAGACTTGTTTTGCTTGAGGATGGGTCCGAACATAAAAGCTTTAAGCTGAGTGGTTCAAGTTACCCAAGCATTAGCGTACTCTATGAAATCCATATGCGATATTTTTAGCAATAAAACAGAAAATTCAATAAACGACTTCAGTCCTTGCACTTAGTTTTCTAAGCTATTCAGTAGTCTAAGACCCACGCCCCCCATCACTATTTCTGCAAAAAAGAAAAAGACAAAGGGCCAGTCTGGAATCCCATCTAGCAAGAAGCTGAATGCTCTCCCCGCTGCTACACCAAACATGAAAAACACCAAGGTGTGTAAGGCCACCTTCCGGTATTTCACCCGAAAGGCTCCAATCGTCCAAAGTAGAACCATGGCCAAGTACAAGCTCATCAAGGCCCGTAGCATATTTTTCAGATTGACATCCTCAACCGTAGTATCAATTCCGAATAAGAGGTTCATCGTGCCTTCTGGCAAAAATCCGTAGGTGAATGATACGGGAAATAGCGCGATAGCCGTAGCTAGAAGGAAGGTTTTCGAAGCTTGTTCGACTTTAGCTTGATTGGACATAATCTGCATTTAGTTAGTTGGACAAAAGTAGTCATGAGATTGCAGCAAACAAAGAGAGGGGTTTTGATAATACAGAGGCTAATTCCAATTGCGATATTCCAGTGGCGTTTTACCCGTTTTAGATTTGAATAAACGAGTGAAATAATGAGGGTAGTTAAAGCCTAAATCCTAAGCAATTTCACTGAGTTAACGTCCCATGATTTCATTTGTGAAGTTTAAAGGCTTGTTCAATTCTTCTATTGAATCAGTTCCATGTTCAAAATTCTAGGATGGTATGAGCACAGGCAACTTCCTTTCTTGGTGAGGAAGAAAACGTAGTCATGTTCGGTAACCCCATAACGGGGCCTGGAAGATACGGCGAGACTTTATAGCGAACTGAAGGCGCATATTTGCCCCAAATAACCTAATTTTGGATTTTAAAAACGTGCTAACCTTATGCCTTTCTATTTTTGATGTATATTGACATTAGGGGTGCGTTATTATGAATATAAGATAAGGCGCTACCTACTGTATCCTCACAAAATTGAAAACAAACCATAGTAAACTTATGAATACCGCTTTCTCTCAGCAAACCCTGTATTGTATTATTCTTGTATTACTTTCACAAAACCTCTATGCGCAATTTGGCCCAGCGCAAGTTTTAACCACTTGCGAAGTCTGCGAAATCTCTAGTGTTGCAACGGGCGATTTGGACAAGGATGGGAATCCTGACATCGTCGTTGCTGGGCGTCAAGATGGAAAAATTGTCTGGTTGCGGAATAAAAGCCAGAATCAGTTTGATACCCTTAAGGTACTTTTTGATAGCCCACAGCACATCAGCAAGATCTACGTGTTGGATCTGGATCAAGATGGCTGGGAAGACATCCTTTACCTCGCAGAATTGGACGCTGAACTAGCCTGGCTGAAAAATGAAGGGGATGGCAATTTCCGAAAGAAGCAAGTCATTGCCCCCAAATTAGAACGACCTGAATATATAGCAGTAGCAGATTTTGACCAGGATGGTGATATTGATATTATCAGCGGTTCCTATGGAGGCTCTGCTATCCTTTTATACATCAATACTGGAAAAGGTCAGTTTGAGCAATCCCATCCATTACTGAAAAGTGTTTCACGGGTCCGTTATCTCCATGCAACTGACCTGGATGATGATGGACGGAAAGATATTATTGTTGCTACTCGAGGACGGATGTATTGGTATAGGAATGAGGGAAAGAATCTCTTTTCAGAAAGACAAGAGATAGCTGAGGAATTCGTCTTGGAAAATCTAAAAGAGTTGTATGTGGCAGACTTCACCGGGGATGGGAGAAAAGATATTGTCTTTATTTCCTATTCCTTTGGCCCCTACCTCTACGCAGGCATTGGCCAAGGGGTATTTACTGAAAAGAGCCAGATTGGTGATAGACTGAGTTCAGTTGCCACCGGTTTGACATTGGATGTAGATGGGGATCGGCAACTGGACCTAGTGCTAAGTACCGCAGATCATCGGGATGCAAAGATTTTATGGTTTCAGAATAGGGGAGGAGGGACTTTCTCTTCGGCCCAGATTATAAAGAGTGATACCAGACAGAAAGAGGCGCTTGCTAGCGCAGACTTCGATGGTGATGGCCATCCGGAAATCATCTCAGGTTCAAGATCAGATGATGTTCTTACTCAGTATCGATATCAAAAAACGGATCAGAAATTGGTAGCTGAAACGCTTCTGGCACCCAAAGCCATTATTCCTATCCATGTATTGACTTCAGACATAGATCAAGACGGAAAAGCGGATATCCTCTTTTCTTCCCTAAGGGATAATAAGATCGCTTGGTATCGGAACTTGGGCGAAGGAAATTTTGGAAAACAACAGGTCATTCCGAGTAATTTACGCTCGCCGAGGAACTTGTACGTAGTGGATCTCGATCAAGATGGTGATCCAGACGTATTTTCTTCCAATGGGGAAAGTGGCAAAATGGTATATTTTGAAAACCAGGGGAAAGGTAGCTTCGCCCAGCAGCGGGAAATAGGTGAATTCCATTCGAATCTTTGGTCCATTGCTACAGCAGATCTAGATCAGGACGGCAAGCTAGATATTGTGGTTGGTGCTCAGAGTGGGGACAATGTCGTTTGGTATCGTCAAGAATCTGGACAAAAATTCACTACTGGAGGAATTATAGCCGGGAGAAGAAAAGCTTATGGCACGCAGTCTGTCTACACGGCGGATTTGAATGGAGACGGTTGGGTAGATGTCTTATCCGCTTCCGTGTCGGATGATAAAGTAGCCTGGTATCCTAACCTTGGAGGGGGCAACTTTGGGCCGCAAAGAATTATCATGGGAAGGGCAGATGGAGCCAACAGGGTTCGGGCTGCCGATTTGGATGGGGATGGAGACATGGATGTAGTAGCCACTTTGGAATATGCAGGAAGGGCAGTTTGGTTTAAGAATGATGGGACTGGACAATTCGAATTACAGAAAGATCTGCGAGGAGTGGTATCTTTTGCTTCCTCCCTCTACGTGGCCGATCTGAATCAAGATAAGCATCAGGATGTAGTGTATGGCTCCAGAGACGGGGCATTGTACTGGAATCAAAATGCGGGCGATGGTACCTTCCAGGAAGCAAAAATGATTGTTAAGGATGTAAAAGGGCTATCGGGACTGAATGAAATTCACGGCGCTGACTTTGATCAAGATGGCTTCATTGATATAGCTACGATTTGCAGTTATATGGATAAGATCGTATGGTTTAGATTTAAACCTTAAAGGGCTTACAACATGACTTTGGGATTGGTCAGGAAAAGATATATTGGCATTTTCACTTTCACCTTTCTAATTTTCCCGTAATTTGACAGCTACGAAACGGCTTCTTAACAAAGTTATTTCGTTGATTTTCGTACTATATTCTGGAAATAATCTTCAAAACGATGAAAAACAAACCAACTTTCGGGATTCTATCCGTCCTATTGATTCTAGGCATTGCCTTTGCCTTTATGGCGCATGGGCATAAGCAGGATCACATAACGCATACCCATCATGGCCATCACCACGGTGATGCCGATCATCATCACGCACAGATTTCCGACACGGATACACCCATCGAGCAGGCCCGATTGGTTACTGGTCAGGGGGACTTCATCTTTTCTTGGGATGAAGGCTTGACCGGCGCCTTCCCAGAAGATGCTCGAGCGTTTGAGCCGGGCATGCATGGTGGTTTCAATGAAGACCCGGAGACGGGGATTGTCTATACTGGAATTCCGGGCTATGGTCTATGTGCCATCAGTCCAGACTTAAAGACTTGGACCAAGATCGGGCAGGATGAACGCTTAAAAGATAATATCCACGGCATCGTATTTTTTGTGCATAAAGGCAAAAAGCATTTGGCAGTAGCACAAGAAGGCAAACGAGTATTGGTACTCAATTTAGATGGAACCATTGTTAGCGATATCCTAAAACCAAGAGGCACCGAATTTGACTTCGTTCCAGCTAACGATTTCTTCGCCTCCAAAGGCAGTAATTTCGGCGTGACCGATGTAACCTACCTGGATGGCGTGATTTATGCAACGCACGGCTATTCCAAAGGAGACTTTATCCTGACGATCGAAGAGGTAGACGGCTCCTGGACCTGGGGAAAACTGGCTTGGGGTGGAAAAGGTAAAGCACCTGGTCAATTCCAAACGGCCCACGGCATCTATGCCCACGAAGGGCATCTGTACGTGGCCAATCGAGCCGCCGGACAAGTGGTGAAATTCAGAAAAGACGGCGCTTTCTTAGAAACTTTTGACAATATCCCCGAAGGTAGCCTAGTCTGCAACGTATCCTATAAGTCCAAACACTTCTTCTTCAACGCCCTAAGAGCCGTTGGCGATCAAAAGTCGGCACCCATCTATGCCCATACTGGCGACGAGCTGGTATCCACCATTGTCCCTGGAGACCTAGGTATCCCCGTACTCACCAATATCCATCATGTATGGCCGCACTTTGTGGAGGAGGGAGGAGAATCGCAACTGTACCTGCTGGTGCACGGTTGGAATAAAGGGAAATTTGCGGTATTGAAATTGGAGGAGTAGATCATAAGATTGAAATGTACATTCTATAGATTAAACCCGATGTCGCTTCGCGGCCTCGGGTTTAATCTATGGTTCAGCTGGCCTTTTCGACCTCATTTTGCATGATAATTGATACGCTTTTTGCCCGCTGGTGTTCTGCTGCTGACCTTGTGATACGGCCAGCTTACAAAAGCTACTACAATCGTCTAGCATTCTCTTTCGTCCCCGTTTCCCTGTGTCGATAACCATTATTCTTCCAATCGCCAATCTGATACGTCAAGGATAATCGCCAGAAATTCGAGTTCCACTTGTTTTGGAAGGTGATATTCGTTTCAGCCACACTATAGTCACCGTCGGCGCGATTCGTATGGAAGAGGTCGTTCGCAATGAGTCGACATTTTAGTCGCTGGTCAAAGAAAAAGCGCTCAATAGACAAGGTGGTAGTCCATACATCTTCCCGATGAATGGTGCCTTCATAGAGATCATTCTGCCATTGGAATAACAATTCCACATTCCAAGTTTTTCCCAATTGGAACTGATGCGTGGAATAAAAGTACCAGTGAACGCGTGAAGCACCGGCTGTTACCCCAAATACACTTTCTTGGTTCTTCCGATAAAAGGTACTGAGTGTATTGTTGGAGGACCAAATACCGAGATGGAATCCTCGGCTTATGGAAGCATACCAGTCGTGCTGATCTTCAAAATTGATTCGCTTCAGAATATAAGTTCGACTGTCAGCTCCACGTAGTGCAGCACCTCCAAATGGCTTGAGGAGGTAATTGTAACCCACTTTTAGGTTGGTCAAGCCAAGTTGGGTGTTTGATTCAATGCTCCGTACTTCCTGTGGTACCAGCATGGGATTGCCTTGGATGGAAGTATAAGGATCTTGATAAATGAGACCTGGGTTGAGTCGATTGTACGGCTGGCGATCCATTCTGCTGCTGAAATTCAAGCTGGAGCGATAATTCTCGCTCCATTGATAACTCAACATCAAGTTGGGAAAGTACTTCCAGTATTGATCAGCAATAGACGCACCTTGGTTAACATCTATTTGATAATCAGTATATTCCGCTCTCAGGCCAAGTTGGTAATTCCACTTTTCAGTAAAATTGCCATCCAAACTGAGGTAGGCCGCACCAACTTTTTCTTGGTACCCAAAAATATTACTCCACCTTTTACTCAACTCGTAAGTCCCGTCATCTTGAGCTATTTGAAAATTGGCTACGCTGGAGTTTTGAATAAAACTGCCTCTTAGTCCCGCTTCTAATTGTAGGTGACTAGAGAGGAACTGGGTGTAATCCAATTGGGCGGTAGCAATGTCGATCGCTCGGTCTTCTTGTTGAAGCAATTGTCGTTGCGTGCTGCTTTGATCTTCGATGCTACTTTCAGTAATTGGGTTGTTTAAATTTTCTGCAAACGTACTGTACTGTCCCCCAATAAAGAGAAAAGAACCCAGTGTGTCCAGCGTTTGCTGATAGTTATAGGAATAAAGATGGGTTTGCTCCTCGACATCCTGATCGGTATTACTTTCATATTGTCCCTTACTTTGTCCATCAATAATGTGATTTGTGGCATCAATGGTTCCGCCCCGCATTTGAAAAGAGCCTTTGTAGGCGATGGAGACATAAGTGCCAGGCTTAAAGTTGTACTGTGTACCCATACCATAACGGGACAATTGATCCGTAAACTCTCGCCAACGAATGTTAACTCTTGAACTGAAAAATATATCTTGATCTGTTCGGTCACGCGTCGTAATTTTTAGGAATTCATCTCGGCCCCTTTCAAAAGTGTAAAAGCCATCAATGGACAACCTTTTTGCAGCCCATTTTACATTGGCGCTGGAAAAGGACTTACTTCCTGCATAGGAAGAATATTCGGCATTTTGTAACCATTGCAGTTGTCTGCCTTCCAATTGACCGGTTTGCGTATGAATATGAATAATGGCTCCACCGGCTGCATCATATTTTGCCGAAGGGTTTCTAATAATTTCAATGGATTCAATATTAGCAGGAACGATGGTTGATACCTGATTTAGTAATACCCGTTGGCCATCCAAATAAATGGTAGCGGTTCCTTTTCCAAGAATGGAAAGATTACCCTCATCATCGAATTGGATTTCGGGGGTTCTGGATAGCACTTCCGCTAAGGAATTGCTGGCAGCCAGTACGGTATTGGCAACAGGAATTTCTACCGTCCCATTTGGTCGCTGCCGATAGCTAGGTTTCTTGCCACTGATCGTGATGGCTTCCAACTCCCAGAAAGGAGATTCCACGGGTATGAGGCCAAGGTCAAGCAGATTGTGAGTTGGCTGTTGATCCACAAGAAATACCCTTTCGGCAAACTCCAGTGAAGTCAATTTGACAATCAATGGCCATTGCTGCAAGTTTTGTATTTCAAAATCACCTTCTACGAAAAAAATGCCCGTAATAACAGAAGAATCTGATGGATGCAGGAGCATGAGGTTACCGCTCGGATATACCTGAGTAGGCAAACTTACTTTGCCCCTAAGAGTGAATGATGTTTGGGCGGTGAGGCAACCGCTAGTAAATAAGAAATAAAAGAACAAACCATACCAAAATTTCATATCGCTTTTTGGGCGAAACTATAGGCCATTGCCGTTCCCTTCTTAATAAGTCGGCTAAATGGCCGTCTAGGTCGTTATACATTAATTTACCCACCCATCAAGTCTTGTGGCCGTATTCCTTGATTCTGTAGACGGTTTCTCCAATTTAATCTACAGTCACGATAAGCCACCTGCAGAAGTCATACATTTGTAGGCTAAACAAGATGGCATATGCAAGAATGGAAGGCAATAAGTAGACGTCCGTGGTACCAGCATCTAGCTTTCTGGGTCTGCGTTCTAATTTGTTATATGATTGCCAATTTGGAACATCATCATTCTTGGCCAGAATCGCTAAATACGTATGCGGTCAAAGTATCCATGCAAGCTTTTGTGGCTTATTATTTGCTACTTTTAGTGATTCCTACCTATTATCAGGAGAAAGGTGGACTGTTGATCACTCCACAAATCATCGGCTTGTTATTGTTGATTCAGGGAATCGATACCACCTGGCGTTACTACTACCTGGAACCGACATACCCTATGACGCATGCCACTTGTATTGCTCGTTATGGTCACTTGAGTTATACGCAACGTCTTTTTGACGTAGTATCCATTTTTTTCAAGAATCCAGCTACCTATCTGCCCCCTGCCTTCATTTTGATCGCCATTCAGTACTTCCAGAAACAGCAAGAAATGGCAGAGCTAAATGAACAAAAGCATAGGAGTGAAATCATGGCGCTCAAGAATCAAATGAATCCTCATTTTTTGTTTAACACGCTTAATAACTTATACGCGTTGGCGCTAAAGAGGTCCGAACAAACCCCGGAAGTGATCGGCAAACTATCGGAAATTTTGGATTACATGTTGTATCGTTGTAATGATAAATATGTTTCCCTTGATAAGGAGATCGAATTACTGCACAATTACCTGAGTTTAGAAAAGATTAGATACGGCAGCCGTGTTGATGTTAATTTTGTCCCACAAGTGGATCACGCTGCACAAATTGCGCCCTTACTACTATTGCATTTTGTTGAAAATGCTTTTAAACATGGAGTAAGCCAGGAATTAGGTCAAGCATTGATTGAGATTGATTTACAAACGACCCCACTAGAGATTCGATTTGTGATCAAAAACTCCATCCCAGATACACCAATAGCGGAAAGCCAGCAACCACCGATCGGTCTACGAAATATTAAACGACAACTGAATCTGCTGTATCCCAAGCGGCATGAATTGACCATCGACCACGCTCCCCACCACTATTCCGTTCACTTAAATATTTTTCCTTTATGAAATACAGATGTGTCATTATCGATGACGAAGAACTCGCCCGGGGATTGCTGGAGCAACACATTGGTCATTTTGGAGAACTTGAATTAGTGCAAGTCTGTGCCAGTGCCATTGAAGCCCGCCAAATTAACTTCGAAGAAATTGACCTACTGTTCCTAGATATTGAAATGCCGGTCTTGAAAGGGACCGATTTTTTCAAGCACCTCTATACAAAACCAGCGGTTATTTTCACTACCGCACACCGAGAATACGCCCTCGACGGTTTTGAGCTGGATGCCATTGATTATCTGCTCAAGCCCATCACCTTTCACCGCTTCTTCAAGGCGGTAGACAAATATCTGAAAAGGCAGCACCCTCCCCAGCTTCAATCGGAACCTACAAAGGAGTTCATGTTTATTAGGAAGGATCGCAAACAGGTCAAACTACATTTTGATACCGTCTTATACATAGAAAGCTTGAAAGACTATATCCGTATCCATTCACCAACGACCACTCACATCATCAAACATAGCTTGAACGGTTTTGAGGCATTGCTCGACCAGCGCTTTCTGAGAATTCACCGTTCCTACATCATCAACAAAGATAAAATCACCGCTTACACCAAAAACGATGTAGAAATCGGGGCGTGTGAAATTCCGATTGGGGCGCATTATCGGCAAATGGTGGAAGCAGCTTTGGGGCAGTATTGATCTACCATAAAAACTGAATGGAACGGGTCGGGATCAACTTTTGATCAGCAGGGAAAACGAGAGAGATTCTTTAGCGGTCCCAGCTGGCCTTCCCGACATCGCTTCGCTAAGCCGGGATAGACTTCTCGTCCAGCAGGTACAGCGAGAAAAGTTCCTGAGTGGTCCCAGCTGGCCTTCCCGACATCGCTTCGCTAAGCCGGGATAAACTTCTCGTCCAGCAGGTACAGCGAGAAAAGTTCCTGAGTGGTCCCAGCTGGACTCGAAATGAAATGATTAATTGTTTGGTAATCAGTTTTTTATATGAATTTTACTTACTGGCTTAGAAATATCATAGAAAAAATGCAGTCTTGTTAGAATATCATTATCAAGTTTATCTTCAACTCCTCCTTTTAGCTGCATTTGCCTGTGCGGACACTCTGATCAGGACTATTAGAAGAAAACATCTCATCAATAGCCTGGCTAATCTCTATTTCTTGATATGTTCCAGCTACGAGACCTAAGTAGTCCAAAGTCTGCCTAGTATAATCTTGAGGCTCCATAGCTCAAGATAATATTCAGTAATCAAGAGGCTAAAGGCAAAGAGAGATTTAAATGTTCTAAAGAGCCGACAACTACTCGTCATTCTACTCAGAAAAGTTGTATTTTTAGGTAAAGTTAAGACATGACCATACATAAGATCAAACTGAGGGATTTAGACGAAAAGTTTATCCAAGACTTACGTGATAAGTTAGGAGATGAAAATATTGAGCTAGAGATCCGGATTTCGGCAGGCTATGGAGACTGTGCTGGTCAGGAAATGAATGAAGACCTATTTTGGAAGATTATTGAAAAGTTTGATTGGGAAAAGGAAGGGGATGACAGAGCGGTCATGGAACCAGCTATCCGCTTTTTAAGTCAATGCTCCATAAATAATATAAAGGCTTTTCACAATATTCTTTCAGAGAAATTATATTCGTTGGATGGAGAGCGATATGCGCGTCAAACCGGATCAAATGTATATAGTGAAAATGGACCCTTTTCGGTCGACGTATTCCTATATGCTCGTTGCTGTGTGGTTGCCAATGGACGGGAGTACTATGAGCATGTTTTGCAAGATCCTACGGAAATGCCTAAGGAGTTGACCTTTGAGGCCATCTTGAATCTTCCGGCCTATGCATTCGAATTAAAGACCGGATTGGAGTTTGTGCATGTTCCATCTAAAAACTATGAAACCTTCTTCAATGCAGAAGGTTGGAATGAACCTACTCCCCGAATCATATAGGTTATTCATGAGGAAACCACATGGCAATTCGAATGAGAATGAAAACGATCATCACCTCTATGAGATCTGGGATTCGAAAGAGGAAGAAGTCTATAAATACGGAATTTCCGATGATCCGATCGATGAGGATGGTCTATCGAGACGGATTCGTAGCCAACTAGCGCTTTTCAATAACTTGGTCAACTGGGTTAGGTTTGTGGGCCGAGTACTGATCAAAAACATTCCCGGGAGGAAAAAGGCCAGAGAACTAGAGCAGGAGCATATTGAAGCGCATAAGGAAGAATTCGGCGAAAAGCCTAGAGGAAATCGAAGTTAATGGAGGCCGTAGCCCAGAAGAAATAAACTCCCAAGATTACAACTCAAACCGCTCCGCCAGCTCCTTACAATGCTTCTTCACCAAAAACTTCAGATAGCGAATCTCACCCTCCAGCAGGCCAATCACTTTTGTTTTCAATTCCAATTCCTTAGTAAGGTCATTCTTTTGTTCAGTCAGCGGTTTTGCGGAGCGATCTAATCCTGATTCTCCTTCACCAGTTAGGAACCAGCGCATGTTGAGTTCAGGGTAGGCGCGGGCGATGTTTTCGAGGGTATCGCTACGGATCATTCGGTCCTCCGAGATGGTTTTGCTGATGGCTTGAGGCGTAAGATCAATCTTCTGGGCTAATTTTATCTGCTTGACCTCATATTCAGCAAGAATCTTAAGTCGTTGAGCTATAGTTTGTTTCATATCTCAAAAATAATAAAAATAAACTAAATTGCTATTTTTTTATCCAATTAGTTGACAATAATTGTTTTTTGGCTTACTTTTGAATTGTGGTTAGCGACAAGTTACTAGATACCCAATGAGGGGAAATGTAGTGAAAAGTATTGTTGTTTATCTAATAAGTGGAGATATTTTTTACTTTTCGGTTGATTTTAGTTGTGATTTCAAGTAGACTTATGCTAATCATCAAAGACTTACAAATCACCTTTTATTTTGACCCTACGAGAGAGCGATTGAATTAAGTGTGAATGGGTTTCTGCGGTCCTAGGATTGGGTGGTATAACAATCAAATTCCGATCATTTTATCTGATGTATTATGAACTCTAATGTCTTACAAGCATTGTTGGAGAACACTGCTGCTATGCAAAAATTGATCGAGTTGATCGAAGCGAAGGAGACGCGCTCAGACTGGGTAGACCCTGAAGAGGCAGCTCGAATTCTTGGCCTTAACATCACGGCGGCGAATAACCACCGGAAGCAGTTGAATTGGTTGATTAATAAGGGGTTTTTAAAGCAGTTTCGAATGGGACGACCGCCGGTTTATTACCGATCTGAGCTAGAGAAGGTGTCTAAAAAGATTGCTTGTGGTGAGATTGGGTATGTGGGGAGGGCTTAGGGGTTGTACTGCGTACTGCGTTCTATTTTTTAGTTTTGTTTGTACTCTTTATGTGTTTCAATCTGCTTTTGTTGGCCTTCGGCGATTTACTTTTTCAATCGAAAAAAAGTAAACAAAATTCTTGGCGAAATTAACTCCTCCGTCGGTCAGAATTTCGTCGGCCACCCGCGGTTGGTGCTTGTTGGATGGGAATCTAATACTCTATATAGTAGTGAGTTATGGTAGTTTTTTTGGTGCATTTATTTGCTGCTGATTGCTCCCATGGAGTAGGATTGTGTTTGATTTGATTCTTTGTTTATGGCCATTGGCCGGACGCGCTTTTTATTGTATC
>JABSSL010000011.1 GCA_013214355.1 Saprospiraceae bacterium | reverse complement strand
AATCTTATTAATTAACAGGTAATTCGTATTACAATATTCGTAATCTTCACCGGGTTTAAAGTTAGCCGGCTTATCCATAATCAGGGCCAGACTTTCTTCGTAGGTCTCCGTTGGCGCTCCCCAAAAATTCGGCGCGTCTGTAAAATTGGGAATGCCACTTCTATGCTGAATCATGAGCCGCAAAGTGATTTGCTCTGCGTTTTCAATTCTCCCCACGAGCTCCGGCAAATAATCAGCGATGGTTTTATCTAGCGAAAGACGCCCATCGCCTACCAATTTAGTAACAGCCACGGCATCATACAACTTGCTGATGCTAGCAATCTTAAATAGGGCATTTGGCTTGGCAGGAACCTTAGCAGCTCGATCATGCCAGCCAGCAGCAAAATATTGAGGGGACTTATCCGCTTGGTCTACATAGACCAGCACTCCGTCAAATCCATGGCCAATGGCCTCCTCCAACTGCTCTTGAACGGTATCGGGTATGGGTAATATCCACGCCTTTACTAGGAGCCATGGTACAAAGTACAAGGAAGATATGGAGGCAAGGATAAATACTATCCTTAGTATCTGTTTTGTTTTTTTCTTCGTCATAATTCCTTCCGGGCGGTAGTATTAAGAGATGGTTTGCTCTATAATTCTAAGTGTCGTGGTTGTATGAACACATTAATAATACTACAGTATTTTTTTGAGAAAATATCAGTTGGCCGGTGAAAAACACCGACCAGCGCAAACGGCCAGTGTGGTGCCTGTATAGCTAGCCAGATAGATTTTCACCTACGCCTACCAAATAAAAATTGTTCATCTAACCACCCCATTTCAAGTATAGGAGATCCCTTGGAATGTCAGATTACTAGTTGATCGTCAGAATCACGCTGCCTCTCTTGTGCCCTCTTTCTACGTACCTATGGGCTTCTACTACTTCCTCCAACGGATAAACGCTGTCTATGACCGCCCTAAGCTTCCTTTGTTCTACCAGAGCTTTCAAAGCAAGAAAAGATTTCTTGGGCGTTTGAGGAGCACCATCGTCGATCGAAAGATACTTCCCTTTTCTATTTATTGCCTGCTTACTCTTCTCTTTTAGCAGCGATGTTTTATTCTTCCCCACTGCATCTATCACATATTGGTAGGTTTCCAACTGCGATTCTGCCTCGCTGGCGGTATAGTCAATCACCTTATCGCTCCCCAAAGACTTCACTAGTTCAAAGTTTTTAGCACTACACACACTGGTTACTATGGCACCGGCATTTTTGGCCAATTGTACCGCCATCGTACCGATACTTCCAGAGGCGCCATAGATCAACACTTTATCTCCTTTTTTAATGCTAGTCTTGTTGATTAAATGCGTGGCTAACAAGCCTCCATAAGGAATAGCAGCCGCTTCTTCAAAGCTAATATTTGTAGGTTTTAGGGCCAGGTTCCATTCCTCGGGTAAACAGATATACTCCGCATAGGAGCCAAAACGGAGTTTCATCGGCGGCATAGAACAATAGGCGAATACCTCATCCCCAACATTGAACTTGCTCACTGCCGCTCCTTTGTCAGCAACCACACCAGCTGCTACCATACCTAGAATTGGATTTCTGGGTCGACCAAAACCAAAGATCAATTGTACCATTAGCCGGTAAAGAAATGGAACTTTTAGGCTTCGAATAAGCACATCACTGGCAGTAACGGAAGTCGCTTTAATTTTGATGAGTACTTCATCGGGTTTAGGCGTAGGCTTTTCGATGTTCTTCAATTTCAAAACCTCTGGTTCTCCGTACTTTTCGATAATTATTGCTTTCATAATATTGGTTTTAATTATGAAGCAAATTTGGTCGGATTAACGCAAAGTATCGTTCTAGTTTCGAAATCGGAACAAACAAAGATCAGAACTCGTCTCTAGCACTTAGTACTTTGTAACATAAGTTATTTGGGATTATGGGGAGCAGATTTTAAGTAAGCCCAAGGCTCGAGGAGGGAATATAGCCTTAGCTACATGACCGACGAGTAACGCAGGACTTACTAGAAAGATGCCGCCAGAAACTAGAGAAATTTATGTTACAAAGTACTTAGTATCAAAGTGGATAATGATCAGCATCTGCATAAATCACCTTCCAAACCTCCCCCCTTTTTTCCCATACAAAAGTGTTCGGACCTCTGGCTTGCGTGAGCGTCCCATCCTTGGCAACAATCGAATCCGTGAAGATAAAGGAAGAAATGGCATGACGATTGCTAAGCGGAATAATCTTGAGGTCCTCCCATTCGGTGTGGAAAGTTTCCAAAGAAGCCATGAAGGCCTGGGAGCCGGTGCGGACCTCTTCATAAGCAACGCGATGCCCATCCGCCAACATCGTAAATTCAGGCCAAAGTAAGTCAGCTACGCCCTGGGCATTCAGGGAGGTATCTGCCGCATGAAAGGCATTGACTTGAAGTGTAAGCTGCTCAATGATACCAGCGGTATCCATATCGGTGCTGGCTACTGGTTGTTGGCAGCTTGAAAACAGTAAGAGTAGACCTATGAACAGATTGGTGACTCCTTTAAAACTCATCATATGGCCTAGTCAAGCTGTAAAGAGTTAATTGTCTCTGATAGAGGTTCCTCAATAAAACTAAGCGAAATAATATACGCAATGACTACCAGGACCATCCCGTACATAAAGATATTATACGAGGTACGAAGCAGTTTATATTTTCTGGCCAATACGACCCCTAAAAAGTAGACGTCGTCAATCAGGTTAGAATAAAGGAAGTTGGCATTTTCCATCAGCTTATTCATCCCCCAGTGATAGTCCCGGCGACTCATTTTGTGGAAGTTACCGAAGAACAATAGGTTTGTGCGCTGGTTTTCAATGTCATCTCGGGTAAATTTCCCATCTGACACGTTGGGCCGGAGAGATAAGATGGCATAAATTAAGGACGCCAAGTTAACTAAGAGCAAGAGAACGGTAGGATAGTACAAATGCTCATTAGAATCCAGCTTTGACATCAGACTTCCCATTACAACTGACATAATGATGGAGTTGATAGAAATCATGATATTGGCTTTGCTATCTGCCATCCCACTAAGATCCAAGTGATTCCGGGAGGTCAGCCTAAACATGGTTTCTATACCCCGCTCCGGGCGCCCCTCTACCTTAGCCAGCTTCTTTTTCATGGCTTTGAGCTGGGCCATGGTCACCCCAAGGTCGTTGCTTAAGTTGGCATCCACGGCTTTCTGCATCTTGTTGAGCCTCTTCTCCAATTTACCCCTCAATTTATCTCTCGCAGTCAATAAGTTCTCCTTGCCGTAAGCTGTATGGAATTCGTACTTCAGGATAGTCTCCAAGTAATTTTGCAGACCTTCTTTCTCGGATTGCTCTATCTTCTTAATCTCTAATAACTCTGTCTTCAGTTTTTTCAAGTATTCCTTATAATCTCCTCCAACCGTCACCCCTTGCCGAGCATCTACCAGTACCTTATCAATATTGTTTTCAGGAGTATTCCCTTTTTGGGTAGCTAGGAGGCTTCCCAATATCTTATCTATCTTTTCCTGCGTAACGCCTTCCTCATGTAAGAAAGCCGACGCGATGGCTTGGCTGGCAGCCTGATGGTCATCGTAGCTATCGCGGAAGCCCGTATCATGAAACCAGGCCGCTATTTTAACCATCTCCATCTCTGCCTCGTCAAGTTGTTCCTGTGTTGCAATGGCCTCCACCATTTCTACTACCTGCTCGGTAAACGCCAAGTCATGGCAGGCTATTTGAGGGGAAAGCTGGTTGTTCAAAATTTCGGTACAATGCTGTGCGGCATTCTTCAGCAATATGTTGTTTTCCATGTTTATTCCTTTGCTACTAATATATCTCTCTTTTGGAAATCAATTAGCAATGAATCAAAAGTCTAGTTGCTTAGGCTAGTTTTTCCTGGAGAGAAAGCAGACGTTTTGGCTAAGTTTGCTAGTAGTGAAAATCGGTACAATTCCTAAAAATACAAAAAGAAAAAGCCATCCAGCTACTTCCTTCCTCCTACGGTTTCCAAATTCATGCCTCTCTTAGTATTTTCAGGCATGAAATTCTACAAATCAAAACGAAGATCCATCCTGCTAGGAGCCCTGATAATCAGCCTATTTCTTGGTGGCAACTACGCTTGCCAACGCGGCCTCAGCGGTAGTCAAAAACAAGGAGAAAAGCTAAATGTGGTCCTAGTACTCGTGGATGACTTAGGTTGGAAAGATTTGGCCTGCTATGGAAGCGCCTTCTACGATACCCCACAATTAGATGCTTTCGCCGAGGAAAGCCTTCGCTTTACACAGGCTTACGCGGCTTCTCCCGTCTGTTCTCCCACCCGCGCCGCTCTCATGACTGGGAGGCATCCCGTTCAGACCGGTATCACAGACTGGCTCAAAGGGCAAAATCCACCCAATCGAAAGCTGCTGAATATCCAGGATCGAGATGAGCTCGCCCTGGAGGAATATACTTTAGGAGAGCTGTTCAAAGACAATGGATATAAGACCTTCTTCGCCGGCAAATGGCATTTAGGTGAAGGGGGATTCTATCCCGAAGATCAAGGCTTTGACATCAATAAAGGAGGGCATCATAAAGGCTCACCCCCGGGAGGCTATTTTTCTCCGTACCGGAACCCCAAACTCAGCGATGGCCCAGAAGGGGAGTATCTGACGGATCGCCTAACGGATGAAACTATCCAGTTTATCCAAGGGCAACAGGCACAGCAGCAACCCTTTTTCGCTATGCTTTCCTTCTATACTGTCCATACCCCAATACAAGCTAACCCCACTCATATGGAGAACTATTCTCGTAAGTTACCAGGTGGGGGGCCTCCTTGGTACGCCCAGGAAGGAGATGGCAAAACCTTGCTGCATCAAAAAAGAGGAGATTATGGCTCGATGGTTACGGCGATGGATCACAACGTAGGACGCTTGATCAAGAGTCTTAAGGATGCCGGTCAATGGGACAATACCATACTCATTTTTACTTCTGACAATGGCGGCCTCACCACCTTGGCCAAAAATCGCGAAGCCCCAACGGCGGTGCGCCCGCTTAGAGCTGGAAAAGGTTGGTGCTACGAAGGAGGGATTAGAATTCCCTTGATGATCCGCATTCCCAAGGTGACGGCGGCAGGGGCCGTAGAAGAAACGGCTGTCATTAGTCAAGATGTATTCCCCACCTTAGTAGAGGTGCTCGGGCTCCAATCAAAGGGACAGCTAGCCATCGATGGGAAAAGCCTATACCCCTTGTTCAAGGGCGAATCACTGGACAGAGCGGCTCTGATCTGGCACTTTCCCCACTATCATGGTTCTGCCTGGAAACCTGGAGCCGCCATCCGGCAAGGTAAATGGAAACTAGTCAAGCATTTTGAGGAAGATAAAATCGAGCTATTTGATTTATTCACGGATATCGGGGAAACGAAGGACCTATCTAGTACGGAAGTAGATCAGGCAAAGGGCTTAGAGCAGGCCTTATTGGACGGTTTAAAGCAAATGAATGCTCAATTTCCAGTTCCCAACCCAAATTTTTCTGAATAAGTCGAAGTCGCTTCTCCATCTGCTAAGAGTATCGTTTAAATTTAGTTTTTCTGATAATATGAAATGGATCTTAAAGCCGCGCGAAACTCCATTTTTGGGGCATATCTGGAAGATACGGCCCAAAAATTAGCTGAAGCCCGGCAAAGAGAGGCGTTCATATTAGCAAAAGGATTAATTTTAAACATACTCTAATTACAAAAGAATATGTCGGACCAGCCCATAGTCATTTCAGAAATCAAGGAAATCGATCAGACGGACTACCAAGCGTACTGCGATATCCTGCCGCAGCTCTCGCCGCATGTCAGCCTTCCTTCTTTTGCCTATCTAAATCAGGTTCTCGCCTCTCCTCAAGTCTCCTTCTTCATGGCAAAAAAGGAGGTATTGATCGGAGGGCTCACACTCGTCTTCAACCATGTGACAACGGGGCCTAACGTTCGAATTGAAGATGTGATCGTAGATGAAGGTATGCGGGGCCAGGGAATAGGGAGGAGATTGATGGAAGCGGCCTTGCTGAAGGCAGACCTACTGGGGGCCAAAGCCGTTAGCTTAAGTTCAAATCCGAAGCGCATTGCCGCCAATCAACTGTACCAGCGGTTAGGTTTTGAGCACATTACGACCAATGTTTATCGATATAGACTCTAATGTTTACTGCTTAGGGTTTAGAGTTGGGAAAGTACTTCATCCATATCTTGCTGAAACTCGGATTTGATCTTTTGACGTAAGTCTGGAAATTCAGCTTGCACAAAGCTTGTTTCAATCCGGCCTTCTTTTAGCCAACTAATTTGATTGCAGACTTCCGTTAGGGTAGGTAAGACATGGCTGGTCAAAAGAATTGTTTTACCCTTTTCTCGTAAGTGATTGAGGATGATGTAGATCGTTTCCACCGTTTCAAAATCTACTCCATTGAAAGGTTCGTCTAGTAACAGGATAGGTCTTTGCTGGCCGATGGTCCCTAAGAGGGCCAGTTTCTTCTTCATGCCCGTAGAATAATTCTCTACCAGCTCCCCGAGCGGAAGATTAAAAAACTTATTCCAGGCTTGAATATCGAAACTGCTGTTACGGTGTGTAGCCAACTTTAGATATTCTTCCCCTTTTAGAAACGGATAAAAGTAATTGTGCGTCTCCAGGTAAGCAATGCTAGTCGGTCCTAGAGGCTCGCCTTGAAACCGTATCTGCCCAGCAGTAGCTTTCATCATTCCGTATAAGCACTTGAAGAAGGTGGTCTTCCCCGCTCCATTACGACCTAGGATACCATTGATACTACCCGTTTCGCATTGCAGTTCAAAACCATCTAATACTTTCTTCTCGCCGTATGCCGCTTCTAAGTTTTCAATTTTTAACATAGTAGAAGTATTCTAAACGCTTGCTGGCCTTACGAAAATAATAAGCCCATAGCAGTAAGCTCGCTGGAGCTAGATAAGGGATCAATAATCCCACCGAAAAGATGGCAATCATCGTCTGTGCCGTATGCTTCTCCCGATTGGGTAGCCAATTCGCATACTTCACTAGAATGGAAAAACTGAGTAGTAGCTCAACCGCTAAGATTGACAAGACTAAGATCCACCAGAGCTCGGCGTGTCTAATGAAGTAAACCAGATATGAAATGGCAAAAATGGAATGAAATAGGGCGCTATGCAATCCAATCTTCTGCCACAGTAAAGTGGAGATTTGGAAAGGTCCCTCCACCAGTTCCTTCGATTCTAGATCTTGATAAAAACTAGCACTTAATAAGCCACAAATAATTAAGGTACCAGGGATGGCCCAAACCCAGTGGCTCGCCACCAGACCAATAATCAGGAAAAAGAGAATTAAGATGCCTGCCTTCCGCATCCCAGTTCGCCATTCAAAAGCCCGCAGTGGGATCCACTTGAGTGGCAGAGCCTTCCATTTGACGCTTGGCATCCAAGCCATATCTAGAGCGGCAATTAAGAACACCGTCAATCCAAATACACCGACAACATCCCATCTCCCTAGAAATAGTAAAGCCACCCAAAAAGGTAGGAGCAAGAGCAGATATTCCAAGATAAAAAGGGGCAGCCGATACCCGTAAGGAGATATCTGCCGCAAAAAGTAATGATCCTTACGTCCGAAATGCAGGGAAAGGACCGGCAAAGCCAACAATAAGCCACCCGACCACATATCGGTAGTAAGCAAGAGTTCCATCACCCGAAAGCCGAAAATGAATAGCAAGATGGGAACAATAAGTAGTACATACCCCCAACCCACGCTCTGCAGCACGCGAAACCCCTGTTTGAATCGCAATTTGATCATTAATGACAGAAAATGGGCCATGGCAGCCAAGGTAGCAAAAAGCCTGTAGCCGGAGCTAATAATTAGAGTTTCAGCAACATTTGTTAGATGAAAAATTGAAATTAGACGACTTTAAGAAAAGCTTAACAAGGCATAAATGGGAGATTCTCGCCAAAATGACCGAATTTCGATGAAAAGTTGAGCTAATGAGTGAATTGAAAACTTTCTTATCTGTCTGTATTGGTATTATGATCGGGTTTTCCTCCTGTTCCAGCGGTGCCGCTACTGCCAGTCAGGAAGAAGAACAGTCGGCAGCAGCCCTAGAAGCTAATCAACCGGAAATTGGATTCCCAATCTATGAATCCTTTGATCAGGTTGCTCCGATCTTCCAGCATCAGACGGATACCACTTATGTCATCAACTTTTGGGCCACCTGGTGCAAGCCCTGTGTGAAGGAACTTCCCTATTTTGAGGCACTCCACGAGAACTTTAAAGGGGAAAAACTAAAGGTCATTTTAGTGAGCCTAGATTTTAAAAAAGACGTTGAACCGAAGCTCATCCCTTTTGTTGAAGAACATAAACTAAAATCTGACGTTATTGCTCTTACGGATCATAAGTACAATGACTGGATTGATCGAGTGGATCCTGAATGGGGCGGGGCCATCCCAGTAACGGTGGTGTACAAACAAGACCAACGTGAATTCATAGGTGAGTCCTTTGCTAATCAAGAAGAACTTTTCGCGCTAGTGCAAAAAATGCTCTAGACGTCTTCCATAAAACATCGAGAACTACAGAAAAGACTATCAAAACGAAAAACACCAACCTTACTCTCTGTACTTTTTTCTATCTGGACACAAATGGGAAGTCCCAAGGAATTGGGGCCTAATATCTGTATTAAATTGAGCACTACCACAAACGATTTGGAGGCTGTTTAGCTCTCCTCTTGATTGGGTGTAGGCCTATCAGGTATGCTCGAAAATTGGCTTCTACAGGGCCTGAAATCATAGAGAAAAGCAAGTTCCATTACGAAATCAACGTTTTATAAAACAACTTACTATACCATGAAAAGATTATTTGGATTTTTTCTTGCATTTGTATTGATCCAATTTGCTTTCACCGCTTGCACTACCGGTGAAGAAAAAGCCGATAAAACGGCCGATAAGGTAGAGCAAAAAGAGGCCTCCTCTTCCGCAGCCAAATTAGTTAGCTATGAGGCAGATGGTATCACCGTGGGTGATATTGCTCCTAACTTCAAGTTGAAGAACATTGATGGCAAAATGTATAGCTTAGAAGATGTTAAAGACGCGACCGGAAAGGATGCTAAGGGATATATTGTCACCTTTACCTGCAATACTTGCCCGGTAGCGAAGATGTACGAACAACGTATCATCGACCTACACAACAAGATGGCTCCACTTGGATACCCAGTTGTAGCGATCCAGCCTAACGACCCAGAGGTCAAGCCAGGGGATAGCTTCGTAGCTATGCAGGAAAACGCTAAAGAAAAAGGTTTCCCTTTTGTATACCTATTGGATGAAGGACAAGAGATCTTCCCTCAGTATGGTGCAAGTCGGACACCTGAGGTTTACTTGTTGGACGCTACGCATAAGTTGCGCTACCACGGTGCTATCGATGATAACTCCGGTGATGCAGAAGCTGTTACGGAGAATTATGTGGAGATGGCCGTTACTGCCCTAGAGAATGGAAAAGATCCAGACCCTAGTGACATTAAAGCAGTAGGTTGCAGCATCAAGGTGAAGAAGTCATAAAAGAAAGGCCCACTTCCGAAGTCTTGAAGAATTCGGAAGTGGGCCTTTCTTTTACTTTTTACGCACCCGAATCATATAAGCATGCCGGGGATTTTTCACCATAATTTGCTTGATATCACGCCTAGTAAATCCCGAACTCAATAAATCGGGAATCAATTTACTGAAGATCGTATGATAGGGTACCCGGTTGCCATTATCAAACAAAGAGAGCTCTATTGATTTCCTACCTTCTGCTTCCACAGCTTTCACGGCCCACCCATCATCGTGAGAAATCAGTACTTTATCCAGCAGCCCCTCAGCCCTCATCGATTGCAACTGATACAAATACCGCTTCAATTGACGTGGCTTAGCATTCACACCATCGAGGCTAATCCATACCCCCATTCTTGCAAGGTCTGTCAGGTAATGGTCATCATCCTTGTCATTTTGCGCATGCACCCATACCATGGCTTCAGCTGCAACCCCATGGGACATCAAGCACTCTAGCTCTTCGTAAGCACCTGCACCATCCCCTGTATGAATAGCAATGGTAAGTCCTGTTTCTAAATGGGTAATGGCTGCTGTCTCAATCAGTTTACGCTCATTTTCAGACAGCGGAGCTTTATGTACCCCAATTTTAATAAATCCTGGTCTGATCCCTGTTCCATCAATTCCGTCCTTCCATTCTTTGATCCAACGTTCAGCTAGTTGTTGGGCCGTCTCCTGGTAAAAATGTTTAGGTAAGTACTTGTAATCATCAGCTGCATGATATCCGGTATTGGTAACGATATGGAGACCACTTCGCTCAGATAAAGCCTTAAGCAAGCGCACATCTCTACCCACGTATTGAGGCGTACCTTCGAACAAGGTAGTACCACCTAGCGCTTTTAACTCTAATAAATAGGGTAAAATCCCCGCTACGGCACCTTCTCTGTCATATTGTGGTTGTTGGACGAGTTCCGCCCCTATATAATCGGTAGTGATGTGTTCATGAGGTAAAGTAACACCCATCTTATGAGCATGGATGGGGCCGTTAACAGTCATGATCTGGTGAGAAAACGAAATAGGTACGGCAAAACTTAGGCTCCCTAAGGTTGCAGTGGTCAAGAAAGTGCGGCGATGCATGAGGTAAAGCTTTTGTACGGTAAACAAAACTAGAGAAGCAACTTCAGTTATCCTAAGCTATTCCTGAAAATTAATGATAGCTGACATAAACTAACGTCAACAGTTTGTGAGATAACAGAAGCAATGAGAGGCTACTACAAACCCGTCTGCCTGAGATATTGTCGCTTAAAACCTAGAGGGGATAGACCCGTATATTTCTTGAAGGTACGATTGAAATGACTTACATTTTCGAACCCCACCTGATAGGCGATTTGCTTAACGGCTAGCTCTGAAGTCAACAAATATTGGCAGGCAGCTTCTATCCTGGTCTTATTTAGAAAGGTGATAAAGGAAAAACTGGTATGCTTCCGAAACCACCGACAAAAGGCCTGCGGCACCATAAAACAGTAATCCGCTAAATCACCGACGCTTAGTTTTTGGTCCAGATTATCCATGATGTAGGCAATGACCTGATTAATGCGCTGCTGCTCTCCAGCAGAATTCAGTAAATGGAATTGGGTATTTTGGGATAATGTCCGAGAGGATGTACCCTGAGAAAGATCAAAAAGGAGCTCAAGCAATCGACTAACTCTCAAGGGGGACGGGACAGCTAATAAAGCCCGAATCTTAGTTTGAATTTCCGCTTTTACATCTGGAAAATGGAGCCCTACCTTGGCTGACTTAACGAATTCCGCCAGGGGCTTTAACTCCGCCAGATGCTGAAACCATTGCCACTGAAATTGGACTACTAAAGCTTTCTGTAAGTTATCATTGCTGCCATCATGAGAGACCCAATGGTGGGGCAACCTTTCTCCTACCAACACAAGATCCCCACTCTGATAACTCTCAATACTATCTCCAACAAAACGGATTCCACTACCCTGCGTGATTAAGGTCAATTCAATTTCTGGGTGGTAATGCCAATAAGGTGCAAAAGCTCGTTCCTCAATGGCAAAGGCCATCACTGATTGTTTGGGTTGATCCCAGGAGACGGATTCAAGTATAGGTCTATTGCTTTTCACAAACAAAATATTTGTCCAATTCTACAATTAGATGTTTAAATATGCAAAGTATTGGCTTAAATCAGAAAAGAATCGTCCTACAATTACCTCTACCTTTATTCCTAAACAATAGAAGATGAAATATTCCGCCCTAGCATTTTCTTTAACACTCCTACTCTCTTGTCAATCCAATCCCCCTCAGGATGACTCCGACCACAAGGCTTTACCTAACATCATCTTGCTGATTGGAGATGATCAAGGCTATCCCTATTTCGGGTTTATGGGGGCTGATTATGTCCAGACACCAAACATGGATCAACTAGCGGACAATGGCGTCCTTTTTACAGATGGATACGTATCTGACAATCATTGCCGCCCCTCCTTACAAACCCTGCTGACAGGCATGCTCCCTATTGACTACCATCGTAAAAGTGATGAGATTTTCCAGGAATCCATTGCGGGCAAAGAGCTTTCCCGAGATTCTCTGCGGCGACTTAGGCGCGAGTTTGATGTGAAAGCGCTGGCCTTACCTCATTTTTCACTTCTTCCAAAACTCTTGGCACAGAAAGGCTATGTTAGTTTTCAAGGTGGAAAATGGTGGGAATTCAATTATCAAAATGGAGGATTTACACATGGGATGACCAACGGTTTTTCCGATAAGGACATACAGAATGCGGGCTGGTTCCTTAAACATATGGGCGGCGAAGGCATGGAGCTAGCCCGGGTAACGAATCAGCCTGTTTATGATTTTTTGGCAGAAACAGACGGGCAACCTTTCTTTATCTGGTATGCCCCCTCGCTTCCTCACTACCCCTTCGATGCACCGGACAAATATTACAACTTGTATAAAGAAGCTGACATGAGTGAGTCAGCCAAACAATACTATGCCAACTGCACCTGGTTTGATGATGCCTGGGGTGAGCTAGTAACCCATCTCAAAGAAAAAGACCTATACGACAATACGCTAATCGTATACGTAAATGACAATGGTTGGGAGCAGGATCCAAATCAGGAATTCTCCGATGATCCGATGAGATCACACAATGGAGGAGATAAGGGGAAAAGTTCTATCTATGATCTTTCCTTTCGATCTCCCATAATTTTTGCCTGGGCAAATGAGATTGACAAAGGGGTACGAAGTGCTTCTTTGATCCATAGTGCAGATATTCCCGCCACCATTCTAGACTACGCAGGAATTGAAACGCCGAAGGGCTTCTATGGAAAGTCCTTTCGGGAAGTTATTGAAGATCCCGCAAAGCATCTTCGCCAAAACATTTTTGGCAATGTCATCAATACCCGCAGTAAAGATCCCAATAATGTGATGGGAGATCATGTAGAAGGGTATTGGATCCGCCAAGATCATTGGTTTTTAAGATGGCATCTCACCTACGACGAATTGGAGCTCTTTGACTTAAGAGAAGACCCGATGAACAATCATAACATAGCAGAAGCGCAACCCGAAATCGCCAAGGAGTTACAGGCTAAACTAAAAGCTTACAAAGCGGAAAAGGGAGTAGATAAAAGACTAGAGATGTATGCGCTTTTCAATGAACAATAAATCCTCAAACTGATGAAAAAAGTAATTGGGCTTATGATATTATGTACGCTTTGCGCTTGCCAGGGTGGGACCGAAGGCTCCCAAGGAGAAAATTTCGTCGAAAATGTAAATAAGGTGCAAGAGCATATCCAAGATGACAGTGACAAACTGAGATTCTTTGACAAACCCACGCAAGCGCTTACCCCTAAATTTGAAGTCTTCCCTAGCGGGAGTGTTTACCCCAAAGGTTGGATACTGAATATGATGCAGCAAGACCTACAAAAGGGTTTGGTCGGGGCCTTAGCTCATTTATATCCGGGCATTAAGGCGGACGACTTGTACTTCACCGCCAGAAGGGGAGGAATGGAGGATATCCCCGAAATGGGGGATTTAGTGCTCACGGGAGCAGCCTGGGAGAAGTCCATTATGTGGTGGAACGCAGAGACCATCGGCAACTGGTGGGACGGTTTTGTAAGACATGCTTTCCTTACGAAGGATCAGAAAGCCATGGAGCAGAGTCACGCCATTGTAGATAACCTCTTACAATCGCAAGGAGAAGATGGTTACATCGGAATCTATAAGCCGAACCTAAGGTATCAGCATGAAGGCTCTAATGGTGAGTTATGGGCCCAAACCACTGCTTTTAGGACGCTGTTAGCTTACTACGAATTCACCCAAAAAGAAGAAGTTCTTGCCGCCGTTGAAAAAGCTATGGCTGTCACCATGAAGGCCTATGGAGAGGAAGGGCGAAATCCATTTTTCCTGAAAAATGCTTTTGGTGGAGTGACCCATGGCCTGATGCTCACTGATGTGTGTGAAACCCTATTTAGAATTACGCGCAATAAGGCCTACCAAGCATATGCTACCTATCTGTATAAGGCTTTTTCCACTTATTCCGTCAATCGCTCCTTCAACGATCTCCGTTATCCTTATCTCATGGAGAAGGATTCCCTCTTTGAAGGTCATGCCGTGCATACCTATGAGCACATCCGCTCTTTGATGCAAGCCTATTACAACACGGGCTACCCTGAATTAGAGGAAGCCTACCAAAATATGCTGGCAAAATTAGAGACTTGCATTTTACCCTCTGGAGCAGGTCACGGCAATGAATGGATTTCTAAACTGGAAGCCCATCCAGAACACACCGCCAGCGAATATTGCAGCATGTTAGAACTACGGAATTCCTTTGGATCCATTCTCCAGAAGACAGGGGATTTGCATTTTGCTGATCGCGCCGAAAAGCTCACTTACAATGCTATGTTGGGTGCCCGGAACGCAACTGGAACCGCTATTACCTACAGTAAAGCTGATAACAGTTACATCATAGATGGTAAACACCATGAAGAAGGGGATACCCGGGATGATCCACGCTACAAGTATTCCCCTACACATTCAGAACCTGCCGTTTGCTGTACGCCCAATTATGGTCGTAACCTCAGTTATTTTGTGGAGCAAATCTGGATGAAGGCAGCGGATGGGATTGCAGCCGTCATGTACGGACCTACCCTACTCAACACAGCAGTAAACGGAACAACCGTATCCATTGAACAGCGTACCAATTATCCCCTATCCGATGAAGTAACCTTCGTCATCACGCTAGATACACCAACCCGCTTCGCCCTGTATTTCCGCCAACCCGCTTGGACAGATACCATTGAATCAGATACTCCGATCGGAGAAGCTACCGCAGGCTTTTATCGAATAGATAAGGAATGGAAGGACGGGGAAGAAATAAAAATCCGCTTCCAAAATGAGGTTCAACTGCAAACCGCCAACAACGAAGAGCAATACCTGCAACGTGGGCCACTGGTATATGCGTATGAGATTCCGCATGAAGTAAAAGCCGTGAAGGCCTATGGTTACAAGAATTTCCAGGACTACTATTGCCTACCCACTCAGAAGGACTTTGCCGAGGTATCCTTGCCGGATCCTACCCAATTCCGCTGGAAGACCGATAAGCAAGCCCAAACCTTTCACAATAGCGAAATCTATCTGGAATGCAGTTTACCTGAAGCTCAGGCCGGAAAAGAAATACTAAAATTGGTTCCGATGGGTAAGACCATTTTGAGAAGGGTAACCTTCCCGCTCCTGTGATTTTCCTTATGAACGTATTTCATCTCATTCACCTACCCTACCTAAACCCACCGCTTATGAAGTCCAGTAGAAAAAGACACAAGCTGCTCTTAGCATTGTTCTTACTTATCCTTCTTTCGGCTTGTAGTGGGAATATCGCTACAGATAAAGTGCTTCAGGAAGCAGAAACCGCCCCTCACAACTGGAACAATGAAGTGATCTATCACGTCATGCAACGTAGCTTCTATGATAGCAATGGAGATCGGCACGGTGACTTGAATGGTTTTGTGGAAAAACTAGATTACCTAGAAGAATTAGGCGTGACTACGATACTTTTTACGCCTCTTTACGAATCTGGCTTTTATCACAATTATTTTCCAACTGCCTATGAGAAAATCGACCCAGAATATGGGTCTCAACAGGACTACATCCGCTTCGTAAAGGCGGTGCACGCCAAGGGAATGAAATTCTTAATGGATATGGAGACTCAATATGCGCAAAGTGGACACATCTGGTTTGATGACTCCTATCAAAATCCAGCTTCTGAATATTCGGATTTCATCTACTACTCCGATTCCTTGAATGAATTCCCCGAGCAGATTTTTATGCCTTCCAGATCTCCTTTACACGAATTCACGGCCTGGCCTGGAGACAAGCATCACATCGTTTTCTTAGACTTGAATCATACAAAAGTAAAACAATGGATGCTAGACTTTTACAGGTATTGGGTTGATCCTAATCAAGATGGTGTATTTGATGATGGCGTAGATGGTTTTCGAATTGATCATATTATGGACGATCTGGACTACAAGGGCTTGTTCACCAATATGTATCAAGAATTTTGGCGTCCCATTTTCTCTGCTTGTAAAGACCTTAATCCGTCAATTTTCATCCTGGGGGAGCAATCGAATTGGAATGAATATGGAGATAAAATGGTAGCTAAAAGTGGAGCTGATGCGGCCTTTAGTTTTCCTTTGCGATTTGCTTTGGCTGGAGAAGAAGGCACCCATGATATGTATAAAGCTGCTGATAAGAGTGGAGTAAGCATGGATCCTAGTCGAATTCATGAGGTGATTCAAGAAAGTCAAACCAGGTTTACCGATTCCACGTACACGGTCAACTTCCTAGAAAATCATGACACTGATCGCTGGGCCACAGTCGTCAATGAGTTGCCAGGACAAAAGCGAGTAGCTGCGGCCTTAAATCTTTTGTTACCAGGTATCCCATCTATCTACTATGGTCAGGAATTGGGAATGACGGGAAAAACACATGAATGGGGTTCCGATGCCAATCATATTCCCGTCCGGGAGGCCTTCCCTTGGACCACGGACCCTACGGATTCGGGTAATGCAATTTGGTATCTAGGTACCGGCGAGTGGTGGGATCTATCTTTGTGGCAAACCGAAGCCATTCATAACTTAGCTTTATCCGTGCAAAGAGAAGATGATCATTCGCTGTGGCATCACTACAAAAAACTAATATCGATCCGAAAAGAAAATGCACCTATTCGCCTAGGTCAATATCGCCCCATCCTCACCCAGTACCCCGATCTTTTTGCTTTCACTACTAGCTATCAGGGAGAGAGCAATACCATTTTGATTAATAATTCCGATTCCCCACTAGACTTAAGTGCTCCAGAACTGTCTGCTGTAAAGGAAGTCCTACTTGCAGAGAATGCCAGCCTGAAGGGGACGCAACTATCCCTTCAAGCCCATGGTATTTTGATTTCTAAAACCTAAGTCTATACTGGATCGTTTCATCTATAGAGTGTCAATTAATTTATAAATTGGCAACCATTGTGCGCAACCTACATTTGCAGGTTGGAAGTTTGCATTTAGCTCCATATTTTGGCTTTTTTTTAATGGGAATAAAGTCTTAAATTGAGAAGCTGTTTGAATCCAGTTTATATGCGATTTATCTCCTTAATCATAGGCCTTCTAGTACTCCATCTTTCTCCGGCTACGGCGAGTGTAGAGATTGATGCATTATTACAGGAGCTGGATGAGAAACTTCGCAATCAAGACACCTACGTCGAGGCCAAGAAAAGCAAGATCTCCCAGATAAGAGAACGGCTTAAGGCTGCTAACGGAGAGCCCAATGCCACCTATACCATTCAAAATGAGCTTTTTGCGGAGTATAAGGTTTATCGCTTTGATTCTGCGCTCCATTATGCTTATGCTAATATCCGCCTTTCAGATCTACTAAATAACACCAATTGGAAGACGGAAGCCATGCTCAATTTGTCCAGTATCTTGACGGCTGCTGGTATGTACAAAGAGTCTCTGGAACACTTAGCCGGCATTGATCGTAATGCCATACCGCCTAGCTTATTGAAGCGATATTACCTAGAATATAAAAGAACCTATGAAGGCCTGCAATCCTACGCTAGCGTAGGAGACTTTGGCCCTGGCTACGGGCAGCAAGCTAGATCTTATCAGGATTCCCTGCTCCAGGTTTTGGACGAGCGATCGAACGACTATCTTCTAGAGGTAGGATTAACCCACCTGGTCGAACGAAGATTAATGCAAGCCAAAGAAATTTACCTCGACCTTTGTCAGAACAAGTTGCAGCCGGCTTCCGGTCTGTACGCCAAAGCTACCGCAACCCTAGCTGGCATATACGAGCAACTAGATGAAAATGTAGAACAGAAACGGTGGCTGATTCGCTCCACCAGAAGTGATATAGAGGCGGTCATCAAAGAAAATGCCTCACTCACTAATTTAGCCATGCAATTATACCGAGAAGGGGAAATTGAACGGGCCAATAACTACATAGAATATGCCTTAGCGGATGCTAATTTCTATAACGCGCGCCAACGTAAACTGGAAATATCTCAAATCTACCCCATTATCAACGAGGCCTACCTTAGACAGGAGCAACAACAACAAGATACGCTTCGGTTTTATCTGGGTTTTATCACTGCTATTTCAATCCTGCTAATCATCGCCCTAAGTGCCATTTACCTTCAAATGAAGAAGCTTTCGCGAGCCCGGAAAAATCTTCACAACCTTAATACGGAACTATCGAAGGTGAATACCCGCCTACATGAGTCAAACTATAAGCTAAATGAATCCAATGAAAAGCTGAAAGAAGCCAACTATATAAAGGAGGAGTACATCGGTCATTTCCTCAACCAATGTTCCGTATATATCGACAAGCTCGAGTCCTACCAAAAGGTGGTACGGAAAAAAGTAATGACCAAAGAGCACAAGGCACTAATCAAAATGACCGAATCCAAAACCTTCGTTGAATCGGAGCTTAAAGAGTTCTACTCCAACTTCGACCGGGCCTTCTTGCGGCTTTATCCCAACTTTGTTGATGAGTTCAATTCTTTACTCGGAGAGAACCAAAAAATCGTTCCCAAAAAAGGAGAACTACTTACTACCGAACTTCGAATTTTTGCGCTGATCCGATTAGGTATTAGTGATAGTTATAAGATTGCTCACTTCCTACGTTATTCCGTCAACACGATCTATAATTACCGGGCACAGATCAAAAATAAATCCACGGTTGAAAGAGATCACTTCGAGAACCATATCATGAGTATTGGTTCCTTCTACAATGACAACTAGTCGATCATTTTCGCTCCAATCAGTAAGGCCTCATCACGCCATTCTAGCCTGAAAACTGATACAATTCTGTCAAAAAGCTACACTTTTCACCTTCATTTGCCTCATTTTTACGCCTGTTCGACCACTTTCATCCACTTTTCCTAGCCTCACAAAAAAACCTAACCTACTAGCTATCAATTACTTAATTAAAATTATGCTCCACATTTTTCCACTCTAGTACAATATAGGCTTCATCTGCTTGCGTCTGTGCAGTATTTTTGTTGTGCCGTCAAAAACGGTTTGGAACAGTCTCCCTTCAACGTGGTAAATTATGGAACTAAACACTGCAATTTTCAATTGGTCTAGTCCTGGATCAGCGCGAGGCATTCTCCAAGCATCTGTCCCTGATCTGACCGTAAACGGTAAGGACAATCACTCACCCACTAGGCTTCGAGTGGCATATGCCACAGGAGCCACCAGACTTCCTGATTTGCCAAACTTTTTGCAAAACTCGGATTATTTACAAACTATATCTTTTTCATTCCATAGATTTATAAGGTCTTTGAAAAAAATGAGAAAGATAGTTTCGTTTTCCGAGATTATCATTAAACGCCTTTCAAGTGGATTTGCCAATACTGCCTGGCAGCTAACCACACGCTCCCTTATATCATTTAAACTAGCTCGTCAATGCTAATTTTCTATTTCAAGAAAATGGGTAAGAGGATATAAGGATCAAATTGTCATACACTCAATTTTTATAGGTAAGCTCATTTTTTCAAAGTTCTTTACAAATTCTATTTTATGAAGCGACTGATAAAAACGTTTATGCTGCTAACGGCAATCGTGCTTGGTCCTGCTATCTTGCTTGGTCAACGCAGTTTGAGCGGTACTATTACCGACGCCGAAAGCGGAGAGCCTCTGATCGGGGCCAACATTCTCATAGAAGGTACTTCGAGCGGTACCATCACTGACTTTGACGGGAATTATACCTTGGAAGTTCCCGCTGATGCCACCCGCCTAGTCGTAAGTTACACTGGCTATTCTACCCTAACTGTAGATATCACCAGCTCAGATAAGCTAGATGTACAACTATCTGCTGGAGAACTATTGGAAGAAGTAGTGGTCATCGGTTACGGTACGGTAAAGCGTGAAGATGCAACCGGCTCAGTACAAACGGTAAGCACTAAGAGCTTTAACCGAGGAGCAATCACTGGTCCTCAAGAACTACTAGCGGGTAAAATCGCAGGGGTTCAAATCACTAACAGTTCCGATCCAGGAGGTGGAGCCGTGATTCGTATCCGAGGTGGTTCCTCTTTAAGTGCATCCAACGATCCTTTGATTGTGATCGACGGAGTTCCCGTTGACAACGGTGGAGTTTCTGGTTCTCGTAACCCGCTTAATATCATCAACCCTAACGACATTGAAACCTTTACGGTATTGAAAGATGCCTCCGCCACTGCGATCTACGGATCTAGGGCCTCAAATGGGGTAATCTTGATCACTACTAAGAAAGGAGCCCTAGGAAAGAAAATCCGAGTGAACTACAACGGTAATGTCGGTTTCAGTAATGCTATCGATAATGTCGATGTACTAACAGGTGATGAATTTCGCACCTTAATAAATGAGCGCTTTCCGGATGATCACCCTTCTAAAAACTTAGTAGGTAGTGCTAATACAGATTGGCAATCCGAGATCTACCAAACCGGGATCGCTCAAGATCACAACTTGAGTCTTTCAGGTGGGATCGGTGTAGTTCCTTATCGTTTATCGCTGGGTTACACGGATAAGGAAGGAATCTTGAAAACAGACCGCTTTGAAAGAAGCACTGTAGCGCTGAACTTGTCCCCAGGTTTCCTCGACAATCGCCTTCAAGTCAATGTGAATTTGAAGAGTATGTTCACGAATAACACCTTCGCTGACCAACGTGCGATCGGTGCAGCAGTCTCCTTTGACCCAACTCAACCAGTTTTGGACCCTAGCAGCCCATATGGTGGCTTTTTCACTTGGGTACAAGATAATGGCCAACCTAATACACTATCTCCAACCAACCCACTAGCCTTTCTAGAGATGGGCAAAAATCGTTCTGATGTGCAACGCTACATTGCCAACGCGAGTTTTGACTATCGCTTCTCGTTCCTACCAGAATTGCGTGCTAATTTGAATCTAGGATACGACTACTCAAAAGGAGAAGGAACCGTCGATGTTCCTGGCAATGCATCCTTTGCCTTTGATGCAGCGACAGGTGGTGGCGTCAAGAATACGTATGATCAGACTAAGAGAAACGAATTATTGGAATTCTATCTGAACTATGCTAATGTATTCGGCTCTACTAAGATAGATGTGATGGGGGGTTACTCTTGGCAACGTTTCTTTTTCGAGGATAGCTTCTTCAATTCTGATATAGCAGGCATTGATTTTGTCGATGGAGAAAATACCGGAGAACTGTATCTCCTATCCTTGTTTGGACGTTTGAATGTTACTTTATTTGACCAGTTGTTGCTTACCGCAACATTGAGAAGGGACGGAACTTCACGTTTTAGCCCAGATACTCGCTGGGGACTTTTCCCTGCCGCAGCTGCAGCTTGGAAGATCATCGATGGTGATGGTTCCGGTGCGGTTTCTAACTTAAAACTAAGAGTGGGCTATGGTGTGACGGGTCAGCAGGATGTTGGTGGATTCTACCAATACTTACCTCGATATCTAACTGGATTTGATAATGCACGTTACCAATTTGGAAACGGCTTTGTCAATACCATTCGCCCTGAAGGATATGATGCAAACATCAAATGGGAAGAAACAACCACTTACAACGTAGGAGTAGACTTCGGCTTTTGGAATGATCGCATCACAGGTTCTATTGAATACTATTTGCGTGAAACAGAAGACTTGATCAACTTCATTCCTGTACCAGCGGGTACCAACTTGACTAACTTTATCAATACTAACGTAGGTGATTTGGAAAACCGCGGAGTAGAGTTCTCTATCAATGCGATTCCAATCCGTAAGAAAGACGTGTCTTGGGAAATTGGCTTCAACGTGACTGCCAATGAAAATAAGATTACTCGTTTGACAGCTACGGATGATCCTTCTTATCTAGGGGTATTGACTGGTGGAATTTCTGGTGGTGTAGGTAATACAATCCAAATCCACAGTGTTGGATTCCCCGCAAGTTCCTTCCTTGTTTTTGAACAAGTTTACGGTGAAGATGGTCAACCTATTGAAGGTCTTTATGTAGACAGAAACGGAGATGGCCAGATTACTGCAGATGATCAATACCGATTCAGAAATCCAGCACCGGATGTATTCTTCGGTTTGACCACTAACGTAAGCTATAAGAATTTCGACCTATCTATGGCAGGTAGAGCTAGTATCGGTAACTACGTATACAATAATGTACAATCTGATCAAGCTTTCTATGATCGCTTGTTCCACCCGACACTCTATTTGCTAAATGTACATTCTGACATCAACGACATTGGATTTCAAACGCCAGAATACTTCAGCGATCACTTTATCCAAGACGGTTCCTTCTTGCGATTGGACCACATCACCTTGAGCTACACGTTCAACGAAGTATTTAAAACAGACGGAAATATCCGTGTGTATGGAACCCTACAAAATCCATTACTTGTCACAAATTATACTGGGCTAGATCCTGAAGTATTCGGCGGTATTGATAGCAATATCTACCCTCGCTCTCGAACTATCTTGTTCGGTGTAAACGCTAATTTCTGATCAATAAAATCATTGGAACAATGACTTTAAAATCATATATCGATAAACTGTTTTTATTACTGGGAGTGTCGATCCTAGTGACCTCCTGCTTCAATGATCTCGATACAGTACCTCTTGATGAGGACGAGATCACCTCAGCCAAAGTGTATGAAGATCCTAATGCTTATCGGCAGGTCCTAGCAAAACTATATGCAGGACTCGCCGTAAGCGGTCAACAAGGGCCCAGTGGCCAGGCAGATATTGCTGGTATTGACGAAGGTTTCGGCCAATATCTTAGAGGATACTGGTACCACCAGGAGTTGCCAACCGACGAAGCTGTTATTGGTTGGAACGACCAAACGATCAAGGACTTCCACGAGCAAGACTGGGATGCCAATGATGTTTTCATTAACGCATTTTATAGCCGAGTCTTTTATCAGATCTCACTTTGTAACGAGTACTTGAGAGAAACCACAGATGCTAAATTGGATGGCCGTGGTGTAGACGGAAGCTTGCGATCTGATGTGAAAGTATTCCGAGCAGAAGCTCGCTTCCTGCGTGCATTGAGCTATTATCACGCCTTGGATCTTTTTGGCAACGTGCCTTTTGTAACGGAAGAAGATGCCGTTGGTGCTTTCTTCCCTGAGCAAATCTCTCGCGCTGATTTGTACACCTTCATCGAAACAGAATTGAAGGAGATTGAAACCATCTTGCTACCTGCTCAATCCAACGAATATGGTAGAGCTGATCAGGGTGCTGCCTGGATGTTGTTGGCCAAATTATACCTAAACGCAGAAGTTTATACTGGTTCTCCGGCTTATACAGAAGCAGCAGAATATAGTGAGAAAGTAATCCAAGCTGGATATAAGTTGGAAGCCGAATTCGGCCACCTATTCATGGCGGACAATGGTGGATCCGAAGAGATCATTTTCCCAGTTGCCTTTGATGGTATCAACACGCGTACTTGGGGAGGAACTACCTTCATCATTCACGCTGCTGTTGGTGGCAATATGAATCCTGACGATTTCGGTATCGATGGTGGATGGGGCGGTATCCGTACCACTAGTGCTTTAGTTAACAAATTCCCTACTATCGGATCAAGTGCTGAGGTAGTAGCCCCTTCTGATGGAAACAGCGATAGTTATGCACTCTTGAATGTTCCAGGTGCTTATCAAGGTTGGGATCCAGCACTAAATTCCACGACCTTGGCCTCTATCAATAGTGACAATAGTTTCGAAGGATATGTTTACTTCGCAGAAGGTGGTGAGTTCAAGTTTGCCCTTGGTGGTTGGGATACTAACTGGGGAGATAGTGATGGAGATGGAGTACTAGAAGCTGGTGGAGACAACTTATCCATAGCAGATCCTGGTCTATATCAGATAAAAGCCAACACAGACGATCTAAGTTATAGTGTAACTAAGACAGAATGGGGCATCATCGGTTCCTCCACTCCTGGAGGTTGGGATAGCGATACCGACATGTCCTATAATGAGGAGGAAGGTGTGGTTGAAATCACGCTAGAGCTAGTTGCGGGAGAGATTAAGTTCCGTGCTAATGATGATTGGGGATTAAACTATGGAGATACTGGAGCTGATGCACTGATGGAAGAAGGAGGAGATAATATTATAATTGACTCCGATGGCCTATATACGATTAAATTATTCTTGGATCGTCCAGATTATACCTACTCTATCGAGCGTCCAAGCTTTGATAGTCGTGCCTTGTTCCACGTAGATGGACAAACCCTTGAGATTTCTGATATCTCTCAATTCACAGAAGGATATGCGATCACGAAGTGGAAGAACATTAATGCTGATGGATCAGTTGGCTCTGACCTAACTTTCCCCGATACAGACTTCCCTATGTTCCGCTTGGCAGATGCCTACCTAATGTATGCAGAGGCCGTACTAAGAGGTGGTTCAGGAAGCATTCCTACTGCTGTTGAATATGTNAATCGNGTGTTGACTAGAGCTTATGGTGACGCTTCTGGTAATATTGAGCAGGCTGACTTGAGCCTTGATTTCATCTTGGATGAGCGTGCTAGAGAGCTAGTTTGGGAATGTCACCGAAGAACGGACTTGATCCGCTTCAATCGTTTCAGTGCATCTGACTACTTGTGGCCATGGAAAGGTGGAGCCCCAGAAGGTATTAGCACAGCTGAAACGAGAAACCTGTTCCCTATTCCATCTAATGATATCTCAGCGAATCCAATGTTGAAGCAGAACGCTGGGTATTAATTTGATCACGATTAAAGAATTATCATCATGTTGAGAAAATATATAATCCTTCCGCTATTAGCCCTTACGGTTTTAGCGACAGGATGCATGGAAGACGAAGTTGGACCCTTTCTGAAATTAGGTGAGGCACCAACCATTACTTCACCATCCGCCGGCAATAGCTTTGTCCTTGTTGAAGACGATGAGGCCAATATTTTAACTTCCTTTGCTTGGACCGGTGCCGACTTCGGCTATGATGCGGGTATCGATTATGATTTACAGATGGACCGAGTAGGCAATAATTTTGGCTCGGCGATTTCACTAGGCCTCACTAATGGCTTATCCGTAGACGATATCACAGTTGGTAAATTGAATGGTATCTTGTTGGCGGCTGGTTATCCGGATAATGTGGCGACTGATGTAGAAATTCGAGTAGTGGCCACTGTTAGCGATAAGGTGGATGCCCTAATCTCTCAGCCAGTAGGTATGTCTGTGACACCTTATAAGGCTGTTGTAATCTACCCTAGATTGCAAGTACCCGGTAGTCACCAAGGATGGGATCCTGCTAATGAAAACACAGTGATCTTTTCACGTCTGAGCGACGGAAACTTTGAAGGTTTCATGTTCTTCCCAGTTGACAATGCCGAGTACAAATTCACCGATGGACCAAGTTGGGATGTCAATTATGGAGATACAGGAGCAGATGGTACATTGGAAGCGGGTTCAGATAACATGGTAGCTGGCGTAGCAGGCATTTATCGCCTGAGTGTCAATCTAAATAACCTTACCCACACCGCTGAACCGACTAACTGGGGACTAATTGGTTCCTCTACTCCAGGAGGATGGGACAGTGATACTGATATGACCATTAATATCGATACCGGCAATCCTGAGATCACGCTTGATCTGGTGGCCGGAGAGATTAAGTTCCGTGCCAATGATGATTGGGCAATTAATTTCGGAGACACGAACGCTAATGGTTCTTTGGAATATGGAGGTGATAATATCATCCTCGATGAAGATGGCAACTATACCATTGAATTGATTATCAACGTAGCTGATTATACTTACAAGATTACTAAAAACTAGTGATCTGCGTTGAACCTTGTTAAGGGTGGCGGGAATGTTCCCAGCCACGCTGCTTCCAGGAGGTTGTGTAAAGGGTAATGCCCTTCAGTTTTATACTGAGATTACTATTGCACAACCTCCTTTCTTTGCCCAAAAACCAACCTACGGGTAGCATTCTCTTCTACAAAGAGCTATTCCCAACCACCTTTCTTGATTGCGTACTAGCCGCGAATTGTTTTCCGGCTACGATAAGGCGTCAGTAACCTTCTAGTCATGAAAAAGCTTTACCAACTCAGTCTATGCCTGGGCCTATTTTGGGTATCTTGTTCAACAGAAACCTCTAAGGACTCGCCCACAACCCCTCCCGTTTCTACCACGGCATTCGAAGAAGCACCAAGCTGGAGCAAAGATGCCATCTGGTACCAAATCTTTGTGGAGCGATTCCGCAATGGCGATCCCTCCAATGACCCAAGACCGAAAGATATGGAAGGGGCTTACCCTGGTTTTATTCCAGAAAGTTGGTCTGTTACAGACTGGGGACATGATTGGTATGCTCGGGAAGAATGGCAAAAAGATCTTACCGTGGAGGGTTTCTATCCAGCTACTCAAGCCAGACGCTTTGGTGGAGACTTGCAAGGCGTGCTGGATAAAATAGACTATATCCAATCTTTAGGGGTTAATGCTGTATATTTCAATCCCTTGAATGATTCTCCGTCCTTGCATAAATACGATGCCCGGAACTACCGACACATAGATCGCAATTTTGGTCCCAATCCAGATCGCGATATGGAGATTATAGCCAGTGAAATTCCCATAGACCCTACCACTTGGAAATGGACCACAGCTGATTCTCTGTTTTGGGAAGTGGTCAAGGCCTTAAAAGCTAGGAACATGCGGGTAATCCTGGACTATTCCTGGAACCACACCGGCACCGAATTCTTTGCCCTAAAGGACATCAAAGAAAATGGAGATGACTCTCCCTACAGAGATTGGTTCAATATCCTTTCTCTAGACGACCCGGATACACCAGAAGATGAATTTGAATTTGAAGGCTGGGCCGGTACGAAAACCCTAGCCGTAGTAAATAAAGCCATTATCCCGGAAGATGATGAGGAAATGCCTTTTGAGGGCAATTTAGGATCACCTAGCTTAAAAGAATACATCTATGCAGTTTCTCGCCGGTGGTTGGATCCAAATGGTGATGGGGATCCCAATGATGGTGTGGATGGGTTTCGATTGGATGTGGCCGGAGAAGTACCTCAGGGTTTCTGGAGAGACTATCGTAAGGAAATCAGAGAGGTAAACCCTGACGCTTACTTAGTGGGAGAGATCTGGTGGCAGCATTGGCCAGATAGCTTCATGGATCCGCGTCCTTTTGTCGCTGGAGATCAGTTCGATGCCATCATGAATTATCGATGGTATCGTATAGCTAGAGGTTTTTTTGCACAAGCAAAGCCAGTCCTAAAGCCCAGCGAGTTCGTAGCGGGTATCGACCGAATAAATAAGGGCATCAATGAAGACAAATTGTATGCAATGATGAACGTATCAGCGAGTCATGATACCCCGAGACTTTCTACCTCCTTGTTCAATAAAAATATGAATAAGTATAAAGCTAAGCCTAACGACGATCCAGCCTATATGATCCATAAACCGGATGAAAAAACCCTAAACGAACAAAAGCTTCTACTACTAAATCAGTTTACTTTTATTGGCGCACCACAGGTTTGGAATGGAGATGAGGTAGGAATGTGGGGAGCCGATGATCCAGATTGTCGCAAACCCATGTGGTGGGATGATATTACTTATCAGACCGAGAAGGCCAATTACCTGGAAGAAAAGGAGCGACCAGTGGATGAGGTCAAGATCAATAAAGACTTACTTAGCTTCTACAAAGCCTTAGCCAGTATGCGAACTTCTAATCCCGTCTTGGTGGACGGAGCCTTGGACTTTGTTCTAGCTGATGATGAAGCGATGACTCTGGCTTATAAACGCAGTAATGAAGCTGCCGAAGTGATCGTGATATTCAACCGTTCTGAATCATCACAAGCGATAGAACTTAAGGAAGAAGGATCTTTTGAACTTCTTTTAGAAACATCTAAAAGTACACTAACACAAGAGGGTGAGAAGCTCACCGTCGAATTAGGAGGGCTACAAGGGGTGGCTCTACGAAAAATTAACTGATTAGCTATACTTCCGAAGTCTTAAAGACTTCGGAAGTATAGCTAAAAAGCAGCTAAGCAAAAATCACTTTGCCTATGAAATGGACGCTTTACTCGACCCTACTTTTTCTTAGCCCTATGCTTTATAGCCAGACTGCCTATATCGATAAATCTTCGGAGGCTGGCATAAATAATGTTGGTTTCAACCGTGGTGTGGCGGTGGTCGATTACAACAATGATGGCTGGGAAGATCTATACTTCACGCGTATCGATAAGTCCAACATATTGTATCGCAACAATGGCGATGGCACTTTTTCCGATATCAGTGAAGAAGCAGGAATAGACGTAGAATTGGATTCAGGTGCTGCTGTATGGGGAGACTTGGACAATGATGGTTGGGCAGATCTGGTCTTGGGCAATCGCGATGTCCCAAGTCAAATATTTCGCAATAACGGAGATGGCACCTTCACGGATATTACGGAGATCAGTGGTGTAAGCAATAGTGGGAAGGTCCAATCGGTTCTACTCGCTGATGTAAACAATGATAGCTGGCTCGATATCTACTGGGCTAATCTGGGCACTGAAAATGCCTTATATCTCAATCAAGGAGATGGCACCTTCGTAGATGTGACGATTCCTTCTGGGACCAGCGATACGCAATTGAATATGGGTGCCGTGTTCTTTGATTATGTAAACGTTGGCGACCTAGATCTATACCTCTCCCATGATGGCGACCAAGCTAATATACTCTACCAAAACGATGGAAAGGGTCAATTTACCGATGTGTCCGAGGCAGCTGGTGTAAATTATGTGGGGCAAGGTATGGGTGTAGATGCGGCCGATTTCAATAATGACGGCTACCTAGATCTGTACATTACCAATTTGTATGAAAACACCCTTTACCTCAACAATCAAAATGGGACTTTTACAGATCTTTCCACCTCCGCTCAAGTAGATGATCTAGGTATGGGATGGGGTACAAGCTGGATGGATTTTGACAACGATGGATGGATGGATCTGTACGTGTCCAATGAAACGTACTTCCCTGTATTTGGGAATTTTTATGACAACTTGATGTATCGTAATCTAGGCAATTTAACCTTTGAAGCAAGTAGCTCTAACAGTCCATTAAATAGTTCGGCAGGAGGATATGGAACCGCCTGCTTAGATGTAGATAGAGACGGCAAGTTAGATATCATCATTGCCAATAGCGGCCCCACGGATGGTAATCAATTACTGATGAATCAATCGACCAATGAGCATCATTGGGTTGATCTAGGGCTTGAGGGAACGCTTAGTAATCGAGATGCTATCGGAGCGAGAGTTTGCCTGTTTTCGCAGGATCTTCAGCTTTGCGACCAGGTGATGGCAGGTACAGGATATGCCTCTCAAAACAGCTTGCAATTACATTTTGGTCTAGGGGAAAGAACAATAATTGACAGTTTAGTGGTAGCCTGGCCCAGTGGTCAGCAAGAGGTGTATACGGGGGTATCTATTGATACTTACTATCATATTATCGAAGCCACTTCCATTACCAATACGGTCAAAGAAGAGCAATTGTCTGCAATTAGTGTAAAAATATTTCCCAATCCGGTACAAGAAACACTTACCTTTGCGGCAGATCTTCAACACACAGCTGGGTCATCTACTTATAGAATCTGGGACTCTCTTGGAAGAATAATATTTACTAGTGAACTTCCTCAGCAACTATCCACTCAGCAGATTCAGCTGGCTATTCCTTCAACTTGGTTAAACGGTATATATTTCCTGGAAATTCGACAGGGAGACAACTCTTTGTTGCAAAAATTCCTACTCAATCGCTAACACCAAACAGACACACAAAGATTGTATTGAAAGCCTGTGGAAACTCTTTCCGCGCTTAAACTCAAAAAAACAAGAGATGAAATCACGCTTTTTACTCTGTATTACACTTTGTCTAACACAATGGGTCTTTGCTCAAGTCATCACCACAGACCCAGCCTTCCCAGTTATTGACCAAATGGTCACTGTCACTTTTCATGCTGATGAAGGAAATGGGGCGCTAGCAGGATTCACTGGGGATGTTTATGCCCATACAGGCGTAATTACCAGCACCAGCACTAGCCCGTCAGACTGGAAATATGTGAAAAGTGAATGGGCCACTACTGATCCTGCTGTTTTAATGACTCGCACCGCCACAGACACCTATGAAATCTCCTACAATATCAAGGATTACTATGGGGTGCCCGATGGAGAGCAGGTCTTAAGAATGGCCTTTGTTTTTCGAAATGCTAGCGGCAGTATGGTAGGAAGAGACACCGATGGTTCTGATATTTTTGTGGATGTGTTTGAGTCCACTGCCGAACTGATCACGAGCTTTGTTCGACCAGCTGAAGGAAACATCATACTTAGTCCAGGTGAGAGCCTAGAAGTAGAAGCTGCTTCTAGTTTGGAAGCTAATCTACGACTGTTGGACAATGGTGCTGAAATAGCTTCAGCTATGGGTACCAGTCTCACGCACACGATTGTACCAAATACCGTTGGACTACATGAAGTATCCATTATTGCAAGTACCGCAAGCGATAGTGACACCTCTTCCTTCAACTACTTCCTACTCGATGCAAATGCCATGGAAGCCAGTGCTCCGGATGGAACTAAGGATGGACTCAATCGACTTTCCGATTCTAGTGTTCGCTTACAACTAACCGCCCCTGGCAAATCCCATGTATTTGTAATTGGCAGTTTCAATGATTGGAAGATTTCGGAGGATTATCTCATGACTAAAACTCCGAATGGGGATGCATTTTGGGTGGATATTGATGGGCTTGATCCCAACGAAACCTATACCTATCAATACCTGGTAGATGGCTCCCTAACTGTAGCTGACCCCTACAGCGAATTAATCTTAGATCCATTTCATGATAAAGATATTCCGGCGGCCACTTTTCCAAACCTCCCCGCCTACCCTACTGATCAAGCCTCCGGCAATGTGACCGTATTCCAAACGGCCCCAGCCGCCTTCAACTGGACGGATGGAGACTATGAACGACCCGCCAATGGGGAGCTAGTAGTCTACGAATTGCTGATGAGAGATTTCATTGGAAGAAGAGATTATCAAACCCTACTAGATACACTCGATTATTTAGAGAAGCTAGGAATCAATGCCATCGAATTCATGCCGGTCAATGAGTTTGAAGCTAATAATAGCTGGGGGTATAATCCCTCCTTTCACATGGCGCTTGATAAATACTATGGAACGCCCGAAGCATTTAAGACTTTTATAGATGAAGCCCATGCCAGAGGAATTGCTGTTATTGTGGACGTGGTCTATAATCATGCTTTTAGTCAAAGCCCCTTCGCACAGCTCTACTGGGATGCCCAAAATTTCCGACCTACTGCTGACAACCCATGGCTGAACGTAGAAGCCACCCATCCCTTTAACGTGGGCTATGACTTCAACCATGAAAGTTCATACACAAAAGCCTTTGTGAAAAGAGTGATGCAATACTGGCTGGAAGAGTACCATCTAGATGGTTTCCGCTTTGATCTATCCAAAGGTTTTACGCAGGTGAACAATATCGATGACGTCGGAGCTTGGAGCGCCTATGATGCTTCACGAATTGCCATCTTAAAGGACTATGCAGATTTCATGTGGGCCATTGATGATAAATCCTACGTAATTCTAGAGCACCTAGGTGCGAATAACGAGGAAAAGGAACTAGCAGAGTACGGTATGATGCTTTGGGGTAACCTCAACCACGATTACAATGAAGCCAGCATGGGCTATACCAGCAACTTGTCCTGGGCAGACTATGGCAATCGTGGCTGGTCAGTTCCGCATGCCGTGGTCTACATGGAGAGTCACGATGAGGAACGCCTGATGTACAAAAACCTGGAGTTCGGTAATTCGGCTGGAAGCTACAGTGTAAAAGACTTCAATACAGCCTTACGTCGACAAGAATTAGTAAGTGCCTTCTTTTATACCATCCCGGGGCCAAAGATGCTGTGGCAATTTGGTGAGTTAGGCTATGACTTTTCCATCAATTATTGTGAAGGAGGAGGAGTAAGTGAAAACTGTCGTTTGGATCGTAAGCCAGTACGTTGGGATTATTTCCAGGATGAAGATCGTCGCCGCTTATTTGAAATCACTAGAGGATTGATCCATTTCAAGACCGATTATCCGGTGACCAACACTACAGATTATAGCCTGGATGTTGCGGGCTCTAACAAACGTATTCACCTCAATCACGCTGAGTTCAACACCGTAGTACTGGGTAACTTTGGAGTGACTAGTTCTTCCATTACACCCGATTTCCAAAGTACGGGTATGTGGTATGATTACACTACAGGTGATAGCATTATGGTGACCAACACGAGTGCTCCTATCATGCTAGAAGCTGGCGAATATCGCTTGTATACGTCTAAGCCACTGGCATTTACACAAGATATCTTGAGTAGCGACGAGGAAGTCAACTTGCCGGTAAGCGAGGTAGCCATCTTCCCAAATCCTAGTCAAGGCCCAGCTCAACTGCAGTTTTCTCTCAATGAAACAAGCAGGGTTAAAGTTGAAGTGTACGCTACCGATGGCCGCCTCTTGCAAACCTTGACAGAAGAGCAGCTTCCTAGCGGAAAACATATTCAGGATTTACCAGCCAACCGCCTAGGCGGACTCTACTTTATCAAACTTACCACGCCACAAGGTAGTTTGGTGAGGAAGTGGATGGTGCATTAATAAATTGTAAGCTTAGACCTCAGGGGCTGAGTTTGAGTCAGCCCCTGAGGTCTAAGCTTACAATCCCTATCTTCCTCTCTTTTTAGGCTTTTTCGCTCTCATGCATTATATTGAAGAATCAACAGAATCTTCAATCCAATCGTATGAAAAAGCCAACTACATTCTTCACTTTCTTTCTATTCATTTTTGCCCTAAGTATTTTTCCTCATAGCATTTCGGGACAAGAATCTCCCGCCAAGCCAGTATTTGATCCCAGCCTATATAATCAGTTAGAGTGGCGGAACATCGGCCCAAAACGAGGCGGTCGATGCCTAGGCGTGGCAGGCAGTCCAGGCCGGCCGGATGAGTACTACTTTGGAGCCACTGGTGGTGGTTTGTGGAAAACAGTTGATGGGGGAACGGAGTGGTTTCCCGTCACAGATGGACAAGTGACCAGTTCTTCCGTAGGAGCAGTAGCAGTAGCCGAAACCAATCCTGATATCGTCTACATCGGGATGGGAGAAGTGCAATTGCGTGGTAGCATTACACAAGGTGATGGGGTATATAAAACGACGGATGGAGGAAAGACCTGGCGTCATTTAGGTTTAAAAGAGACACAAGCGATTGCTCGCATCCGTGTACATCCAACTGATCCTGATATTGTTTATGTAGCAGCCCTAGGCCATCCATATGGAGATAACGAAGAACGAGGTGTGTTCCGATCAACGGATGGGGGTAATACCTGGAAAAAGGTCCTATATGTGAGTGATAAAGCGGGGGCCGTCGATCTCATCATTGATCGAACCAATCCTAAAGTACTGTATGCTTCGACTTGGCAGGTCTATCGGAAAGCTTGGAAGATGTGGGGCGGAGGACCAGACTGTCGTCTATTTAAATCAGTAGATGGTGGAGAGAACTGGATTGATCTCACAAAAAACCCAGGCATGCCAGAAGGCCCCATCGGAAAAATTGGGGTGACCGTTTCGCCAGCTGACCCAATGCGCGTCTGGGCCATAGTGGAAGCCAATGAAGGAGGTGTATTCCGCTCAGATGATGGTGGCTGGACTTGGGAACGCACCAATAGTGAGCGAAAGCTTCGTCAAAGAGCCTTTTACTATTCTCGCATCTACGCTGATCCTTGGGATAAAGATGTAGTGTATTGCCTAAATACTGGATTCTACAAATCCACGGATGGTGGGGTAAACTTTGATCAAACCATCCGAGTTCCGCATGGGGACAACCATGATCTCTGGATTGACCCGAACGATCCCATGCGAATGATCAATGGGAATGATGGAGGAGGCAATGTCTCCATCAATGGCGGTAAGACCTGGACTGAACAGGACTTTGTCACCACCCAGTTTTATCATGTCATGACCACCAGCGATGTACCCTATCACGTAGCTGGTGCTCAGCAAGATAATAGCACCTTAGCCATGCCCAGCGATGGCTGGGGTCATATGCAAGCACGTGGACATAACAAAGGTTGGTACTATGCCGTAGGCGGTGGAGAAAGCGGCTGGATTACTCAGCATCCGACGAACCCCGATATCTTTTACGCAGGAAGTCAGGGAGCTCTACTCACTCGCTACGACCGAAGCAATGGACAGATTCGGGACATCCAAGTATATCCCAGATTCTTCTCCGGAGAACCTGCAGATGCCTTGCCAGAACGTTGGCAATGGACCTTCCCCATCATGTTTGCTCCCCAGGATCCCAATATCATGTACACTTGCTCTCAACACGTTTGGAAAACTACGAATGATGGCCAAAGTTGGGAAAAGATTAGCCCTGACCTCACTTATGCCGATCCAGAAACCCTAGGCAAGACTGGAGGTATTATTACCATGGATATGAATGGCCCAGAGATCTACGCTACCGTATTTGCCCTGGCACCATCCTATCATGATGTCAACACCATTTGGGCTGGCTCTGATGATGGAAAAATTCACATCACCCGCAATGGTGGAAAAAAGTGGGACGATATCACACCGGCTGACCTGCCTAAATTCTCAAGAGTAAGTATCATCGATGAATCTAGGCATCGGCCAGGCACCCTATACATTGCAGCCAATCGATACCAGGTGGACGACCGTGAGCCGTATGTTTTCAAAACGCACGACTATGGTAAAAGCTGGACCAAGATCATCAATGGCGTAGAACCCGGACACTTTGCTAGAGCGATCCGAGAAGACCCGGTGAGACAAGGCTTATTGTTTCTAGCAACAGAGCATGGTGTTTACGTTTCTTTCAACGACGGAAAGCTATGGCAATCTCTACAAATCAATTTACCAGATTCTCCCGTTCGTGATCTAGTAGTAAAAGATCAAGATGTAGTCATCGGCACCCACGGCCGAGGATTTTGGATTCTAGATGATATTGCTCCACTTCGACAATTGACACCTGAATTGGCCAAGCAGGATGTTATCCTCTTTGAACCTGCCGATCCCGTCCGTGGCATTTATGATCTCAAAGTGCAATACTATCTACAGCAGCAGGTAGACACCGTTAAAGTAGAGATCTTGGAGAGTGATGGTACCGTTGTAAATACTTTTGTAGGTACCGAAGCTAAATACAAGGTAGATCCCAATATACCCTGGTGGCGTCGAGGCGGCTCTAGTACACCTACTACCGCCAAGGGCCTCAACAACTTCACTTGGGACCTGCGTTATCCTGGTGCTACCTCATTCGATGGCATGATCATCTGGAGTGCCCGCCCAACCCGTGGCCCGAAAGCTCCCCTGGGAAATTATCAAGTGCGGCTAACCGCCGGAGATTTCAGTAAAGCCTATCCCTTTGAACTGAAAATCGACCCCAATCTAAAAGGGATTACTGCCGAACACTTGCAGGAACAATTCGATCTAGCCTCTAAGATTAGAGATAAGACGAGTGTAGCCAACAATGCGGTTATTCGTATTCGCGAGATCAAGAGCGCTGTTGAGGAGGGTATGAAACACAGTAGCGTTGAATCTTTGCAGGCCAAAGCCAAGGACCTGTTGGGCCAACTCTCGGCCATCGAGGAAGAGCTCTACCAAGTGAAGAATCGCAGTAACCAGGATCCACTGAACTTCCCCATCAAGCTCAACAATCGCCTGGCCTCCCTGCGACGAAGTCTGGAAAATGGAGATGCTCGTCCTACGGACGGCGCTTACCAAGTGTTCGAAGAATTGAGCAAGGAATTAGACGTGCAAATGGCGGCCTTAAAACGAGTTATCTCAACGGAATTGCCTAAGGTGAATGAGTTGCTCTCTGCGGAGGGATTAGAGGAGATTGGAGGAGAATAGGCTTTTGGCTTCCCTCAACGGGTGACTTCGAGTCACCCGTTGAGGGAAGCCAGCTTATTTCCTAGGCCTAGGCCGGGAAGTCATAGGTACAATTACTGCCGGAATATCTTTTTCTCGATAAAGCCGATTATATTCTGCTAGATCTCCATTGATAATATCATCCAGGTCCTTTTTCATAGCCTGCCACTGGGCCTGCAAATCCTTATACCTCACCTTTGCACCAGAAGTCACGAAAGGATCATGAGTATCAACTTTCAGTAGCAAACTGATTAGTTCCGCACTGAGCTGATTCGGAAAACTGATGGCATCATGCAGATTAGTATGTTCGGATTGGATCAGCTGCTTTTCCCACTCATCAATCTGTGTCACTACTCCTTTACCCACCGTGATCAGGTCTTCTACCGCCGTATTGCGTTTCAAAGTCCCATTCAATTGTTCAACTTGGGCTTTCACATCCTGCATTTGCTGAACCGATTGATGAATATCTTTAATCGTACATTCAATGGCTACCAACAAATTCTGCTGTTCTTGAAAATCAGCAGGATTGACTTCAAGTCGCGGGTCTGCTTTGAGTTCAAAGGATTGGCGTAGATCAAGCCCCATGCCCTCCAGTCTTATCGTGTACGTACCTGGACTAACAGTACTTCCTTGAAACCCTTGCAAAGCAAAAGCCCCAGTCACATGTGGGATGGGATCTCTACGCAAATCCCAGTGAAAACGATTGATACCCACACGGGTTGGTAAGCTAGCTGTTAAACCTTGTGGATCAGCCGCTTTTTTTCGATTGCAATACCGCCGGACCACCTCACCATTTTCATCAAGAATACTCAAAATCAAACGGCTAGTATCGGGGAAATAAGGTGGAAGGTAATAGTCTATCGTTACCCCCTCTAAAGGATTTTGTCCTTGAGCCTGCCCTGTAGCCTCGGCATACTGAAGATTCAATTTCACGCCTCCCTTAGGCTGGAACAATTCCATTTCCCCATTCAACATTTGTCCAACACTTTGCTGAATAGGGCTGAGATCGTCTAAGATCCAGAAACTTCGTCCCGAGGTAGAGGCAATCAAATCATTGTCATGTATTAGTAGATCTGTGATGGGGCATACCGGTAGATTCAATTGGAAACGGTACCAGTAGTTGCCATTATCATGTGATAGGTACAATCCTGTCTCTGTACCTGCATATAATAGTCCTTTACGATTGGGATCTTCTCTCACCACTCGCACAAAGTCCTCTCCACGAAAACCTCTGGTAATTTTTTTCCACGTCTTACCGTAATTCTCCGTAAAGTATACGATCGGCGCAAAGTCATTGAACCGATATCGATGAGCCACGATATAGGCCGTTCCTTTGGCATGAGTGGAGAGTTCTATGCTATTGATACAAGCTTCCGGGAGATTGGGAGGGGTAATATTCTTCCAATTTTGCCCGCCATCCTTGGTAAGATGTAGCAGGCCATCATCTGTACCGACCCAGATCACATCAGCTTCATGCGGTGAACAACTCAAGTAGGAAATGGTATTATAGTTTTCACCTCCAGCACCCTCGTTTGTATAAGGGCCGCCCCCTCGTCCTTGCTTGGCAGCTTCATTTCGCGTGAGATCAGGGCTTATTTCTTTCCAATTCCGTCCACCATCCTGAGAAAGCAATACTTTATTAGCAGCATGGTACATTAGATTAGGATTATGAGGAGATACCACAATAGGTGCATTCCAATTAAAGCGGTATTTCATATCCCTGGGCTGATTGGCCAATCCCTCGGTGGGGTAGGCCATAATATCTTTGTTTTCTCCGGTGCGATGATCGTAGACAGAGATATGCCCTTGGTAGCTACCTCCATAGATTCGCCGTGTATTATTTGGATCAAAGGCGATGAAAGCACTTTCTCCCCCTGCTACCGCATACCAATCCTTCTCCCCGATTCCGTTGGTGTTGGTTCTACTCGCAATGGCTACGGTGGTATTATCCTGCTGACCGCCGTATACGTGATAAGGGAATCGGTTATCTGCAATAACTCGATAAAACTGGCCGGTAGGCTGATTGCTTTGCGTAGACCAACTTTGTCCTCCATTATAAGTGATACAAGCTCCTCCATCATTACCCAAAATCATATTTTCAGGCTGATCAGGATTGATCCAGAGGGCATGTTGATCAGAATGCGGGTTGGGTATTGAACTAAAGGTCTTCCCCCCGTCGGTAGATTTCAACAATGGGGCATTGAGGATATATATTGTTTCTACGTCTTTCGGGTCTGTCACCACTTCCGTGTAATACCAGGCCCGTGCCGTAGTGCCTTTATCTTTGTTAATGTGTACCCATTGCTTACCGCCATCAGTAGATCTAAATACGCCTCCTTCTTCAGCCTCTACACAAGCGTACACCCAATCTGAGTTTACGCTGGAAACTTCTACTGCTACTTTACCCATGGCTTCGGGTAGGCCTACCTGAAGCTTCTGCCAGGTGTTTCCCCCGTCCATAGATTTGTAAATTCCAGAGCCCGGGCCCCCACTCGTAATTTTCCAAGGACTTCTATGATGATCCCACATGGCAGCGTAGAGTACACGTGGGTTATGCTCATCCATACTAATATCCGCAGCTCCCGTCTGATCATTAATAAACAAGACCTGTTCCCAAGTACCGCCACCATCGGTGGTTCTGTATACGCCGCGATCCTTACTAGGACCGAAAGCCGCACCTTGAACCGCTACATAGGCTATGTCTGGGTCTTTGGGGTGAATTTCTATTCCTGCAATATGACGTGATCCTGGCAAGCCAGAATACTTCCAAGTCTTCCCAGCGTCGTAAGATTTATACACGCCATCTCCATGGGAACTCATCACACCACGTACGGCATGTTCTCCCATTCCGACATAGATCACACTAGATTCAGAAGGTGCTACGGCTATTGCTCCTACAGAGCCCGTGCCAAAGTAACCATCCGAAATATTGCTCCAGTTTAATCCACCATCTTTAGTTTTCCAGATGCCTCCACCGGTGGTCCCCATGTAATAGACCTGGGATTCCCCAGGCACACCAGAAACCGTATTAACCCTTCCACCACGGAAGGGTCCAATATTTCTCCACTGTAAATTGCTGTAATAGGCCACATTGAATAATGGGCGGGAAAAGGAAGAAGAGTGCTTTGCCTCCGGTTGACCGAACAGTGCGCAATACGCCAGCAACGCCAAAAAGATGCCAACGCTCCTAATTGTGTGGTGCTTCATTTTTCTGCGGTTTAGCGTCGTTTCCGGCCCTAACCGACACTGAAATACTCTGTTGCTGGTGTAGATAGCAAGTGTTTTCTCGGCAAATAGCGCTTTTCACTTGGTTCCGGGCAAAAGCGCCATTGCTATTCTGTGTAGTATTTCTCAATGTCGGGAACATATTAAAATTCTAGCAATACAATCCCGTAGGGCCAAATATAAATCAAAAAAATGAATTCTCGGGAATGAGATTTAAAGAAACTGGAGTCCGTGAATGCCTGATTTTCAATATTTAAGCGGGAAGTAATTACAGCTGAGTGTGAAGCAAGGAGACGAAAGAAAATATTCGAGGCCCGCCATGGAATACCCGGTGATCCAAATACAGACCATTATGTTCTTCTCCTCTGCTGCTATTTATACGAAAGCAGCTTGTAATTCCTATTTCAATAAATCAAATCAGGACGATACTCCCTTTAGAAATCATTCCTTGATACCAAATAAGCAATAGCAAGAAGTAACGCGACTTAAAGTACTGGATTACTTCGGGTTACAGATTCTATATTGTGAAAAAGAAAGTAGCCTGAGGGTTTAGCTCATCTATTTTTCTTGACACATCAATCAGAGGGTACAGTATACTGCTGACGTTCCTTAGTAGGGATCCTATAAGCTCAGCAAGACGATCCCTTCACATTTTAGTAGTTCTTCACTCGTTTATTGTTGGAACCTTAAGTGTGTGAAACTTCAGTTTGAATAAGAAAAGAAGTGTACCACTTCTAGCCAATTACAGATAGATGCAATGAGGGGTACCTACGATGGGTGAGTTTGTTTCAGATCCGTAATCACCAGCTGTCATCTGGCATTACTCAGTCATCTAGTACGGAAGAGTATTTGGATAGTTGCATAAAACTGTCTTTTTTCTATATATCCTTTTTATATGGCATATATTTTTCCTTATAATTATCCCAAGTTGCGATGAATGAGCGCAAAAAAGGAGGATTTTGTGGCAACACACAGCCGAGAGCTGGGTTTTGCCGCAAATATCTGACGCATTTGGGTTCCTTAGAATGAATCGCAACTTGCATTAATCAAGTAGTACGACAAGGACATAGCGGAGATGAAATACATTTCCAAGGCCAACTTCCCTCGAAAAAGGGCTGGTCTTCTATTCCATTTGTTGAGGACTTGTTCATCCTGCCCTATTTTACTACCGTTCCTTTACGATAAATATCATTTCCCTAAGTAGGCCTCAAGGAATTGGAGCAGTGTGTAAATAACCCTAATTTTACTGAAGTCAAATATCTTTGGTGATAAATTGCCCAAATGAAGGAAATACAGCACCTTTTTGTGTACGGAACTTTAGCCCCGGGGCGACCCAACCAACACGTTTTAGCAGATATCAAAGGTAAATGGCACCCTGCAACCGTACAGGGTACGCTACACGAAGAAGGATGGGGAGCTGCCATGGGATATCCCGGGATCAAGCTTTCTATGGATGGCGGAACAGTTGAGGGCGTTGTCTTCAGCTCCTTAGAGCTCGAACAACACTGGCCAAGATTAGATGCTTTTGAAGGGGAAGCCTACCAAAGAGTACTGACCACTGCCAAACTCTCTGATCAAACTACCCTTAGTACCTTTATTTATGTGCTGGCATAAAGACTAAAAGGCTACGGAACTTGGCCCATAGCTTAAGTTTCCGGGGATTTTCCGAAGATGATGGAGAACAGCTGCGGATATATCGAACGAATTTGGAATTTTCCCAAACATTCTTTATCCTGCATATTGTCAACTGAATAAACAGCAGAAAATTGGATAACAAGTTTCTAGATTCCATTGCGAAGTCCTTTAATACCGAGATGCCGGCAGCTGAATCGCTGGACGAGTATTTGGATAAGGTATTATCGGTAGTTCGCCCCTGGAGCGAGGACCTTAAGGAGACGAGCTTCTATATCGGGAAGCATTGGATTGAAGTGCGGGATGATGAAAAATTCCATAGTGTAGTCATGCATATCTTCAATGAGGGCGGTGAGTATATCCGAGTGGTTGATGGGGATCTAAGTTCTGGAGATTGGAGGTATCTCGGTAATAAACTAGTCTTCGAAGATGAGGTTTTTGAACTGGCTTTTATGGATCCCGAGTTCTTCATCCTGACCAAACATGGTAATCCGAGGAAGTTTGGTCGCAAGTATTATGTATATGTGGCCGAGCGATTGGCTAAAAGATTTACTTGGCGAGAATTAGTGGAACTTTTATTCAATAAATATCGAGACAACAACAACTTCTATTTAACCATTAGTGTGATCATCATTTTGATCATCGCCATTATCTTCTTACTCTCCTAAGTTTATCTCCACCCGACTTGCTCGCTCATTTGCAGTGATTTTTCCAGTTTATTTATCTTTAGATTTATGCAGGGATCTGCGAACATTTTCTAGCGATCTATTCTGTGTAAAGGAATTCCTAATAGCCACCAAATTTCACTCAAATACAAGTCTATGCACCGTCTTTATACGCTAATCAGCCTATGCTTCTTCAACATAGTACTCCTTGCTCAAGGTGGAAATCTACTACTAGAAGGAGGCACACTAGTGGATGTCGAAGGCAAAACCATTCGCCCCAATACCAATATCCTCATCCAGAATGGACGTATTGCCAACATCAGCGATCAAGCCATGACCCTCCCAGTAGATACTAAAAAGATCAAATTGAATGGCCAATACGTCATGCCAGGACTGGTAGATGCCCATATCCATCTTTTCCAATCTGGCGGTTTGTATACCCGCCCGGACGCCATTGATTTAAGAGCGTTTCACCCGTATGAGAAGGAAAGACAATGGGTAAAAGACAATGCCGAGCAAATTCTCAAACGTTACCTGCGTGCGGGAATTACCACCGTGATCGATGTGGGAGGCCCATTGGCTAATTATGAACTCCGAGATCGCTTCAAGGCGGATAGTGGAACTCCCAATGTATGGCTAACCGGACCTCTTGTATCTACCTATCAACCCGCCGCCTTCCAAATCGATGATCCTCCCATCATCAAAGTCAAAAATGCGGAAGAAGCCAGAGCTATTGTGCGTAAGCAACTCCCCTACCAACCAGACCTGATTAAGATTTGGTATATCGTAAGAGGAGGAAAAAATGCTGCCACCAGCTATGACCTGGTGAAAGCGACCATAGAAGAGAGCCACAAACATGGCCTCAAAGTCGCGGTTCACGCCACTCAATTGAATACGGCGAAGCTAGCAGTAAAGGCAGGAGCAGATATTCTTGTTCACAGCGTGGATGATCCGGTTGACCGAGATTTTCTCAGCTTGTTGCAACAAAACAATACCGTCTACATCCCCACTTTGGTAGTAAGTCGCAAATATTTAGAGGTATTCAGTCAAAATAACGATCTCTCTTACGAGGATTTCACCCTATCTGACCCTATGGTATTAGGTAGTCTTTTTGACCTCAAGCACCTGCCCAAGCAAGACTTTATCAACGCCTACAAGCAACGAGCTACCCAGCACATGGCAAGCACCAGGGCCCAAGATCTGATCAGAAAGAATAATCTCAAGAAAGTGGCGACCGCTGGCATCACCATTGCTACGGGTACGGATGCTGGCAATATTGGCACCTTACATGCTTCCTCCTATCTCCGAGAACTGTTTGACATGCGAATGGCGGGCTTGGATAACTTCAGCATCCTGCAAGCTTCCACCATTAATGGCGCAAAAGTTTTGGGCAAAGAGAAGGAAATAGGTAGCATCAAGGAAGGCAAAGTTGCTGACTTGATCATTCTCACCACCAATCCCGCCGAAAATATCGATCACATTCAGGATATCGAATACGTGATCAAGGACGGTCAAATCTATGAGCCTGAAGATATCTTACCAGATAGCCCCGTTGATCTCGCCCAGCGACAATTGAATGCTTACAACGCTAGAGATATAGAGGCCTTTCTGGAACCTTATAGTGAAGATGTCGAACTTTACAGTTTCCCTGATCAGTTGATGGGCAAGGGCCGATCATTTATGCGCTCTACCTACAGCAAAATGTTCGAGAATACGCCCGATCTACACTGCGAACTGGTTAATCGCATTATCCAAGGAAATACCGTAATTGACCGAGAACGCGTCACCGGTTTTGGTGCCAAACCGCTGGAAGCTACAGCCATCTATAAGATTAAGGATGGGAAAATTGCCAAGGTGTACTTCATCCAATAAGCATTGAACTACTGTACCTTGTAAAGCCTTCCACATAAGGCTTGACAAGGCCATTGGCTCACTGCTTTAATAGGGAAAGCTGTTGACGAGATCTTGTCTGTTGATCCAAAGCTTCCAAGCTATACCAACCAGCAGGCCAATTAGCGCTAATCTGGAGAGCATTGTGTCCCTTTGTTTCGCGTCGTGCAACCAATTTACCTTCACTATCAATGATACGCAATTGTATGTTCTTGGAATGATATCCAGGTAGAATATGAATTCGCAAATCTTCTTCAATGGGATTAGCGGAACGCAAGCGAAACATCATCTCCGTTTCAGCCCATTGCTCCTCCACGGCAGTAGGCTCAGCACGATAGGGATCTGTCCCCTGCTCCCATTCCATCGCATTCAACTTTCCATCACTATCCGGATCATCCTGTGGGCCATATTTTACGGTTAGTAGTTCGCGCCACTCCCACTCGTCTGGCAACCCATCTTGATCTGCATCAGGCAAGTTTCCAGGTACGCTGGAGTGATCGGGGTTTAGGGTGACCATAACGGCATTTACCTCCTTTAGATAATCTCGTAGCCGGACACGTAGATCCATGAAAATCGTGGGTTCCTGATCCGCGATATCATTAGATTCTCCTAAATCATTCTCTAGGTCAAATAGCAACAATTCATCCGTTTCATAGGCTACGAGAAGCTTATATTTCCCATCCACCAAGGCAGATTGCGGCGGTACATTCTTATTAGGATTGTAATGTGGAGAATGAAATATAACTTCCTTATCATTACGATTCAAAGCAACCGCCTCGCCCCCTTCCAGAGTAGGACGAATGCTTACTCCGTCCAATTCCCTTGGAGCACCATTCATATTCCCTTGCACCCAATCGATAATCGTCGGATAAAAATCGTAGCCGATCACAGCTTGGTTGTTGTATACATTAGCTTGGATATTTGGACCCGCTACTACCATAGGAACTCGAATCCCCCCTTCAAAGCAAGAGTTCTTCCCCCCTTGCAAGGGTCGATTATTACCTTGTCCTCCGTTATCCGACATATAAATAATGTAGGTTTTCCCTTTTAAGCCCATAGCTTCTACCTCATCCAATAACTGCCCAAAGGCCACATCCAGGTCACTAGTCATAGCTCCAAACTCAGGATCATCATGCCGCTGCCCTAATGGGTGTAAACTCTGGTTTTCCCATTCCAAAAGGGTGCTTTGCCGTGTTTCTTTAGGGGTGTGGGGCGCGTAGTGAGAAAGCTGAATGTAGAAAGGTCGATCATCCGCAACGGCATCTTGCATCACGGAAATGGCTGAATCCACCAAACTAAAAGCCTTCTTTGGATCATTTTGAACTAGGCCTCCTTGATCACCTTGTGCATTGGAGGTCTCTCCATCCGAACGATCAAAGCCATGAGCCGATGGTCCACCACCTTGTATATGCCACTTGCCAAAATGAGCCGTCAAATAAGACGGGTCATACAATTTCAGCCACTCTGATAATAAGGTATCTGCGGTCGGGACTTGTCTTAGCGTAGTCCCCTCTATTAGCCGGGTATCGTCAGCTATACTATTATCCGTATAGGTAAAACCAGAGCGAGCGGTGGATTTTCCTGTAAGGATGCTACATCGCGTAGGCGAACACTTAGCTGCTGGGGCATAAGCCTGGGAAAAGGTCATTCCCTCTTGGGCAAAAGCCTCTAAGCGAGGAGTGAGGTAATAGTCACTTTTGGAATTTAGTCGATCAGGAAGCATCTGCAGAGAGGTGCCGCCCCAACCTTGGTCATCGGTCAGAAATAAAATGACATTGGGTTGCTCTTGTGCATTAAGAGTTACGCATATCAGGTATAAGCATAGCAGGATTAGCCTTCGCATAGGATTATTGTTTTTATCACCTTGGACAAGTCTATGTTTGATAGGTTTAAAGGATTATTACCCTAAATGTTACATTCATTCAGGGCTAGATCCCATCATGACCTAGCTATATAGATGCTCTTCTTTCGAAAAACTTTCGCTCCCGCTCGAAAAGTATTTAATACAAGGACTAGGGCTACTGCTCAATCGGTAAAAGGCGTGAATCTAGCAAGGCTGCCGTGCGATGTCCAGCGCCACGGAGATAAGCTTCATTCTGTGCAAAGGACAAGAACTCTGCGGCCGAAGGATGTTTAACTAGCAATACTGCATCCCATTGCTCCGCCTCGGGACCAATTAACCAAGGCCCCCCCTTGCCAAAAAAGAGTACTTCACTCCCCAGCTCATCCAAAAAAGGTAGGGTATGATCCATGTAGGCTTTGTAGGCCGCTTCTCCAGAGATCGGTTCACTAGGAGCCAGTTCTTCCTGCGCTGTGTAATCTGCTGTTTCGCGATAGCGCAATAAATTTAGCATCACGACCGGCCCCTGAATTTGACGCATAAAAAATGCTTTACCAGCAGCTTGAGTAGCTGCTAAAAATGTTTGTCCTTCCATTATTAAGTTTTATGTAGAACCAAGTTGCATCATATTTTGGAAAAAAGATATTGACGCAAGTCAAGAAAATGAGGGGCGTGATGCTAGGCGCCTGCGGATCCGACTCAAGGTTTCGGGACTGATATTCAAATAGGAGGCCAACTCGTATTGAGGAAGTTGCAGAACCAGCTGAGGGGCACTTTGGAGCAGTTGAAGGTATCTAGTACTGGCATCATCCAGACGGAAGCTCTCCAACTTGTCATGAACGGCTAGATAATGCTTTTCGGTTATCTTTCTGGATAGACTTTCCACAAAGGGGTTTTGGCGTGCTAAGACTTCAATAGCCTCTTTTTGGGCTACTCGCAAATGGCAGTCATTAAGGGCAACAATAGCCTTCCGAGAAGGTGTAGAGGTAATGAAACTCCGATAAGAGGTCACCATTGATTTAGGGAAAACGAACTCATCCACTACCTCTTGCTCCCCTTTTACATATACACACTTTAGCACGCCAGTCTCAAGATAGCCAACCTTATTGCAAAGCTCCCCCGCCTCAATAAATCGCTCCCTCTTCCTCAATTGAATGGGTTGAAACAGCAGCTCGAAACTACGGGCTTGCGAAGCGGATAAGCGGTGCTGTTCCATCAAAAATTCTACCATAATACAAAGGATTAGACGCCGTGAAGATAGGGCTTGCTACGCATAAAAAAAGCCCTTCCCGGCAGGAAGAGCTTTCGTATTTATCGAATACTATGTTATTCTGTTCGAAGCGATTGAATCGGATTTATCCTGGCCGCTCGTAAACCTTGCCACAAGGTAGTAGCCAGCGCAATTATGATGGCCATGACACCTCCAGCCACGTAGGCCCACACGGGCATGTCGACATGATAATGGAAATTCTGGAACCACTTATTCATGGCATACCACGCCACCGGGGAAGCAATAATTAGTGCAATTAAAACTAAATACAAAAAGTCCTTGGTTAGCAGACCGATGATGTTGGGCACCGAAGCTCCCAGGACCTTACGCACACCAATCTCCTTCAAGCGACGCTCTGCGGCAAAGGTGGCTAGCCCCAATAATCCCAAGCAAGAGATGAAAATAGCCAGGAAGGTACCCCACAATATCAATTTACCTAGCCGCTGGTCGGCCTGATAGTTTTGCTGTAACTGCTGATCCAAGAAATAATATTGGAAAGGCTCTTCAGGATTCACTTTTCCCCAGCTACTCTCCATCGATTGTAGCAAGCCTGGAAGGTCCTTGCTTTCGACATTGGCAATCAAATAATTGTGTGCATTATCTGGATTAAAGAAGAAACTCTGTGCTTCAATGGGGGTGTGTAAAGACTTGGTGTGAAAATCTTTGACTACTCCAACGATGGTGAAGTCATATCGGTCCGCTCCCCACTCGTAGAACATCTTCCGTCCTACCGCCGTCTCGGTCGTATATCCTAAGTTCTTTGCTAATTTTTCGTTGACGATAATCGAGTTCAAGGTATCGGACAAATGGTCATAACTGAACAAACGCCCCTCCAACAGTTCGAACTCCATCAGATCTAAATAGTCAGGCTCAATAAAGGTCATATAGCCCTGCTGCCCTTCATCGGCCGTTTTACCTTCTCCAAACATGATCATATCCTCCACATTCGTACTCCCAGGGTAGCTGGATACACCAGAAGCATTGATCACTCGGCTGTCTCTCAATACTTCTTCTTTTAGGGTGTAAAAATTTTCGTAGGAATTAGGGCTATTAAGGGGCACCAAGAGTTTCTGCTCCGGATTAAATCCAAGATTTTTATTCTGAACGTAGTTCATTTGTTCATTGATCACAATCACCCCTTGGATAAGCGCAATCGAGATAATGAACTGCAGCACCACCAGCCCCTTACGGATATTTTGGGCAGAAAAGCGATCATGGATACTACTTCTAAAGATCTTAGTGGGCTGAAAGGATGATAAATACAGCGCTGGATAACTGCCTGCCACCAATGTTGTTAGCAGGACAAAGCCGACGAGAATGATTAATACCACCGGATCTTGCAGCATGTTCAGATGCAATGCTTTACCTAGCATTTTATTAAAAACCGGTAGAAATACTTCAGCCACTAGAAAGGCCACCCCAACCGCCATGGAGGTATAGACAAAAGCTTCACTCATAAATTGGCCAAAAAGAGAAGATCGAGAGGCGCCGATAACCTTCCTCACCCCCACTTCCTGAGAACGTACGGTTGCCTTCGCCGTCGCCAGATTCATGAAGTTAATGCAGGCGATCAAGAGGATAAACAAGGCAATGGAGCCTAGTATGTAGAAGTACGCAATATCGCCAGTAGGTCCTGGCTGTAAAGCCACATCAGAATGGAGATAAATATCCTCCACCGGTTCTAGGAAATGCCGTTTGCTGAATCCCATCTGTCGTAAACGGTCCCCGGCATATCCTTCCAACCAAGCTGGCAGCTTGGCTTCAAAAGCCGTTCTATCCGTGCCAGGTTGTAATTGCAGGTAGGTGTAAAAGAGATTATTGCCGCCCCACTCCTGCAGGCGGTAAAAGCGACGCCCTAAGGCTCCACTATTCATAGACAAAAAGAATTCTGCATCAATATGTGACGAGTAGGTGCTAGGATCAAACACCCCAGTCACTTCATACAGCTCATCTCCCCAAAGGCTCTCGACTTTTATCGATTGTCCAATTGGGTTTACCGCTGCAAACAGCTTTTCAGCGATAGAAGTAGACAATACGATGGACATCGGTTGATCCAAGGCATGGGCCGGATCTCCTGCTACAAAATCATAGGTCAATATCTGGAATAAAGTACTATCCGCATAAATCCCTTTTTCCTCAAAGTAGGCCCGGTCCTCATACTTGAGTAAGTATTTGTCTACATTCGGTGCCTTTATCAATCTTGCACTCTGCACTACTTCAGGAAAATCTGCGCGTATGGCCGCCGCTAAGGGAGAGGGTGTAGTCGCCGTTTGATCAGCGGTATTTCCTATAATGAATTCTGTCGCTATACGATGAATTTCACCTCCATTATCATGATGTTTATCCACCTTCCATTCATCCCGCAGATACTGAATTATCAACAGACAACAGGCTAAACCAATCGCCAGACCAAATATATTGATACTGGCATACCCCTTGAATTTTCGTAAACTTCTCAGCGCAATTTTAACGTAGTTATACCACATACCGGTTTCTTTTGGTGATTTCTTCCTCATCATCAGCAAAAGTTATTCCAAGAAGATAACACCTACATTTACAAAACCTTATACAAACACGAGAAGCAAAAACGCGTTCAAGTTTGAACATTTATTGTTCGAAAACGAACACTAAGTTATAGTTGATTGCCCATATCGCTGATTGTGAAAATTCAGGCCTGGTACACCCGCCGCTCACAGGCCATCTTCCAGGATTCCTCGATATGATATAGGACAAAAAAGGAAGTGAATTGGTGGTCTTTGCCTTTGGCCTGTACAATCGCTAGCTTAGATTGAAAGAGATGGATGGCCGTTACCTCAGCTAGATCAGGCTTGGCTGCAGAGAGGTTGTTAAAGAAGTCAATTCGAGAGTCGGCAGACAAGTTTCCTCCGCTAGTCAAATATTTGGTATCCCATTGCTTATCTAGCAATTGTTGAAGGTATTGTTCATGGGAGCCCTGCATCGCATCCTGGTAAGTAAGGAGTAGATTCTCGATCACTCTATATTCAGAGATAGTAGCCAGGTTTTGCGTTGGTTCACCTGCTGTATTGATCCAAATTTTATCCATGATTAACCAACTACCTTCGGTTTTCAGCAGAAAAAAGAGCGTGGAATTTCCACTTGTCGTTTTCATGATTTGCACAAAAGCCCACCCTGCCCCAAACCATCTCAGTTCTGCCATGAAGCGATCAGCTGCATAATCTTGGTAAGGGCCATGTTGGCGAACACGCTGAATGAAGGCCGGCTTATCTTCGACATGGATTTGATCTCTTTTAGGTACATCATTATCCCGCATGGCCCAAGCCGGATGGAACACCTCATCTAGGAGATTTAACTTGGCCTCTTCCACTCCTTGGTAGTACTTAGCCATTACCTCATAAATGGCTGCTTTCGTGGCGAGATTTCTTTGCTTGTTCTTCTCATGGTAAAACAGTCGGTTATTCATCTATTGTGGGTTGATTCCTTACTTCCGAAAAGCATACACTAATTCATCTTCATACCTCCCATTTTTCCAGATGGTTTTTTCGAATCGCCCCTCCAGCACAAACCCCGCTTTCTCTAACACTCTTTGTGAACCTTTATTGGAGCCAAAGGGTCTGGCAAAGATTCGGTCAATAGCCCAGGTCTTAAAACTATAGGTCAACATGCGTTGAATGGCGGCAGTCATAATGCCTTTCCCCCAAAAGGGCTCTGCTAACCAATAGCCCATTTCCGCATTCTTGCAAAAGATATCTTCTTGTGGATGAACCCCAATTGCCCCTACAGCTTCTCCGTCTACATCTATAGCAAAGATATGGTAAGGTTCTTTTTCGGAGGCCATTCCTATAAATCCTTCCCCACTTTCTTGGGTATACGGGTGAGGAAAATGATTGGTGAGGTTATCGGCAATATTAAAATTGTCAGCGAATTTGACCAAACTATCCAAGTCGCTTAATTGCCAGGGTCTGAGGGTAAAGTCCATTTGTCTTTTAAGTATTAGAACTGGAAAAGGGCAGAGAAAATTCCAACGCCTTAGGCACTTTTTGTGGGTATCACACGATATTTGACCGGGGATATGTTATTTTAGCAAGTAGTATACTCATCCATCAGTATGGTAGCTTGTAGATCCCTCGATCACTTTTTCCCGAACAAATATCTCACACATACCTCTCTTTATCAACCGAATACACCCAGAGTAGATCAATTTTAACCATAACACTCATCTTTAATTGTCCCTCTGAACCTCTGGAGGTATGCCTAAATTGTAAGTTGTCGAATCATTCAACTATCCTAACATGAATCGCCGTCTAATTTTCTTATCTATCTTCTTTTTGAGTACGCTCCAATCTTGGACTCAAAAAGCGGAATTGGTATTACCCATTATACATGGCTCCCGAATTGAAAGCATGTCTTTCTCTTTGGATGGGCAGTACTTTGTCTCCAGCAGTCAAAAATCCATTAAGTTGTGGGAGGCTACAACAGGAAACCTTATCCGAACCATTCAGGATGATCCGGCAGCAGTAGCAAAGCGAAATACCTGGGCAGGTGGCTTTTCCGTGGTGGCGCTCTCCTCTGATGGGACCCGAATTGTGAGCGCTAGGGACTGCGGCGCTACCTATGAACAGGGACCTTCTTATGCTACAAGTATAGAATTGTGGAACGCTAAAACTGGGCAAAAGATAAAGGACATAGAAGTCTTTAAAGCGCCAACTTGTATCGAAGAGCTATGGTTCTCAAATGACGATGAGTACTTACTTGTTTCCTTTGCCAGTGGCACGGAGCAAGATTACAACCCACAGGAAGACAGAGTAACACGAGTCTGGAACATCAATACAGGCAAAATCATCATAGAAAGGAAGAGTGAACTGGGCAATTTATCTACCGATGCGAAGCAGTTCATAGCTAGGAAAAATAATGAAATTCATGTCCTAGATATTGCTACAAAAAATCAAAAAAAGTATACAGCAGGAGATCAGATTGATCAGGCTAGACTTTCCGCAGATGGTAAGAGGTTGTACGCGATCTCCAAGAAACAGTTATTGGTCTGGAGCACGCAGGAGCAAAGGCAAACCGCTACCTACCCATTGAGATTAAAGGAGGAAAGCTATAATCCTAGTTTTTTCTTTTCTGCAGATGCTAGCGTTTTAACCGTAGTCGACTTCACCGACAGTGGTTTATCCGTCCGTCAATATAATTGCGCTACCGGTACGGTGATCCATGACCAGTTATTCAAGACAGAAAATGGTTGGGGAATGGCCTCCCCAGATGCCAAGACACTTGTCGTCACCCCCTACAATGACGTCGGTGATGCCAATTCTCGTCTTCAGACCTTTGACCTAACTACTGGCCAAATAGGGCTGGAATTTGGGCTAGAAGATTTACAGAAGACTAAATTCATGCTAGCCGACCAAGCCGCTGTGCTGGGAGATATACACTACCTTTCTCTATTTGCGCCAGTCACCTATCGGCATTATGTCTTCAATCCTCGAACAAAGACTATGATCTTTGGAGATGTGGGAAGCGTTTTCCCCGGACCCTTAGGTCGGGTATACTTCGACATGACCCAATACGCCTGTCTAGACTTCTCTTCCCGGAAGGAACTGTGGAAGCCTGCTGTGCCTTCAGATCAAGCCGCTAATGCGGTATTTGCGGAGGATGGTAGTTTAAGCATCCTCACCAAAACCGGTGAAATGGTTGTTTATGATCCTTCCGGGAAGGAAATTGAGCGCTTTCAGCAATTACCAGAACTAAATGGAGAGCTGGTTTACCACCGTGCTGGACAAAAGCTCTATCAAGTGGGGCAATACGATACCAAGCAGGTTTATGACCTAAAAAGTAAAAAACTAGAGCAGCTTACAGCCAGTAATAAACCTCCTGCTGCTACTGCCTTCAGAGAAAGCTCCATTTGGGGCATTGAAAGTACCGACGATGTGTCCATTCGACTGTTTCGCAAAAGCGACTCTACCACTACCGTCGCGACAATCATAGCTATTGGAAAACAGGATTGGGTCGTTGCAACTCCTGAAGGTCTTTTTGATGCCTCACCCGGGGCCATGAAATCCTTGTACTACGCTTACGAGTTGGAATTGATTGAGCTAGACCAGCTCAAAGAGCGTTACTACGAACCGGGGCTCCTAGAGAAGATTTTAGGTCTCGAGCAGGGAGAATTACGGGATCCCTCCAAGTATTCTGCGGTGAAGCTATACCCCAGCATTCGTGCTACCGTAGCCAATGATGAATTATCCGTTGGCTTACAGGCGAGGAACGGTGGTATTGGCAAGCTCAGTCTATTTATCAATGGTAAGGAAGTGGAGGAGGACATCAACCCTGCCAAGAATAAGGATGTCACGATAAACTTGCAGCAGTACGCCAAGTATTATTTCCCAAGTCAAGAAAATCGATTGACCCTCCGATCCTTCAACGCGGAAGGTTGGCTCAAGAGTCCAGCTACCGAACTGGCCTATACGCCTACCTTCAGTTCAAGCCGCGGCAGTGGTTCCTCTTCTAATAGTTCCAACCGTAGAACGACTAAGCCCTCTTTATATGCCTTAATTGTGGGCACAGCGGATTACAGCGGCAGCAATCTGGACCTGGCCTACGCAGACAAGGACGCAGCAGCCATTTTCCAAGCCCTGCAATCCTCAGGCAAGGCGCTATTCAATGATCGATTGGACATCCAACTGCTAAGTACCGATAAGACAGGTGGTGGAAAGTTATCCTCCAAGGCCAACATTAAGGCGGCCTTAGAAGCCTTTGCAGGAAAAGCAAAGGCCGATGATGTATTGGTGGTTTACTTTGCGGGGCATGGTGTCACCTATGGACAAGCAGAGAAAATGCAATTTTACTATCTCACTAAAGATATTGGAAGTGAAGATCTAAGTGATCCAGAAATCCGAAACAACTACGCTATCTCCTCCGCAGAACTAACCGCCTGGCTGACGGCCATCCCCGCTCAGAAGCAAGTTATGATGCTCGACGCTTGTAATTCGGGGAAGGTAGTGGAAAGCCTCGTCAGCAAGCGCGCACTCAATTCCAGTCAGATACGTGCCTTGGATCGCATGAAGGATCGTACGGGCATGTTTGTCATATCTGGGAGTGCCGCCGACAAGGTTAGTTACGAAGCCAGTCAATACGGTCAGGGGTTGCTTACCTATAGCCTTTTGCAAGGCATGCAGATGGTCTCCGCTGGTAATAACAGCTATGTGGATGTCATGCAGCTATTCCAGTACTCCAGGGATCGTGTACCTGTACTAGCCAAAGGTATCGGAGGTATTCAAACCCCCATGCTCGCCTTCCCCAATGATGGCTCTAGTTTTGATATCGGCATCGTCAATGAATCTGTAAAGATCCCAGTCGCACGCGTTAAACCCGTATTTATCCGCAACGTGTTTCAGGATGAAAATGCCTTTGATGACATTCTGGGCCTAGGTCAAAAAATGAGCGAGCATTTCAAGAAAATCAGTAGTCGTGGGGCAGATGCTTCCTATATCTATGTGGATGTGAGTCAATTTGAAAACGCATATTCCCTTAAGGGTCGCTATACGGTGAATGGAGAGGAGGTGAAGGTACGAGGTGCGCTGTTTAAAGGAAGTAAGAATTTGGGACCGTTTGAAATCTCGGGTAAAAAGGAGAGTTTAGCGCAATTGGTAGAGGACATCTTGTATGAAGTGGAAGGGATGGTGGAGTAAAGAGAAGCTACTGAACCACAAAAAGAGTTATCGCAATGCAGATACGTTTGATTTTCCTGGCCATATATGCTTTATCTAATAGCGTTTTGCTAGCACAAAAGCCAGAACTGAGGTTCCCCTTACACACCTCAGGAGGGTTTTCTAGTCTAGCGTTTTCAGCGGATGGTAAGAAAATCCTTGCCGCTACCGATACTGATGTCCGTATTTGGGATGTGAATTCTGGTCTGATGGTGCAATCCACTATTCTTGGTAAAGGGGTAATAGGAGCAAAATATATACCTGGACACTCAGGTATAATGATTCATTACACGAAAGCCGTCTATGACCTTTTATTCCATTGGGATGGAAAATCCAAGGAGGTTCAATCAGCAGGGGATGAAGGCTGGATTGGGTTCTCAGCAAACGGTACAAGAGGCTATTATAGACTGTACAATAGACTTTCTGCCTGGGATCAAGACATGGATTCCTTTAGAGATTTAGAAATTAATATTGGTTACAACAGCACCTATCCCTCCCCTATTGACGACAATACAGTATATGAGGTTCAAAATAAATATCGTAACGGGGAAGGAACCGCAGACACCGCCCATCTGACCTCAATTACCCTTGAACCTAAAAGTAAGAACCTAGTAACTTCAACGGTCGGTTTTATAGAAGATATGTATTGGGTAAAGAATAAGCAGGAAGCCCTAGTGCAGATTAGAAGAACGGAAAATGATCAAACAATCCAATCCTTCAGGCTACTGAACTACTCTACCGGCCAATGGGGACAAAATGTAGCCAATATCAAATCGAGTAAGATTGATAAAGTACAAGTATCTGCTGATGGATCTAAAGTGTATATCCTTACAAAAGAGTGGCAACAGTATCTATTGGACTTTAATGAGAAAACGATCATTCAACAGATATCGCCTGTCCCAGTTAGCAAGCCAGATTTTGAGATTCCAAATTCCTTCTATGACAAGGCCTTTCAGTATACGGAGAAAGGTGAACTGCTAGCCGTTTTCCCAGTATCCCGCCAAAAGGCTGAAGTGTGGAGTTTATGGGAACGCAAAAAACTTTGGGAGCTGAACTTTCGAACGGAAGAAAAAGAGGTTTTTTTTGACCCCTCCGAGCAAATAGCTTTTAGTAAGGATGGGCAATACCTTTTGCATGGAAATAAACAGGGTCAAATCCACCTAATGGACAGCCAAAGCGGTGCTATGGTACAAACGTTTATTTCCGGCAAAATGCACCAGCTTAGCAACCTAGGATTCGCAGAGAATTACCAGCTAGATGTACTTACCACCGATACAAGCATCTGGCAATTTGATCTGAATAAATTGAGCTTTGCTAGCACGGCTAGTTCTACTGTATTCCAAAAGCCGATCCAACACTTGAAATCTCCTCATTACAACGATGAGGAGACTTTTAGTCAGGACAGCACTTGGAAGGCTAGCTGGTATAATGACCCAGAAATCCCTCAGGCAATGGGGATAAACATCCAGGAAGTTTCATCTGGCAAAGTAATAAAAGTACCTCCGGCAAATGAGCGGTCCATGACCAAGGCTGCTTGCTTTTCCACTGATAACAGCCTGGTGATTATGGGAACGCAAGACAATATCATTCGAGTCGCACGTACTGCTGATGGTACTATACAACACACCTTTCAAGGTCACCAAGCGGAAATACTGGCCTTGGCCATTTCCAAGGATAATAAGATTGTTGCTTCCCTTTCAAAGGATCAATCTGAAATCAAGCTTTGGGATCTAACGAAAGGCATGGAATTGGCTTCTATATTCTTGTTTGACCGGGGAGATTACGCAGTAATAAGTCCAAATGGAATTTTCGATGCCTCACCCGGTACGATGCAGAATCTCTATTTTACAGTTGAGGATGAGATCATTGACCTAGAACAGCTGAAGGAGTTATACTGGGTCCCAAATTTGCTAAAGAAACTATTAACGGGGAAGGCTCCCCGGGAGATACGTGATGTAAAGGATAATGCGCTAGATGAGTTTTACCCCTCAGTAACAGCAGAGATAGAAAAAGACAATTTGATCATTAATATCGAAGAGAGAAAGGGAGGATTTGGTCCCTTACATTTATACATCAATGGTACTTTAGTCAACAAAAATCTAAATCGACGTCAGGATAGTCGCTTGGAGGTCTCTCTCGAAAAATATGGCAAACACTTCTATACGGGCAGACCAAACTCTATCAGTTTGCAATCCTTCAATAAAAAGGGATGGATGAAAAGTCGGCCAATAAAGCTTGCCCCTTACACACCTGGCTTTCCTATCCGTAGAGATCACAAGCTTGCCCATCTCTATGCTATCGTCGTAGGCACCTCTGAGTACGAAGGAAGTCAGCTTGATCTTTCTTATGCAGGCAAAGATGCAGTAAGCCTTCATAAAGCTTTAAGTATTGCAGGAGTAGAGCTATTCAAAGATCGAACAGATATACGCCTTTTTACTACTGATCAAGTTCCCAACGCTAGTTTACCTACAAAAAGCAATATCCAAAAAGCCATCAATGAAATCACATCGAAAGCGGAACCGATTGATTTGGTTCTGATGTATTTTGCCGGCCATCGTAAAGCCATAGAGAAGCAAAACAACAAGTCCCATTTCTACTATCTGACCCAAAGTATGAGAAGCTTTCGGCAGCTAGAAAACCCACAAGCAAGAGATCTGGATGCCATTTCACAGGAGGAATTAACAGACTGGTTAAGCGAGATGGCGGCGAAAAAGAGAGTCCTAATTTTAGATGCTTGTAACTCTGGGGAGTTGGTAAACTCCTTGATCGAAGGCAGGAATTTTACAGAATCACAATTGGTAGCCTTAGATCGGATGAAAGACCGAACTGGGATGTACATCTTAGCGGGAAGCGCTGCGGATAGAAAAAGTTTTGAAGCCTCAGAGTTTGGTCAAGGCCTGCTGACGTACAGTCTGCTTCAAGGTATGCAAGAGCTATCCATCAAAGATCCAAATGACGAAGTCGACATACTACAACTGCTGATGTATGCCGAAAATCAGGTTCCTGAGTTAGCCAAGAATCTGGGCGTTACCCAAAAACCCAAGATGTACAATCAGGAGGGACTATCCAGTTTTCCAATCGGGATAGTCAAAGATCCCGCTGATATCCCCCTGGAAAAAGCAAAACCCTTCTTCATGCAACCCTTATTGTTACAAGAGGGAGCGTTGATTGACCCGCTAGAACTTGTTCCCCGTCTAGAAGACCAATTCCAGAAGTACATTAGAAAAGGGGCTGATTTCACCTATCGAGCGATCCACACTAATAAAAATGGCTATTCTATTCGTGGAATGTATACTATACAAGGGAAAGAAGTAGAGATCAATGCCACTTTGTTTCGAGGGATAAAAGAAATAGGTCCGCTGAACAAAGAGAAAGCACCTTTGGACAAATTGGACGAGCTCCTTGAAGAGATCATTATACAAGCAGAAGAGCTAATCGAGTGATTATAGCTGCTGCTGCAGCTAAGGGTATAGAAAGACGTGAATTTCAACGGAATAGAGGCATTGTAAAAAGGTAATAAACCAAGGAACCTTCCGGGTTTCGGAATACATGACGGAAGCTTGCACAGCTCACAGAAGACATTATCTTTGAATTACAATGGATGATTGAAATTGAGCTACAGCCAAATCCAATCGTAAACACCAGTTCAACATGACCTATTCAAGCACAAAGACAAGATTCTCGTTGATTCTCCTATGTCTACTTCCCTATTTCATCTTGGCCCAACAACCCGAATTAATTGTAGATCAAAAAGGACATATTGAGCGGATCACCCGAATGGACCTTTCTCCAGATCATCGTTTATTGGTTAGCATCGGAATAGATCAGCAGATCATCCTGTGGAATTATCAGACAACGCAATTACTACGGCGAATTCAACACTCAGTCCCCGTAGAAGAAGTATGGTTTCGGGATAAGCAAACCTTCGCCGTGCTGGATCAAAAAGGCCAAGTCCATATCTGGCATGTCAATAGTGGGCAAAGTGTGAAAACACTAGGGGTTGCAACGGAGGACATGTTGGACTACGCTATTGGGAAGGAAAAACAATTGTTAGCTGTTCGGAAGAAGACTGGGAAATTAGTAGTCTGGAACCTAGATACGGGTAGTAAAATATGGGAGGTAGACGGCCCAAGGGAAAAAGGAATACTTCACTTCAACAAAAACAGCCAATCCATTTTTGTCAGAACTGAACGGGGAAAGGTCATAGCGAATTTCAAGGCCGCCGATGGTTCCATGGCCAATGAAAATAACTTCTTCAACTTATCTGTACAACCCCCAGATGAATACGGCATCAGATCGCTTGGTCAGGGCAAAATGATCTACCAAACCCGAGACGAAGTTCAAGTAGTTGACTTCTCCCGCGAACTTACAAATACCTTCAACAATCTCGATCAAGCACAGACAGCAGGTCTGAAGTTCCCAGAAGAGGGCATGCTCCGAGGAGTGCAACCTATGGGAGATTTCGCTTATTCTTCGGATGGCAATGAACTCTTCCTGGCTAGATTGGGCACGGCCATGTGGTCTACGGGAATTACTCAGCGGGCGGCTTCCTATACCATTAGTAGATGGAATCTCCAAACTGGTGTAAGCTCGGGTATGCCTAATGAAAACTACTTCGCAGAATTTATGCATTTAGCTAGCGATGGTGAGTTCCTCATAACAGCTGATTACAGTCATAGTTTTCATTTCAGAAAGGTGACAAATCTCGAAACTATCTCGCGGCAGTTTACTCAACCAGAAGTTTTTCATACGAGAACCATCATTTCTGAAGATATCAGTCAGATCAGGATGCACAAGTTTGACCTAGATAAAGTTCGCACCTTAGACTTGGAGAATCGAGGTCCCTGGAGTATGGGAGAGAAAAAGAGTAGTCTCAGTAAAGGGAAACAAGCCTATCTTAAAAAATTTAGTGCCTATAATATCAATTCCGCCGTCGCCGCCTATACCGAACCCATCATCTTGATGAACCTACGATATCCCCCCTTCGGTGCCCTAGTTGGGCGGCCTCAAAGAATACCTTAGCCGCTGGATCACCCATCTGATATACTTCATCTTTCTTTACCCGTTCTAGTACTTTGGCCTCCTCTGCCGCATCTACATAAGCAAAGGCTACTTGCGGAGTTGATATGTCAGCATCTGCCGTAGCTTCTACCTGCCAACGATAGTTGCCATACGCTAATGAAATATCTGCTACCTTCAAGATATATTCGGATCCTTCGACTGTAGTTTCATGTATTACATCTCCTCCTCGCTTAATAATTTTCAGCTTAAAGGTATTGATCGATGGGTCGACTTCCTTTCTAATCTTCCAGCGGAATTTGATCTCCGGGCCACTAACTTTGCCTCTTTCCTCACCTTTGTGATAGGGTTGAAAAGGAACAATCTTAAATCGTGAATCCCCAAATCCAATACCACCTCTGCCATCCCGGCCACCCTTATCTTTTGCCGAGGCCATCAAATAGTCATCAAACAAAGGCGCCACGAAACGTGCTCTTTTCCCATCCGCCTCTTTCATTAAATCAGAAATATAATACTTCCCCTTTTGGTCCAGGGTCTGATATTCGCGGCCGTAGTACAGGCCTAATGAAGCTTTCTTTTTAACCTTGACCATCGCTTCGGGAAAGAGCAAAGTACTTTGTGTAAGTCGTTTTGCCCTGGTCTTTTTTCCTGCCTTATACTTGACCTTGCCGTTTACGCTAAAGGCTACCATGAAGTCATCTTGTGCCGTAACGGAAACGCTAAGCGAAAACAAGAATAGGAGGACTAAATGCACGCTTCGCATAGTTTGAGTTTATGGTTTGAATAATGAGTCTGTTCTTTGTTTACAATGGAGCATGGATACCAATAAGTTAAAAGAGTTCCTTTTCGTAGGTAGTCCAATGCGTCAATTGACCTTGTGTATCAACGAAGAACAGCAATTTAAGTAGTTTATAGTGCAAACACTGACCATTACTTAACTGTAAAGTGGTGTTTGGACGTCCATAGGCTTTTTCTATATCCACTTGCGCAGCTCCCACCTTAATTCCTCGGGCCGAGGCTTGCTCATAATTCACCGCCGTTTGATGGAATACAACATACTCCGTTCCTTCATCTGCTTGTTGAAAATGTAAGAAGAGATCAGAATGCTCAAAGGCTCGCAATCCAATGATCTGATTGTCGCTACCGATTTCCAGGGTCGTATCCAATTCTGCTTCCATCAAGAATTCTTGTAGATCAAGCGCCTCGATTCTTTCTTTCCCTTTCGCATCCTTTGGTGGTGCGCTGCGCTCACTGGTCCCTTTTAATAATTGCAAGTTTCTGCCCGCCAATTCAGGGTGCACTTTACTCGCTTTCTCTAGCCATTCTACGGCCTCTTCCTCTTCCTCCAGTTGGGCTGCAGCAATGCCCAAGACGACTTCTGCATAGGCCTTTTCTCTACCATGTTCCGCTTGCTTGCTCTTACGGGTAGCTTTTTTGGCCAAATCGTAAGCATCTTCTGTTTCTCCTTGCAAGAGCAGAATACAGGCCTGATTTACCAGTACCATAGGGTTGTTTTTTTGCAACAAACCCGCACTCTCGAAATATCGATTAGCTTGTTCTAGCAGCTCCTGTCGTTTTGCTACTTTATCATCAGGTGCACGAAACTTCACCCGATCTAAGCGAGCATTACCGTCCAGCTCCAATGGTAAAATGTAGGTCCATTCTTCTGCTTCGAATAATTGTAGAGCTGCTAAAGCTGCATTGACCCCGGCATTGTTATAGATTTCATACCCTTGGTAAGTCTTCAATACGTATTGATAATAGGTGGCTGCTAACTCATGTTCTTCGATGAAGCTCAACAAGCGGGCCGTTTCCCAGATCTTTTTGATTTGCCACAACTCCTTCACCGTATTGTCAACCATGGCCTTGCGGGTTTCCAAATTAGGATAACCAGCCAGTTGGTCATCAAAACCATATTCGCGATATACTTTGGACAGGAACTCAGAATTGACCCGGTAAGTATCAAAGCCAGCGGAAAAAGCCAATAAGCCGCCCAAATGGTCAGCCTGCGTCTCATAGGGGAGAATCTCCTCTATATCGACCTGTTCTGACAATTCGTCCTGTTGCGCAAAGTGTCGATTCCAGTCGTGCTTTTCGTAGTGATGGATAATTTCATGCGCCAAGATAGCAGCTAAAGCATTGAGCGAATCTGCACCAAAACTCGTACAGATATCATAGGCCTTTTCTTCCAGTCCAATTACTGGGGTTTTGGGATCCATCCATGCCACCACTTCTTGACCATCATTCATCACAAAGGTTGGCACCGCAGTGCTATAATCACCCGTTGCGCGAATTAATCTCTTATACACCCTATTGGCTACCTCCTTCTTATAACCCGTTACGGCCTTGGGCTCATACTTGGACCAACCACTCAAACCATAAGCGAAGATCTTTGGGTGGGATTGAGCAAGGAGTTCTACAGATAGTAGGATCCCCACAGACAATATGAACAGCGGTTTCTTCATGTAATCAATTTGGTGTAGTAAGCATCCTTACTATTGGATGCCAGATAGCAGTTCTTTAGCCCTTTCCAGGTCATCATTTTCCGCCAGAAAAGAAGCAAAAAGGCGTTTGATCAATAGATTATTAGCCTCTTGTTCTAGCATCGACTTGTATTTGCTGTAGGCGGCATGTTTAAACCCTTTCTCACTTAACTGCTGCAACACCACTAATTCTTCCTCCCCCTGCTCTACCGCATTTTTCATTTTCTGCAAACGGTTCCCCGTTAACAACTTAGCCAAGGCTTCAGCTTCTAGACTAAAGGGGACTTCAACAGTGGACAATTCTTCGCCCGCCTTGGTCTGCGCGCTTACCTGCCAATGGTACACCTCGCCAGCAGCTATACTCAATTGATCAAGATCAATAGACACTTCATTTGCCCGGACCTTTGCCAGTAGCAGCGCCTCTTTTTCCCCTTCTTTATGAATAGTAAACTGATAGAATGGAACCTCCTGCTTGTCCTGCTCCCATCGGAAGGTAACCCTTCCACCGCCCATCGGCCCAGATAGATACCCGAAGGTCTTAATGGAAGCTTCTGCCTGTGCAAAACCCCGGACTCCACCCACCGAGGTCATATACCGTTCGTGGTGTTTCTCCAGTTTATCATTATCCTCTGTGTTGTTTACAGAAGAACCGATGAAATTTAGAAAACGCCCCAAATAGCCCAATCTATTCCCTTTCTTCTTTTGTTTTTGCAATTTCTTTAAGTCGAGTTCTTGCTTGCTTTTCATCGGATGACGTTGGCCTTCAAACACCAACATGGCTGTAGCCCCTTCCTCGCAACGTAGGAAACCTATGGTAGGGAGCAATTGTCCCGGCAAAACACGTTTCCCAATATTGCTGGCGCCACTAAAGTAATTCACATGCCCAGTGACCGTGAGCACGGTTACCTTATCTTGTCCAATCAGCAAAGTGCTGAACAGCAGTAGAGTCGCAGTGAAAAAAAATCGATTCATGTTTATGATATATAATTAATGTAAGTTGCGATTCATTCTAAGGAGCCCAAATGCGTCAGATATTTGCAGCAAAACCAAGCCCTAAGCTATGTTTTTTGCAAAATCTTCCTTTTTTGTACTCATTCATCACAACTTGGGTTAATTAGTATTGCGAATTAATACGAAGCCGTCAGATCCAAAGCTATACAGATCTATCGCATCTTAAGACTATGATCATGGTTTTAGAGGATATCCTGCTTAGACCTATCCTATCTTGGTGTAGCTAATTGTCCGCAAAGACATTACTACCTGATTATGAAGGGAGAAGAACGATTAAAATTAGAAAACTTTAGTAAAAGATGTCAGACCCAATCTTAGAATTGATCTGCAGTCAGAAAGATATTGGAGGATCACATGTTATCTGAGGAGATTAATATGGATGAATACTTCAAAAGTATTCTCAGGTCGATAAAAACACAAGGTTTTACGATTGAAATATGCAAAAATCCGGCCAAAGTCTTCAAAACGCGTCTTAATTCACTAAAATTTATCCTTTATCTTCTGCAAAATTGGAATTTTCTTCAATAGCAGACTTTCATAGATCATGATGATATCATAGGCTAATAAAAGTGCTAGTATACCCACTCCAAAGTCTATTTGTAGCCTAAAGTAATAAAACAAAATACCTAAGAGAAAAAACAATACCATGCATTCAATCAACTGTAAACTACGAGTAATACCATGAAAAGCAGGGTGGAATTTTTCGTATATTTCATGGATATAATACACATTAATGTAACAGAAGATTAAGGCAATCCCCCAAATCAACCATTCCGGCAATTCTCTGATGTATCGCCCTTCCAGCACCATGCTAATAATGTTAGCGTGAATAACCACACCATACATATCGGGGATCGACTTACCTGCATAGTTTTTATTAAGGGGGGAATAGAATCGGTCCTTTAGTGGATTTTCTGTGTCCTTTTCAGCAATATATCCTAGTAAGACGATCTTGTTGTTTAGCACTTCCCTTAACTGTGCCACCTCAATGGTTGTGTCCAAAACCAGTTCGGTAGGATAATGGGAGAAGCTCATCAGATCGCCCTTAAAGTGTATTTTTTCTACTTCCTTATTGCGTTTTAGGCACTGCTGCACAACCTCCGGATTATACTGCTGCAGGATAGCCATCGAGAAAGCCAAAGCAGAGCTATCTCCTACGGACTCTTGTGGACTAAAGTAACGAATGGTCTTAGTATGATTGGAAGGAAAATTGATAAAGCCTAAACTGGCATGTGCTGCAAATAAACTATCGGTGCTAATTAAGGATTCAAACTTTTTTTCTTCTGCTTCAAATTTCTGAAGTTCACTGGCTAGCACTACATTTCCAGCCCGCTCGATGCTCGCCCGCAGTTTTTCATCCTGTATCGAGTCTTTTCTCCCATCCAGCATAACATCCAGACCAATGACCCTAGCTCCAGCCGATGAGATCCGATCAATCATAACTGCCAACTGTTCCCGATTAGCATTCCCAATATGGACAATTCTAATCAAGGAATCTAGTTCAATCTTAGGTTTACTCAGTTGGGTATAGACAATATCGGTAATCTCATACTCCTGGATACCGTGGTTAAAGGGATCCAAAAAATGCGTTTTGAGTCTAATCAACTCTAGAAACCCTATGAAAACAAAAATTAAACAGGTCACAATAATACTATGTGGCCTGTACACCTTATTCCACATACTACCGCTATCATTTTAGCCTATCAAGATAAACAAACCTCGCCAAGTAAAGTAAAATAATTTTGGCTATATTAGCAATCCAATCTAAAAGTACTCCTCCTACTTTTTGGCCATTATCATAAATCAATTTCGGCCAAAGCCTAAAAAACTAATCTACCATGAGGATCCTCTCCCTGCTTATCTGTAGCTGTATTTGCCACCTTTTAACTGCACAAAACATACACATCTACTACGATGTATCCGCTGATTCTCTCTACTACATTCAGCATGGAAAATGGACCACTGAACCTAGCTTTCGTAAGGGAAAACCTGTAAAACTGCACGTTGTCAACTACAATGATTACCTCTATGATTTATCGATTGACTTGGAGGAGAAGGATGTAGTAGTCCCGTCGGCTGGCAGTGGAAACATGTTTCAGGTCGGTAACAAGAACCTACTTTCCCAATTATTGTCCACGGCGGGGCAATCGGGAGGAAGTGGGAGTTCAGTCCAAAATAGCGTAGATTGGCTAGCCAACAATGAGGAAGGCGGCGCGAATTTTGCTACGGCAGAATCCTCTGCCCAAGCAAAACAATACAGCCGTTTGAGTGCGGCTTACTCCTCTGCAATCAAGAATATCATTCGCAAGGAGAATCGAATATCTACCCAAAACTCTTCTATCGAATCCGATATCACCATCTTCGCAGAGAACCAATTTATGGTTGCGGAAATTGAACAACTCAAATACAACCCGCAACTCAGACCAGATCAGATAAAGCGACTATCCCTAGAATACCTCAATCGAGTCTTCGATGATCAAGAACCAGAAGATTTAGACCTAAGCGAAGTGATTAAGAAAGGTAATATTAGATCCAAACTGAACCAGAAGATCAGTAGGTATCAAGAACTGGTGGTAGAATTAGAAAAAGAGATCTTAATTCTGGAATTGATCAAAGATTCCTTGATCTCCTTACCGCTTCCCTCGCCTGCCGAAAAACAATCGCTGATGGTCGCCTAAGACAAGGTAAAGCAAACGGCATCTAATTACGAGGAACAAGTCGCCAAAATGTCGGAACAGGCCGATGGCCTAAAGAATTGGGATATCAAAGATCTGATGTCTGTTAGATACACTTATGAAGAACTCAAGGATCATCCCTTTGCCTACACCTACACCTTCACCCCAGAGCAAGATGAAGTAAAGCTCAATATTACCCTTACCCCCAACGACTCCGCTCAAGTCAAAAATGTCAAAAAGAAGGCGGTTGCCCCCATCGAATTCCCCGTATACGGCGGGATAAAGGTGAATGCCAGTGTCGGTATTAGCTTTGGCGGCTTTTTCGATCGTCCGCAAAACTACTTCAGCCGTGACGGCCAAATTCGCGCCGAAGATGGGGATGCCTTTCTCCCTATCGTCACCTCCTTCATCCACTTCTATCGACAAAGTCAGGGCTCCGTTTCTTTAGGCGGTTCCTTTGGACTAGGTGTAGCCATCGGCGGTGAAACTACCGGACAGACGTACTTCATAGGTCCAAGTCTCATCTTAGGGAAAGGGCAGCGGGTCGTTATCAGTACCGGTATCATGGGTGGCCGAGTACAACGCCTCGGGCAAGATTTTGAGGTGGGTGATCTTTTTGATGAATCTAATGTTCCGCTACGGAATGTGTATGAGATGGGGTACTTTTTAGGCTTTTCGTTTAATTTGGGTGGGTAGAGACACCCTGCTTCATTCGTCTACATTCATTGACACCAGCCCATCTTCGAAGTAATTGAAGATGGGTTGGTGATATATAGCGGATAAGTCCGCCCTAATCGGCAGGAATTTGCACTTCTATTTTGCGAGAGAAGGGCGAGAGTGAACCATCAGCTAATACTGCTCTCAAATAATACTGATAAACTTTTCCTGTTTTTACGGAAGTATCTACCAAGAAATCCTTGTCCGCTTTTAATACCTTAAATAGAGAGAGTTGTTCATCTTTAGTGCCCTTGTATATCCAATACTTTTCTGCCTGATCCGGATAAAGCCAGCTGATTCGTAAGCTCTTGTCTTCCTCATTGATTGCTGTTTCTATCAACTCAAACCTCTTCTTAATTCCTCCTACCAGCTTAGCCGACACAGCTTGTGCAGGCTTGGATTCCAAGCCATCATCATCCAGCGCCGTCAAAGTATAGAGGTAGGTTTTTCCGACTAATAAAGTACTATCTACGTAAACGGATATTTCCTGTGAATGGGGATATTCTGCAAGTAATGTCCAATCGGCATCCTCGCCCATAACTTTTCTAAAAAGTCGATGGCTCACCGCATCTTTACTACTACTGTTGTACCATTTTATCTCCGCTCGATCCTGGTGCTTTTTGACAGCAAAGATCTTTGGTTCGACTGGTGGATGCACATCCACTTTCTTTAGGGTCAAGATGGCTGTAAAATCCGAACGATTATTCCTTTTATCTACAGCTTGAATCTTGTAATAGGCAAATTCATTGCCTAAGGTCATACTCACCGTGTCCTGAAAGGAGGTCTCTTGGAGTGGGCGAGGGGTAATGCCCGAAAACTCTGCATCTTTCACATAGGACTTATATATTTTATAGCCACCTAAATCCTTCTCTGTATTGGCTAGCCATTGTAATTGCACGATACCGTTGGAGTCAATGGTTCCCTCCAGCCCTATGGGGATGGCGGGGGGCTCAGAGTCCCAGGCCATCACTAAGGCAGAAAAAGAGCCTTTATTGGGTGCCTCAATCTTGCCTCTATCTATATGATACTGGATTAGTCTAAAAGGTAACTACGAGATGAAAGTTTTTTAGAAACAATCAACGCTGCCTACCTGACAAGTGGAAGCATTCGTATCGAAGTATGCCACTTGCCCTGGGGCTAAAATGACGGGATAACTGAGATTAGTAGTACTGCCGGATTGGCATCGAACCGAACCTGCAAAAGTGGTAACGCCAGTATTCTTTAGTTGAAAGGTGGCTCCACTACTTACCAAAAAGTCTTGGTTGCTAGAGTAAAGATTCCTAGTTGTTCCACTACCCGGACAAGGGCTCATGGTACAAGGCACAGAACTGACCCCCTGACCACATACATTAATATTATAAGAACTACCTCTGGAAATCAATCGACAATCGCACGGAGGAGCGGATTTGAAACGAGTATTGGCTTCGTGCTCCATAGTAGCTTTATCAACTAATTGCATTTTTATTCCCTTGTCAAAAGTATTTTTCTCACAGGAAGCCAAAGAGAAAACACCTATAAGCAGCAGACCAAAAAGCATGGTATTCTTCATAAAACAGTCATTTAAAATGATGAAAGAATAAATATTCAACCTTCTGTCAGTGCCGGAAGAAATTAGGAAAAGGAGGCCGCCACAGGAGATTAAATCCTCCTGTAGCTAATGCCTCAAAATTATTACACTGACATATGTGTTCTAGCACTTTTCTAATTGCCCTATCTACCTAGCAATCAAGGCAAAATCGGGATTAACGCAATAGACTCCACCCCATTCCAAGCTTGCTATGTTTAGAATGATCCAATGGAAATCCATCGTGTTGAATCAATTAGAATTGATTGATTTTATGTTAACTATCAGTGTAAATTTTAGAGACCGCGTTTGTGTCTACTATAAGGAGTAGACAAGCAAGGAGAAGGTAACCGCTAAAAGAGAATTATTTTAAGAAAACTGATTCCGCTCCTTTTTTAGAGGACACAGCTAGTCACCAAGCCCTTTCCTGTTCCGATAGATCAGATCCCGAGAAAATGGGTAGGTTCATCAACAGAAGCATATCAAAAGGGCAATTACTTGAGGCGTTTTAACAATCGACTAGCTTCTTGATTAAAAATCGAATTGGCGTTATTTACCACCTCTTGAAAAACAGTGCTCGCCTCATCCAACCTTTCTTGCTTTAGTAAGCAAAGTCCCTTATACCAAAGCGCTTGGTCTAAGAATAGCGGGTCTTGCAACTCGATGATTTGATCAAAAAGGCTCAGGGCGGATCCAAAGGAGGATAGTTCCATATGAGATATGCCCATGGCTAGTTTTACTTTACTAGTCTGTAAATCTACTGGCAAACGCTCAAAGGCCTGTAAAGCCTGAGCATAATCCTGTGCATTATAGGCCGCGTTGGCCGCGAGCAGCGTCTCGGCGTTTCCGCCATCTCGACTAGAAAAAGATAGTTCGTAAGGTTGATAGAAACTAGCATATAAGACATCGGGCTCACTCGAAGGCATCAAAAACCACCATCCCACAAATAACAATAGTGCTAAGCTAGCCGCTATTAGAGCTGGGCGAAGCCAAGACATCTTTTTGATCGTTCCTGCTTTTCTAGAACGATAGGTATCTTCTGCCTTGCGTATGTTGGCTAGCACCTCCTGATCTCCCATCAGATCAATGTAGGATACTAGTTCTTGTTGTATTTTCATTTTTTTCTGTAGTTCTGGGTTTTCGGACAAGGCCTGCTCAAAAGCTTGAGTTTCTGCCTTATCCATCTCTCCCCTAAGGAACCGGTCAATACGTTCTATATCATTCTCTTCCATCGGGCCAAGATTATTGAATCATTTCTTTCAATTGGGGATATTCCTCTAATAGGGCTCTCATCTTTTTCAGGCAGTTAGATTTCTTGTTCTTAATGACCTGTTCGGTCTTAAAAGGCATCAAATCCAAGATTTCTTTCATGGACTTCTTCTCGTAGTAAAAGTATATGAGAATCTTATAGCAGACCTCCCCCAAACTTTGCAGCAAGCGATCAAGCAATTGCTGCCGTTCTTGGTCGATGATTCTTGTAACAGTTACTTCATCTACAGGGATGGTATGGTGGTTTTCCGTGATCTCTACCGTCTTTCCACGTGACTGGGAATAACGCAGCCAGCGATTGCGGCAAATGGTATACAGGTAAGCCTCTGCGTTTTCTACTTCAGCTAATCGACCTTGCTTAGCTAGTTTATAGAGCACCAGCAAACTTTCTTGAAATATATCCCGAGCTTCGGTTTCATCTCCCCTATTTCTCAAAACATAGGCCTGCACTTTTTCATACAGACAATCATAGAGCAGGAGGAATCCTTCTTCGTTCTCTTTTGGAACAGAGGATTGTAACTTAACAATAATTGGATCTTTGCTCATGATCTCTGGCCCTAGAGCTAGTACAATAATGATACGTTCACGATTGGAAAGGTAACCAAAAAAAAGGTTTTTCCCCAAGTGCTAGGTTCTATTCTGGGCTACGACTTGGTTTCTAGAGTTCACTGATCTATCCTCAATTTTCGGGGCATCCAAGAGGGAATAAGTACACTACTAGGGGCCCGGCGCATAGAAAAAAATCTCTTTTTTATAAAAACTTAGAAAAAGAAGTTACCTTTTTAGCCTTTCAAGGCTCATCTACAAAGAACCCTTTTCTACCGGTCATAAAAATTAACTCATCCTGGCTGGAAATTGGTTTAGCAGGCTCCCCTTTCATCGCTTGCGCTCTTTACCTAATTTCTGAATAACACTGACATGAAAAATCAATTCTTTGCAAAACTTCTTTTGCTACCACTTCTACTGATGTTTACTCTTTCTGTGGCCGTCAAGGCTCAAGTTGAAAAAAATGATCCGATCTCACACATAAGAACGGTGGGAGGAGATAATCGATTTGATGGACAAACTTTTTGTCCTCAAAATCCACTTGATCAAGTAGATGTTTTGAACGTTTCGCTACATGTAGCTGGGCAAGGAAGTACCTTTAGTTGGCCTCGATTTTGTAGTGAGTATCCACGAATTGCCGTCTTTTATCGGGGAGTTCCGGGCGCTATCCTTTTGGGATATTCAGAACCTATTACAAGTTTCCAATATGGAGAAACGAATGAAGGAGCTGAAGCTTGTTCTCCAGATATTGCAAGAGGTGCTACAGCCCCACACTGCTCGAATATTTTTCATGCAAATGTCTCCGTTCCAGTTGACTTCAGTAGTATTTGTGGGAAAGTCTCATCTTGCGAGGCTATAACATTGGAGTATCGATTAGTAGGAACTGATATTACAGAACAAGAAAGCCCTTATGCATTACAGGTTTCTAATGAATGCATAGAAACCCTCTTTCCCGAGAGTTGCTTCTGCCATGCCGCTATTGACGACGAAGGAGCTTTGATTTCACAGGATGTCTGGCTAAATTGCAGCATTGCCAACGCCAGAACGTCTTCACAGGAAGAATTTGAAGTATCGAATTTCTCAATTGCTACACCCGAAACTATCCCAACTGCAAAGGTTAGTCAAATACAGGTTTATCCAAACCCAGTTCATGATCAACTCGTAATCCAATACCACAACCCAGAAGAAAAAAACACTATCATCCAAGTGTTGGATAACCATGGAAGGAAAGTTGTAAAGCCCTCTTCTATTGTACAAACGGGATCTAGTACTTGGCAAATCCAGACCCAAAACCTACTTCCTGGTATCTACTTTTGCCAAATCCAGATTGGAAAAGAATTAATCACAAAAAAGATAGTGAAATTATCAAAGTAAGAGACCGATGTCCTGAACAACCGTACTGGTTTATGGCCTCAATGTACTACACTACTTGGGGCCTACTTACATCTTAAGAAATGCCACTATGAGATATACTCTACTTTTAAAAGTATTTATCCTCAACTGCTTTCCGGTTGTTCTACAGGGCCAACAAATCGATTCTTTAGCATTTGATTCTTTAGGCTACTCATATTTTGATTTATCCGAGAGTTTCCCGAATGACTATGATAGCTGTTATTACTATACAGCCTTAGCACTAGATAACTTTCGCAAATCAGGGAATTCACAAATGGAAGTGCTTAGCATTAATGGTTTGGCCATATTGCGGCGTCGACAAGAAAGGTTTATGGAGGCCGATTCACTGATCACTGAAGCTCTCCGTAAGGCCGAAGAATTCCAGATTCTATCAGATTTGAATAGTGATTATGCATTAAACACTGCTGGGGTCATCAAACAAAGAAAAGGCGACTACAGTAAATCCACTCTGTTGTTGTTTCAAGCGATAAATCAGCATCAAAAACGTAAAGGCACTAAATTCTATGACAAAGAATTGGTAGGTAACATCTACCAAACTTTAGGTCAAAATTTTCACCATACTGGCGATTATGAAGAATCAATCGGATATCTAGAAAAAGCCTATCAAATTCAATCTAGCGAACACGCTGAGGAAGAATTACCGGTAGTCAGAATCCTTCTTTCTCTAGGGGTAGCACATGGGAAGGCTGGTAGACTGGCAAAAGCCGAAGAATTGTTAACGCAAGGCTTCCGGAAACTTCCAAACGAAGCCGAAGCACCATTAGTGATCAATAAGAAAATAGAGTTTGCGATCAATCTTGCAGGGGTACTTAGTGAGGCTAACAAATTTGGAGAAGCGATTGGCTATGCGAAACAAGCCTTGCAGTTGAAAGGGTCTAATCAATATTACTATCATGGCTTGATCTATGAAGAAATGGGAAAGGCCTACCTCGGGAAGAAAGACTTCGGTAGAAGTTACAATGCCTTTCAAAGAGCCTTGGAGTATAAAGAGAAGCACTACAAATCCAGCCCAACTCACCCTATTCTTGCTTTAGCGTACAATGATTTAGCAACGATCTTATTGGCTCAAAATAAGGCCGAAAGCGCTCTTCCTGTTTTTCAAGACGCCTTAACAACAATTAGTCCTGGGTCTTTCCTGAATTCTCCCACGAAGGCCCCTGCAGTAGACGAAATTTCCAGCCCTTTCGTTGGCCTCAGCATCTTGTCTAACAAAGTAAAGGCTCTAAGTCAATATGGTTTGGCCCACAATGATCCAAGTTACCTGGAGGCAGCTTTAACCCATTATGAAGTAATTTCCGGGTTGATTCAAAAAAACCGGCAAAGTTTTCAATCAGAAGCATCAAAACGATTATTAAGTGCGGAAGTCATCACAATCTACCAGGAAGCAGTTGAACTAGCTATAGAATTGTATAACAAACAACCAGAGCAAAGATATTTAGAACAGGCATTCAGATTCGCAGAAGCAAACAAAGCCGCCATTCTTCTAGAAGAATTACAGGCAGACCAGGCGCTTGGAAGGGAAACCATACCTGATAGCATTAGAATTAAAGAGCAAGAATTCGCCATTAGCATTAGTTTCCTAAAGAAGAGTATTTTGGAGGCTAGAGAAAATAAGCAGGAACAAGAACGGATCTCAAGTCTGGAAGATCAAAAATTTAAGATCGAGCAAAATCAGTCTCAGCTAATCCGTCAAATTGAACGAGAGTTTCCTGAATACTATGGCTTAAAATATCAACCGCAAGTTACATCTATAAAGGATCTTCAAGAAAAACTATTACAGGATGGACAAGGTTTGGTGGAGTATTTTTTTAGTAAAGAAAAATTGTATTCATTTTTAATTACGAAAGACGAGGTTATTGTTGAAGTCGTTCCTAACTGGGGGCAATGTCAGAAACAAGCCTTTGAGCTACGAAAACTACTGGGAATAGCCCCTAATAGTCAAAGCTTCAAGGCAGACCTTAGTCAGTTAAATCAACTTGGATATAGTTTGTACCAAAGTTTATTAGGTCCTTTGCTAGATGGAAGAACAACGTTACAATCCCTAATCTTTGTACCCGATCGAGAATTGGGATATTTGCCCTTTGAAGTACTCAACTATGAGTTTGATCCTGAAGATTCACCTTATAACTCTTCTCTCCTGACGAAATACTCCATCAGCTACGCCTACTCCACCCAATTACTACTCAATCAACCAACTAGTAGGCAGTCTCCTTCCTCCACTACCCCTCTCCTAGCCTACGCACCAAGCTTTGGCACCGCCATCGCAGAGGCGCGAGCAAGCTGTACTGCCGATGAATTGTATAGCCTACAATGTAGCCAAGGTGAAGTCGAGGAAATTTCCAGTATTTGGTCGGGAGAAGCTGTAACGGGTTTGGATGCTACTTTGGCTGCCTTTATGGAGCAGGCTGCCCAAGCCCGTATCCTACACCTGGCCACCCATGCTTGTATAGACGAAAAAAATTCCGAAAGAAATAAGATCTTCTTCAGTGATCAAGCGCTGACGGGGATCGACCTACAAGCCATGAAAATACAGCCGGAACTAACCATTCTCAGTGCATGCAATACAGGGACTGGCCAGCTGGCGCGTGGCGAGGGCATCTTAAGTCTCGCCCGAGATTTTCGATTGGCCGGAAGCCCAAGCACACTTACCAGTTTATGGTCAGTGGATGACTGCGCTACTTCTAAAATCATGACCCGCTACCATCAACATTTGTTTCAAGGTAAATCAAAGCCTGAAGCACTACGCGCGGCAAAACTAGATTTTCTGGCGAAGGCAGACAAGGAACAATCCCACCCTTATTTTTGGGCCGCTTTCGTGCAGTATGGAGATATATCACCGCTGAGGAGTCCTGGTTTCCCTAGCTGGTTAATATATGGAGGGTTGGCGTTGTTGACAGTAGGCCTTTTGTACGTAGTCCAAAAAAGGAAACCAGCAAGCGCTTAGCATAACAATAGCATCATCACCGTATCACCGTAAAAGATTCGGACAGTGAAAAATCAGCCCCCTGAACTCGCAATAGATAAACCCCTTTCTGCAGATCCCCTATTTGCCCCCTTGCCAACTGCTTACCTGCGGGATACCATTGATTTTGAGCAATGGCTCGTACCACACGACCATTTACATCCAGGATGTCAATACTCACCTGACTTTTCTCCGCTAAGGAAAAAACTATATTCAGTTCTTCCTCCGCAGGATTAGGAAAAAGGACTTCAATCGTATTTGCCGAGGTATAAAATGGCTGGTCCTCAACATCGGATAAGACATCATCAGTGAAAGTTAGATCCTCATCTCCGGCTTGGTAATCTACGTAAGTTAAGGGTAGAAAGTACATCTCATCCCGGGTACCCTCTCCCCAAGTCACGAAGGCAGGCGGGTCATTGGGGTTCATCGGGTTATTTGCAGAATTATCGTAGGTGGCAAGGGCATGGATTTGAGTTCCAGCCATTAAGACTTGATACCGATCGAAAAAATAAGTACCCTGCCAATTGAAATTCCAATCGGGGATTTGAATCAGCTTAGTCGTATCACCAGCTGGTGAAACAGCATATACTTCCCAGTCCTTCCCTAATAAATGCATATGCGGTGTAATCCCTAATAAACTAATCTTGTTGGGTACTTCCCACACCCCATGGAAAGTCTTCACCTCTCCTGGTAGCATATAAAAAGGGCCGTTGAGCAAGGTGGAAGGTAAAGGTAGCATGACCTCATGTTTAATATGGCGGACTATTTCCTCCTCTTCATCCGCAAAGAAGACATTAACGGTAGAAGAATCATACTCTGTAACTGCAACCGGTGCATAGTGCATTTGTATCAAAAGATCCGAGCCAGCATACATAGGAGAACCCGTCCCTAGTGGATACTTCCGGGCTTTCGCCCCTGGTACGTAGCCGGCGTATAGCTCTTCCGGTGTCACGCCAAAGGTACCAAAGGAGGGAAATCCATATTCAGGGGTTTCTGCATCCTTCGCTCTGCCCTGCCCCGACACATCCAAACCAATAATAGCATGATGCACGATCTTGCCATTGCCTGGACGCACCTCCACCGCCTTAACCATTCGATCTTCCGTGAGCCCAGTTGGCAAAACAAAAGTCTGATATTGATCTCGGTTGTCTCCGGCATGCTCATAGGCTTCGGCGAAGGACAGCACTAAATCCGGCTCGCCAACCTGCGAGCCAGTTGGGAAAATAGGTAAGGCTGGTTCAAGTGCTGGATCGCCCTGTGGCATACCTGCTTCCACCCAATCCGCAATTAACTTAATCTCGTCATCCGTCAATCCTCGCTCCTCCAATAAGGTAGAATAGCTCTTTTCGGGAGGCCAAGGAGGCATATATTTAATCTCCGTTACATATTGGATCATACTACCCCAGTTTTTCACCTCTTGGTAACTGGTTAAGGCCATTGGGCCAATCTCTCCAGGTCTATGACAAATCGTGCAATTATCATAGATGATGGGGGCGATATCTTTACTGAAAGTAGGTTGAGCTTGTGTAAAGGTGAAGGATAATAGCGTTAAGACTAGGCCTACGTAGTATTTTTTCATGTGGGATGAATTCTGTTATTGTTTCGAAAGCGGTTTACACATGGGAACATCTGAAGATAGTTGCTGTAGCTTCGTGATAAAACACCCTACAGCTGGTGCATTCTCGACCGCAGGCGTTTCATTGGCCTGGACCGCTTGTAGCACCTGATCTAGTTCAGTTCTGGTAGTAATAGTCCGGCGTTTACCCACTCGGAAGTAGGTATTATCGATCCGGCCTTGATACAGGATTTGGGAATGGTCTTTATCAAAAACAACTACCTCGGGTGTCACTTTCACACCAAAGCGACGCATTTGTTCCTGTTGGAGATCCAAAGACAAGGGGAAAGGTAATTCGTATTTATCTTGGAAGGCCTTGATCTTCTCAGGAGAAGAAGAAGGATTTGGGAAAAACCCGGTGAATTGGATGGACTCGCCAGCGTAATCGTTCCAGAGTTGCTTCAAGCTTAGTGTATAATATTGAGAGATTATACATTCTTCCCCCATGAAAATATACACCTCAATAGCGCGCTGGGGCGGGGCAAAACTAAACAAAGGAATCAATAAAAACAGATATGCTGATTTCATTAGCTCATTCTTTGTGTCCCTTTGGAAATGCTAAGGTCAAACCAAAGCAACACTTATATATGAAATGGATTTACTGTCATCTCTGGTGCTCCTCATGTGTTTGACAATAACAGTTCGTTGGTAATATACCAAATCCATATCAATATATAAAGAACTCACATTCAATCTATCACCAATAAAACGCTTTTCACACGCCTACCAAAGAACCATGATTGGTTACGTGGCTGTTTTCTAGCAACAAGCCTGGGTACCTTTTCCTCAAATACGACACTAGTAAGTTGATTGGCTCGAATATTCCAAGAGTGGCCTCAAGCCACTTCGACCTCGAGCTACTATTTCAACCAACAGTACAAACGTAATGAATATGAATCAGAAAGGTAACGGACGTATCTTCAAACTACCCTCAAATCGAACTGAAGCTATTATCTTCCTATGCGGTTTCTTTAGTTTCTTTACCACTTGGGCAGGTGCCTATAAAGTAACTAGCTTTTTTTCTGAGATGCCCTTCTTAGGTATTGAGGAGGATGTCCTTCATACTAGTTTTTCCCTCTTCACTGCTATCACTATCTTCCATATCATCTTCTCCATCCTGATGAACAACATGGAGCGTTCGATCTCAGAAAGTGAGCAGCGAAGTTCTACTCCTTTCATACTTGCCGCAACTACAGTCATCGCGCTTTCTTTCTGGCTATCTGTGGAAGGGCTTACCGAAGGATACAAGAATTTTCGTACTGCGCAGATTTTGACTCCGTACCAGGGAGAAGAAGCACGTTTTATGGCAGCGGTAAAAGAGGAAGTATTTGGCCCTGTAGAAAGACTTACGCAGCGACTGAAAGCCAAGCGCGCTTCCCTGAATGAGCAAGAAAAGCAGTACATGAATCTAAGTGACCAGCTTGAAATTCTCGAACAAGAGATCACGATGAAGCAGGAACAATTTAGTACCCTCAATCAGATTCGGACAGACTCTTTGCGCGTAAAATATGAATGGCGGATCACGAATTTAAGAAATACGATTGATCGGTTATTTCGGAAGAAGCAGCAGCTGCAACAGCAACGTAATCGCTTAGCAGAGACAACCAAGTTGAAGGAGATGAATAGAGTAACCGAACAGCTCAGTGCTTACAGGTTTGGTAAAACGTCCCCTTCCACTCTCGTAGCTCATTTTAGTAGAGGAGAAACCCTACTTGGTCAAAACCTTGATTTTGGTTTTAAGCAGGATAAGCTGGAGGAATTACATGCAGTCAAAGTAGCATTGACCAATATACAGACCAACTATCACTCCTTCTTAAGTGTGATTCGCGAAGGCTTGCAACGAAATGAAGCCGGAAGTCGGGGATTCATTATTCTTATTCTATTCTTCGCTCTACTGGGAGATATTGTCCCCCTTCTAATCTCATTGAAAAATAGCAATCCTAATACCATCCACGGACTTTTTAAAGAATCTGTACAGTGGTTCCACAGCATCACAGATGAGATTGCCAAGGTAGATTTTGTTAGACGGATTAGTCATGCCTGTGTGGGTTTTCTATTCACTATAGATCAAACAGATCAACCCCGTTCTTTCAAACGTCGATACTTAGAACCTGTGTCTCGCTGGATTACGCTTGAGCCCCTGGCACTAAGCTTTAATTTTTTACTAGCTATTACCATTATCTGGGGCCTTATGAGTTTGGTCATAGACGAAACCTACTACCTCCAACTTTCACAAATATTTGATGGCTGGACCACCGACCTATTAAGCTGGGTAGAAGAACTACGTTTTTGAGCTGTACAGCCACTGTTGGTTGATGCGGGGTGGTCTAGTTTACTTGATCACCTCGCCATTTAAGCTCGTATAAGTTCTTCCTTCATAATGGTGATATCATTAATAATATCGATATTAGATCCTTCACCTCTTCATTAATTTAGTTGTATGCGCAAACTACTTTCCAAACTCACTTTCGCATTTCTGTTTTCGTTCTTTTTCAATCCCCATATAATAGCTCAAGATACACTGACCTATTCTGTCCAGGATACCAGTATTGCTAAGAATTTATCACAAGAAGCAAGAGTCCTCCTCGGACAAGGCAACCTAGATGTTGCCCTATCTAAATTGAATAAGGCCCTAGACATTTGCCATCAAATTGGCCAGGCCCAGAGTCTCATTACAGTGGACTTGTTGATATTGAAGGCTTCTATATTTTATTTTAGACAAAGTGCAGATAGTGTAATTGCACTCTCTGAGAAAGCGCTGGAAATCCGGATAAAACATTTTGGTCCGGAGCACCCTGCTATTATCGAGTCTTATAATGGTTTAGGTATTGCGCACGCTACAAAGAGTGATTTTATAGGAGCACTACCCTACTTTCAAAAGGCATTAAAACTACAATTAAATATCGCTGGAAAAAAAACTGCCCTAGCGGCGAGTTTATACAATAATATTGGGCTTTCTTACGGCGGAACAGGGCAATTGATTGAAGGAATAGAGTACTTAATGAAAGGGCTGGAACTGAGACGCGAGATTTTTGGAGGTCAACACCCTGAAGTTGCTCAATCCTATTTCAACCTTGGCAACTACAATAGTTTCCTAGGTGAAGAAGTACAGGCTGGCAGTTATTTCGAACAGGCCCTACAAATTGCAAGAAAGGTCTTTGGGGGCCAACATCCAACTACTGCCAATTTCTACATTCAACTAGGAAATCACTATACTTCAATTGGGGATTTTTCGAAAGGGATTTTGTTCTTAAACAATGCAATAGGAATCCTCACACAAACCTTCGGCCAAATTCATCCAACAATTGCCGAAGCTTATCAAGGCCTTGGTCTTGCCTATATTGGATTTAGCCAATATGAACAAGCAATTGAGAGTTATGAGAAATCATTAGATATCCGGCAACAAGTATTTGGTAAAAAACATGTTAGAGTAGCTGATACCTATACAGGGTTGGCAGCTACCTATGGAAGCATGAAGGCCTTTGATGAATCTCAGCAATTTCTGGATAAAGCACTTGAGATTCAATTGAACCACTATGGGATTCAGCATCCTGTTTTAGCTACTATCTACTTCAACATTGGCTCTAATCAAGCTAATCAAGAAGCATACGATACAGCTCTAGAAAATTATCAAAAAGCATTGGATTTATATCATCAAATGTATGGCAGTAAGCACCCTATTTTTGCTACCCTATATCGGGCTATGGCCGTAAGTACCTTCATGCAAGCTAAATTTGTCTTGTCTACAGAGTATTTTGACCAAGCAGCTCAAGTTCTTGGCTATTATGAAAAAGGCCAATGGCAACAGGTATCTGCCTTATCGGAGCTACTAAGCCTCATTAGTACAAAAGCCTATCTTAAACAATTGAGATTTTTAGCAGAGTCTAAGCGAGAACACTTAGATGTAGCTAATTCCTGGTACGATGAACTTCAAAATGCAATCGATTACTACTTGCGTTCTATTGGCGACCTCTCTCAAAAATCCATCACACCCTACCTTTCTTCTGCTTTCTATGGAATGCTAAATAATAAGTATTTACTTTTTCAAGCAACGGATTCTACAAAATATATTACGGAAGCTTTCGCCGTTTCAGAACGCTCCAAAGCTTTTCTATTAAAGCAAGCATTGCTGGACGCACAAGCACGCAGCTATGCTAAAATTCCAGATAGTTTAGTACAGCAAGAAAGAGCACTAAGAAGATCATTAGCTTCCTATGACAAGCAAGAGCAGTACTTTAAATCGGTAGGCACAGAAAAAGCCGACTCTGCATTGATTTCACTTAATGGGCAGCGTTTTGAAGTAAATCAGCAATATGAACGTTTTAAAGATAACTTAGAAAACAATTATCCCCAATACCATAGCTTAAAATACAACTATTCTACAACGCCCCTTTCCTTCATAAAGGATTCCTTACTTAAGGATAAGGAAGCACTCGTAGAATACTTTGTGGGAGACACGAGCATTTTTGCTTTTCTAATCCAACCGAATCATATTGAACTTCATCAGATCGCCAAAGATCCCAATTTTGATAATTGGATACAAGATATGACTCAGAAAGGTATCTATGCCTACTATGGAGCTCCTACTGCTAAGCAGTCACCAAGACTTAAGGAAAGTTCACTAAAGAATTACAGTACAGCAGCCCATCAACTCTATCAAACCCTAATTGAACCCTTCCAAGAACAATTAAAATCAACAAAAAAGTTATTCGTTGTACCTGATGGTAAGTTAGGCTATATTCCCTTCGAGGCTCTCTTGAAGACAAAACCACCAAAGCCGACTGCAATACCGGCTTACCAATATTTGTTAGAAGACTTTCAAATAAGTTACTGTTTTTCAGGCACGTTACTACAAGAAATGCAAAATAAGAAACACGTGCAACAACCCACCGAATCCTTGTTGGGCCTTGCCCCTTTCTTTCTGGATGATGCAGATTCTTTACAGGCTAATATTGACACAACGGTCCTAGCAAGCTTAGCACTAAGGGACAAGTTTGGACCTCTACCTGCCAGTGGCTTAGAAACCGCCACTGCTGCGAAAATCTTTAAGGGACAACCTTATTATGGTTATGATGCTACGCTAGAGCGATTTAAAGAGGAAGCTAGTAAATTTCGGATTCTGCATCTTTCTACACATGGCAAAGCTGATGATCGAGTTGGCGACTACGCTTACCTAGCTTTTAAGCGTCCAGGGAAGAAAGATGAATTCGATAAACTATATGCCCGTGATATCTACGAAATTAGCTTGAATGCTGACCTAGTCGTTTTATCCGCTTGTGAAACGGGAATAGGTAAATTACAGCGAGGGGAAGGCATCATCAGCTTGGCAAGGGCTTTTGCATACGCTGGAGCTAAAAGTATGCTGACCACCTTGTGGAAAGTAAGCGATTCGCGCACCCAGGATTTGATCACCAATTTTTACGGGTACTTAAGCAATCAACAACCCAAAGATAAAGCCATATATAAAGCCAAGTTAGACTTTATACAGAAACATAAGGGAGATCCAGAATTAAGACATCCCTTCTTCTGGGCTGCCATGATTGGGATTGGGGACATGCAGCCGCTGCGCTAAAGCAATATCTGTGTTTTCTACTATTTCAATTGAAGCTGTAAAGCATCTGCAAGTTGACGGTAGTTATGAAATTCTTCTGGATCTACAATTTTGTTGAGTAACCCATCGATTCTATCCTTATTGCGTTCATATTGAGGCAGTAAGGATAAAAGAAGATACCATTCCCCATATTGACGAACAGATTCATAATCAGGATCTTTGGCCAGTTCCTCAAATACCTGGGCAGCTTCTGTATAATCTTTATTAAGGAAATAGGCGTGTCCCAGTATCTCTTGGGCTCTAGCATATTCATCTTCTCCTATGGAAGTAGCTAAGGCTCTTAATTCGCTAATCGCTTTCGAGTAATTCTTGTCTTCAAAAGCAGCTAGCCCCGCATCAAGGGGGCTTCTATCTTCCTCCTCCGTACTTCTTAATGTGCCTTGTAAATCCTGCGGCAGCTGATAATTTCTAGTGGCTATGGCTATGTAGTCGACCTGGGGCGTAGGAGGAGATGGTTGAGGAGCAGGAGATTCTTTAGGGGGATCAGGAAGTTTAGGGGAAACTTCTTCCTGAGGAGGATCTTGCTCCGCTATGGGCGTTTTGTCTTCTTGTTGCTCGATTTCTTTCTTTTCCTCTTCTACGATTTCCATTTTAGCCTCGCGGCGGTCCAACAAGACCCTAAATACGAGTAAGATTAGAATAGCTGCAGCAATTCCGATTCCGATCCGGTAAAGGCGGCGCACACGCCCCGGACTTTCCTGCTTTGGAGAAGCTGCCCCTGGTGCGTCGGATACTTGCCACTCTTTCATTTGTTCGCGTAAATCACTCTCCAATAGCACTTCTATTGCATCCAATTGCAGCTGCTGCTTATCAACTTGTTCTTTGAGTGCCGGGTTTACCTCTATCTCTTGCTCAAAAGCTAACTTGTCTTTGGGCGTCATTTCATCCCTTAGGTATAGCTCAATCCGATCAAATAATTCCTCTTCTCTATCCATACCGATTAGGTTTGCTTTGTATGGTTGATCATACGGTGATTTTGAATCATAACTTATTTCATATTTGGCGATTACCAAACATAAACTCAGCTAACATATTGTATCCAGTCTGGGTTTGCCTCAAAAAATTGACCCAATTTTACCCTACAGCGGTAAGCTGCCTTTTTTGCCACCTTTGCATTGGCGTATGACAACCTCTCCGCAATCTCTTCCATGCTGTAGCGCTTACCATACAAATTGAGGATTTCTTTACAACGACCACCGATTTTCTCAAGCGCTTCTTGGAGGTATTCCTTTTTTTCATCGCTAATAACTCGGGCTTCTACACTATCTTCTTGACGAAGCTCATGTTGAGGAGCAAACTCTTCCTGCGGCTTTCTTTTCCGCAGCTCTCCCAGCCAATACCATTTCACGGTAGCATAAAAATAGGTCTTGAGTGTACTATCTCCTTTGAAGCGTTTTTCTCTTATATTCCGGTCAAACAGAATCAGTACCTCTTGGAACACATCCTCCCCATCTTGTTGATTTCCTCCTTTATTTAGTACATGCTGGATAGTCAACTTTCTCCATTCAAGATTCTTAAAAATAAAGGCCAAGGCCTCTTTCCGTTCTTCAGTCTTACCACAGATGCCTGCCACCAGCTTTTCATCATTCCAAGTATTTCCTGCCATTGCTATACATTGTTAGGCTCATGTAATCATTAACTTGTAAAGTAATTATTGAGTCGACTAAAATAAAGAAGAATTCTAATCTTAATAAAATTATGACACGCAATAATCATTAGGTATTCTCCTTTTCTATATACCCCAAAAGCGGATCTTCTTATGGAAAGAGAACCGCTTTTGAAAATCAGGCCAAGTTTGATTGTAACCTATATCATGGAGAACATTTCGATCTTCTAATTTGATTAAGGTTGAGCTGCTTGTACAGCAAGTTGGCGAGTGCCCATAACGCTGCAATGCAGAGCTGTTCCAGCAGGAATTTCAGCAGCCTTACCCTTGATGAAAGGCAGTGCTAAAAAACCTGCACCACCGGTTAAGACACCTGCAGCTACTCCTCCCCAGGCAAGATCTTTACGGTTCTTTCCTTCAAAATTAGTAGGCATCCCCGTCACCGGAAGGAACTGGCCATCTGCCATCTGTACGTATTGAGGAAGGAGTTGAATTTCTCCCGCTTTGCCAAACATCTTTCTTTTTCGTACACTACTAACAATAGCTCTGGCAGGAGCTCCTGCACTGATCACTCGGTATCCATCTATGACCACATCATATTTTACCCTTAGATCAATCGTCTGCCCTTGTGAAAGGTTTTTACCATTTATGGGATATAAAGTCTCCAACTGAATGGGCGTTCCCGTATGAATCGTTATCAAAGTAGAAGTGGGAGCCTGATAGTAGTTGACCGGTGTCGAAGATTGCGTGTAAGTGGGTGATTGTACGCTTTTGACTGGCGTTGGTACAAGCTGTTGCTGTGCGGCTAAAGAGAAACAGAATAATAGATTAAGAATGATAGTTAAAATAGTAGTTGAATTTTTCATGACCAAGTAAGTTAATTTCGTTGTGTAATTAGGTTATTTTGATTACTTGGTGCGATGAGTAAATAAAAGGTACCCAAGAATTTTTTTTCACAGAAAAAAAATAGAAAAACTCAGCCCAGACTATATCCTTCATCCATTCTCTATGCTCAATCCTTGCATCTTCTTTTGCCCCTCCCTACTATATTTTTCACTTTCTTCCTGCCCAAGATTATCCCTTTCCCTTTGCCAATTACCTTGAATATATTGCCACAGCGGAAGGAAAACCACCTTGAAAGGATTATGTCCGATAAATCCAGTAGTCACCCCATATTGTACTTTTTCTGTTTCCGCCTGGTAGGTACCAAACCATCGATCAAAAATGATCAAGATTCCGCCATAGTTCTTATCGATATAGACTTCATTGGAGCCATGGTGTACCCGGTGCGCAGAGGGTGTATTCAATAGCCAACCTTCAAACCTCCCCAAGGATCCCACAAATTCTGTGTGGAGAAAGAATTGATAAAAGAGGCTGATGGCCAAACAAAAGGCAAGTACCTCCGGATCAAAACCGATCCATATGATCGGAAGGAAGTAGACTTGTCCAACAAAGCTCCCCATCCAATTGATACGAAAAGCCGTAGTTAGATTCATCCAGGGGCTGGAATGATGCGCATGATGTAAGGTCCACAGCAAGGGTAATTCATGATTCCAGCGATGGTACCAGTAGTAGGCAAATTCTGCGATGAAAAAGGTGAGCAGAATAGTCCCCGCATTCACGGGGATATCGAAAGGTTGAAAAGGCTCGACCAAGCGAAACAGGAAATACTTCCATGCTATGGACAAAGGTTTGATCAGGTTATTCCCCAACATGATGATAATGTTGGATAGGGATTCTCGCCAATTATGCACGGTCTTTTTCTGCCTCCACGACCAAAGCGCTTCGATCAAAATGAATAGATAAACGACACCTAGGAAATATAATAGAGGTAACATATGGTATTGTTTTCATTTGGTTGATAGGAGGCTTATTTATTCCGCAGCGCCTGCAGTTTTTCCTTACTGTCCGCCTTCAGTTGATCTTTGTACTTGAGGTAGGCCTTAAACTGATCTTTGGAAAACAATGCCTGCAATTCTTGGTCCTTTTCCTTATCGTATCGCTTGGCAGTCCGGAATTTGGTCCACTTACTCTTGTCCCCCTTGATCACTCCTTCCATTTTTTTAGCATACTTCAGATTGATTTCATTTAGATTAGCGGATTTAGTATCGTCTAATTCCAGCTGCTCTTGGATTAGTTCCGTCTGAACCTGGGCTCTTTCTTCGGGGGTAGTACTCTCGAGCAAGGCCATATTAGCGGGGTCTTGTGCTTGAACTTGGGCAATAGAAAAGAATAACATTCCGAACATTAGGCATTTAACTAGCTTTTTCATGATCTGATTTTTTGGTTAATGATGATTCAAAGCTATGGCAAAACAGTAAGGGATAGAGCCATCAATAAGTTGAAGTTGACAGATCTAAGGGTGAATTGGCCAGGAAGGCAACCGAATTGCCAAGCGGAGTCCATACCCCTCCTAGAAATCCCTATCTTCACCCTATGAACTTCCTATTCAAGCCGACTGATATTGCCCCCCTGATCTTCTTCAGAGTGGCATTCGGTATATTGTCTTTTATAGATGTATTAAATAGCTACCTCTACTATCACCTAGAAAAGGATGCATTTAATCCCGAGCGGTTCCAGTTTCCCTACTACGGCTTTGAATGGGTGCAAGTATTTCCAGATCCATGGATGACCCTCTTTTTTGCGATCTTACTGCTTTTAGCGATTGCCATTACCCTAGGTTATCGCTATCGCTTGGCGTGCAGTTTGTTCTTTCTGGGATTCACCTATCTATTCCTATTGGAAAAGGCCAGCTATCTAAATCATGCTTACCTATTTTGCTGGATTTGCTTTGTAATGATTTTCTTACCGGCAGATCGTGCCTTTAGTTGGGATGTAAAACAGGGGCGACAAGTTCGCTGGTCACACATGCCCTCCTGGCCATTATTCCTACTACAATTTCTAATGGGAGTGGTCTATTTTTTTGGAGGAATTGCGAAAATCAACCCCGATTGGCTCCGGGCCATGCCCTTGCAAATATGGCTACCGGCGAAAGCGAATGTGTTTTTGATTGGAGACTTTTTAAAGGCGCCTGCTTCTGCGTATTTCATGGCCTACGGTGGCTTATTCTTGGACTTGATGATAGTTCCCTTGCTATTATTCCGTAAAACCAGAGTACCGGCCTTGCTCATGGCCATCTTCTTTCATTTCACTAATGCATTGGTCTTTAACATCGGCATTTTCCCCTATCTCTCCCTATGCTTAACGGCCATGTACTTTGCCCCAAACTTCCCAAGAAGAACCATCAATAGCATCGTGGATAGATGGCCAAAACGCCTTGGTTGGATGCGAGTCCCGATGCTCCCCGCAACCCCCATAAACGAAGCATCTTTACAGCAATACAATGGCAACAAAAGCTGGCAAGTTGGGGGCATTAGCCTACTGATCGCTATACATGTGCTACTCCCGCTGCGTCATCACCTGTTCCCCGGAAACGTGGCTTGGACAGAGGAAGGGCATCGATATGCTTGGCGGATGATGTTGAGATCCAAGGCGGGTGCTGGAGTCTTTGTTGTAGAAGATTTAGCGACGGGGGAGAAAGAGCGTATTCAGCCAAGAGATTACCTTTGGTATAAGCAAGAGCGTAAAATGTATACCCACCCGGATATGATCTTGCAATTCGCTCATTTCCTACAAAAGGAGTACGAAGCAAAGGGTAAACAGGTCGCTATTTATGCAGATATCCAGGTAAAACTCAATGATCACCCCAAACAACGATATATTGATCCAGCTCGAGATTTGACCCAGATTCAATGGAAAATGTTTGAACATTCCGATTGGATACTTGAACCCACCTTTTGATCGTTATCAATAAATAGCCGTATTGTAGATGAACGGAGCCAGCGCATTTTCTGCTCCGGCTTGAATTTTGCACAGTTTGAGTTATCAAGGAAGCAAAAAATACACTATCTTGCTATGGCTTGAGAAAACTGCCCCTCACAATATCCCAGTTAATCAACTATTCTTATTTTCGCCCAAACATTCATCCTTTTATCTATGAGCAGAAAACAAGGGCTTGTTTCTCTGTGAAGATCGGGTCTCCATTGGATAAGCCCGTCTTGAAAAGGATTAATAGCACAAGGCATATGTAAACATGTTTTTCTAACCTTAAAACGTAGCGATGTTTAATAGTAAAGACAGCAAAAAAGAGGCGACGAAGACAAAAACAAGCGCCACTTCCTCAGGACCATCTGGTCACGCCTTAAATAGCGTTGTAAAGGGAACCGTTGTTGAAGGTTCAGTGCAATCTGCTAGTGACTTCCGCGTAGATGGAACCATCCAAGGAAAGCTCTACTGTGACGCTAAGGTGATCATTGGGCCAACTGGCTTTGTTGATGGGGAAATTCGTTGCAAAAACGCAGTGATTGAAGGGAAATTTGAAGGGACAATCAAAGTAAGCGAACTACTAAATGTTCGCGAAAGCGCCAAAATCAGCGGCGACGTTACTACTGGAAAACTGATCGTCAACTCCGGTGCAGAGTTTAATGTAACTTGTACTATGGGCGATGCCGGTATAAAGAGAAACAATAATCCTCTAGCAAATAAAGGTAGCCAAGTTGGCAAAGCAGCCAAAGCAGGAGCCTAGTTCGAAGAAGGTCGTTAAAAATGCCCAGAGTTATCTGAAATATTCGGGCATGGCCTTCCAGATGGCTGCCATCCTCATTGTAGGAGCTTTGGCAGGTAGAGAACTCGATGAACGTTATCAAACAGAGCGTCCCTATTTCACCTTGATCCTTGTGATCTTTGCGATCATCGGTGCTTTTTACCTGACCTTAAAAGACTTCATCTTCGCCCCTTCCGCTCAGGGTAAAGATGAACCTTCTTCGACAGATCACGTGGACAAAACATAAAATGAAAAGTGACACTGACGATAGCCGTCAGTAAATGATCACAGTCAGCAAAGCGTTGAATTTCATTTTTGATTGTCTTCAAACTTATAATGAGTAGTGAGGTTATCGTACCTCATTACTCATTTACTTATCCACCTCTTTCCTTCTCTCCTATGTGTTTTACCTGTATCTTTACGCTATTCCCAAGCAACAATAGCTAGAGACGGTGAGCATAAAGACTTTCTACCAACAACTTATTCTTCTGAGCCTCGGTATTCTGGCTGTGGTCCTAACACTGGGGCAACAAGCACAGTATTCTTCCTATATCGACATTTCGACCGTCAGCCTCATTTTTTTCACCTTACTTAGCATTATTGTTTTCCATCTTGGCCTTCGAATGATCAAAAGTCGGAACAAGAACGACTTCTCCCGATTAGTGCTAGGCTTTACGGGCTTCAAGATGATGCTATCCGTAGCCTTGGTTTTCATCTATCAATCGGTGGCTGAACCGACTGATCGTTGGTTTGTCATTCCGTTCCTCCTGATTTATGTTCTTTATACTATCTTTGAGACCTATTTCTTAATGCGGTTGGGAAGAATGACCAACTAACTGAACGCCCTACAATTTATGCCAAAGAAGTACTCCGCCCGGGTCAATGATGATTTTCAATTTGACGATTTATCTACTTCGGGCCTTGATGTGATTTCCATAGATGCAAAGCACTTTCATCTGCTCAAGGATGGAAAATCTTACCAAGCTGAACTTATCCAACTTAATCCTCTACAGAAGGCGGTCACGCTCAAAATAAATGGTTCTACTTACCAGGTTAAGTTACAAGATAAATATGATCGGCTCATCCAAAAGATGGGCTTGCAGGTGAAAGCCGGACAGCAATTAAAGGATATTAAAGCGCCAATGCCTGGGCTTGTGCTGGATATCATGGTAGAGGCAGGACAAGCAGTTAGTACAGGTGATCCCTTGCTGATCCTCGAGGCGATGAAAATGGAGAATGTGATTAAAGCGCCAGGAGATGGGGTGATCAAGGAAGTTCCAGTCCAGAAAGGGGCTGCCGTAGACAAAGGTCAGCTCCTCGTTGGATTAGAATAATCCAAGTTGCAATGCATGAGCGCGAAAAAGGAAGATTTGGGAAAAAAAACCGCCAAGAGCTAGGTTTTACCGCAAAAATCTGACGCATTGGGGCATTGGAGAATGAATCGCAGCTGGCATATCAGCATACCAAAAAGCCCTCAGCAGATACTACTTCTACTGAGGGCTTTCTTGTTGTACTATACTAATTGCCTCTATCGACTACCCAATGCTCCTTGGTTAGTTCTCATGAAGGTATTCAGTCCACAATCAAGGAAATCACTGTAATCTCTCACTCCTTCCTTGTATCCTCTGGGCGCCGCTAGCACTTTCTCGCCAGGTGACATCAGCACATACAATGGTTGAGTATTTTGCTGGAAATTGGTCACTTGGAAATCCGTCCACATATGCCCCACGTTCCGTAGCTTTTTATTGCTCAATTTAGACACCAAAGGTTTGTCTAAAGGATTCCTATCATCCACATACAGAGAGATCAGTACATAGTCTTCGGTAATCCGTTCCCAGATGGATTCGGCCGTCCAGATATGCTCCTCCGTTTTACGACAGTTAACACAGCCATGTCCGGTGAAGTCCAGCAATACCGGTTTATTAATTTCCTTGGCGTAAGTCACCCCTTCATAGTAATCCTTAAAGCATTCTAAATTATTAGCACACTTTGAATAAGAAGGAAAACGAGCCTTCAATGCTGGGTCAAGATCCGGCTCTGGCAAAAGGATATTGTAATGTGCAGGAGGTGCTAGACCACTCATAATCTTCAAAGACTGGTAAGCCTGCGTCTTCTGGTTATATCCAAAGCCAGTAGCAAGGTATACGACCGCTGCCAATGAGGCAATTATGAATCCCCAACGGGTAGGTGAAATCTTTTTCAACTTACTATCATGAGGAAAGCGAATATAGCCTAATAGATAAAGAGCCATCCCAGCAAAAATCAATACCCACAGTCCCATGAATACTTCGTAGGGTAAGATGCCCCAGTGCATCGTCATATCTGCCACAGATAAGAACTTAAGCGCTAAGGCTAATTCTAGAAAACCCAAAACAACCTTTACGGAAGTCATCCAGCTCCCTGATCGTGGCAAGGAATTCAACCAGCCTGGGAAAGCCGCGAACAAGCCAAATGGTAAAGCCAAAGCTGATGAGAATCCGAGCATGACCACCATGGGTCCCATCTTGTTGGTCGCTGATTCTACCAGCGCTGAACCAATGATAGGCCCAGTACAAGAGAAGGAAACCAAAGCCAGGGTAAAGGCCATGAAGAAGATGCCAATCAAGCCTCCTTTATCCGCCATGGCATCACTCTTGGTAGACCATGAACTTGGAAGCGTAATCTCATAATATCCAAAGAAAGAAAAGGCAAAAGCAACAAAGATCGCGAAGAAGAGCATGTTGGCGATCCAGTTGGTTGACAAGGCATTCAATGCCCCAGGCCCTAGAGCCCCAGTGATGATCAATCCAATGGAAACGTAGATTAAGATGATGGAAATACCATAAATCAAAGCATTCCGTAGACTTGAGGCACGATCCTTACTCGTCTTGGTGAAGAAGCTCACGGTCAAGGGAATCATTGGAAAGACACAGGGTGTCAGCAAGGCTACTAATCCACCAAGAAAACCCAAGATAAAAGTCCAAAACAGCGAATCACTTGATACCACTTCCTCTCCGCAGTTACCAAGTGGTTCTTTATAAGTAGCTGCTAAACTGGCTCTGCGTTGGTCCAGTGACTCCCCTTGGGGTTGTACCACCGCAATATTGCTAGCTGCTTGTCCTGTACTCAAGTCAATCGAGAATGGCGCTTCTGTGGGTGGCAAGCACTTTTCATCATCACAAACTGTGAACACCATAAATCCCTTTACCACCGGATTAGGCTCCTTACTTTTGAAAGTTTGCTGAATGACTACCGGGTTACCTACATATTTGCTTACCTCAACCCCAAACATCTCGTCCATGGCCGTCTTGATCTTCGTTAGCTCCTGAATCTCACCCGTAGCGACCACGGCCGTCGAATCGTGTTCCCAGTATATTTCTAGCGGTGGAGGACCATCTATATGTGATTTGTAGGACGGCATGCTCCATCCCGCCTCAACCTTTGCTGTGGCAATGAAGGTATACTCTCCCTCTCCCGTTTTTTTACTAGTGAATGACCACTTAACCGGTTCCAGTACTCCACTCTGTTCCGCTCCTCCGGCATTATCTAATAAGGATGTAGCAGTCTCTTCTAGTAGACCCGAAGTCTCCGATTCTTTTGCAGCATCCGTGATAACATTCGTTGGTGCTATTTCCGAAACGCTTGCCTCCTGTTGTGCTTCCTTGGCCGTCACCTGTAGCTCCGCTGCCTCATCTGCAGAAGCTGTCAGATCCCCACCTGATACCGCACTGACATCAAATGAAAAATCCTTCAACATCGGAGGTGTACAAGTCTGATCATTACAAGACATGTATTCCACTTCTACCGTAATGGCTTGACTAGGATCCGCGACCTTCACTATTTGCGTAAAGACCACCGGCCCTTTGGGATACTTAATTACTACGATATTGTCAAATAGAGGATCACGACCTTCTTTCTTTTTGCCCTTTTCGTCAACCTCACCTACTAAACTGTAATGAGCCCCTTTGTTAAAATAGAAGGTAGTTGGTATCGGGCCACCATCTTCGGTATGCTGAGAATACAGCATCCATCCTGGATCCATATCGGCGGTAAAAACCAATTGGTATTCTTCCTTCGAAATTTTATCAATATGCGTATCCCATTTTACGGGATCCACCATTTGAGCCGAAAGTCCGACCGTCAGAAAAAGGGCACTAAAAAGTAGTAATAGAAGTCTCATGTTAAATGATTCCTAATTCAGAAAAAAGCATTCAATATGTAGGCGATCAGAAAAAGAGGAGGGATCTGTTCACAATTGATCTACCTTCCTCTGGAGATTAATCCGCTCCTTATTGCTTAAAGTTGAAGGCAAAATCAACGGACTTGGGTGGCAGACACTGCTTGTCATTACAGCACATAAATTCCAAGTAGCCTGATATTTCCTTGATTTCATCTGTAAGCATAACACGCTGCTTAAAAACAGCTTTTTTACCATACTTAATCAAATGAATACCAAACATATCATCCATCCCTTCCTTTTTATCGCCTTCTTCCGTAGGAATACCTACCGGCTGAAATCCTGGATCAGCATTGTAGTAGAAGGAAGTAGGGATAGGACCATCTTCATTGGCTTTTTGGGAGTAGATGTACCAGCCTGGATCAATATCAGCCGTAAATACCAAGTCGTATTCTTTGTCTGCGACCTTTTCAGCTGAGAAAGTCCATTCCACTGGTGCCATCGGTTGGGCTTGGAGCAAGCTGAAAGAAAAGAGCAGGCTCACCACTAATCCTAATATCTTCATATTTTCATATCCGTTTGCAGCAAAAATATACAATAGAAAGGGGACTATTAGTTAAGAAGTTGGAACAAGACCAAACATTAACAGTATTTAACATCAATGGTCATTTTGGACTACACTTTAACAAAATCTGCCCCTTCGGCCATAACCCTCCTAAAGGGAGACCGGTAATTTTTAGCGCCAATCCTTGCTGGTTTGATAGTCTAAAGAGGGGTAAATCAAAGCGCTCCACTAAAGACCAAATAATGGAAATAGAGTAAACCAACTACCCAGATCAGGTGAATGACCTCTGCACGTTGATTGGGCATATTAGTGAAACTAAAGGAGGTCAACACCCCCAAGGGTACGGCAAGATATAATAGGAAATCAAGCGATACTATGTCCACGAAGAAGGGAGCAAAAACCGAAAATAAAAGTGCTGCATATAAAATATTGATCTTCTTCTGCACCTGGATCACATTCTTCGCCAAAAAACCACCCCAACTAAATAGTACTACTAACAACAGCAACCCACTAAAGACTACACTGATATAGTACAAAGTCGGGTCTGGGAAGTTCATCTCTGGGATTCCCACTTGAATGGGAAATTGTTGACCCATAAAGACAGACAAACGATCTGTCCAATAGAAATACACCAAAGCATAAATATAAGGTACCAAAATACCGCTCAAAACAATCAATATGTCCCTGAACTTCAAGGAACGTAGCGTATTGATTGCCACTATAATTAATACAAATAGTGCCAAATAGGAAGGATAAAAAAGACTACCAATCGCTATCCACAAGCCACTATTGAACAAGTTAGTGGCACAATCTGACTTCTTATAAATACCAAACAACTCAAACAAAGCCAAAATATAGAAGAAGTTAGCCATGTGTAAGGGCGAAAGCTGCAAAAAGGGTGGAAGTACACTACAGATCAAGATGAAGAAAAGCCCGGGAAACAGGTTTGCATCTCTGCCTAATCGATCCCGCAACACCAAAGCATTCAACATCCATCCTTCAACAAAAACCAACAAGGTGGCTATAATCGCTGGTATGATCCCAGCATATCCGACTTGATCATATACCCAATCCGATAGGATTCCAGAAGCGGCAGGCTCCCATGGCTCTGTATATACTAAGCCCCAAAATCGAAGAGCCGCAGCATAAAAGACCAGTAGGAAACTGGCCATTAATTGGTTGGTTCTAAATATGGATAACACTATGCTTATTTCTAGTTAATTTCAAAAATAAAAAACCTTACGAGACAAAGCCTTTAGCAGATACAATTTTGTTATCTGCTAGGTAATTTGCTTGTTTCTTGCCTTCGGCACAGATGTAGATAGCTAATAAATTTCTTCCGGGGCGGGTAGGAGATCGTATGAGTTGTCGAGACACGCTTACCCAATCAGGTAAGCATGAGCTCAGTGAGGAGCTATTTTTGCTGATCTAAGCACACAAAAGCGGTCAAATAGTTAGGTTCATCAAGTAGAAACATTAAAAATGATCAAAAAAAATCCAAAAGCAACTAGTTAATAATCAGCAAATTAACAGAAAAAAGAACCGAACTAAGAAAAAAAGTTATTCTTTTTTTGTGGAATTCTGTGCCAAATCGTCTCCTTATAATGAAAACTAGCAAAAACGAATTAAGACTACAAACCCCATAAACCAAAAATTAATCCAAACAATCCCCAAATCGTACTCTTGTGTAATCCCTATTCATCCCTGTATAACTCAAACCAAATCCCGGTTGAAGGGCCGGGAAGCGATCCCCAAGATCACTTTGAGAACTAATTAACACAACCCCAAACCAAGCAACGGAGCACCAATCAGCCGAATACGCCAGGTGCTCCGTTTTATTCGATTTTCACACTAGAAACACACCTTTTGCTCCTGCGGGAGTAAGTAAACATCATGAGATAAAACTATACCCCAACAATTCCAAAATTAGATGGCTAAGCCTCTAATTCGTAAGCTTTCTCTGCTCCCAACCGATTGGCATCCGCTTTATCGGTTTTTTTTTGCCTATTATCAACGAAATAATTCAAGAAAGGATACTTATACTGCAAAAGAATCCAGCAGTAGGTTAGAGGTGAGTTGGAAGGTAGCCATAACTCTACCTTTGGTGGCCTAGTTTAGAGAAAAGCTAGGAGCGTGAACATTACAATTGTACTGTTGTAAAAGACTAATCTCTACCTTCATAAATTTTGTCAGGGGAAAATCTATTAGCATTTCGAGTACTTCGACCTCAGAGGTGGCAGCGAAAACCGCCCAAATTTTGGACTTTTCTAGTGATATGGCGTAGTTAATCAACTTACCTTGCGACAAGTAATCGCTGATCACGGCCTCCTGAAAAGGCACCAATTCCAAGAATGAGGTTGGAGGCTCTTTGGGTACAGAAAAGTCTACCATGAAGTGATGGGCAATAGACATGGATCAGTAATGCTTTTTGTTTATTAAATGTAGCCCAGGAATTTCGTAAAATGAAACTCCGATCCATCTATCCCATCAATTGTCGGAAATTAGACCCTATATCCACTCGATGCAATATTCTAGCTCTATTCGTTAAAACCCTGCTATTTTCTCAATTTTCCCTCGGTTTTTTTTGATATTACAAGTTGAAGATCAAAGTGAAACGGTAAATCTGGGATTTTACTGATACAGACAGCCTATAACGGACCAGTGACAATCGCTACCTGAGTCTTCCAAAATCGTTTCACCTTTTTGGCCTAGCAACACAACAAGGATAAAACTTTATTCAAGTATACAATTAACCTTATCATGAAAAAGAAAGACCAAAACAAAATGGGTCGCCGCACTTTTGTCAAGTCCTCTGGTTTAGCAACGGGCGCACTCATTCTTAGCCCTTCTATGCTTTCAGCCAAAGCACATATTGATGGAGAAGATGCCATAAAGGTAGGTTTAATCGGATGCGGAGGTAGAGGCTCCGGAGCCGCTGTACAAGCCCTATCCACTGAGCAAAATGTTCGTCTAGTAGCCATGGCTGATGCTTTCCGTAATCGGCTTGACGCCAGTGTGAAACGTATCCAGGATGCATTGGCCAATAATGATATTGATAGTAAGAGATTTGATGTTCCAGCCGAAAATCAGTTCGATGGCTTCGATGGGTACAAAAAGGTTATCGCATTGTCTGATGTAGTAATCATTGCTACTCCTCCAGGTTTCCGTCCCATCCATTTTGATGCTGCTATCAAAGCCGACAAGCATGTCTTTATGGAGAAGCCTGTTGCCGTTGATGCTCCAGGTGTGCGCAAGGTTTTAGAAACCGCAAAACTAGCCAAGAAGAAGAAGCTGAACGTTGTGGTTGGCTTACAACGCCATTATCAAAAAATCTACACCAATTGGGTAGATATGTTGCATGAAGGTGTGATTGGAGATATTACGACTTCCCATGTTTACTGGAATAGTGGTGGGGTTTGGGTTAGAGAAAGAAAAGAGGGCATGACCGAAATGCAGTACCAGATGCTCAATTGGTACTACTTTAACTGGTTGTGTGGAGATCATATTACCGAACAGCATATTCACAATTTGGATGTGGGGAATTGGGTGAAAAAAGCCTATCCGGTATCTGCTCGAGGTATGGGCGGACGCCGCATGAGAACCGGCAAGGATCACGGAGAGATCTTCGACCATCACTTTGTAGAATTTGAATACGCAGATGGCAGTAAAATGATGAGTCAATGCCGACACTGGAAAGGCTGTGAGAATAAAGTGACGGAAGCCTTTCAAGGTACCAATGGTTCGGCCCCTAAGCCTGGCGTGATTTTGACTAAGAGCGGACATGCTATCATGGAGAAGAAGGGCAAAGGAGATCCTAACCCTTACCAAGTAGAGCACGATGTTCTCTTTGCTGCTATCGCCAAGGGGGATTATAAGTTTGCAGATGCAGAAAATGCGGCCAAGAGTACCATGACCTCCATTCTAGGGCGTATGGCTACCTACTCTGGACAGCTAGTGAAATGGGATGATGCTATGGCGTCTAGCCTAGACCTATCTCCTAGCAAATACGCTTGGGATGCCAATCCGCAGGTGATGCCAGACGAGCATGGTAATTATCCTACCATTGTACCAGGCATAACCGAGGTAATGTAAATAAGAGGTATCTATTATATACCCACTTTTGAAAGGTTAGGAACGAGCGGCAAAACACAGTCGCACTCCTAACCTTTCTTGTAGTTACCCCAAGTTGCGATGAATGCGCGCAAATCTCTGGCGCTGCAAGATGAATCACAACTTGCTTTAATTAATAGAAAAGCCATTCAACACGAAATTTATCTATCACAAAATGAAGCGAAGAACATTTATACAATCCAGCGTCGCCACCTCAGCCGCATTCGTAGGTGCGACCACTACTAGCCAAGCTAATTCTACAACGACCAAGGCTGCCCCCTTCAAGATGAAATTTGCCCCGCATTTAGGGATGTTTAAGCATCATGCTGGTGAGGATCCCATTGACCAATTGAAGTTCATGGCAGACCAAGGATTCTCAGCTTTTGAAGATAATGGTATGCGCCAGCGCGAGGTATCTTTGCAAGAGAAAATGGGCAAAACTATGGCCGACCTTGGTTTAAGCATGGGCGTCTTTGTTGCACATAAAATATATTGGAAAGAGCCTACCCTAACCACAGGCAAAGAGGATTCTAGAGCTGAATTTCTAGATTACATCAAAAAGGCGGTAGATGTAGCCAAGCGCGTAAATGCAAAATGGATGACCGTCGTACCGGGTCATTTAGATCTTCGGCAAGATATGGGATATCAAACCGCTAATGTGGTAGAAACCTTGAAGCGAGCCAGTGAGATATTGGAACCTCATAATATTACTATGGTGTTAGAACCGCTGAACTTCCGGAACCATCCTGGTCTATTCCTGACCAAAGCAGCACAAGCCTATCTGGTTTGTAAAGCCGTTGGAAGTCCCAGCTGTAAAATTCTTTTTGACATCTATCATCAGCAGATTCAAGAGGGCAACATTATTCCAAATATTGAAAAATCCTGGGACGAAATTGCCTACTTCCAAATTGGGGATAATCCGGGTAGAAAAGAGCCAACCACTGGGGAAATTCACTATAAGAATGTCTTTAAATTCATCCACGAAAAAGGCTTTACCGATATACTCGGTATGGAACATGGTAATTCCCGGCCTGACAAGGAAGGGGAACAAGCGGTGATTGATGCCTACCGGGCTGTGGACTTAGACTAATGGAAAATGGGAATTCGGAAATGCGAAGTCGGAATACTTATTTTCGATTTCCCATTTCCGACTTCGCACTTCCGAACTTCTTTAGGCGAAAATTCGCCTTATGATTTCTACATTTCTTTCCTCTTTTGCTCTACATCCTTAAGAAAATTTAAATCAAGGCATAGCTCTATTAAATATTTCAAAAAAAAGAGCCTACCAGTTGCAAATCACCATAATTGCACCTACTTTTGCTTCCACAATGGCAATGACTGAACTAAATATCATATCTTTTCCTTTTACTTGCCGTCGTAGACTAGCACGTCGTCGCCCCTAGGGGCGTATATCTTTCATATTACCCTCGTGGGTAGGCATCATGCCCTACCAAATTTCCACCAAATTAGATTCTACTTTTTCAAATGTATTTGAGTTGATGCGGATCTTAGGTATGGACCTTTTCCCATTGGCTCAAGAATGGTTAATACAGGAAAACCATGCAATCGCAAGATAACATTATCATTCAGATAGCTGCACCCGCCCATGCGGCCTACGCTGAATTCATTTGTTCGCTGTATGCGGAATCAGCAAAGGAAAGGGGAACTGGGATAGCCGAACGACAACCCGACTACGTTAAGGCCAAGATCCACAAAGGCGATGCCGTCGTAGCCATGGATGGAGACCAAATTGCTGGCTTCTGCTATATCGAAACCTGGAGTCACGGCCAATACGTGGCCAATTCAGGCTTAATCATTGCTCCGGCCTATCGGAGAAAAGGACTAGCTCGCCGAATCAAGCAAAAAGTTTTTGCGCTATCTCGAGATAAATATCCCTCCGCAAAAGTTTTTGGTATCACGACCAGTTTAGCCGTCATGCGCATCAACTCAGATTTGGGGTACAGGCCTGTGACCTTTTCAGAGCTAACTCAGGATGATGCTTTTTGGAACGGCTGTAAGAGCTGCCCGAATTTTGATATCCTCAATCGAAATCAAAGGAAAATTTGCCTTTGTACCGCTATGCTAGCTCCATCAGAAGAGGAGTCGATGGCCTTGGATTTGAGTGATCAAATTGTGGTCAAGACACCACAGTAACCGTTCTTCCACCCTATCAAGGAAGAACAGTAGTTTACTTTTTCATAACTTTTCAGGGCGGTACCCATCCCACCCTTCAAAAATAGAATAATGGCCAATAAGAAAGTTGTGCTAGCTTACAGCGGAGGACTGGATACTTCGTTTTGTGTCAAATACTTAAGTCAGGATTTAGGTTTCGAGGTTCACGCGCTCACGGTGGATACAGGAGGATTTAGTGCGGCAGAGTTAGCGGAAATTGAAAAACGAGCCTTTGCCTTGGGGGCAAAAACCGTAAAGGTAATTGACGCCGTTCCTACCTTTTATCAGCAGTGCGTGCGTTATCTTATCTATGGTAACACACTCCGTAATAATACTTACCCCCTTTCTGTGAGTGCAGAAAGAATGTTTCAGGCCTTGCAAGTGGTAGAATACGCGAAACTATTAGACGCCGATAGCATTGCCCATGGTAGTACCGGAGCCGGAAATGATCAGGTTCGATTTGACCTCGTTTTTGGCATTCTAGGACCGGGATTGGAAGTCATTACGCCAATTAGGGATTTACAACTATCACGTCAAGCAGAAATTGAATATCTGCAGAAGCACGGGGTGAATTGGAGTTGGGAAAAAGCCAAATACTCCATCAACCAAGGCTTATGGGGAACTAGCGTTGGCGGAGCAGAAACCCTAACCTCCCATCAATCCCTCCCAGAAGAAGCCTATCCTTCTCAATTGATCGAAACAACTCCTAGTAAAGTGGAATTGCATTTCGAAAAAGGAGAGCTAAAAGGGGTGAATGAAAAGCATTTTGAAAAACCGTGGGAAGCCATTGCCTATCTGAATGACCTGGCTAAGCCCTATGCCATTGGTAGAGACATCCACGTAGGTGACACCATCATCGGTATTAAAGGGCGGGTAGGCTTTGAGGCCGCGGCTCCTGTGATTATCCTGAAAGCACACCATTTAATCGAAAAGCATACTTTAACTAAATGGCAGCAATACTGGAAGGAACAGTTAGCCAATTGGTACGGCATGTTGCTACACGAAGGACAATACCTTGATCCTGTTATGAGGAACATCGAGTCCTTCCTGGAAGATACCCAGGGAACGGTTACGGGCAAGGCTATCGTAAAACTACTCCCCTATCGCTTTGAATTGGAAGGCATAGAATCAGACTACGACCTCATGAATAGTGATTTTGGGCATTATGGCGAGATGAATAAGGGATGGACAGGTGCCGATGTGAAAGGATTCACCAAAATACTGGCTAACCAAGTAAAGATCCATCATTTGGTCAATGAAAAAGCGGCTAAAGATTCTTAATTCCCCGCTTAACCGGGCACCCCAAAGTGCCTGACAGCAAGCGAGTGCAAATGCTTGAAGACGGTCCAGCTCATCAGCTATTACATTGACTTCAAGCATAGAATTATTTAAATTTAAAAACGATAAGCGGATATGATCAAGGTAGGAATTATTGGAGGAGGAGGATATACCGCCGGCGAGTTGATTCGGGTGCTCTTGTATCACCCAGAGGTTGAAATCGGCTTTGTAGTAAGTCAAAGCCAAACAGGTAGACTAGTGAGTGATGTACATGACGACCTCGTCGGGGAATGCCATCTGCATTTCACCGATGAGGTCAGTTTTAATGTCGATGTACTATTTCTTTGCATGGGACACGGACGTTCTAAAACCTTCATGGAAGAACATCAGGTCCCAGCTGATATAGCTGTTATTGATCTTAGCAATGATTATCGACTGGCAGATGATTTTGTCTATGGTTTACCCGAACTACACAAGGAAACCATCCAGACGCACAAAAGGGTAGCCAACTGTGGGTGTTTTGCTACAGCCATTCAATTGGCTTTACTGCCCTTAGCCAAGGAGCAATTATTGCAGAGTGAAGTACATGTGCACGCGATTACGGGGTCCACCGGCGCCGGACAATCACCCAAAAGCACTACACACTTCAGCTGGCGCAATAACAACCTATCCATCTATAAAGCCTTTAATCATCAGCATCTGGCTGAAATCAAGCAAAGTCTCACCTTTTTACAGCCTTCTTTCGATCACGCTATCAACTTTTTGCCGGTCAGAGGTGATTTTGCCAGAGGTATCTATGCCAGTGCTTACGTGGATTGTCCTTTGTCGGAGGAGGAAGCATACACGCTGTATGAAAGCTTCTATGCGGATGATCCGTTCACACACGTCACTACACAAAACCCTAATCTAAAGCAGGTCGTAAACACCAACAAATGCCTACTGCATTTGGAAAAACACGACAATAAACTGCTTATCATTTCCATCATCGACAACCTATTAAAAGGTGCCTCGGGCCAAGCCGTCCAGAATATGAACCTGGCTTTTGGCCTTCCTGAAACTACAGGACTACACCTGAAGTCGGTGGTGTACTAATCTATTGTATCATGCAACTTTTTGATGTATATCCCTTATTCGGCTTAGAACCCGTTTCGGGTAAAGGGAGCTATGTATATGATAAAAATGGACAGGCTTACCTAGACTTCTACGGTGGGCATGCTGTAATATCTATTGGTCACAGCCATCCGCACTTTGTAAAGCGCTTGCAAGAACAGGCCGCAAAGATGGTATTTTACTCCAATTCCGTTCAAAACCCCTTGCAACAGCAATTGGCACAAAAACTAGGGGCCTTATCCGGCTGTGAAGAATATCAGTTGTTCCTTTGCAATTCTGGGGCAGAAGCTAATGAAAATGCTCTAAAACTAGCTTCTTTCCACAATGGCAGAACCAAAGTGATCACTTTCAAAGGCGCCTTCCACGGTCGCACTTCCGCTGCCGTCAATGCCACGGATAATCCAAGAATTAAAGCCCCCATTAATCGCAACTACGAGGCGGAATTCCATCCTTGGAATGATCTTGAATCGGTAAAAAAGAGTCTTGCGAAAGGTGATGTTGCGGCAGTAATCATCGAAGGTATCCAAGGTATCGGTGGCATTCACGTGCCTGATCCTACTTTCCTAACCGAGGTAGCTAGCCTATGCCGAGCACAAGATACCGTTTTGATCCTTGATGAAATCCAATCGGGCTACGGCAGAAGTGGTTCCTTCTTCGCCTATCAATATAGCGATGTAGTACCCGACCTAATTACAGTAGCCAAAGGGATGGGTAATGGTTTCCCGATCGGAGGGGTGCTCATTCATCCACGTTTTGAAGCCAAATATGGTTTATTGGGAACCACCTTTGGTGGCAACCATCTAGCTTGCGCAGCGGGCTTAGCGGTACTGGAAGTCCTAGAATCAGAGCAATTAATTCCACATGCCAAAGCATTGGGACAACAATTAATGGATGAATTAGCCAGTTTCCCTGCTGTGAAGGAGGTGAGGGGACATGGCTTAATGATCGGGATGAGCATGGATTTCCCCATCAAACCATTGCGGAAGCAACTGCTCTTTGAACAACATGTTTTCACGGGTTCCTCAGCTGATCCGAATACCCTTCGATTACTTCCTCCACTGAATATCACGGAACAAGAGGCAGAGCAGTTTCTCGATGGCCTAAAAGCCGGACTTCAACAATATCAACAAACCGCAAAAATCTAAGCGCCCTCATGAAGAATTTTGAATCCGTAGCGGACGTAAGCCAGTTAGAAGACTTGATCCAAAAAGGGAGGGATTTAAAAGCCAAGCCCTTACAAGCTGAATCTTTGGGCAAAGGAAAAACCTTAGTCCTGCTGTTCTTCAATCCCTCCTTACGCACCCGCTTAAGCACGGAAAAGGCAGGGATCAACCTGGGTATGTCCGTCATCAATATGAATGCCGGACAAGGTTGGCAGCTGGAATTCGAAGATGGGAAAGTCATGAATATGGATAAGGCAGAGCATATTCGCGAGGCAGCCGCTGTCATTAGTCAATATGCCGATATCATTGGGATCCGAACCTTCCCATCCTTAACGGATCGAGAGCGTGACTATTCTGATTTTATCTTGCATCAATTCATGCGCTACGCCTCCGTTCCGATCATCAGCCTAGAATCTGCCATCCGACACCCCTTGCAGTCTTTGGCAGACCTAATCACTATCGAAGAGCACAAGACCAAAGCACGCCCAAAAGTTGTTTTGAGCTGGGCACCACATCCACGTGCACTTCCCCAAGCCGTCAGCAACTCCTTTCTGGAGTGGGTAAATCGAACGGATGCAGAATTGGTGATCACTCACCCCGAAGGCTACGACTTGGCTCCTCAGTTTACTCATGGTATTCCTGTGACTCATAAACAAGAGGAAGCCTTTGATGGTGCTGACTTTATTTATACCAAGAATTGGTCTTCCCTCAATGAATATGGAAAGATTTTGTCGCAAGACCCAAGTTGGATGATCACTCCGGAAAAGATGGCTTTGACGGATAATGGGAAGTTTATGCACTGCTTGCCAGTGCGCCGTAATGTAGTGGTAGCCGATGGCGTGTTGAACAGTGACGCTTCCTTAGTTATCCATCAAGCGAACAATAGAACCTATGCTGCTCAAGCTGTACTGCATGAAATATTGAGTACCTTATAAGAAATCAAGAGATGTATAGACCGAAACTAACGGTAGTAAAGATTGGAGGAAAAGTACTAGAGGTACCTGAAAAGCTGACCGAAGCGCTCCAATACTTCGTGTCCATAGAAGGAGCAAAAATTTTGGTACATGGTGGAGGGAAACAAGCCAACGTTATCATTAAAGCCTTGGATATTGAGCCTAAAATGCTAAATGGTCGACGCATAACGGATGCTGCCACCCTAGAGGTAGTGACCATGGTGTACGCAGGTTTGGTCAACAAAACAGTGGTCAGTGAGTTGCAAAGTCTAGGTTGTAATGCCCTGGGCCTAAGTGGAGCAGACGGGAACATGATCCGTGCCCATAAGCGCATTGTGACGACCACCGACTATGGTTTTGCGGGGGATATTGATGAAATCAATGCCAGTGGTCTACAACAATTGCTAGAACTTGGTTTTTGCCCCTGTTTTTGCGCCATCACACATAACCAAAAAGGCCAATTGCTTAACACCAATGCCGATACCATTGCTTCTTCCGTGGCTAGAGCCATGGCCAAAGGCTATGAAGTGGAGTTACAATTCTGCTTTGAAAAAGGAGGTGTACTCACGGATCCCGATGACGATAACTCGGTGATCTCGGAGCTTACCTCAAACAGCTACCAGCAGTATAAAACGGATGGGGTGATCTCCGCTGGAATGATCCCGAAATTAGACAATGCCTTTGCGGCCATTGAAGCGGGGGTTTACCAAATCAGTATTGGACATATCGAGGCCCTCCAAAATCAAACAGCAACCAGGATCCTCCGACAAGCATAAATCTAATGATGGATATAGACCACTTGGCTGACAAGGCCATTCAACTCTTAGAACAACTGATAGGCACCCCTTCTCTATCTCGAGAAGAAGGGGATACCGCCGATCTGTTGTTTTCCTTTTTCACACAGTTAGGCATACCCGCAGAGCGACACCTGCACAATGTTTGGGCTAAAAATCAACATTGGGAGGAAGGAAAACCCATTCTTTTGCTGAACTCCCACCATGATACCGTAAAGCCTGCTACCGGTTGGCAACGGCCTCCCTTCCAACCTACCACCGAAGGTGAAACCCTGTATGGCCTAGGCAGCAATGATGCAGGTGGTCCCTTGGTCTCTCTGATCGCTACCTTTGTGCATTTCTATGGAAAGCCAAACCTACCCTTCAATCTCATTCTAGCAGCAACCGCAGAAGAAGAGATCTCAGGCAAAAATGGTATTGCTGCCTTGTTACCGCACTTAGAAACCATCAGCCTGGGTATCGTGGGAGAACCTACGAAAATGGAAATGGCTATTGCGGAAAAGGGCTTGATGGTCATTGATGGAACGGCTGAAGGCAAGTCGGGGCATGCCGCCAGGAATGAAGGAGTTAATGCCTTATACAAGGCCATGGAAGATATTGCTTGGATTCGTGGGCATGAATTTCAGAAAGTCAGTCCTCTACTAGGGGCTGTAAAAGCTACCGTCACACAGATTGAGGCAGGATCTCAGCACAATGTGGTGCCAGATCGTTGCTCTTTTGTGATCGATGTCCGAACGAATGAGGCCTATTCAAACGAAGAAGTCTTTGAACACTTGCAAACCCATACACAATCCATCTTGAAGGCTCGTTCTTTCCGCTTAAACTCGTCGGGAATCCCCTTGGATCATCCCGTGGTCCGATACGGAAAATCATTGGGCTGGCCGCATTTTGGTTCGCCAACCTTGAGCGATCAAGCCCTGATGCCCTTCACCACGCTAAAGCTTGGCCCCGGAGATTCCGCCCGCTCTCACACCGCTGACGAATTCATCCGGCATAGTGAGATTAAAGAAGGCATAGAAAAATACATTCAATTGCTCTCCCTCATCCAAAAAGGCGACCTCTGATGGCTGTAGGAATGGATTCGTATTGGATCTACCTAAAGTGAATAGTTGCGATGTCCTAGAGCGGGATGCCCGGCAAAATATTGTCTGACGGAGGAGTTTATTTTCTGGGGTAGCTTGAGCCAGTGGCTCAAATAGCGAAAGCCAAAAAAGTTTTGCCTACTTTTAGGCGATTGTAAAAGTAGGTCGCCGACGGCAATCCTAAGGCTTGTATATCGGACTTTCCGTTGCTGAAGGCGAGCAAAATATTGCGTTTTGACTCTGTTAAGAGTTGAACAGACCGAGTATCAAATCATTTTCATGAAACTTTGGCAAAAAAACTATCAAGTAGACCAAGAAATAGAGCGCTTCACCGTAGGAAGAGATAGAGAACTGGACTTGGAATTAGCGCCATATGACATCCAAGGCTCCTTGGCTCATATCAAAATGTTGTGTGAAGTAGGACTTCTGGAAAAGCCGGAACTGGAAGCATTAGTAAAGGGCTTACAGAACTTGTACCAGGAAGTGGAGGCGGGTCGCTTTACGATCGAAGAAGGGATAGAGGATGTGCACTCACAGGTAGAACATTGGTTAATTCAAAACGTGGGAGAGATTGGGAAGAAAATCCACAGCGGGCGCTCCCGAAACGATCAAGTTCTGGTGGATCTCAAGTTGTACCTCCGGGCACAAGTCAGAGCAGTCATTCAGGATATTGAAAAGCTATTTGAAACGCTAATTTCCTTATCCGAGCAGCACAAAGACCAGCTGTTGCCGGGCTATACCCACCTACAAGTCGCCATGGTGTCTTCCTTTGGCCTATGGTTTGGGGCGTATGCGGAGAGTTTGGTAGATGATTTACAACAATGGCTGAGCACTTTCAAGATTATTAATCAGAACCCATTGGGATCGGCAGCAGGCTACGGCTCCTCCTTTCCCTTGGATCGGAAAATGACGACGGATTTATTGGGTTTTGCCGATCTAAACTACAATGTAGTCCATGCTCAGATGGGTAGAGGGAAAAGCGAACTCTTCATGGCCTTTTCATTGTCAGCTACCGCACATACCTTAGGCAAGATGGCTATGGATGTCTGCCTTTTCATCAACCAGAATTTTGGCTTTATCGCCTTTCCCGATGAATTGACCACGGGTTCCAGCATCATGCCCCACAAGAAGAATCCGGATGTTTTTGAGATTATTAGAGGTCGGTGTAATCAACTCATTGCGCTGCCAACGCAGGTGAGTATGTTGACCACCAATTTACCCTCCGGCTACCATAGAGAATTCCAACTACTTAAGGAAGTGCTTTTCCCAGCCATTCATCAACTCAAGGATTGCTTACAGATGGCGGCCTTTGCGCTCGAACACATTCAGATCAAGGACAATATCCTGGCGGAAGATAAATACAGGTATCTATATAGTGTAGAGGAAGTTAACCGACTGGTACTAGAGGGAACCCCCTTTAGAGATGCCTACAAGATAGTTGGACAACAAATCGCTGATGGAAGCTTTAATCCGGAACGGACGGTAGCACATACACATGCTGGTAGTCTTGGCAACCTATGTAATGATGCCATTCAAAGCAAATGGCAGGGCGTGAAAGCGGGCTTTAAGTTTGACTTAATTGATGAAAGAATTGAGCAATTGTTAGGATAAAGAAACCTAGAATAATTTCACGCTATAGCAAACTGATCCTGATCAGCCAGGAATGCATAACGTTCCCGAAAAGCAGTCTGGCTGGCTTTATCTAGTTCGATAGTAACCACAGCGGTATCTATGGTCAGGCTCGCTCTAAGCTCACCGTTGTAATCGATCACGCAGGAATCACCCGTATAGCGAATATCTTTGCCATCCACGCCGACTCGGTTTAAGCCAATGGTGTATACTTGGTTTTCTATCGCTCTCCCCATCAACAGGCTTCGCCAATGATGCCTTCTACGTTCTGGCCAATTGGCTACGTAAATCAATAGATCATAGCCAATATCATTCCTACTCCATACCGGGAATCGCAGATCATAGCAGATCAAGGGGCAAATTTTCCAAGCTTTCCATTCTATTATAAGTCGATCTGTTCCTGCTGTATAGAATTGATCTTCACCGGCTAAAGTGAAAAGATGGCGTTTATCATAAGTTTTGAATTTACCATCTGGAAATACCCATGCCAATCGATTGTAAAAATTACCATTTTCTTCCACCACAAAACTGCCGGTAATGGCCGCATCTAGTTGAGCGGCTTGCCTACGCAGCCAGTCCAGGGTAGGCCCATCAGTCTGCTCCGCTACCTGAGCCGGATTCATGGTAAAGCCAGTAGTGAACATCTCTGGCAAAACCACCAGATCCGTAGCAGTAGGAAGTTGTGCTAATTGCGCCCCAATCTGGTCCAAGTTCGCAGCTCGATCTTCCCAACTTAAGGCGGTTTGTATGAGACTGACCTTCATAGAATAAATGGTTTAGGGTATTAAACAGGAAAGAGGGATAAGGCCTTAGGCTTACCCCTCTTTGTCTAATATCTTCAGTAGATAATCCCTCCAAAGAGAGGGCATCTATTCATTACTAGTTTGTGTACACTAATTACTCATCATCGCCTTCTGCTCCCTCCTCTTTACTAGCTGCAGAAGCCGCAGAACGCAATGCACGTGGAATTTCAACCGTTGCAATCGGAGTACCCGCAGGGCTCATGATCTCTATACCTTCACTAACTTGTAGATCTCTTACTCGCACGGATTGTCCAAGCTCTAGGTGAGAAACATCCAATACCAACTGATCCACTAAGTGCTCAGGAGTTGTCTTGATCTTCACTCGACGAAGGTTTTGCTGTAGCTTACCGCCTAATTTCATCCCTGGAGAAACACCTTGAAAACCTACCGGTACTTCTACCTTCACCTTACGACCATCCGTCAACGCCAAGAAGTCGATGTGAACAATCTCGTCACTAACCGGGTGAAATTGAATATCCTTAACAATGCATTTATGAGCAGTGCCATCAACTTCAACCTCAGCCAACTTAAAGGCAGGTGTATAAATCAATGGTTTTACCTCCTTAGGATCGATTGAGAAATGCAAGGTCTCTTCAGTTCCATAGATTACGCAAGGTACTCGTCCTGCATTGCGAACAGCCTTAGAAGCTTTCTTCCCCACATCTGTACGCACTTGTCCTTTAACGGCAACTATTTCCATCTTAGTTTTTTTTATCAATTAGCTATAGTGGAAGAGCTATCAATTTTCTCCTGACAAGCAGGGATCGCTAACCCTTCATATATCATTCCTGATCAGTTTTATATGCTGCAATTCAGCAGCAGGCTCTGAAAAGGCACGCAAAGATAAGCATTTTGCATGATTATCTAAAGAAATGAACTTATTTTTCGGTAAGGTCTTTTCACAAATCGAAATCCCTCCTTATCCACCGATAAAAAGTGCAGAGATAGAACGATGTTCGTGGGTGTTACGAATAGCTCTAGCAAACAACTTAGCGGTTGATAACACCTTAATTCGTGGCGATTCCTGTTTCATTGGAATGGTATCACACACCAATAGCTCTGAAAGTTGCGAGTTGTTGATGTTGTCATAAGCCTTGCCTGAGAGTACCGGATGAGTACACATGGCTTTGACACTTTTGGCCCCTTTCTTCACCAGAATTTCGGCGGCACGACAAAGGGTTCCTGCTGTATCGGCCAAGTCATCCACCAAAATCACATCTGCTCCTTCTACATCTCCGATCACGGTCATACCTGCGATTTCGTTAGCTCGCTTTCGGTATTTATCACAGATTACCAAAGGTCTTTCAAAATGCTTAGCATAAGTTCTAGCCCGTTTTACACCACCCACATCAGGTGAGGCAAAGGTCACATTGGAAAGATCTTGTTGTTGTAGATAAGGAATATAGATGGCATCACTTTTCAGGTGATCCACAGGAATATCGAAGAAGCCTTGGATTTGATCTGCGTGAAAATCCATGGTCATAATCCGATCCGCTCCAGCTGCCTGCAGCAAATTTGCGATCATCTTGGCAGATATGGGTACACGAGGCTTATCCTTTCGATCCTGTCTGGCATAACCGAAATATGGGATTACTGCCGTGATATAGCCAGCGGATGCTCGCTTTGCTGCGTCTATCATCAATAGCAACTCCATCAGGTTCTCGGCAGGTGTGAAGGTTGATTGTATAAAGAATACGTATCCTCCTCTCACCGATTCCTGAATGACCGGTTGCATTTCTCCATCACTAAATTGATGGATCTTAAGTTTGCCAAGCGGTTGCTGGTAGTAATCGGCAATCTTTTCTGCCAGATACTCGGAAGCGCGGCCAGCGAATAACTTTACTTCAACCATTTTATCAATTCTGGGTTGCATAGTTTGTATTACTGAAGTCAGCGCAAAGGTAATAAGCAGTTCACAGTTTACCTTCGATAAATCCTTCCTTTTTTAAGAATTTCATGGGATTCCCAAAACGGGAATTTTCCACCCTTTTTCCGTTACAACTCTAAACAATTGTGTCTTTTGACGATAAACTCCCCTCCTTTGTCTAAGCCATTGTATCAAATCGTTGTAGAGTTCTATTTTAGACATTGTATTGGAAGGCAATTAATATGCAAATACTATTATTAATGGAATGGTGGAAAGAAATGGGGAGCACAACCCAGGCTTTCTTGAGCATGGCGATCGTTTCGACGCTGCTCTTAGCGATGTTAATCGCTATCCACCTAATGGGCTTGGAACAGGACAGCGAGCCTTCCGATAGCTCGGCTTCAGAGCGCAAGCGTCAATGGTTTGATGCGCGCATGATCCTCGTCTTTTGTACGGTTTGCAGCTGGTTAATTGTCGCCTTCAATTTCGCCAACTTCAGTCTCAAACTTTCCCTATTGTTCGCTGTGCTGATTGCTGGTCCTTTGGCCTTCTTTAGTCGCTATATGCTCAAAAGATGGTTCACTCCCATGGAAGAGGTTAGTAAACTCGACCTTTTGCAGCAAACTGGACAAGTATTACAGTCTATTCCTCCCCACCGCAATGGTTTTGGCAAGGTATTCCTCGCACTTCCTGAAGCTCCATTCCAAGTTGAAGCCATCACCGCCGGGCAGGAACTGAGCCCTGGAGCCCACGTTCGTGTCATTGACGTGATTGATGATCGGATCATCTTAGTAGAACCTATCGAGGAAGAATACCCCGGTCAGGGCATAGATAGATAAGTAACTTTGGGTTAAGGAGCACGGAAAAGGACACCACTTACTTTTTGCGGTCAGTAACGAAATACACCAATTCCTCAATGGATTGTCGGGCGGGAGTCTCTGGAAATTGATGCAGCAATTCGAAAGCCTGGTCTCGATAGTCGTACATTACTCCCTCTGTATATTTCAATCCACCACTTGCTCTTACAAAATCGATTACCTCTCTAACTTTCTCCGGATTTTCGTTGTACTTCTTGATGTTGTATATGATCCTCCGCTTTTCCTTTCTACTAGCATTCTGCAAAGCGTAGATCAGGGGAAGGGTCATCTTTTTTTCCTTAATATCAATGCCTAAAGGTTTTCCCACATCATCAGTCCCAAAGTCAAATAGATCATCTCTGATCTGAAAGGCCATCCCAATCTTTTCTCCGAATTGATGCATGCGGTTGATTAGGTCTTCATCTTCTGTAACAGAAGCTGCTCCAACGGCACAAGCCGAAGCAATCAGGGAGGCGGTTTTTTGCCGGATAATGTCGTAATACACTGCTTCATCAATATCCAATCTCCGTGCCTTCTCGATCTGCAGCAGCTCCCCTTCACTCATGGCTTGCATGGCGTCAGAAATAATCTCTAGCAATCGATACTGCTTGTGCTTCACGGCAATTAGCATCCCTTTGGCTAAGAAGTAATCCCCGACTAGCACGGCAATCTTATTTTTCCACAAAGCATTAATCGAAAAGAAACCTCGGCGTTCATTGGAATCGTCTACCACGTCATCATGGACCAATGAGGCGGTATGCAGTAGCTCTATGAAAGAGGCTGCATTGAAAGTGGCGGGATTGGTCTCTCCACAGAGCTTAGCGGACAAAAAGACAAACATGGGACGAACCTGCTTCCCTTTTCTTCGCACGATATAATAAGTGATGCGATCCAACAAAGGAACCGGGCTGCGCATGGCCTCCTTGAAGTGTTTCTCAAATTCCTTAAGCTCTGCGTTTATGGGCGCCTTTATCGCCTCCAGTGTTTTAACCATAAAAGGCGTTTTCTAGGTCAAGGCTGTAGCTGCAGTTTATTTTGGTGCAACCTAGCTCCATTTTTAAACACCCAAAACTACAAAAAGTATTTATACGGGTTGATGAATTGTGTATCTCTATCAGAAAAATGCGTTACAGAACAAATGGCGGTTCTTATTGTATCGTAAAGACCAGGTCTACTCTGGGTATCAGGCAGCTGAATCGGGAAGGTAGATGGCGAACTAGCTAGTGGTTCCAGCTAAAGTTCAGATTGGCTAAAGCTGTCTTTTTGTCGGGCATCTTTGTGCGAGAATTTACGTATATTCGAAGAAATGCACTAAATCATAGTATGGCACGGTACTTGCCAATAGGAAGAATCGCTCGCAGCAGGCACTTACTGTCACAATGGCACTATTGTCGGCTGCATACCCGTACCCTTTAGATTTAAGTTACTTTTTGTTGATTTGGTTTAGCATTTAAGATTTTACCAGTATATGTTTGAAGATTTGTTTTCTAACCCGAAGTTCGAGGAAGAGACCGATTATCTACCACTGATATCGATCGAAGAGGAGGAAGAACCCAGTATTGATGAAGATTTCCCCAAGGTAATCCCTATCCTTGCGTTAAAAAATACCGTCCTTTTTCCAGGCATTATTATCCCCATTACGGTTGGTCGAGATCGCTCCATTGAAGCCATTAACACGGCTTATGGTGCCGATCGTAAAGTTGCTGTACTTTCTCAGAAGGACAGTGAAGTTGAAGAACCAGAAACTGATGATTTATACGAAGTGGGGACGGTAGCCCGAATCTTGAAGCTGCTAAGAATGCCGGATGGCACGACTACCGCTATTTTACAAGGCCGGAATCGCTTCCATTTGGAAGAGATGCTACAGGAAAAACCTTTCATGAAGGGAGAGATTTCTCCTATCCAATATATTGATCCCAAGAATACACTGGAGTTTGAGGCCTTGATCGCCTCCGTCTTGGATCTGGCTAAGCAAATTATTGAGTTATCACCCAATATCCCCTCCGAGGCGATGGTCATGCTCAAGAATATTTCTAGCCACTCTTTCCTACTCAACTTCATTGCCTCCAACTTGAGTGCCAAAGTGCATATCAAGCAAAAAATCCTGGAGACAAGCGACCTGACAGAAAAGGCGAACTTACTGCTCATGCAACTCAATGACGAATTGCAACTCCTTGAGCTTAAGGATCAAATTGAGAATAAAGTTCGGGTGGATATTGAGAAGCAGCAAAGGGATTACTTCCTGAATCAACAACTCAAGACGATTCAAGAAGAATTGGGACAGAATCCACAGGAACAAGAAATCAAAAACCTGCTGGAAAGAGCGCAGAAAAAGAAGTGGTCTAAAGAGGTCAATGCGGTTTTCCAAAAGGAACTGAGCAAGCTTCGTCGCATGAACCCACAGGTGGCTGAATTCTCTGTTCAATCCAACTACCTTGAATTGCTTTTGGAACTTCCTTGGGGAGAATATACCAAGGATAATTTCAATCTTAAGAAGGTTAAGCAAGTATTGGACAAAGATCATTTTGGTCTGGAGAAGGTGAAAGAGCGGATATTGGAACACTTGGCCGTCTTGAAGTTGAAAGGCGATATGAAAGCCCCAATCTTATGTTTGGTAGGCCCTCCAGGAGTTGGTAAAACCTCTTTGGGAAGGTCTGTAGCTCGAGCCTTACGGCGGAAGTTCATCCGGATGTCGCTAGGAGGTTTGCATGATGAGTCCGAGATCAGAGGCCACCGAAAGACGTACATTGGCGCTATGCCAGGTAGGATATTGCAATCCCTGCGTAAAGCGGGTTCCTCTAATCCCGTCTTTATTCTAGATGAAATTGATAAGGTTGGTAAGGACTTCAGAGGCGATCCATCTTCAGCCCTACTAGAGGTTTTAGATCCGGAGCAGAATACCACTTTCCACGATAACTACTTGGAGTTGGAGTACGACCTATCCAAGGTCTTATTTATCGCCACGGCGAACTCCTTGAATACGATTCAACCCGCTTTGCTGGACCGTATGGAAATTATCGACATCAGTGGATACAGTACAGAAGAAAAGGTGGAGATTGCGAAGCGCCACCTCATTCCAGATCAAAGGAAAGAACATGGTTTGGTCGCTAAGCACCTGAAATTAGATGGCAAGGTGATTGAGCAAATCATTCAAGAATATACGCGAGAATCAGGTGTTCGCTCCCTTAATCGACAGATTGCGGGTGTGATGCGTAGTGTAGCGAAAAAAGTCGCGATGGAGGAGGAGTACCAGACCAGGATTAAGGGTAAAGATCTGAAAGGAATGCTTGGTCCAACTAGGTTCTCCACAGACTTATATCAGAAAATCGAAACGCCTGGTGTGGCGGTGGGCTTGGCCTGGACGCCGACCGGTGGTGATATTCTTTTCATTGAATGTAGTCTGAGTAAAGGAAAAGGAAAATTAACCTTAACGGGTAACTTGGGCGATGTGATGAAGGAGTCCGCTACGACGGCTTTGAGTTACTTGAAAGCTCAAAGCGAAACCCTTGGCATTTCCGCAGCGGACTTTGACAAATTCGACATACATCTACACGTACCGCAGGGTGCTATTCCTAAGGATGGTCCTTCGGCAGGTATCACCATGCTAACGGCATTGACTTCGGCCTTTAACGGGCAAGCTATCAAGCCCTTCTTAGCCATGACTGGGGAGATTACCCTGAGGGGTAAGGTACTACCTGTAGGCGGGATTAAGGAAAAAATCCTAGCCGCCAAACGCGCAGGTATGAAAGATATCATACTTTGTCATGAAAATGAAAAGCACGTCCTAGAAATACAGCGTAACTACATTGAAGGCATGCGCTTCCACTATGTAGAACAAATGAGTGAAGTATTGAAGCTTGCTCTGGGGTAGAAACTACCAACCCTGACATCAATGTATCTTAAGGAAAATAGCCTGAAACAATGTTTTCAGGCTATTTTCGTTAAGGGGAAGTTAATCTCCCGACCTATTTCTGCAAATTCCCGCCAGCAAACCTTATAAAAAAACTAAAATCTGTAATTTTAGCTGTTTCTATCCAACCTTTGCCCGCTTTTTGCGGTCATAGGAATAGCACTTTGTCCAAAGTCCTCACGGTAAGAAGCATGATAATGAGAGGGATGAGGTTGTTAGGAGGGCTATAAAAGCTAGTTTTTGAAAATTAACTCTGGTAGATATGACAGTTCGGTTGTGTTTGTGTCTTTTTTTCTTGATGATTGGTACTTCTTGGGCTTGGGGTCAGGCACAAGATGCAGAGGAGAATAATTTAGTACAGTTTTCTGGGATGATACTGGATGGTTCTACCGAGCAGTTGTTCCCCGTACCTTACACCAACATTTTGGTAAAGGGTAAGAAACGAGGTACCTATTCCGATTTCGAAGGATTTTTCTCGATTGTAGTTGAGAAAGGAGACATTATTGTGTTCTCGGCGGTAGGCTATAAAACTGTTGAATTTACCATACCTGAAGACCTTGATGATGATCGTTATTCATTGGTCCAATTGATGACGCAAGATGCCATCAATCTACCCGAAACTGTCGTTTTCCCCTGGCCGAGCCGCGAACATTTCAAGCTAGAGTTTTTAGCGATGGATGTCACTCCAGAGTTACAGGAAAGAGCTACGGAAAACTTAGCCAATGAGGTATTGCGTAAAGCACGTAAAACCGTAACGGTGGACGGCAACGAAAATGCAGATTATTATCTTCGTCAACAATCTCGCGAATACTATTATATCGGACAGCGTCCACCCATGAATATCTTCAACGCTGTGGCATGGAAGAATTTCTTCGATGCTTGGAAGAGAGGTGACTTCAAGAAGAAAAAAGATAAATAAATCTAGCTAGGGGAGCTTTCTGCTCCCTTACTCATCATCAGGAGCTCTTTGATATTGGGCATAAAACCAGGTCTTAGGCATCTTGCTTAGATCATCCCCCTCATAATAGCCCCATCCAATAATCTCGTAGGTAGTTGCCCGTACGGTTTCCTTAAAATACTCCACCCGCTGTGGGTTTTGTTCTGTTCTTTGCCAAATAATGGTATTCTCCCCTTCTGTTGAACCTTCATGAATCACGGTTTCATTTGGTTTTCTCACTACGCACCACATTTTACCATCCTGCACCTTATTCACGCCTAAGCTCACCTCGGTCTCTCCTTTATCATCATAAAAGTCCATGATCTTTACCTTTTGAAAGAACGGACTTTCTGATTCATAAAACTGATCCACCACCACCGTGTTGACAATGTCGAGACGATCCTGCTGAATCATTTCCCGCTTTAAGTTGTACAATACTGCATCATCCCGTTCCCCCTGCTCTTGGGCTTCAAAAACAAAGAACTGACCTTTCCAATGGCCATCTAAGGATTTATATACATCGGCATAGGCTTGATCCGCTTCCGTTACCTGTGGAGCGCGCTCAATATCATCAATAGGCACCATGCGGTTGCACTGCCAGTGCATGGCCGCTAACAGTCCTAGAAAAAGAATCTTAGCAATAGGAGAAGAGATGCTGAATATGGAATTCGTCTCGAACATACAGAATGGGTTTGACTAAGTAATAAGTAGTTTTATTGCCACAAACGAAAGCCGCTAATTTAGGCTTCCCATCCAATATTCACAAACGATTCTGTTTACAGTTGATCAGCTTTCAGGTTCAGGAGATCCCCTACTCTACTTGCTGCTCAGTCGAATAACCGGACAGATTACTTCTTCCAGTGATATGCCACCATGCTGGAAGGTATTGCGATAATAATTGTGGTAGTAGTTGTAATTATTAGGGTACAGGAAGAAGATATCCTCCTTAGCAAAAATAAAAGTAGAGCTCACATTGGGGCGAGGTAGGCCAGCCTTGTGCGGATCCCTAACCTCCAGGACATCGCTTCGATCATACTGCAGGTTTCGTCCCACTTTGTAGCGCAAGTTGGTCGTTGTTTCCCGATCTCCCACCACCCTTGATGGCGTATTTACCCGGATGGTGCCATGATCGGTGGTCATAAAGAGTTGTACATCTCTTTCAGATATACGCTTCAGGGCCGCATACAATGGTGAATTTTCGAACCAAGAGCGGGTTAGCGAGCGATAAGCCTTTTCATCACCGGCCAGTTCCTTCAATACCTCCATCTCTGTCCGGGCATGCGATAACATATCGATGAAGTTATAGACGATCACGGAGAAGTCATTGTTCAAGTAATTCAGGATGTTATCCTGCATTTGCTTGGCATTATTGACATTGGTGATCTTCGTATAGTCAAATTTGATCTCTTTTCTAAAGGTTCTGCGAATCTGTTCCGCCAAAAGATCATGCTCGTACATATTCTTTCCCCCCTCTTGATTATCATTGAGCCACCACTGCTTATGGTATTTTTCAATTTCCGCAGGCATCATACCGGCAAAAATGGCATTACGGCTATACTGAGTGGAGGTTGGCAGAATACTGTAAAAGAAATCCTCCTCTTCTACCCGAAAGAACTCACTGATAATCGGTTCGATCATACGCCATTGATCGTAGCGCATATTATCGAGTAGAACCATTACCGTTGGGACATCAGGTTTTAATTGAGGGAAAACTTTGGATCGCAACAGATTATTGGAGAAAACAGGGCCATCGCCATCCTGTATCCAAGAGACGTAGTTCTTCACTAAGTATTTGGAAAAGGCTGCATTAGCTTCGCTCTTCTGCATGGCAAGGATATCGGCCATCTCACTGGTATCAGATTCATCGATCTTTAGTTCCCAGCCAATGATCCGCTTATAGATATCTACCCATTCTTCATAATCTAGACCACTATTGATATCCATCAGGATGGTCCGGAATTCTTGCTGATAGTCTGAAGCTGTTTTTTCCCGCACCAGTCGTTTGCTATCGATAATCCGTCTCAAGGTTAGGAGGATCTGATGGGGATTAACCGGCTTAATCAGGTAATCGCTAATTTGGGCCCCGAGGGCTTCCTCCATGACATTCTCCTCTTCATTCTTAGTGATCATTACTACCGGAATGTTCGGCAATAGATCTTTGATCTTGGACAAGGTTTCCAATCCGGTAATTCCGGGCATACTTTCATCCAGAAAGACAACATCAATCGAGTTATTTTCTTCTATCTCTTCAATGGCATCATATCCATTGGTGACCGTAATCACTTCATACCCTTTCTTCTCTAAAAAAAGTAACTGCGGTTTTAGGAGATCTATTTCATCATCTGCCCAGAGGATATTGATTTTGTCCATGTATGTTGTTGTTTCTAGATAATTAAAACTGGAAGTTTGTTGGTGAATTCAGAAGCCTTGGTCCTTCCACGGAACTTGACCGCCATAGAACAAAAACTAAAGGCATTAATCCACAAATATATTGTGTAGCAACCGAAAGTATTTTAAACCGTTTATACTTGTGATGGTAGCTTTACAGAAAATTAACTCGGTAGGAGCACGCTATGCCGCTAAAAGCTGTTACTTTGCCCGCATTTGGTAAAAATGGCTCTACCAAAGTCAGGAGTGAAATGATGTAGCAGCTTTTCCATGTCAAACGGACTGATACCACTCAATTTACCGCAATATAACCATTACTCAAATGAGTAAGAAAAAAATATTCAACGATCCAGTTTACGGGTTCATCAGCGTACCCTATGGAATCCTATTTAAGTTAGTAGAACATCCAATTTTCCAACGCTTACGCCGGATAAAGCAATTGAGTTTAACGCATTATGTGTACCCAGGAGCCTTGCATACCCGCTTTCATCACGCCTTGGGGGCTTTACATTTGATGCGACAAGCTATCCGAACGCTGCAAGAGAAAGGAGTAGAAATCACGGATGAAGAGGCCGAAGCGGTTCAAATCGCGATTTTGCTACATGATGTGGGGCACGGTCCCTTTTCTCACACTTTGGAACATACATTGATCAATGTCACCCACGAAGAACTCTCTACTTGGTTTATGGAACAATTAAATGGAGAGTTTGATGGAGCACTGAGTATGGCCATTTCTATTTTCCAAAACCAGTACCCCAAGCACTTCCTTCATCAGCTCGTTTCAGGTCAATTAGATATGGATCGGATGGATTATCTCACGCGGGATAGCTTCTTTACAGGGGTATACGAGGGGGTGATTGGCTATGATCGAATCATCAAGATGCTTTCTGTTAAAAATGATGAGCTGGTTGTGGAGGAGAAAGGTATCTATTCAATTGAAAAATTTCTGATCGCGCGTAGGCTCATGTATTGGCAGGTATACTTGCACAAAACGGTTCTATCAGCGGAGCAAATGTTGGTACGTACGCTGCAAAGAGCTAAGACCTTGGCCAGAGCAGGCCAGGCAGTAGAAGCGAGTAAAAGCTTACACTATTTCCTACACTTTGATCTTGAGGGGGATGAACTGAACCAGGAGAAAAATACACTCCTACAACATTTTGCCAGTTTGGATGACTTCGATGTGGTGGCTGCACTTAAGGCATGGCAGCATAGCGAGGACGAAATATTGAGCTATTTAGCAACTTCCCTAATTAACAGAAAGCTTTTTAAGCTAGTTTTTCAAAAAGAAGCGCCAACGGGCTTACAACTATCTGCCCTACAGAAAGGTATTCAAGCGCAATTTCCAGGCATTGGGGATGCAGATCAATACTTCTTAATCAAGGGGAAGGAAACCAATCGAACCTATAGTACTGCAAAAGAAGAAATTAAGGTTCTGTTGAAAAACGAAGAAGTACAACCCCTTTCCAAGATTTCTGATTACGAAATCCAAAATAAGATTGTAGCTAAAAACTTCCTCTGTTATCCGAAGAAAGTAGTTTGAACCGTAGATAGGGTCTCCTTATCCTTTCTGTGATGGGGAGGCCTATGTATCTGCTGCAAAATACCATTCACCAAAAGTTAGTTAGCTCCGGATTTACCGCGAATTCCCTCCTTTTTAGGAACACCAAACCCCACAAAAAGTACTTTGTATTTGAAAAAATGCAATTTATTTGCCGATTCTAGCATCATTTTTTTTTTCATCCCGTACAATAGACAAAAATTAGCTCCCCTCTGCTGATCACCAAAAAGAAATACACCTTTCCCCCTTTATCCCCTAGGTAATAACGAAACTTGGTGTACAATTTCCTCCCACAGGACGCAGCATTAGTTTTCTGACCTTTCCGGTTAGACGGACATAACTTCCATGCGTTTCTAATTTTCCACCATACATAATACTGGACTCATTTATATTAAAACACTATCAACTCACCATTATGAGAAAATCGAGTTTATTGCTCCTATTCGTAGCTCTAACGATTGGGGCATTCTCCCAAGAACCCGGAGATTTTCCGCCGAATAGCGAACCGGGAAAATGCTATGCTAAGTGTTTGATTGCTGACGACTATGAAGAAGTTACCGAAAGAGTAGTCGTGAAGGAAGCATCCATCAAAACCGAAATTGTACCTACTATTTTTTCAGCTGTTGAAGAACGTATCGTAAAGAAAGAAGGTGCTAAGAAGTTCTCTGTGTCTCAAACCAGATTTCAGCCACTTAAAGAGCAGATGGAAATCAAGCCGGAAGGTAAGCGACTAATTTATGTTCCTGCAGTGTACGAAACTGTAGAGGAACGGGTAATGATTAAAGAAGCTACCGTCCGCTTTGTGCCCGTAGCAGCAGTCTATGAAACGGTCTCCGAGCAAGTAGAGGTAAAACCTGCTACCAAGCGCTTGAAGGTTGTTCCTGCCCAATACGAAAATACGACGGAAAGGATCATGGTAAAAGAAGCTTCTACTAGAATTGAACGCCAGCCTGCCCAATACGAAACCAGAAACGAACGGCTAGAGGTTTCGCCTGCTTCCACCAAATGGGTGAAGCGAAAGGCAGACCGTAACTGTCTATCTGCTGATCCCAATGATTGTTTGGTTTGGTGTTTGGTGGAGGTGCCTGCCCAATTCCGCAACGTGACCAAGCAGGTTAGAGTGGGGTGTGATGAAGGCTGGACCGACAATGGCGAGGATTGCACACGCACGATTGAGATTCCTGCAGAATATGAAACCCGTTCAAAAAGGGTGATCAAAGAACCCGCAAGAGTAGTAGAGGAAGTGATCCCAGCGGAATACAAAACGGTGCAAAAGGAAGTACTAAAGTCCGCGGCTACTACTAAAGAAGAGGTAATTCCTGCAGAATATACCACGGTGAAAGTTAGAAAGATCAAAACACCAGCAACTACTAGGGAAGAAGTAATTCCTGCCAAATTCGTTTCCGTTAGCAAGCAAGCCATTGAATCGGAAGCCAATTCTGAGGAAGAAGAAATTCCTGCCGAATACGAAGCTTATACCAAGCAAGTCGTGCAGGAAGCGGCCAAAGTAAACAAGATCGATATCCCAGCAGAATACGAGACGGTGACAAAGAAAAACCTGGTACGCAAAGGAGGTTTTACGGAATGGAGAGAAGTGCTGTGTCCCAATGAGGTCACTAGCTATACCATCCGACAGGTACAAGAAGCCTTAAAAGCCAGAGGGTATAAGCCAGGCCCACTAGATAATATCCTCGGGGCACAAACCAAATCTGCCCTGACTAAATTCCAGCGTGACAATGGACTTCCAATCGGAAACCTAGATTTAGAGACTTTACGAGAATTGGGAATCCAATTCTAAGTAAGACAACTTCAAAAAGACAAAAGCATAAGTATTGCCTCTCTGCTGAATTCGTAGCAGAGAGGCATTTTATTTTTGATAGATCTTAAAAGCTAGTATTCCTGAGAAGAGGTAGAATTATTTTACCCCATATTGATATTTGTCATGGGCAGTTGTGATTCTTAACCTTAATTTGCAGCCCAGAAGGCTACACAGAAAACATTAATTAAAATTAGTCTAAATAAGGACAGTCTAGTATCTTTGCCGCACAAGAAGCTCTACCCATACCTAATAGTAGGTATGTTTAGAGTACCTAATCCTGGTGATTTTCTCACTTAATACAAGCATTTTACTGTTGCTTGATGAACAGTGTTTAGATTATTCAGTTACTTTAGGAAAGCGTTAGGGCTTAAATATATTGAGAGGACGTATACATTTACCATAGACTTTCCGTCAACTTTTATGCCAGTAGGTTGCCTTTAGCAGCTGGTAGCTAATTTACTGGTGCTATCAGAAAAGAGCATTAGTAGAATTTGTTACGGCATATCAGGCGCAAGACTGGAAAGTCATAAACATCAAATACAGTGGTTGCAGTACTAGATCACAAGGACAGCGGAACTTTACGTACCAATGAATCGAAAAGGATTTCTCATTTCACCAATGATCAAATGGCTAGTAAATTGATGTCCATGGGGATTCTACCAGGCAGTCAAGTCGAAATGATCAGAAGAGCACCAATGGGCGGTGGTTGGTATATCAAAGTAGATAATAAAGTGATTGCCATGCGAACGGAGGAATTCGATAGTATTGTGCTGCAAGCTTAATCTTATCTATCCCTTCTCAAATAGTCCCTAAATCCTTTACCTTACCCTTTTAACCATATTTGAAGAAGTATTAACCTGGGAGTTAACTCCCATCCCTTCATCTGTACCCGATGGAAAAAGAGACCTTAACCAGTTCCAAAGCCTATACGATCGGCCTGTTTGGAAATCCAAATTGCGGAAAATCTACCCTATTCAATCTTCTCACTGGTCTACGCCAAAAGGTAGGTAACTTTCCTGGTGTTACAGTGGACAAAAAGATTGGGCAGCTTTCACTTGATTCCAATGAAGTCGTGCGCTTAGTCGACTTCCCCGGCACCTACAGCTTCTACCCGAACTCCCAGGATGAACGCATCGCCGTCCAAACGTTGATTAATCGAGAGGCTGAAGACTACCCCGATGCCATCATCTATGTGGCGGATGTGACCCATCTCGAAAAACACCTCCTGCTATTCACCCAATTATATGATCTAGGACTGCCTAGCATCTTGGTATTGAATATGGCGGACCAGGCGGAAAAAGATGGTTTAAAAATTGATGTAGCTAAACTGAAAAAAGAACTCCGTACGCCAGTGTACCTTTTGAGTGCAAGAACAGGTGATGGAATAGAAAAGCTCAAAGACGGAATTGCCCAGTTGCTGCAAGAGGGAACAACGACCTCACAACAGTTTCGCAAACTCTCAATTACAGAACAAGCCATTAGCGATGGAATCAGAAAGCAGTTTCCGGCGCTAGATGAATACAGTGCGCTGCTGTATGCCCATCATTATAATTGGCTTCCGTTCTTGTCGATTGAAGAGAAAGCTAGTATAGAAGATATTGTAGAGAAATATAAATTTGAAAGTCTAAAGCTTCAAGTGAACGAGACGATGGAGCGTTTCAATAGATTCACGCCCATCACGCAATCTGCCTTAGTTAGTACGCAAGTGGAGCGTACCTCCAGAAGCCTATGGCTAGATAATGTATTAACCCATCGGGTCTTGGGTCCGATTATCTTCCTAGGGCTAATGCTACTGGTATTCCAAGCCATTTTTGCTTGGGCCTCCTACCCTATGGATTGGATTGAAGCCATTTTTGGACAGTTAGCAACCGGTGTAAAGGGTGTACTACCGGAGGGATGGCTGAGTGATCTCATAACAGATGGTATACTTGCTGGTCTAGGTGGTATCGTCGTCTTTGTTCCGCAGATTGCCATCCTGTTTTTCCTGATTTCTATTCTGGAAGAAGTGGGCTATATGGCTCGCGCAGCCTTTATGTTTGATCGGGTCATGCAGTTTTTCGGTTTGAACGGGCGGAGTATGGTAGCGCTTATTTCAAGTAGTGCTTGTGCTATTCCGGCCGTGATGAGTACCCGAAACATTGGCAACTGGAGGGAACGCCTCATCACGATAATGGTTACGCCCTTGATCAGTTGTTCGGCGAGAATCCCCGTGTATACGGTATTGATTGGATTCGTAGTCCCAGTCGGCACGATCGGTATTTTTAATCAACAAGGCCTTGCTTTCATGGGGCTTTATCTATTAGGTATAGTAGCAGCCTTATTTTCGGCCTGGGTTTTTAAGAAGATATTAAAAACAGATGAGAAGAGTTTTCTCATGCTAGAATTACCGGCCTATCGTCTGCCGGTCATGCGCAATGTCTGGCTCAACGTCTGGGAAAAAGTAAAGACCTTCTTATTAGAAGCTGGAAAAGTCATCATCATCATTTCCATAGCTCTCTGGGGATTAGCCACCTATGGTCCTTCAAAAGCCATGCAGAACGCTGAGCTTACGGCAACAGAGCAAGCCATTCAACAAGATCTTTCGGAAGCAGAAACGGCTGACCTAGTCGCCTCCAAAAAATTGGAAGCTTCCTTTGCTGGGCATCTCGGAAAATTCATCGAACCCGTCATTCAGCCATTGGGTTTTGATTGGAAAATGGGTATTGCCTTGATCACGTCCTTTGCGGCTCGAGAAGTTTTTGTTGGTACTATGGCTACCATCTACAGTATCGGAAGTGAAGATGACGAAAGCTCCGTCCGGGACAAAATGGCGACCGAGCGACATGCAGATACGGGGGAATTAGTGTATAGTATGCCCACCGCTATGTCCTTGCTCATTTTTTACGTCTTTGCCATGATGTGCATGAGTACCTTAGCCGTAGTCAAGAGAGAGACTAAGAGTTGGAAATGGCCGATTATCCAGTTTGTTTTTATGACGGCTATGGCCTATTTGAGCAGTTGGGTAGTCTTTCAGAGTCTTACTTAAACAGCATTATTGGTCTACCGGAATTTGTTCCACTTCAAACGCTACACTAAAGTTCTGCAAATATTCTTTCAAGGGCCCTAGGCCCATCTTGGCTCTCCGCTGATCCACCCTTTCCGGATCGGCTAATTGATACAATTGCCATTGCTCCTCGCCATTGGCCCTTCTCACTTGTGTACCGTATAATTGTGGCTGGTCCTCATTACTTAATATCCTATCTTCCATCATAGCCAGCGAGGACTTAGCGAGTAGGCCGCCCGCCGCCGCGCTACGAAAGGTATCGATATACCTCTTTTGATAAAGGTTATGGTTGTGTTGTACAACCATAAAGACGGATTTAGCTGCGCTCGGATTCTGAGGCATTCCACATTTATCCAAAACATTCACAACTATCTCTAGATTACTATAGTCTTGTCGTGGATCGTATTTTTCCATACGAGCTTGATCCAGCACATAGATACTATCCAATAATGCTGTGACTTCTTCACATTCAATGGGTAGATCTCTCAAAGGAGGTTTGGGGTCCAATTGGTAGGCAACAATCTCTCCTTCTTCATTTTTAAAGAACCGATCGAAGTAATCTCCCCTCTTCTGCAATTTCATAAAGGAATCCACATTAATTTGGGCACCTTGCTCATCTCTAATGGTAATCTGATCAAGCTCAGGCACGGCCCCTGTCATGATTAGTGTCTGATATTCTTCATAGCTTAATTCTTGTAGATCCGAATTATTACAACCTAAAAGCGTAAGGAGCATAAAGAGGGGAAGAAGGCTTCTCATATGAAGTTTTACTTCTAAGTTAAAACAAACTTAGTTGTCCCGTATCAGGTTTCGCCTTCCTTTTTCGACTTGGCGTATAAGTAAAATAGCTTTTCCCCTCTCTTTGGTCGTCCATGACTGTTCGTCCGCCATACTTTCGGGAATCCCGCCATTCCTTCTCTACCAATTGATCAAAATTATCGTTGGGGACAAAATTCTCTTCTATGCGTTTGGCGGTAGTATGCAAGCTCTTGATGGCGCGTTGTCGATCGGAGTGACCGATCTTGGCCTTGTCTACTGCCTTCCTAAGGGTAGCCACCGTCTCGTCGTACACTTTTAAGGGTACAGGAAATGGTTTACCGTCCTTGCCGCCATGAGCAAAAGAATATCTGGCCGGATCTTCAAAGCGCGAGCGTGTGCCATGGATCACTTCACTGACTAGGGTCAAGGATTGCAAAGTCCTTGGGCCAAGCCCTTCTAGCAGTAATAAGTCTTCAAAATCCAGCATCTCCCGTTCGTTGGCGAGCGCAATAATACTTCCCAGTCTTCGCAAATCTACATCCCTAGCCTTTACATCATGACGGGCAGGCATGCGGATTTTGCGGATCTCTTGAACCATTTTAGTGGGATGTTGACCGACAATATCTAGAATCCCCTCTTGTGTACCGCCTGCCTGTTGGTGAGTGAGATTAAGGATCAATCCTTGATTTTGACCTAGAATGGAGGTGTGAGGATCGTTGATGAAGGAAGCGAATTCAGCAGCATGCCAATGATAGCGGCGAGCGTAGCCATTTTGTTCGTTCATCCCCTGTTGCACGACGGCCCAATCCCCCTCCTTCGTCAGAATGAAGGAGTGTAAATAGATTTGAAAGCCGTCTTGAATCGCCGTATTATCTACCTTCGCAGTAAGTCGGCTACAGCGCACCAGTTCTTGTCCGTCTAATCCAGTGCGATCAGCGATTTGCATCAATTCTGTTGGCGTCTTCCTGGAATGTCTTCCCCTGCCACCACAAACATAAATACCTAGTTCATGACTAATGGGATTAATGGCCCGTTTGAGCGCCCCCACCACAGAGGTAGTAACCCCAGAAGAGTGCCAATCCATACCCATCACTGCCCCAAAGGACTGGAACCAAAGCGGGTCACTGATTCGTTTCATGAACTCCCCTTTTCCATACTCCACCAGAATGGCTTCGACAATTGCCCTACCCAAGGTAGCCATTCGATTGGCTAGCCAGGGAGGTACTCGACCATGGTGTAGCGGAAGATCAGCATGTGCATTACTACGCATAAGATGGAGTTCAACAGTTAATACTTCAGATGAGGAATTTGATTGGTGGTTTGTGTTTTCTCGTAAAGTCTTACCTTACAAAATCGTTCTTCAACAAAGATAAGGCACGTTCGACACAAAAACAACTTTTTGTTTATGCCGTTGAAAAGATAAACAAAAAGTTGATAATTGTAAACTGGATCCTTTGATTAAGCGCCCATGCTAGATATCAGAAGTTTCTGCCAGGCAGAGCTAGACAGCACTTCGGATGTCTGCTGCACCGCCCATTTGTTTGTTTTTACAATGTGAATCAACATGACATCACAAGAGGAATTTGTACAGTACTTCACACAATACTTGGACCACCTGAAAAGGGAAATTGAAGCCTACGAAAATGAGCTTGATCTATGGCTCTGTCCAGCGGGAATCAGCAACTCTGCGGGAAATCTATGCACCCACTTGGTAGGAAATCTTCACCATTTTATTGGGTATGGGCTAGGAGATACTGGATACGTAAGAGATCGCCCCTTGGAATTTGCCATCAAAGATGTACCTCGGGAAACGCTATTGGCAGAATTAGACAAAACAACAAGCATGATTCGTACCGTCCTGTTGAATCTCCCTAATCTTGGCGCCCGCTATCCCAAACAGCTGCGCGACGAGCACCATGGCGAATATAGCATCAATAAGGAATTGGTTCGGCTTTGCGCGCATTTGGCTTATCATGTAGGACAGGTAAATTACCATCGGCGTTTGCTGACCGATTAGTCGTCTTACTTCCCCATCTCTTAATTCCGTAAATTCCAACGCCATTGAGAAGGTTACTTATCAAGAAAGGACAAGTAGTACAGATACCAGGGGAAACGCAAACCAAAGCCTACTATGTAGAATCAGGCCTGTTGCGGAGCTATGTCATAGATCAAAAGGGGAGAGAATACATCTTCATGTTCGCACCGGAAGGCTGGCTCATTGCAGATAGTACCCCCCCGGAATTACCTGGGGAGCTCTTCATTGATGCTTTAGAAGATTCCACTTTAAAAGTATTTGAGAAAGGAACGGAACACAACAATGATGATCGGCCCAAACTCATTAAACGCCTAGGCGTCCTCCAAAAACGGGTCATCCAATTGATGAGCGCCTCCGCCATCGAACGCTACGAACACTTCATTGACACCTACCCCAATATCACCCAACGCGTCCCTCAGCGCATGATTGCCTCCTACCTCGGGATCACGCCCGAAGCTTTAAGTAAGGTGAAGGGAGAAAAAGCGAGGGGGAAATAAAAAGGGGGCGATGGAAGCTAGGGTGATATCGTTTGGTGAACACACCAAACGAGGACTGAGTATCGAGGCTTTTCCAAAATACGAACCATCAATTACACGCTCTGCAAAGCCGGGTTTGGTGCCTGTAGTGAAATTCTTAATCTAGATTAATGCGGCCACCTTCCCTCTAGTCCCATCTTTGCATCCTAATCTTTACTAACAAACCTTATTGCAAAGATGAACAACTCCATTCTATTCAAAATAGCTTCAGTGCTTTGGTTTATCTGGGGCGCCGTACATATGCTCGCTGGTGTTATGACCATGCGTGGACCGCTCACCGGAGATATTTCAGCCGCCGTTGCCGGAATTGCGGACAAAGTCGACCCGGCCAGCTTGCAAATGGATTATCCAGTCGCAGCGGGAGCCATTCTCGGGCAGCATGGGTTCAATCTTTTGTGGATTGGCCTAGTCACCTTAATCTGTTCCTTCTACATCTGGCGAGGAAATCGCAATGCCATCATTCTAGCCGCCATCACCGGTGGCTTGGCAGATGTTGGTTACTTCCTCTTCATGGACTTGGGGGGTCATGTGAATTTTATGCCGGGTACGGTGATGACTATTTTTTCAGCAACGGCAATTATTTTGAGTTTTTATGGCTCCTTTAATGCTTCGAACAAAGCTTAAGCCTGTAAAAATCAAAAGAGGATTGGTTCTAAATCAATCCTCTTTTTAATTGCAGCTGCTTCTCGTCCTCCTCTATGAACTCTACCTCTTTCTCATATTGACTTCTCCAATCCTCTTATTCCAAATCGCAACTTTGTACCTTTAGCCTAGTTTGATGATCATAGCAACTAGCCGTATAAAGAGATTGTTGCCAGCCCTGTATTGATCATCTCAAGGTTTATCTTTCTACCAAATGGCAACCAGCAATTCCAGGGTTACCATTAAAGTACGGTAGTATATAAACCAGGGTACAAGCAGTACTATAATAGGACTTGTGAAGCATAATGAGCCGAAAGCAAATAAACAATATAAACTGCTGGAATAGATGTTTAGTGCATCTTTACTTCTTGCTGGCTTTGCTAGCATCCAGTAACTCATTGGCGCAAAACAATCCTCCATTTCTCTCCTATAAGCAAGTTGATGGGCTCTCCAGCAATTACATTCGTACCCTTTTCCAGGACCACGCAGGATTCATGTGGATCGGGACTGAGAACGGCCTTAATCGTTTTGATGGTAATCATTTTGTCACCTACCGTTTTGACCCCGATGACTCTACCTCAATAAGCAATAATTGGATTCTAAGTCTTCACGAAGATAGTTCATACAATCTCTGGGTAGGTACACAAAGAGGACTCAATCGGCTTGATCGCTCGACCGGATACTTTGAAAGGATATTTGTACACGAATCAGTTGAAAAAAATCAAGCGCTTGAAATTTCGGGAATCCTCGAAGATAAAGAGGGGAATATATGGGCAATAGCGAATAACCATACATTGCTACGGGTATTTCAAAAGGCTGATGGAGCATATCTATTGAAAGAAGAGGAACAAATCACCAGTCAATTAGCGGGAGAAATATACATAAGTGGAGTTCTTCAAGACCAATCGGGACATTTCTGGTTAAGAACTCAAAATGGTCTGGTGCGATGGCACCCAGACACTAAAGTGATAAAGCAGTTTTCTTTCCCCTTCGATACAGGTACGATTGAGTCAGGAATGATAGAGGGGCGTATGGCAATTGATCAGTCTGGGGATATTATTTTATTTGGTAACCAAAGTGGCATTTTCACGCTATCACCAGCTGAAAAAAAACCGAAGATCAGACCTCTAGAAGCGTATGAGCAAATAATTAAGTTACAACCCGATCTTGACACGCGGCGGCTCTACTATATGACTATCAACCCCAAAAACCAGCTATGGGCTGTTTATGAAAACAAAGTACTTGAGATCGATTTGAATAAGCCCGCCGTTGTGCAAAATCATCTGAAAGAGCTTAGTTTCCCTTTTGACATTCATGTGCTTACCATCGATAAAGAAGGTGCATTATGGGTTGGAATGGCAGGCGGTGGAATAAGCATTGAAAATCTGGCCCCAAGTCCTTTCTCTTTTTTCGGTCATAATCAGGAAGATCCAGCTAGCTTATCGCCCGGAGTGGTAAGGACCTTCGCAGAAACTAATGATGGACAAATGTGGGTAGGACTACTGGGAAATGGCATTGACCTCCTAGACATAAATGACCCCCAGGATCTAAATAAGAAAGCTAACCTACGTCATAACCCCCGAAACGATGCATCCTTAAGTGGTGATCTCATCATTGAGTTACACAAGGGTAAGCAGAATCAACTATGGATCGCCACGAATTCTTCTGGTTTGGACGAATACAATATGGAAACTGGGCAATGGACGCATTATCGGCATGAGCCGTCGAACCCAAATTCCATTTCGCAAGATCGCATTTGGGGGATAACGGAAGATCCAGAAGGGTGGGTTTGGATTGGGGCTTTTCAAGAAGGCTTAAATCGGCTTGATCCAAAAACAGGAGCTATTCAGCGATACCTACATGACCCCAAGGATTCTTCTTCTTTGCTGGATGATCAAATCAAGTCACTCTACACCGATAGTCACGGTGAGGTTTGGATTGGTAGTCATGCTGGCCTAAGCCACTTTCACAAAAAGGAAGAGCGTTTCTACCATTTTACCCATGACCCCAACAACCCCTCTTCCATTAGTAACGGTATTGTCTGGTGTATGTACGAAGATCATCAAGGGAATCTCTGGGTCGGCACAGGCCTAGGTCTCAATCGCTTTGATCGTAAAAACAATACCTTTGAACGTTTTTATGAAAAAGATGGCTTGCCAAGCAATACCATTTATGGGATTTTACAGGATAATGAACAAAATCTGTGGGTTAGTACTGATGCTGGCTTGGCTCTGCTTTTGTCTACAGATACCGAAAACAACTTCAGAGCCATAAAGCAGAAAGACGGTTTGGCCAGTACGTCCTTTGTTCCGAAAGCGTTCTTTAAGAGTTCAATTAATGGATTGTTATATTTTGGTTCCACGGCAGGCATTGTAATAGTGGATCCACTCCAGCTGTCAAGGGAACAAATTATTCCTAGACTTAGGTTGCATTCCTTTACAAGGAACAATCTTCGCTCTAATGAGGGAGGATTGATCACTGATTATTTTACCGAGCAAAAAAGTAAGGATATCGCCTTGACTCACCTCGATCAAGCAGTTAGTCTTGCCTTCACAGACCTACGCTGGGAGAAAAATAAGCCCTACACCTATACCTACCAGTTGATTGGGCTTAACAAGAGATGGATGCCTTTAGCGGAGAATATGAAAGTAACCTTCGCCAATTTGGATCCTGGAAATTACAGGCTTAAACTACGTGCTATTGACCGTTATGGACAGATACAGCAGGAGAAAAGCATGTTGACACTCCAGGTTTATCCCCCTTGGTGGCGTAGCGGATGGGCATATGGCATTTATGTTATCCTTGTCCTACTAATACTCTTGATCCTTTATCGTTTGCAGCTTCGTCGTCAACTAGAAAAACAAGAGGCAGCTTCCCTAAGGCGATTGGATAACTTCAAGAATAGGCTTTATGCTAATATCACACATGAATTTCGCACCCCGCTGACCATCATCGGTGGAATGGCAGAGCGAATTAGAAAAGAACCGGATCGCTGGTTGGAAAAAGGAACGCGAATGATTAGCGACAACAATGCCAATTTGCTCAATCTGGTCGATCAAATGTTGGAACTTCAAAAAGTAGAATCTGGTGGCCTTAACCTCAATTATCGCCGAGCAAATATCATTCCTTTTCTTCGCAGCATCTATGAACAATTTGAGGGATTTGCCCAGAGCGGAAAACAAATATTGACGTTCAATACGGAGATAGCCAGGCTGGAAATGGATTATGATGAAGAGAAAATTACTCGCATTCTGACTAACCTCTTATCCAATGCTATTAAGTATACGCCGGAGAAAGGGGAAATCAGCTTAAGTATCTCTACCACCCAGACACCCGAATCCCTCCACCTTGCTGTTACAGACACGGGCATAGGAATCCCTTCAGATCAACTCCCTCACGTTTTTGACCGTTTTTTTCAAGCTTCTAATAATGAACATGCATCGCGAATTGGCTCCGGCATCGGCCTTTCTCTGACTCATGAGCTCGTCAAGCTCATGGGCGGCGACATTAAGGTAAAGAGTACTGAAGGTAAGGGGTCTACCTTCTCTATTTCCATCCCAGTCAGCAGGAACGCTGCTCCTCAGGCAGCAACCAGCACAACTAAAGTGCAAACAGCGGTCATCGGGAAGCAAGGTCCATCCAAACCGGTCACAACACCTACTAATTCCGACTTGCCGATTGCGCTAATTGTAGAAGACAATTCCCAAATAGTAGAATATATCTCCATCTGCCTGCAAAACCACTATCAACTGCTTTTGGCAAGTGATGGCCAGCAAGGAATAGATCTGGCCATCGAGCAAATCCCTGATATCATTATCAGTGACGTCATGATGCCGAAAAAAAATGGATTTGAGCTATGTAATCTAGTAAAAGAGGATCAACGCACTAGTCATATTCCGATCATCATGCTAACTGCAAAGGTGGATGTAGCATCTCGTATTACCGGACTTCAACAAGGGGCTGATGATTATCTCGCTAAACCTTTCCACGAAGAAGAACTCTTGGTACGTATGAAAAACCTACTGGCCATTCGCCAGAAGCTCCAAGCCAGGTATCAGGATCTCTACAACCAACCCATTTCTCAGGAGATAGATATCCAGAAAATAGAAACCATAAAGGAGGACACTTTTATATTGAAGTTGAAAGCAGCTTTTGAAGCTCGGATTGATGATCCGGATTTTAATGCTAAGGCTCTTGCTCAGGAGATGCATTTAAGTCGTTCGCAATTGGGACGAAAAGTCAAAGCGCTAACCGGTCGATCCCTATCCATCTACCTAAGATCTCTACGGCTGCAAAAAGCTAAATTCCTTCTCCAATCCACTAAGCTTCCCATTAAAGAAATCGCCTACGAGGTAGGCTTCCCCACGCCAAACTATTTCACCACTTCCTATACCGAAGAATTCGGTGAAAGCCCTACCGATACTAGAGAAATTAGCTAAATGCACAAATAACAAACCTACTTGCGCAAATAGCAAACCTATCTTTTTCTGCCTTCCCACACCTTTGTGCTGGGTCAAATCTTGCTTCCAAAGAAAATGGATTTGTCCATATGTTTCATCAGAAAAAATCAAGTATGATACCCAGTGTAAAAATAGACACTACCAGAAAAAAGGCCTTCCCCATTATCATTCCAATCCTCCTCCTTTGTTTCGGTGCAAATTATGCTCAACCCAATTTGACCGCTAATAGTCAACCACACACTATCTCTTATAATAGCGGAAACAAAGTACAGGAATTCACTCTACCTAATACTATTACAAGTGGTCGGATTCAGTTTGACACTTATGGAGGTGATGGTGGATTCAAGAAAAACTACCCGAGTCAGGTCTCAGTAAGAGCTAAGGGAGGGCAAGGTGCTGTGATTAAGGCCACTTTCCCTATTGGGCAAGGACCTGGTAAAATCCCCCCCGGGGCAAGAATACTCTTTATCCCGGGAGAGCATGGACAAAACCGAAGCAATGCCTTTGCCAATGGTGCGGGTGGCGGCGGTGGGTCTGCTGTTTTCTTCCAGGAGGCGAACGGACACTGGACGATGCTCGCAGTAGCGGGTGGTGGTCGTGGAGGAGCAGCTGATTGTTGCCTAGTACAGGAAGACGGCAGGCCAGGAGAACCCCATGGTTGTGTGTTGATCGGTACTAGTGAAGAAGGAAGTAATGACTATTGCTTCTATACGGGTACCCTCATTACTTCGCTTTGTAATGCAGGGGGATCGGCCTTCACGGACAATGCTAATGCTTCTTCCTGGAGTCCTTTAAGCTCCTCCAACTGTGATGCTTGTCTGGTTGGAAAGATGGGGTGGCCAGGAGCAAGCTCGATACCGACCAATGCTGTTAAGCCAACGGGCGGATACGGAGGTGGATATAATTCTAATGGCAATGCCTGCACTGATCTAGATCGAAAAGGAGGCTTCGGCTTTGGTGGTGGTGGCATAGGGTCTACTGGAGGCGGATTTAACGGCGGTGGTGCCGGAGGTGGATTTACCTCACATATCGATAGAGGAGGCGGAAGCTACCTTAATGAAGGACTGGCGCTGGCCGATTACCCACGAGAACGTATCCGCAGAAGTTCAACTACCGATCCTCAGCATGGAAAAATCATCTATACCATCACTCCTGATCCTGTTATCCTCTGCCACAATAAAACGGCAACTTTGACTAACTCAAACCCTACTTATATTCCCTTTAATACGCTAGCCGAAGTTACCTCTAACCCCTCAGGCAGTACCTTCCTCTATTCTAACAGTAATTTCGAACTGGAGGGTGTGTCTTTTGATTGTGCAGATCTGGGGCCTCAAACTGTGAATTTCTTGGTCTTAGAAAACGGCACCTCTTTCTACCAAGCCTGTACTGTGACCGTGACAGTGGTCGACGGTGGAGCACCAAGTGTAAGTTGTAATAACATTTCTGTCACCACCGATACCAATGGTCAAGCGATGGTTGACGTCGGACAGATCTTCCAAAGTTATCAAGACAATTGTACCGTTTCCCCGTCAAGTCTTAGCCTGGATAGGACTAGCTTTAACTATACAGAGGATTGCGAGGCCAATGGACAGACGAAAACGGAAACGGTCACGCTGACCGCTCAGGACGACAATGGTAACCAGGCAAGTTGTACCAGCACAGTTACCATTATACTTCAGGTAGCCGACCGTACACCGCCGCAAGCCCTTTGTAAGGACATCACAATGGCACTAAATGGTCAATCTCAGGTATCGATCATGTCAGGCCAGTTGGATGCAGCTTCCTTCGATGATTGCAGCACCGTGAGTACACAACTACAACAACCCAATGTATTTCTGGAGGTTAAAGGAGACCGGTTCGTAAGGGAAACCAGCTGGCAGATTACAAGTTTGGATGGAAACACGGTCCATGCTTCGATAGCCCCCTATAGCTTGCCGTATATTTCTGCTGATGCAGCGCTAAGACCAACCGACTTTTCCTATAATATTACCCTGGATCCCGGTTGTTATTTATTCGTTTGGAATGATGGTATATTCTCAGATGGCTTTCTCTGTGCTGATGAAGGTGGCACCTTCTATTATGAACTAACTGACGATAGTGGAAATGTAATAGCATATGATGAATGCGAAGGAATTAAAGGAGGTTCTACTACACAGTTTTGTGTTAGCAATGCACCGACCTTAGTCAATGAATTAGTCTTTGATTGTCAGGACGAAGGGATACAGGAGGTTAACTTGACCGTTACTAACGAAGAGGGTTTGCAAAGTACTTGTACCTCGACAGTAACGATCGTCAACTCAGTACCTAGCTGCCCGACTGCTGAGGTGGAAGTACAGCTGCCGGAAACGGGGCTCGAGACCCTTAATGCCCGTGAATTGGGAACTGCTACAGCCGACGCTTGTGGAGAGCCCTTGCGTTATGGTTTTAAACAGGCCTCCCTCCAGCTAGAAATCCAGTCCGATGGGTGGAATAATGACTTTTGGTGGGAAATTACTAGTGCAGATGGCCAAACCATCTATGATTCTGGATCGGGGTACCCTAGCAACCTTGATCCTTCTATACCTGATGTTCAGCAAAGAAGACTGGCCCAGATTAGGCATTTCGTCGTAGACATTCCTTTCCCTCGTCACGGGAACTTTATTTTTAAGTGGAAAGACAGTTTTGTTGATGGTTTCCTTTGTGCAGAGGATAATGCTGATTACTTCTACCGCCTCACCACCTCCACTGGCGCCGTGCTAGCCTACGGTGAATGTGAAAGCATCGGCGGCGGGGTCGATACCCCCTTTAGTCTTAGTAATAACAATAACCCTGGGAATGCCTGGTATCATGTGGCTGATAAAGTGTTTAGTTGCTCTGATGCAGGCTATCACTATGCCACGGTAAGCACCATCACTTCCACGGGGCGAGTTATGGATTGTAAACGGGTCATTAAAGTAAAACCGCCTGCCCCAGTTGCAATTTGCGAGAATATTACAGTTGAGTTGGACATAAACAACCAAGCTACTTTCTCCATTGACGATATTAATAACACGACGCTGCCTTGCAATGGATATCAGATTACTAGCACAGAACCTTCATTTACTACGTTTGACTGTAGCGACATAGGCACTCAAACTGTAGCCCTAACAGTAAGTGATGTCTACGAACAGGAAAGTACTTGTACTGCTTTCATAAGCGTTCGGGACAATACTCCTCCGAAAGCCAGTTGTAAGAATCTAAGTGTACAGCTCAATGAAAATGGACAGGTTTCCATAGATGCAAATCAATTCGATGCTGGGAGTATCGACAATTGTAGTGTTAACCGTCTTTACTTTGATGACTACCAGTCTACACGCACTTTCAGTTGTGATCAGGTTGGCACTATTAACTTATGGAACATGATTTTAGAGGATAATGCTGGCCTAACAGATTATTGTGATGTGGTACTCACGATTCTTGATAACACCCCTCCAGCAGCCAAATGTCAGGATATCAGCATTGAGTTGGACCACAATGGCCAGGCAAACATTACACCCGACATGATCGATAAGAACTCCAGCGATAACTTCGGTATTGCTACATTCGACCTGGATCTCAAAGAATTTAGTTGCTCAAATGTCGGCATTTCCACTATGGTAAATCTAACTGTTACGGATATTTATAATAATTCTAGTAGTTGTACTGCATCTGTTTCTGTTGAAGATCATATAGCCCCAGAGATAGACTGTGTGGATATAACGGTGGCTCTGCAAAATGATGGCACCGTCGGAGTTGGAGCAGAACTAATTGCAGATCAGGTGTCAGATAATTGTTCCTTCACCATCTTCGATAACCCTTTTAAGGCAAGCTGTAGTGATGTTGGAATTGTCCCATTTACCTTTTCGGCAATAGATGCTTCGGGCAATGAAAGTGCTTGTACGATCAACGTAAACATAGAAGATAATACTGTCCCCATTGCTCGCTGCCAAAATGTAACGATACAACTCGATGAAGGCGGCATAGGTAGCATAACGGCTAATGCCATCAATAATGGCTCTTCCGATGCTTGCGGAATTGCCAACCTCAGCCTCAGCCAACAAAGCTTCGGCTGCCCTGATGTCGGCAGTCTAACCGTCTCCTTGACCGCTTATGATGCCAATGGTAACAGCAGCTCCTGCGAGGCGACCGTGACCGTAGAGGACAAAATAGCGCCGGTGGCCAACTGCCAAAATGTAACGGTACAACTCGATGAAAGCGGCATAGGTAGCATAACGGCTAATGCCATCAATAATGGCTCTTCCGATGCTTGCGGAATTGCCAACCTCAGCCTCAGCCAACAAAGCTTCGGCTGCTCCGATGTTGGCAGTCAAACCGTCTCCTTGACCGTCTATGATGCTAATGGCAATAGCAGCTCCTGTGAGGCCAGTGTCAACATCTTAGATGAAATCAAACCCACGCTGACTTGCCCCGAAGATATGCTGGTCAATACCGATCCGGGAGAATGTGGGGCTTACGTAAGCTTACCAAAGGCGCCCCCCTTTGACAATTGCGGAATAAAGAACTTGAGATCGCGATACCGGGCCGTCAGTGCGGATGGAACGCCGATTGAAGACTGGTCTTCCTGGGCGAATGACCAGAGCGGCTTCTTCAGCCTAGGTTTCTATCAGGTTCAATGGCGTGCCAAGGATGATTCGAATAACAAAGGCTTCTGCCGCTATACCTTAGAAGTGCGTGATGAGGAAGCACCGGAGGTGGTCTGTAAGGACATCAGCGTCACGTTCAATGGCGAAGCTAGTATTGACATTCCCAGTACCCGCATCTTTGACGCCGAGGCCTCCTTTGATGCTTGCGGAGCAGTTTCCTTCGTCAGCCAAAGTCTGGCAGCCATAGGCTGTGAGGCTGTGGGTGAAACGGTAGAGATAGAGATCATCGGAATAGACCCCAATGGCAATACCGGTAGCTGTACAGCCGAGGTAGAGGTGATCGGTATGCCCTGTGGATTTACGGAGACAGGAATTGATTGTGAAGAAGGAACGGAGATTACCTACGATCCAGAAGAAGAATCCTTCACCCTTACAGCAGAAGATTGCACCGGCTATCCAGATGGTGAAGTTGCCTTTGTGGGAACCACTTTGTGTGGCGACGGAGAAATCATCGTTCATGTAGATGCCATCAACCCAAATGCTAGAGCTGGCGTGGTGATGATGGAGAGTAGTGATCCTGGAGCTAAACTGGTAGCTATAGTCAAGGATCTAACTCGAAGAGTACGTACGGAGTATCGATCCAGCACAGGAGGTAGTCTCAGGCACAAGAGCAAAAACCGCTCAGGTGTGGACTGGCTACGGATTGTTAGATCTGGTAATAAGTTTAAAACTTACACCTCTACCAATGGCTCCTATTGGAGGTTGGCCCACACCATCAACTTCCCCAGTTTTGCGGACTGTATTGAGGTCGGGCTAATCACCTACGCCAAGGATGCTGACGAAGAAGCTACAGCCGTATTCAGTGAGTTAGAAATATCGGGTGAAAACAGTAGTTATAATCAGGCAATTTTACCACCGGTGGCTATGGAGTCTCATTCCTCCAATAACCAAACCGGAGGCAATCTTGAGCTAAAGCTCAGCCCAAATCCTTTCCAGGAGGAAACTAGGATCCATTTTAGCTTGAAGATGATGGAAGAGATCCACTTAGCTATCTACGACCTGCAGGGCCGGCAGATTCAGCGGCTATACAACGGGCCACTGGAAGCCGGAGACCACCAGTGGCAATGGAATGGGAATGACTCCAATGGTAATTCGTTGCCTTCGGGCATGTACCTTGTACAATTGAGGTATGCCGACGAAGTAGTCAACAGGAGAGTCATTTATCAACACTAAGGCAAGTATTTTATTAGAAATAGGTTTTTTAAAGGGCGCTGGCTGACACCGGTGCCCTTTTTTATGCTTTGCTTGTCAGATCTAATCTCATGCACAATGTTTTGCCGCCCTCAATCATACATTTTAGCCTGAGTTGAGCTACAATGCACCTGGAACTTTATATCTTTGCGTCCTCTAATTGCCTACTTTTTGCAGCAATCGCCTTACCCTGTTATAGATAATACCAAAACCCTCACACTCACTCTCCTTTATCTCATTGATGATATACATTTATGTGTTATGGCACGTGAGGTATACTTGTCAACTAAATTACGAATGCCACAAATTCAGGACCAGATTTTAGGATGAAAAGAGATGCTCAGAACAGATACAGCTTTTGGCCGCCCCTTTCAGGAAGAGGGCAACTCGGCCTATGGGTGTATCTCCTTATCTTTTCAAACTGTATTTCTTTGTCTATTTCAGGGCAAAAGCAGCTCCACTTTCAGAACTTCACGCAAAGAGATGGCTTAGCAAGCAACTACATTCTAAGTATTTGTGAAGACTACCTCGGTTTCATCTGGATCGGAACAGAAAATGGCCTCAATCGATTCGATGGGCAACGGTTCTTGTCTTTTCGCTACAGTCCCGAAGATTCACTAACACTTGATGACAATTGGATCAGAACAATTTTCGAGGATAGTCGCCAAAGACTTTGGATCGGTACGGAGCTAGGAATTAATCTGCTGAATAGATCGACCGGTAAAATAGAACGATTCCCTCTGGTTAAAGGGGGGCAAAAAATCACCGATGTTATCAAAAATTTCATTGAAGATGAGGACGGAAATATATGGGTAGTAAGCACCAAGAATGGTCTATTTCGAATCACAGAAACGGCTTCTGAAGCTAGACCCTTTCATTTTGACACCCCTAAGTTCGATGATGAGGAAGACTTTAGTCTTTTCAACCTGATAGCTTCAACAAAAGAAGACCTATGGATTACTACTTCTAGGGGGATTATCCAGCTCCACAAAACTACTCACACAGCCCAGCTCTTCCCTTTTCCCGACTTCGTTAAGATCTATAGAGGCGAGTATGGCCTGATGCCAGGGCTAAAGACTGCTGAAGGGAGGATCTTTGCTGTACTAGAGGATAATTTGTACGCACTCGACACTCAAGCGGATGCTCCTCAGATTAAGGTATTAGATATCAAAAGTAGCTCGGCAAGCACAAGTAAACCCTTTACGAGATCTCTGCAAATGGACTCAGATGGAGTGCTTTCAGTGCCTTCCCTGAAGAATTTGGCCTTAATTGACTCTAAAACCGGCAAGCAGGAAGTACTGAAGGGGGTAAAGCAACAGGATGGAGATCTCTTCCGAGATTTTATACATACACATTACCTGGATAAGCATGGGAACTATTGGGTAGGTACGGCAGGAAGTGGTTTGTACGTTGGGCGGCAGGATCAAGCGGCCTTTAGTTTAATGGAACATGAACAGGCCAACCCCTATTCAATTGCCAATGGTCAAGTTCGTAGTTTTCTGGAAGATGCAGCAGGAAGCCTTTGGGTTAGTGTCCTTAATCATGGACTTGAACAGTTCACGAAGCAAGAAGATGGACGCTTAATTAGGAGAAGATCGGTGGTGCCTGCTGAACTTCAACCTAACAGCTTATCCAGCCGCCGGATTATCAAACTTATCCGTGGCTCAGACAATTCGATTTGGATTGCTTCCAATGACCGAGGCTTAATCAGGATGGATGCTCAAGCTAAGCAGTTTCAGTCCTACTTACATCGGCCGGAGGATCCCAATAGCATCAGTGCCAATCGCATCTGGGCCTTGACCCAGGACAAAAGCGGATTTATCTGGGCAGGGACCTGGCGAGATGGCCTCAATAAATTAAATCCTAGAACGGGCAATATCAAACGTTACCGCAAGGATCCCAGTAATCCTAACACTTTGGGGAATGACAATGTCAGATTCCTCTTTTTCGATCAGGAAGATAAACTTTGGATTGGAACTGAGGGAGGACTGGGGGTTTTTGATCCGTTGGAGGATAACTTTAAGCACTTTGAAAATGACACGAATAAGCCCAAGTCCTTGTCAAATGATCTAGTTTGGACGATTTACGAGGACTCAAAGGGAGTGCTATGGATCGGGACAAACCTAGGGCTCAATCGATTCCTTCCTGACACTCAGACTTTTGAGCGCTACTATGAAAAAGATGGTTTACCAGATAATACGATCTACGGAATCTTGGAAGATGCTGCTGGCGTATTGTGGATCAGTACGGAAAACGGACTAGCCCGGCAACTACCTGATGGCTCAGAAACGACATTTCTACCCTTGGGATTGCAAGACGGATTGCCAAGCGTGTCCTTTCTACCCAAAGCCTATCTGAAGAGTAAAGACTCCGATCGACTTTTTTTCGGTAGCACCGATGGTCTGTTAACTGTAAGGCCAGATCGATTATTGCTTGACAGTCTTACCCCATCCATTGTCATCCATACCATTACGGTAAGTGATCCCGAAGAGGGAGCTGAGTCCGCTATGACTAATCACTTTATCGATCCAGAAAAAAAGGAAATCAAGCTCCATTACCCTTATCGATCGATCGACATTTCACTTTCTGACTTAAATAGATCGGTTCAACAAAATCACCGCTATGAATATCAATTGGTAGGTTTGAATGATGAGTGGACTCCAGTAGACGACAACCTACAGATCAATTTTACTAACCTTTCTCCCCGCACTTATCTACTCCGGGCTAGAGTGAAAACGCCTGAAAACCTAAGCTCGCAAGCAGTAAACCTCCTTGAATTGAAAGTATTCCCTCCCTGGTGGCGTAGCCGCTGGGCCTATGCCATCTATATTGCTACCCTCTCTGCTATTATTTTCCTGCTATATCGTTTCCAGTTATCCAGACAACTTGAGCGGCAGGAAGCCGAGAATATTAAGGCATTGGACGCTATAAAAAGTAGACTTTACGCCAATATTACGCATGAGTTTCGAACGCCCCTAACCATCATCTTAGGTATGATCGAGCAAGTCGAGAAAGACCCAAAGAAATGGTTGGACGAGGGAGCAAGTATGATCCGGAAAAATGGCTCGGACCTTTTAGACCTTATCAATCAAATGCTGGAGCTCCAAAAACTGGAATCGGGAGCGTTACAACTCAATTTCCAATACGGCGATGTGGTCCCTTTTCTTGAAAACCTTACAGGACAATTTCAGGCCCTAGCCCATAGCAAGGAGCAGCAGTTGGAATTCTTGTCGAATGAGTCCAGCCTCTTAATGGATTTTGACCAACAAAAGCTCTCTCGAATCGTATCTAACCTTGTAGCAAATGCCATTAAATACACCCCCAAAAAAGGACAAGTACGCTTAGAGATATCTAGCTGGTCAGCGGTTGATAAAGAAGCGGCATCTCATTTGCAGATAAACGTCACGGATACAGGGCCAGGTATCCCTAAAGAAGAACTGCCTTTTATCTTCGATCGCTTCTTTCGTGCCAACAACGATCTTCAACAGTCAGAAATCGGTACCGGAATTGGATTATCCTTAACGCATGACTTGGTGAAGATACTAGCGGGTACCATCACCGTAGAAAGTGAGATGGGTAAAGGAACCCGCTTTTATGTCAGACTCCCCATCACCGCAGGAGCTAAAACCACAAAAGCTGTAGAGCAGGGAAGTACGCCAATAAGTTCATCGAAGGCTGAAAGTCGAAAACTAGAAAATGGAGCAGTAAGTGGTGACCTGCCATTAGCCTTAGTTGTTGAAGACAGTCCTGAGATCGCTAAATATTTACAGATTTGCTTGGGTTCCAAATATCAGCTTGCTGTAGCAGAGAACGGCCAATTAGGGATAGAGGTCGCCCTGGAAATAATCCCCGACATAATCATCAGCGATGTTATGATGCCGGAGAAGGACGGGTTTGAGTTATGCGAAACACTAAAAGAAGACGCGCGTACCAGTCATATTCCTATCATTTTACTTACTGCCAAAGCAGGTGTTGAATCCAGGATCGCCGGGCTAAAATATGGAGCGGATGATTACCTAGCCAAACCCTTTCATGAAGAAGAGCTCTTGGTTCGAATGCAAAACCTGTTACAAATTCGGCGAAAACTACAATTGCGGTACCGAGATCTTTACAATGAACAAACAGATATTCTCCCTTCTTCCAAGCCTAATAAAGAGGATGCTTTTATACAACATTTGAAAGAAATCTTCGATAAAAAGATGACGGATACCCAATTTGACCTGGATGCCTTAAGTCAAGCCCTACATCTCAGTAGATCACAATTAGGACGAAAGGTAAAAGCACTCACCGGTCAGTCGCCCGCCATCTTTCTACGGTCTTTGCGCTTGCAAAAAGCACGGCACTTATTACTTACCTCCAGCCTCTCCGTAAAGGAAGTCGCCTATGATGTCGGCTTTTCAGATCCTTCCTATTTTTCTAAGTCTTATTCCGAACAATTTGGCGAAAGCCCCAGTATTACTGGGGATTTTTAAGTCGATGCGCATATATTCCATCTAGTCTAGCTCCCTTCCATCGACCTTTGTTTCCGATAAACAAAGCCGCACTCACCTATTCTCTTCGCCTAATCTATTTATACCTAAAGTATTCTATTCGGCTTATCCAAAACATCAAGAATTACTTATCAATTTCTCGTTATGCAAAAGACACTTGGTAAAAAACTACTATGGCCATCCCTTATTTTTTTCTTTGGGTTCCTCTCTGGAAACGCTCAAACGCTCCTGACCCCAGATGCTGAATTCCATACCATCAATTATAACCCAAACGATAAGGTCCAAGAATTAAAAATACCGGATGATATGACCGGAGGGCGTATTTACCTCGAGGGAGTAGGAGGAGATGGTGGGATCAAAAAGAATTATCGCGAAGGGCCAGACCTGAGAGCTGAAGGAGGGCAAGGAGCCATAATTGGTGCCTGGTTTGAAATTGGTCATGGCACGAATCAGATCCCCCCCGGAGCCACCCTTCTGCTTATTATCGGCGAAAAAGGACAAGATGAATGGGCGGTCACCGCCAGCCAGGCCGGAGGAGGAGGAGGAACAGGTATCCTTTTCCAACCTGACCCCTCTAGTGGGTATAACCTGCTGATCGTGGCCGGCGGTGGTGGCGGCGGTGCGGCCGATTGCTGCCTCATCCAAATCCATGGGAAGCCTGGTGAAGTCGTTCAATGTGTGTATAACAATGGTCTCCCATATAATCCCTATGGTAGTGAAACCTATTGCTATGATGACCAAACTGTCTATCAGGACCGATATCATTGTCATCAGGCAGGATCCCTATGGGATGATAATTCCGATGCATCCTACTTTGCTGGTTCTGACCATTATCCGACCCCATGCGAATGTTCGGGGCAAATGGGCTGGCCAGGATCTCAACGAAAAAAGGTCCGTGATAATCCAGTCAAACCAACTGGTGGAGGAATGTATGGCAATTGTGATGATCGGGCCAGTGGTGGCTTTGGTTTTGGAAGTGGAGCCCCAGGCAAAAAAAATATTGCTACAGAAAGCAGCGGCGGCGGCGGATATACCGTTACTTCTACCTCTGGTGGAGGAAGCTATATTTCTCCTGACTTTTCAACGGATGAGGATGAGGAACTGTACCTGGAAAGAGAAACTACTCGGAACCCAGAGCACGGAAGAGTCAAATATAAGATTATCCCAGCCCCAAAAGCAGTATGCATTGATCTAGAGGTAAGTTTGCCTTCTTCTGGTACCCAAGCTTTTGCCTATTTCCCCATGGCTTTTGGTTCGACTACCACTATCCCCGGAGAGGGTCTACTTGTCGAGGAAGTACAAAGTCAGGAAATATTGACCACACTAGATTGCGCGGATATCGGGACACAAGCCATCACTCTAGAAGTGATTGGCACTATTTCGGGCTATGGGACGACCTGTACAGCAAATCTTACCGTAAAAGACGAAGTATCGCCCGCTCTCAGCTGCAAAAACCCAACTATATCTACAGATGAGAATGGTAACGTTAGTTTTAGTGCCTCCGACCTGATTGATTCTTATTCAGATAATTGTTCCCCGACCCCTGCCTCCCTCACGGCTGATCACAATGGTTTTAGCTATGACTGTACTTCCAATGGGCAGACCATAACCGAACATGTGAAGGTGACCGCCACAGATGACTCTGGGAATAGCAAAAGCTGTACGGCTACAATTAGCATTGCGGTTTCAGCAGCAGATCAATTACCCCCCATCGTTTCCTGTAAAGACGTGTCTGTTCAGTTGAATAGTCAAGGCCAAGGACTCGTTTATCCGAATCAGGTTGAACTGTCCTCTAGCGACCCTTGCGGTGGTGTTATCTCCAGCTATCAATTTGGCCAAAGTCACTTGGAATTACAAGTCGAAAGTGAGGGTTTTAATGCTGACCTCAGTTGGACTATTACTAGTCTTGATGGGAACACCGTTTTTGCGGAAAGGCCAAGTTATCCACATAATTCTCCCTCGCCAGGGATCAATTCATCAGAAACCTCCTTCCAGGAAGAAATCACCATTGCGCCTGGCTGTTATCTATTCAACTGGAAAGATTCCCATGGTGACGGATTCTGGTGCTTTGAACAACCAAGGTTTTATCGGTTGACAGACAAGGATGGTAATGTGCTGGCTTACGGCGAATGTGATGACATTGGCTATGGACAAAGCACCCAGATATGTATAGAGGCTGACAGTTTTCTTGATGAATTGGTATTGGATTGTGAAAATATTGGAGATCATGCGGCAACACTAGTAGTCACCGATCTCAGTGGGAATACTTCTAGTTGTCAGAGTATCGTTACTGTCGAAGGAGGCCCTCGGGCAATCTGCAGGCCCCGCACGGTACAATTGAACTCAGACGGATTCGCAAGCTTAGCTGCTACCAGCCTAAATAATGGCTCCTACAGTAATTGTGGAAACATTACGAGCTACCAGCTTGGCCAAAGCTTCTTGGAGTTACAGGTCGAAAGCGAGGGCTTCAATGCTGACCTTAGTTGGACCATTACCAGCTTAGATGGAAATACTGTTTATGCAGAAAGGCCAAGTTATCCACATAATTCTCCTTCGACGGGAATCAATTCATCAGAAACCTCCTTTCACGAGGAAATCACCATTGGGCCTGGCTGTTATCTATTCAATTGGAAAGATTCCCATGGTGACGGGTTCTGGTGCTTTGACGAACCAAAGTTTTATCGGTTAACAGACAAGGATGGTAATGTGCTGGCCTATGGAGAATGTGACGAAATTGGTTATGGACAAAGCACCGAGTTCTGCGTAGAACCCGAAAATTCATTGAATGAACTAAGCTTTGATTGCGATGATATCGGAGACCACATAATCGGCTTAATCGTTACGGATGCAACTGGAAGAAAGTCCAATTGCCAAACCACGATCACGGTGGAAGCTCCAGCGATGCAAGCTGTTCAATGTACGCCAGATCTTGTCCAAATCCAGCTAGATGAAGACGGACTTGCCCTTCTATCCATAGAACAAGTTCTTCTTGCCGACTTCTTATCTTGCTTTGACAATCAATACAGCTTATCAAAAACTGAATTTGATTGCCAGGATGTCGGTTTCAGTGAAGTTACCTTAACCGCAAATCACCCTGATGGCAGTAGCAGCAGTTGTGAGGCTAAAATTAGGTTGCGAGATAACATTCCCCCTACTCCGCTCTGCAAAGACATAACGGCATCATTAGGACCCGACGGGCAAGTGACAGTTGATGCAGGTCTCGCAGATAATGGCAGTACAGACCACTGCGGCATCTTTGATCTTTATTTCGATGATTATCGTTTAACTAGAACCTTTGACTGTGAGAATGTTGGAGTGGAAGAATTTTACCCCATCATGGTGGAGGACTATAATGGTAATCTAGCCTATTGTGATATTACCTTAACCATCAAGAATGAAACCCCTCCTACTGTTGGCTGCAAGGATATCACTATACAATTGGATGAAAATGGCATCGCTCATATCTCTGAAGATGCGATCAATGATCAGTCATTTGCCACCTGTGGCTCATTAGACTTTGACACGGATATTACTGCTTTCAACTGCGAAAGCCTGGGAGACAATCTACTCACTTTAACAGTTCAAGACCAATCCGGCAATTCCGGCACTTGCAAGGCAGTTGTTACCGTAGAGGACAAGACTGCTCCTATAGCCCTTTGTCAAAATGTAAGCATACAAGTCGACGAGAACGGATTGGCGAGTACAACGGCTGAAGCCATCAATATGGGTTCCACCGATGCCTGTGGTATCGCCAATCTGAGCCTCAATCAAGGAAGCTTCGATTGTGCGGAGACCGGCACACAAACGGTAACATTAACGGTCACCGATCTCAGTGGTAATAGTAGCTCATGCGAAGCCACCGTTACTATAGAGGACAAGATTATCCCTGTAGCCCTTTGTCAAAACGTAAGTGTACAACTCAATGAAGATGGCCAAGCAAGCATAAGCCCCGACATCCTTAACAATGGCTCCACGGACAACTGTGGGATTGCCAGTCTGAGTCTAAGTAAAGAGCATTTTGATTGTACGGATATTGGTGTACAAACCCTGCTACTAACGGTAATCGATGCCAGTGGAAACCCTAGTGCATGCGAAGCCTCTATCACCATAGAGGACAAAATCGCCCCAACAGCCCTTTGTCAAAACATCAGTGTGGAACTGGACGAAAATGGCCAAGCCAACACAAGCGTCGAGGCCGTCAACAATGGCTCCACTGACGCCTGTGGAATTGCTAACCTTAGTCTTAGTAACACAGATTTTGCTTGCGCAGATTTGGGCGAAAGAGAAGAAACGCTAACGGTAGTGGATATCCATGGTAACATAGCCACTTGCCAGCTAACTATCACTGTAGTAGATTCAAGTCCGCCAACAATAACCTGCCCAGAGGATATATCAGTAACAACGGATGAGGGAGAATGTGGAGCCTACATTAGCTTACCTAAAGCAGCGCCACTCGACAATTGTGGCATCAAAAATCTAAAATCTCGCTTTCGAGAAATAATGCCTGATGGAACGCCAATCGGTAGCTGGTCCGATTGGGCAAGCGATCAAAGTGGATTTTTTGAATTGGGGCTTTATGAAATCCAGTGGCGTGCTAAGGATGATTCCAACCATAAAGCCTTCTGTAGTTTTCGATTGGAAGTTAGCGATGAAGAAGCCCCGGAAGTCATTTGCAAAGACGTGACCATTGCTTTCAATGGAGAAGATGAACTTGCAATTCCCAGTTCAAGCATCTTTGATGCAGCCGCCTCATTTGATGCCTGCGGAACGGTATCCTTCCTCAGCCAAAGCCTTTCAGTTATTGACTGTGATGCGGTAGGTCAGACGGTAACGGTAGAGGTAAAAGGCATAGACCCTAACGGTAACATTAATAGCTGTGCTGCAAAAGTCGAAATCACAGGCCTGCCATGTGGACTTACGGAAACCAATATTGATTGTGATGGGGAAACATCAGTCATCTTCGATCCAGAACAAGAAACCTTCACCCTGACGGCAGAAGATTGCACCGGCTACCCAAACGGGGAGGTAGCCTTCGTCGGTCAAACGCTATGTGGAGATGGCGAGATTAGGGTGCAGGTAGATGCTGTAAATCCTAATGCGCGAGCAGGAGTAGTCATGATGGAAAGCACAGTTCCAGGAGCGAAAAGAATTTCTTTAGTTAAAGATTTAACGCGGAGAGTACGTACAGAATATCGATATAGTACCGGTGGTAGCCTTACTTATAAAAGCAAAACCCGATCTGATGTAGCTTGGTTAAGAATTGTGCGCTCAGGCAATAAGTTTAAAACTTACACCTCAACCAATGACTCCTATTGGCGTTTGGCACACTCGATCACCTTCCCCATCTTTGAAAGCTGCATCGAGCTAGGCTTGATCACCTACTCCAAAAACTCACGCAATCCAGCTACAGCCGTATTCAGTGAGTTAGAAATATTGGGCGAAAACAGTAGTTACGGTCAGGCAATCTTACCACCGGTGGCTATGGAATCTCATTCCTCCAATAACCAAACTGGAGGCAATCTTGAGCTACATGCCAGCCCAAATCCTTTCCAGGAGGAAACTAGAATCCATTTTAGCTTAGAGCAGATGCAAGCGATTAGCTTAAGCATTTATGATCTTCAGGGAAGGCAAATTAAAGGACTCTACAACGGGCCACTGGAAGCCGGAGATCACCAATGGCAATGGAATGGGAATGACTCCAATGGGAATCAGTTGCCCTCCGGTATGTATCTTATACAATTGAGATATGCCGACGAAGTGGTCAACAGGAGAGTCAGTTATCAACACTAAGGCAAGTATTTTATTAGAAATAGGTTTATTAAAGGGCGCTGGCTGACACCAGTGCCCTTTTTTACTTTTCTGATGATCAAATTCAATTGATTTGCCATATCCTGCTAAGTCGCCAATTGGGCATGGCTTGGTGCAAAAAATCCGTACTTTAGCAGCCATTGCGGCACAGACTTTCGAAGTCTTAAAGACTTCGAAAGTCTGTGCTTTTCAATTGATAAAAATCAGACCAGTATGAAATACCAAATCGCCCTAGCATTCCTGCTAACCAGCACGTTCCTACTCGGCCAAAGTGCCCAGAAAAAAATCATGACCCCGGAGGTTTTCAACGAATGGTTTAGCGTCGGCCAACGCAGCATCTCTAACAATGGAGATTGGATTGCTTATGATCTGACAAAGGAGGATGGAGATGGACGACTAGAACTCTACAATACCCGGACCGAAGCCCGTAAAGCCTTTCCACGAGGCATGGGGGGACAATTCAGCGCAGACAATGGCTTCCTAGTCTTCAAGATCAAGCCCGCCGTGGATAGCATTCGCGCCCAGAAGATGAATAAAGTCAAGAAGAGCGATCAAACTAAGGATAGTCTCGGAGTCTACAACCTAAGTACAGGAGCACTGACCAAGATCGAAGCTGTTGCTTCTTTTAAACTTCCACAAAAATGGGCGGGATACCTAGCTTTTCAAAAGGAAGCAGGCAGCATGAAAGGGGGAAAGAAAGTCAAGAAGGAAAGCAAGACCAATGGCAGTCTTTTAATTCTACATAACTTCAAGACTGGAAAACAGGATAGCATTCCTTATGTAAATAATTACCAATTTGCCAAAGAGGGACGCAATCTAGTCTTACACACCACAGGAAAAGACTCGACGCTAAAAAATGGCGTATACCTTTATCACCTTGACCGCTTCCGCAGTCAAGCGCTAATCACACAGAAAGGTAAGTATACCCAGATAAGTATCGCTGAAGATGGCAAACAGGTCGCCTTTCTTGGGGATCGTGATACCACCAAAGCCAAGATCAGACCCTTCGAACTTTTTCACTGGAAAGCTAGTCAAGATTCAGCGCAGCTGATTGCAGATGGAGAAGCTTCTTTTTTAGCAGAGGATTGGATGATCAGTAGCAATGGTGCTTTGCGTTTTTCTGAGAACGGCAACAAGTTGTTCTTTGGAACAGCGCCGAAACCTCCCCAAGAGGATACGACTCTACTGAAGGAAGAAAAAGCAGTAGTGGAAGTATGGAGCTATACAGACCCAACCCTCTATACACAGCAAAAAGTCCAGCTGAACCGAGAAAAGAGACGTACCTATTTGACCGTTTTAGATGTCGCCAGTGGTCAATTTGCTCAGTTGGGAGATAAACTCACACCCAGTGTAAGTATGGGAGATGAAGGGAATGCAACCTATGCGCTTTCCTATAATGATTTGCCTTATCGCAAGAGTACCTCCTGGGAAGCCGGTCCAAGTTACCGCGACTTATATTGGATTAATGTTAAGACTGGAGCCAAGACCTTGATCGAAAAAGAAATGAAGGGTAGAGCCCAGCTTTCACCGAAAGGTAAATACGCCTTATGGTACAATGCTGTAGATACCGCCTGGTACACAAGCCCACAGGCTGAGCGTCGCTCCATACAGATCACCAACAACCGAAAAGTACCCTTTTACGACGAAGATGATGATCACCCGATGCTTCCTTCACCCCATGGCTCTGCTGGTTGGTTAGAAAATGACGAAGCATTGCTGGTGTATGATAAATATGATATCTGGAATGTCGACCCGGCCGGTACAAGACCTGCAAAGCGACTCACTAATGGACGCAGTAATGGTATCCGCTATCGCTACATGCGCTTGGATTTTGAAGAGCGCTTTATTGAAAATGATGCTAAGCTGCTACTCATGCACTTCAATGAGGTGAGTAAGGAACAGGGATACAGCACTTTGGACTTGAAGACAGGAGAAGTAAAGGCATTGTTTACTGAACCTACTAGTTTATCGCGCCGCCCTATCAAAGCAAAAGATACGGATGATATCATTTTCACCAAAGAGGATTTCAGACGCTTCCCTGATCTTCTGCATAGCCAATTGGACTTCAAGACTGTGAAAAGAGTAAGCAACGCTAATCCGCAACAGGCGGACTACCGTTGGGGAACAGTGGAACTGACAGAATGGACTTCCCTTGATGGCCACAAATTGCAAGGACTATTGGTAAAGCCCGATGATTTCGATCCTAACAAGAAATATCCTTTGATCGTAAACTTCTACGAACGCAGCAGTGATGGTCTTTATCGACACCGTGCCCCCTATCCTCACCGCTCCACTATTAACTACTCTTACTACGTCAATCGCGGTTATATCATCTTCAACCCGGATGTACCTTATCGCATTGGTTATCCAGGAGAAAGTGCTTACAATGCCGTGATTCCCGGCGTCACACAATTGGTCAGCGAAGGCTACATCGATGAAGACCGCATTGGGGTGCAAGGACACAGCTGGGGTGGCTATCAAATTGCCTACCTTCTGACCAAGACCAATATCTTCAAATGCGCAGAATCCGGTGCTCCCGTAGTAAACATGATTAGCGCCTACGGTGGAATTCGCTGGGGATCTGGTTTAAGTCGTATGTTCCAGTACGAGCAAACGCAAAGCCGCATCGGTGGTACCCTTTGGGAGTATCCACTGCGCTATATAGAAAACTCTCCCATTTTCTTCGCGGATAAGATCGAGACGCCCGTACTCATTCTGCATAATGACAAGGACGGGGCAGTTCCCTGGTACCAAGGCATCGAATTCTTCGTGGCCATGCGCCGCCTTGGCAAACCCGCCTGGATGCTCAATTACTCCAAGGCG
>JABSSL010000109.1 GCA_013214355.1 Saprospiraceae bacterium | reverse complement strand
CGGGCCTGGCGGGTGTTTTCTTGCCAAGCGCTTTGGCGATTTTTGTGAGTTGTGATCTATCCAGTCATAGTTGGCTGTTTAAATCTTCGCCAGCCACCGACCTCCCTAGCCGTTGTTGCGTGCCTGTCTAGCTGCCAGATAGATTCCCACCAACAACTATCCTTGGCTCCCATTGTGTTGGTGGAAAACACCAACCCGGGCCTGGCGGGTGTTTTCTTGCCAAGCACTTTGGCGATTTTTGTGAGTTGTGATCTATCCAGTCATAGTTGGCTGTTTAAATCTTCGCCAGCCACCGACCTCCCTAGCCGTTGTTGCGTGTTTCCCACCAACAACCATCCCTGGCTCCCATTGTGTTGGTGGGAAAACACCAAAACGGGCCTGGCAGGACAACTATCCCATAAAATGAGTAGAGGGGAGATCGACGATCTCCCCTCTACAATTATGAGTGAATTTACTTGTAATTCCGATTCGGAAAACCTATACCTAGGCCCCTAACATTTGGCGTGCTTCAGCAATGGCATCTTCCAATCCCCCTGCATTCTTTCCACCAGCAGTAGCGTAGAACGGTTGTCCACCACCGCCACCTTGGATATGCTTGGCCAGTTGGCGAACCATATTGCCGGCGTGTAGATCCCCCTGTCCGGCAATTTCTTTGCTGATCATGATGGTCAACATGGCTTTGCCCTTAATCTCTGCTCCGAGGACGATCACGGCTTTGTCCATCTCTTTTTCCAATTGGAAGGCGAGGGTTTTGATAGCGTTCGCATCATCCAGCGGAATCTTGGCGCCAAGGAATTGAACCTCCTTGATGCTTTCAACTTTACCCGCCAATTGATCCTTGAGCGCTCCGGCTTGCTCGTTGCGGAGTTTCTCCAATTCCTTCTTCAACTGCTTATTCTCCTCTTGCAAGGCCTCGACATGCTTAGCCGTATGGGGTGCATTCTTGAATAAAGCACGAATCTGGCCGAGTTCTTCTAGCTGGGCTTTCACGTACGCTTGAGCTGTTTCAGCGGTTACCGCTTCGATTCTTCGAATTCCCGCTGCTACACCTGTTTCAGAGACAATTTTGAATAGACCAATATTTCCAGTGGCCGGTACGTGTGTACCCCCGCAAAGTTCGCGAGAGAAGTTTTCGTCGAAGGTGATCATACGTACCAGATCGCCATATTTTTCACCGAAGAGCATCGTAGCACCGGCAGCTTTTGCCTCATCGATGGGCATCGCTCTATCTTCCTCCAGCTCAATGTTCTCTCGGACCCGCTGGTTAACGATTTCTTCAATTTCTTGTAATTGAGCATCTTCCACAGGCTGGAAGTGAGAAAAATCGAAACGCAGTCGCTTATGGTCTACATTTTGTCCTTTTTGTAAAGCGTGACCACCCAATACTTGATGAAGAGCTGCGTGCATCAAGTGCGTTGCCGTGTGGTTATTCTCCGTAGCGTGTCGAGTTTTGGCGTCCACGAAGCCTTTAACTTCCGCAGCCATATCAGCAGGAAGGCGGTTGACGATGTGTACGGTCAATTCATTCTCCTTCTTGGTATCGATCACACTTACTTTCTCATCACCAATCCAAAGAACCCCTTTGTCACCTACTTGTCCACCACTCTCACCGTAGAAAGGCGTTTGATTCAAAACCAATTGGAATTGATCTTTCTTTTTCACTTTGACGGTGCGATACTTCAATACCTTAGCATCCTTTAGCTCCAAGGTATCGTATCCTACGAATTCTACTTCCTCACCGTCATTAACCACTTGCCAATCTCCTACCTCTTTCTGGGCATCTGCTCTGGATCTCGCCTTTTGCTCTGCTAAGGCCACCTCAAAACCTTTATCATCCACTGTGTATCCTTTCTCAGTGGCAATCAAACGGGTCAAGTCAATGGGGAAACCGTAGGTGTCATAGAGTTCAAAGGCGTCTGCCCCCTTGATCTCATTGTTTTCAATGGTCAAACTTTCGAAACGACGAAGGCCATTCTCTAAGGTATTTAGAAAGGCTATTTCCTCGCCCTCAATCACTTTGGCCACTTGTTCGCGCTGCAAATCCAGCTCCGGGAATACCTTAGCAAACTCATCTGACAACATCGGAATGAGCGTGTGCAAGAACGGATCTTTGATATCTAGGAAGGAATAGTAATAGCGAACGGCCCGGCGCAAAATCCGGCGAATTACATAACCCGCTCCGGTATTACTTGGCAATTGTCCATCAGCGATCGCAAAAGCTACGGCGCGAATATGGTCGGATACCACCCGCATGGCGATATCTACCTTGTTTTGGGGATCATAACTATGGCTATATGTTTTGCCGGATTGCTTTTCTATGTATTTGATGAAAGGCGAGAAGATATCGGTATCGTAGGTAGCGGTCTTACCTTGCAAGATCATGCAAAGTCGCTCAAAGCCCATCCCCGTATCCACATGCTGCTCCGGAAGCTCTTCCAGAGAACGATCTGCCTTGCGATTGAACTGAATAAATACATTATTCCAGATTTCAACCACCATAGGATCGTCCATATTCACCAAATCAGCACCGGGTTTAGTTTTTCGTTCCTCATCCGAGCGCATGTCGATATGGATCTCTGAACAGGGGCCACAAGGACCCGTATCTCCCATTTCCCAGAAATTATCCTTCCGGTCAAAGTAAAGGATATGATCTTCTGGAAGATACTTTTTCCAAATTTCTTTTGCTTCTTCATCAGCGGGCAAACCATCTGTCTCATCACCACCAAATACCGTAGCATAGATTCGATCTTTGGGCAATTTATACACATCGGTAAGCAATTCCCAAGACCAGGCAATGGCTTCCTCCTTGAAGTAATCGCCAATGGACCAGTTTCCCAACATCTCAAACATGGTGTGGTGTGTACCATCTAAGCCTACTTCTTCCAAATCGTTGTGCTTGCCAGACACCCGCAAACATTTCTGGGTATCCGCGATTCTTCTGGCATCAGGCACTTGATTTCCAAGGAACAAATCCTTGAATTGATTCATCCCGGCATTGGTAAACATCAGAGTAGGATCGTCTTTGTTGACGATCGGCGCCGATGGAACGATTTTGTGTTGTTTAGATCGAAAAAAATCTAAAAACTGATCTCGAATTTCCTGTGCTGTCATCATTACGGATACACAAATTTTAAGTGAATCGCGAAGATAAGTATGACTATACAATTATCCTAGAAGACATACCTATGTTCCGCTTTGCAATAAAGTAATTATTGACACTTTTGGTTCCGCAACGAAAAGGAAGTTGATGGTAATGTTGAGATTAGGTCTAGGCAAGGACAATTAGAGGAGGAGGGTTTCCGCTTGCGAAGCAAAGTTATCGCAAGCGGAAGGTAGGGTTATCAAAGGTGAGGAAATTACTTTCTCACAAATTCTACTCGTCGATTTAAGGCTTTACCAGACTCTGTTTTATTGCTAGAGATAGGGTGCGCTTCTCCGAAGCCCGCTGCAGTTAAACGAGAAGGATCAACTTTTAGACCTATCAAGGCATCTCTTACAGCTATAGCCCGGACATTGGACAGCTTTTGATTGTAGCTACTAGAACCAGATGAATCAGTGTGTCCTTCTACACTAATTCTTACTTCTGGATGTTCTTCCATCATTTCAGCAATGGAGCGGATAATGGCCATGGAGGAGGGACGGATGTTGGCATTGTCGTAATCAAAATGAATATCGTTGGTGACAATTTTCCCATCTTTCATCAATATATCGTATAAAGGCATACTTGCTTTGGCGATCGGGACTTCCTCCGTGGGAGAAGGAGCTTCCTTATCTATAAAACTTAGTCCAATTAAACAGATAGCCAGGAGGGCTAGGCAAATAGCCAGCCATTTTTGATTTTTCATTTTACGATGTTTTTGTTGTGCCTGGTCAAACAGCTTTGAAAAGTCAGGTGCTTCGTCTTTCTCATCAGCACGTTGCTCTCGATACAATTGCTGCAAGACCTTATTAAATGGATTTGTCTTTTTCATAGGAGCTTTTGTTTCAGCAATTCTTGTTTATCTAGGAGTTGCCTTAGCCGGCTCTTGGCTCGTTCATAGTGCGTACGAGCGGTTCCCAGCTGAATGTTCATTACTTCAGCAGCCTCCTTAATGCTACAAGCTTGGTAGAACACTAGGTGAAGAATTTGTCTTTGTTGGGGTGAAAGTTCGCTTAGTGCCTTCCGGAAAATCAATTGTAGCTGCTCCGGCTCCGTTTGAGTTACAGTCGGATGATCCTCTAGATATTTATCATTGGTTAGATCCTCTAGAGCTAGTTTTTTACGATTAACTCTGGCTTTTACTTTGGCGTGGTCAATAGCGGTATAGCGAATGATCGCAAATAGCCAGGTCTTAAAGCTGGATTGCCCTTTAAAGGCCTTGATTTTCCGGAGTGCTTTCAGATAGGAATCCTGTAGTACTTCCTCTGCCATATACTGATCACCAGCGCAACAACGAATTGCCCAAGCATAGCTATCGCTATGTAAGTCAGCTAGTTTGCTCTGCAATTCCTTGATTTGCATCATTTATCAGCTGTTTTACTGTTTTAGTCTATTAAACTCATCTTTCATAGGACAGGAAATGAACTTTTTTAGAGAAATTTTCTTAATTGAGTGATAGTCAAGTGACACAAAATCCCGGGGGAGCTGGTCGGAACGGAAGCAAAATGTTGTGGAAATGTTAAATTTTTCTTAATTAACACAATTCTCAGAGAAATAAATCCATCTTTGTGCGCTCCCTATGAAAAAATTACGTTAAAGCTCTAAGACAAATATGTAATAAAACTATTTGTCTATTCTGATCCCTCTATTGAAACTATCCAATTAGCCTAAAACGTCCCAATCAAGGACATATCTAGTAAGAAGAAACTACCCTCAAGAGAGGCATAACTAACCCTAGTAAGTACAGTACACTTTATCATTCACTTTACCTAGTAGAGACGAAGACGTTTTCCGTATACAGGTGTCAAATAGTCGTCCAAAAGTGGACCCTATTATCTGTTGCGGTTGAAATATATACGTTAATTAGAAACCGATTGGTAGGTAAAAGTGCTAAAATGCGGCACTTTTTTATCCTATTTTGATGATATTTTGTGTTGAAATTCAGCTTTTGATAATGCTTTTGTCTAAATTTTGGCAAAAAATTTTTTTTATCTGAGGGCTGAAACTATATTTGATCTAGCCATCTGAAAGTAAAACACTCCAAAGAGAGATTTGAAAACTAAGCATTCAGTTCTAGCTCATTTTCGGGTTGGTTTAGCTTCTGCGGAAGCCCTGTATGTTTTACTTTTGGCTTACATTAAACACTCATGAGAAAAGAAAAATTTGTTTACAACACTCAAACTTTACAGTATGAGGAGGTTGTAGAACCACTGAGTATTAAATTACTGCGAGTTTTTGGGTTTACATGTGCGGCGCTTTTTACTGGATTTCTTTTTATGTTACTCGCACACCGCTTCTTTCCCTCTCCGAATGAGAGAGCTCTGTTGAATGAAAATGAGAAGTTACGCTCTGAGATAGAGAAGATGGGCACTGAGGTTGATCAGATGAGCGAAGCTTTAGAAAACATTCAAGAAAGAGATGCATACGCACACCGCGTAGTTTTCGAAATGAATCCAATTGACGAAAGTGTTTGGAATGGTGGTATTGGTGGCCACGATCGCTATAAAGAGTACCGACAGTTGAAGTACTCGGGTGAAACGCTTGCCAAGATTAAAGAGAAAGGGGACCGATTGCGACGTCAGATGGTGCTTCAGTCCAACTCTTTAGATACCATTTTAATGGCAGCTAGTAACAAGGAGGACATGTTGGCCTCGATCCCAGCGATCAAGCCAGTCCGTTCTGATAAGCTAGCTAGAAAAGTTCGTCTCCTATCGGGTTTTGGTTATCGAATTCACCCTATCTATAAGGTGAAAAGAATGCACGCCGGCATCGACTTTACAGCTCCTCGAGGTACGCACATTCAGGCTACTGGTAAAGGACGCATTGTAAAAGCTGCCAGAAGTTCTAGCTATGGACTTCATGTGATTATCGATCATGGCTACGGCTACAAAACCCTTTATGCTCACATGGATCGCATCGATGTGAAAGTGGGAGAAGAAGTGCATAGAGGACAGAAAATTGGTCTAGTAGGAAGTACAGGTGCTTCTACCGCTCCGCATTGCCACTACGAGGTGCATCACAAAGGAACGAAGGTAAATCCAATCCAGTTCGTTACCGATGGCTTGAGTCCAGAAGAGTATGCTGAATTGGTGAAGTTATCAGAGATTGTTAATCAAGCATTAGACTAAACGAAAACATTAACACGAAAAGAATATGATCAACAGATCAAACTGGAAAGGCTTCCCTTTGGGAAGTCTTTTCTTCATTATGGTACTGGGTCTACCGCTAAATGACCTGTCTAGTCAAACCTATAAATTGATTGGAGTAGGGGATATGATGTTGGGCACCAACTACCCCTCCAAATCCTATTTGCCGGCCAACGGGGGCAAGGATCTTTTATCCGACGTAGAATCCATCCTTAAATCTGCGGATTTGACCTTTGGTAATCTTGAGGGAACCATCCTAGATGAAGGCGGGACGGTAAAGCGTTGCAGCAACCCGAGTTTGTGCTATGCCTTTCGCTCACCAGAAAGTTATGTAAATCATTTTGTTAAGGCTGGGTTTGACGTAGTGAGTTTAGCCAATAACCACTCCGGTGATTTTGGCCCCTCCGGACGCAAGCGCACTAAAGAAGTTTTGGATGAGGTGGGCATTGAATACGCTGGATTAGCAGGAACGGATGAAACAGCAGTTTTCCAAAAAAATGGGGTTACTTATGGCTTTTGCGCCTTTGCTCCGAATCGAGGTACCTGTGATATTCGCAATTTGTCGAGAGCCAAGGCCATTGTTGCCTCCCTCGAACAGAAAGCAGATATCGTGATCGTCTCCTTCCACGGTGGGGCTGAAGGGGCTAAACATCGCCATGTCCCTAAGCGCACCGAAACCTATTATGGTGAAAATCGTGGGAATGTGCACGCCTTTGCTCATGCCGTGATTGACGCTGGAGCAGATGTCGTGTTCGGTCATGGACCACACGTAACCAGAGGGGTAGAGTTGTACAAGGATCGTTTTATTACCTATAGTTTAGGAAACTTCTGTACCTATGGTCGATTCAATTTAAGAGGATCAGCAGGCGTGGCTCCTATCGTTGAGCTGGAGGTAGATAAGGATGGCCGTTTTGTGAGTGGTAAATTGATTCCTATCTATCAGATGAAGACACATGGTCCAAAGATTGATAAGCAGAATCGAGCTATTAATGAAGTCATTGAGTTGACGAATGCAGATTTTCCAGCGTCTCCATTGTTAATTGCCAAGGATGGTAAGATGACTAAAAAGTAGCAGGAGAGGCTTTGTCTTCTAATCCCCTTTTTGAGTGACACTTTGCGCCCAAAAAGGGGATTTTTCTATTTAGGGCTGGTTTATTCTCAACTAAGTTTTAGTCAGATGTCCCTTAGCCAACATTCAGTTGGATGCGAATCCTTATATTTATACATTCTTAAATCGACTAAAACGGAGTATTGATGCAAGACTTCTCACAGCTAGTAGCCCCAGTAAAATTATTGGAGTGGTCCACTTTAGCAGACCGCCAACCCACCTATGCGCTGGTAGAAAATACGGATCTAGTAATTGTTAGATATGGCGATGATGTATCTGTAATGTACGGACGTTGTTTACACCGTGGTGCTCTACTATCTGATGGGCATGTGGATGAGAATGATAATCTAATTTGTGGGGTCCACAACTGGGATTATCGGATAGATTCGGGGGTGAGTGAGTACAATAACTCGGAATTCTTGCAGCAGTTCAAAGCTGCCGTCTCAGAAGGATGGTTGTACGTGGACAAGGCGGATGTTGTGGCCTTCGAAGAAATCCATCCACAACGATTTCGGCGAGACGAATATCAAAGCACTTACCAGGATACGCATCCAGAACCAACAGAACCTTACACTTTATACATTAAAGAGCTGGCTAAGAATGGCCTCAAAAACTATGGACATCACGGACCATCAGCTTCCATGGGTGTGGATAGAACGACCTTGCCGAAATGGGAGGATATTCAATTTCTGCCTGCCCAGCTAGCTAAAAGACCACTACTGGATGAAGAAGAGGTGGGGACGGATGTGGTTATCGGACCTCGTGCTGAAAAACCTTTACGTCTAGAAATTCCCCTTTTTGTATCAGATATGTCCTTTGGCTCTTTGTCACGAGAAGCCAAGATTGCCTTGGCAAAAGGGGCAGATATGGCTGGTACTGGGATTTGCTCAGGAGAAGGCGGAATGCTTCCGGAAGAACAGGCTAATAACCAGCGATATTTCTACGAATTAGCCAGCGGCAAGTTTGGCTTTAGCTACGATAAATTGAAGAAGGTACAGACCTTTCACTTTAAAGGAGGGCAAGGGGCTAAGACGGGTACCGGAGGCCATCTTCCTGGGCATAAGGTGACGGAGGAGATTGCCAGTGTACGAGGCTTGGAAGTAGGGCAAACCGCCATTTCTCCCGCCGCCTTTCCAGACTTGAAAACGGTGGCAGACTTTGAGGAAATTGCGAAAGAAGTACGCCTAATCACGGGTGGGATTCCAGTCGGATTCAAGATCGCTGCCAGTCGGATTGAAGCGGATATCGACTTTGCTCTAGCTGCGGGAGCAGATTATATTATACTAGATGGCCGCGGAGGCGGAACTGGTTCAGCACCAACCGTTTTACGAAACAACATTAACGTACCCACAATACCGGCTTTGGCAAGAGCTAGGCGTCATATGGACAAAGTAGGGGCCAAAGATATCAGCCTAGTGATTACAGGCGGCCTGCGGGTAGCCGAAGATTTTGCGAAGGCCATGATGATGGGAGCCGATGCTATCGCCATTGCTAATTCAGCCATCCAAGCTGTTGGATGTATCGGCATGCGAGCTTGTGGGACCAACAACTGTCCGGTCGGGGTAGCGACTCAAAAACCCCACCTTCGGGCACGCCTCAAGGTTGAACAATCGGCCACGCAGTTATACAATTTTCTCACGGCGACGAATGATCTGATCAAAGTAATTGCCCGGTCCTGTGGACATGCCCATATACGCGAATTTAATTTTGAAGATCTTAGTACGTACGATTACGATATGCATCGCTTAACAGGCATACCCTACGCTGGAATGATGGGGAGATAAACTATCTGTTTCTATGTCACAGATATTGCAAAATATTCAATTTAATAAAAAGTAGATATGTAGCTTTGTAAATCAAAAGCTACCCCCTGTGAATTATAGAACAACCCTCTACCTATTTTTAGGCACATTGGTGCTGGGAATTTTCATTTCTCAGTTTGTGATCTATCAGTCGGTACAGAACAGCTTGGCAGACTCACGCATCATCAATGTTGCGGGTAGCCAGCGTATGTACAGTCAAAAGATAGTGAAAACAGCCCTTCTACTAGTAAAACATCCCAATAATACTACCATTAGAACAGATTTAGAGACTGCCTTAGAAAAGTTAGAGTCCCAACATTGGGCGCTTCAGCATGGGAGTCCAGATCTTGGTTTGGAAGAAGAGCGGAGCAATAGTGCTACAACGCAATCCCTCTTTGATTCTATGCAAGGTTCCTATCTCGGTCTTACTACTGCTGCTCAAGAATTACTCTCTGCTGATGATCCTTCCGCTATGTCCGGAACCTTATATCAGATCATTTCTAATGAGCAGAAGTTTTTGCCCTTGATGGACGCCATTGTTGGTAATTACGAGAAGGAAGCCCACGAACGGATAGAGAAGTTACAAGAGATGGGCTTTTTGATCGCGTCCTTTCTCATCATTTTGACCGTAGTTTGTCTCTTATTACTAATTCGACCACTATTACGACGTTTTCACCACAAAAATGCAAAGCTCAGCAAAGTTAATGAGCAACTAATTGCGCAGAAGAATCAACTGGTCATCGAAACAGGGGAAATCAAAGAAGAGATAGAATATCTAACTATAGCCAAACAAAAAGCGGAGGAGGCCACATTGGCTAAGTCCAATTTTTTATCCAATATGAGTCATGAAATTCGTACGCCTATGAATGCAGTGATCGGCATGACTCATATTTTGAAGGAAGAAAACCCGAGGGAAGATCAGCGAGAGCACCTGGATACCATTATGTTCTCCGCAGAAAACTTATTGGTGATCATCAATGACATCTTGGATTACAGCAAAATGGAAGCTGGCCGGATGGTTATTGAGCGTACGAATTTTGACATCAAGGAAGTGATCAACAATATTTATAAAACACTTTCCCCTAAGGCTAAAGACAAGCAGTTGCTGTTCCAACTAGATATGGAGCATGATATTTCTCGTTATCTGCTTGGAGATCCTACTCGTCTATCCCAAGTGCTGATCAATCTCATTAATAACGCGATTAAGTTTACGGAAGAAGGGAAAATCACCTTAACTATTCGATTACACGGTAAGACGAAAGAAGGCCAGGCCAAGGTTCATTTTGAGGTGAAGGATACGGGAATTGGAATTCCAAAAGATAAACATAAAACGATATTTGAAAGCTTCTCCCAGGCAGATGAGCATACGACTCGCATGTTTGGTGGTACGGGCTTAGGTTTAGCCATTACTAAGCGGTTGGTAGGACTGCAGGGAGGGGTGATTAAGTTGCAAAGTGAATTGGGGAAGGGCTCCGTTTTCTCATTTTGTCTGCCATATCCACTGGGTGAGGCGCCACAGGAGGCTTTGGTGGAAACGAAGAATGTGCTGAAAGAGAAGGGGATTGAAGGCGTTGAGCGTATTCTGATTGTAGAAGACAATGTCTTCAATGTGAAAGTGGTGAAGCGTATCTTAAAATTCTGGGATATGGAGATCGATATTGCTGGGGATGGTTATGAGGCCTTGGAGAAGGTCAGAGAGAAAGATTACAATATCGTACTAATGGATCTACAAATGCCGCGCATGGACGGCTACGAAGCTACGGCTACGATTCGCAGTTGGGAGGAAAACAAATATCAATCACTTCCGATCATCGCCTTGTCGGCTTCTGCCTTGGCCGACTTCCGGCAAAGAGCATTTGACGTGGGCATGAATGATTTCCTTACTAAACCCTTCAAGCCAAAGGATTTGTACCAGACCATCGAGCGCCATGCCATTCAGCTGCGTGCCTAAGGAAAACCTTGGTCGATTACAGTGAGGTATCCCTAACCACTTTAAAAGCTATAGTGTTTGTACAAAACGAGTTGCTGCAGCAATATTAGTGGCCAACGGAATATTATGCACATCGCATAGCCTCATCAGCATATTTACATCTACTTCGTGGGGATGTTTCCCCAATGGGTCACGAAAGAAAATGACCATATCCACATGCCCTTCTACCAGTCGGCTAGCAATCTGTGCATCCCCTCCGTACGGACCGCTCAACATCAACTCCACATCTAGTCCAGCCCGCTCCACGTGGGAGCCCGTTGTTCCCGTCGCTATTACACTGATCTTCTTTTCTTGAAAAGTTGTAATATGATCCTTTATAAAGCCGACCATGTCAGCTTTCTTCCCATCGTGTGCAATGATTGCAATGGTCATAGTTGGTTTAGTTCCTAGTCTTAAGAAAGTTTTAAAAAGCTGGAAATTACTTACAATTCTGGGCTGAAGCTATAACTTCGGCGCGAAGTTTACTATTTCTGTAACTAAAATTAAGCTATAATGAAAAAACTGTTCTTAAGCTTATTTGTATTGGCATGTTTAGCTGGACAAGCTTTTGGTCAGATTCCAACTCCCCAACCAAGTCCTACTTCTGAGATCAAGCAAACGGTGGGCCTAACTGAGGTGCACATTGTTTACTCTCGACCAAGTATGAAAGGTCGTACCATCTTCGCTGATGACGGATTGGTACCATTTGGTGATGTATGGCGTTTTGGTGCGAATCAGGCTACGAAGATATCTTTCAGTGATGACGTGACTGTAGGAGGTAAGGCAGTAAAAGGCGGAGAATATGCCGTACTTGCTAAGCCGACTGCTAAAAGCTGGGAAATCATGTTCTTTCCATATGAAGGTGGAAACTGGGGAAGCTACCGAGAAAAAACTCCGGCTGCCGTTGTAAAGACTGATGCACAAGAGTTACCTATGGCCATAGAATCATTCTCTATGATGTTAGGAGATTTGAAATCCAATTCCGCCAACCTTTATGCGATGTGGGAAAATACTGTGATCGCTATTCCTGTGGAAACTGAGGTAGACTCTAAAGTTATGGCAGCCATTGATCGCGTTTTGGCTGGGCCTACAGCTGGTGACTACTTCGCCGCAGGTACCTACTACCACGAAGCAGGTAAGGACTTGAATAAAGCACTGGAAATGGTGCAAAAGGCTACCAAAGTGGATAATCCAAGATTCTGGCAGGTACGTCGCGAGGCACTAATCCTGGCTGATCTAGGTAAAACAGACGAAGCTATTGAGGCAGCTAAAAAATCTAAAGAGCTAGCTGAGAAAGCAGGCAACAAGGATTACATTCGTATGAATGAAAAGTCCATCAAGGAATGGACTGCTAAGAAATAAATTAAACTATTTCGTAAGAAATATCTTGATTTTCACGGTGCCTTGGCATTCATTTGTTTGCCAAGGCACCGTTTTTTGAAATCCTTATTTACTTGACAATCTGTACAGAATACGCTATCTTAGTTTTCTAAATACCCAGTGAATACTTGACTAAACCTACTGGAATACGGTCAGTTACGAAATAAAGTTTAACTCATATATTAATTTTACTTTATGTGTTTTAATCTTATTTTCTGACCCTTAAGTAGGAGTTACCATGAACAAATGAGTTATAGTATTACCCTATGGCCATTAAACTAAATCTCAATTCCCATGATCATTTTATTCATCCTATTGATCGTGTTACTATTGTTCAAATTTGACGTAGTAAACGAGGCATTCTAAGTGGATACTGGGAAAATCAATCCAAATCTGCTTTAAAAACAAGAAAAGGATTTTACCTAGCCGGTAAAATCCTTTTTCATTTATACGGGGTATCCTATCTTACCCTTTACTAGTTGTTTCTAAGCTGTTGCTGCTACTCCTCTATCTCCGCTCAGACGTTCAATCATGCTAGCGAGGATCATTACCAAAAAGCAACCGATAGGGTTTAACCAAAGGAAACCAATTTTGAAAATTCCCCAGAGATCTAACAACCAAAGGAATAAGATGCAAGCTTCTGCAATTAATGCTGCAATGAAGACCGCGGATCCTCTTACTTTCTTTAAAAAGAAGGCCACCATGAAGATCCCCAGTATTACGCCATAGAATAGAGAACCTATAATATTTACGGCTTGGATCAGGTTTTCAAATAAGCTGGCCGTGACAGCAAAGAACAACGCTATGCCGCCCCACATGATCGTTATCCACTTGGAAACTTGGAGATAGTGCTGATCTTCTCGATCCTTCACCAGAGAGCGTTTATAGATGTCAATGACGGTAGTGGTAGCTAAGGCATTTAGTTCAGAGGCCGTCGAAGACATGGCTGCCGAGAAAATCACGGCCAATAAGAGTCCAATCAGACCAATGGGTAGGTAATTCATGATAAAGGTGATGAATACGTAGTCCTTATCATTATTCTGAAGATTCAGGCCAGAATCTTCAATTAACTGCCCCGCTTGTAAGCGCAATTCTTTTTGCTCCTCGTGCATGGCCATTACTTTTTCCTTCGCTTCCGCAATGGCGACTTGATCATCTGTTCGCATAGCAGCCACCAAAGCATTAATCTCCTCTTGTTGGGCGGCAAAAACTTGATCGTGTTGCTGGTCTAATGATTCGTAGTCAGCATAGACTTCACTTTCTTGGAGTTTTTCTACATTGGAGGCATTAAAGTGCAGGGGAGGCTTTACAAACAGGAAGAAAACAAACACCATCACTCCCACGAACAGAATGAGAAACTGCATAGGAACTTTCAGGATACCATTGAAAAGCAGGCCTAACCTACTTTCCGATAGCGATTTGCCTGATAAATATCGCTGTACCTGTGATTGGTCTGTACCGAAATAGGAGAGGAAGAGAAACACCCCGCCCAGTATCCCAGACCAAAGATTGTATCGATTAGAGAGATCAAAATTCAGATCTACCACATTAAGCTTCTCCATCTTCCCAGCCACGCCTAATGCTTCGACAAAAGAGATGTTTTCGGGCAGCTTGTTCACTATAATGATCGCTGCAATTACCATTCCCGTAAGGATAATGATCATCTGCTGCTTTTGAGTTACACTTACGGCTTTAGTACCCCCAGCCACCGTGTAAAAGATTACAATGAGCCCAATGGAAAATACGGTAATATTCAAAGACCATCCCAATATCGTAGATAAGATAATTGCCGGGGCATAGATCGTTATACCCGCCGCCAGCCCTCGCTGCACTAGGAATAAAATGGCCGTAAGTGAGCGAGTCTTGAGGTCGAACCGTCCCTCCAAGTACTCATAGGCCGTATATACTTTGAGATTGTAATAGATGGGCAAGAAGAATATACAAAGGATGACCATGGCGATTGGCAACCCGAAATAGAATTGTGCAAATCCCATGCCGTCTATGTATGCCTGCCCGGGGGTTGATAGAAAGGTGATAGCACTAGCCTGTGTAGCCATCACAGAAAGACCAATGGTCCACCACTTCAGATCGCGGTCTCCCAATAGGTAACTCTGCACATTATTAATATTTCGCGTCTTTACAACTCCATACACAACGATACCTAATAGGGTACCTAACATGATGGTCCAGTCGAGTAAATGCATTAGTGAAAAGTCATTTCAAAACTACCGTCACCGGTAATCTGGTGAAGAAATTCAAGCACAAAGCGTGATCATCGAGGGGTGATGTCAACGCAGGTCAAGAAAAGGCTTGGGAAAAAAGGTAAAATAATAAGATGATGACTGTATGTGTGACTAGCACAAAAATGTACATCTGCTTCCAGGACGAAAAGATCGGTGGTTTCTCTTCCTTTTCATCATTCGGGTTAAAGGCTGATGATTCCATTGATAATGTTGATTTTATAATTGTCGTGCAGTTGGATGATCCTATTCCCTATTCTTTCAAAGAATTCGTAAATCTACAATTCGATTTAGAATTATAAAAGACAATATCCCATGCTGGGATAGAAAAAAAGCTCATTCCCAATGGGTTGTGTAAAGCATAGGAGAGACAAAATTATATCCTACTTGTTGTGCTATTCTTGTAAACTCCGAACTGAATTGGTCCGATGGGTGATCTGCAAAATCACCCTTGTGAGGAGTAAGTTACTTGCGTGAAAATCAAAGTGTGGCTCCTTTGATGGCATCAAAAATAGAAATGGAATCTGTATATCCTCCAACTCGCTTTCTATTTAACCTGCTCTTAACTTTTGTGGAGTGGGCAGTCAGAAATCCGTTCCCTTCCTTGTTATAGGACAGAGGAGGGCAGATCCAGGTCTCTGATTTATCGGTCCATAACCCATCGAGCCTAACAATCTTGCCCAGGCAGCACCTCACTTAGGGATATGCAAGCTGAGCACTATCGACCACCGACTGGCCATCTACGATCTGCTTTCTTTCCTCCGCAATCCTCCTGCTGCCCACTATCGACCATCGTCAATGGATTGCACATCCTTCAGCCCCGATTACTATCCTCTCCCCTCACCTAATCCACAATAAATAAGCGGCAGCAAAAGGCAGCATGAAGATGAAGCCATCGAACCGATCCAGAAACCCACCATGTCCAGGCAAAAGACTGCCCGAATCTTTGATTTGATGACTCCGCTTTAGCATCGACTCTACCAGATCCCCTAAACTGCCGAATACTGAAATGATCAATGCCAGGACCATCCAGTTTATGAAACTAAGTTCCGGAATATATAGACTCAAGAGGTAGGCGACGATGAAGGAAACGGCGGCCCCTCCCAGTGTGCCTTCCCAAGTCTTTTTTGGAGAAATTCTGGGAAATAGGGGAGTCTTACCGATTTGCGAACCGATTAGGTAAGCCATAGTATCATTGGTCCAGGTCAAAAGTAAGAGGCCTAAAACCGTAGTGGCATAGAAATATTCCCCAGAAAAGGCGACAAAGTCTAGTAAGGCAAATGGAATTCCAATGTAAAATACCCCTAAGATCAGGTAGGCAAGATTTGTGAAGGGTTTTTCGGAACCGGCATAGAGCTCATAGACGAAGGACAAAAAAACAAAGGGAGAAAACAAGATGGAGGCTAGGACAATGAAGTTTTCCCGGTCGGATATTAAATTGAGCTGTACAATGGAAGCAAGCACGAAAGGTAGTATTCCCATCCCCAAACCGAGTAGCTTCCGTATCAGATCTTTTTTACCCGCATTTTCTAATACCAATCCCAGGTATTCCCAAAGGCACAATCCTGTAATCAATAAAAACAGGGTAACAAAAGAATAATGCCCCCCAAATAAGCCTCCAACCATGACTGCGACAAAAATCACAGCGGTCAGGGCTCGTCTTAGCAGTCCTTTCATACGATCTTTTCCTCTAATGTTTTACTATTCTTTGCCAAATACCATCCTCCAATGATAAACAAAGCGAGAGATCCCAAACTAAGTAATAAGTTGGGCATCTCACTTTCGGCAGCCATTTCATCCAGCGCTTCTCCGTAAGTGTAATAGGCAACGATCTGAGTTCCATTGTAGAAGAGATGCACAATGATTGGAATCCAAAGACTTCGACTCCAATAAAAGAGATATCCCAATAGAGCCCCGAGAATAAGGCGTGGAAGAAAACCTTCAAATTGCATATGGAATCCACTGAAGATGACGGCCGCAGCCCAAACGGCAAGGTGAGGGTTACGCATCTGAGCTTCAAATTCTTTTTGTAAAATCCCTCGAAAGATAATTTCCTCTCCCACGGCAGGTGCGACAGCCATAACCAATAAAGAAAAGAGCAACTCACCACTACTTTCCATATTCAATAAACCTGAGATCATGGCCTCGGCCTGTCCTTCTAAGCTCGTAGCCCAGCTGGGTAAAGGCAATTGCTGATTGAACCAGTAACTCCATTGAGCAAAAGGGAAGGATACCATCAACCAGAGGATTCCAGCTAGGATGAAGAAGTTTTGTGGTCGGATATCCAGCTCCAATTGCGCCAACCAATTTCTTTTATAGAACAAATAGGCTGTAGCTAGCCCAGGAATAGTAAAGGTGCAAATATGACTGACTAAGTTGACGGTCCGGAAGAATTGACGTTCACTAAAGAGGGTTTCGGCATTGATATCCATCATCGAACTAAGCGGGATGCCCCAAATTTCGCTGATCAGCAAATTGACTAAGGAAGCCAATAGAGTTCCCACAATCATTCCAATAAAGAGAAAAGCCAGGATCATCAAAAGGGGCATTCTTGCCGATCTCGTAGCCGTTGATAAGGTTTGCGGTTCCATGCAGCTCTAATTTTATATGCCTAGCTCAATTGGCGATCTCTGTCCTAATACCATCGGGCAGTTCCTTTATAGTCTTACCTTATCAACTTGAAAAGTAGGTGATAAGCATGTAATTTCGCGCCAAAGAAATGCCCGTAACTGACTTGGATTCATGGTGGATTCAGTTGCGAATTTAATTAAATAACTGAGGAATGATGAATAAGTTGTGGGAAAGCCGTGTCCATAGCTCACCTTTAGAAATCATTCCTAAAATGATTACCGGAAATGACTCGATTAAGTGTAAACATCAATAAAGTAGCTTTACTGCGAAATTCTAGAGGGGGGGATCTGCCCAATCTAGTCCAGGTAGCGAAGGATTGTGAAACCTTTGGAGCGCAGGGGATTACTGTACATCCCCGGCCCGATCAACGTCACATTAGATATAGCGATATCCCAGCATTGAAGGCTATTGTAAAGACGGAGTTCAATATAGAAGGGTACCCCAATCCAAACTTTATGAAGTTGGTGTTGGAAAACCGACCCCACCAAGCTACCCTGGTTCCGGACCCTCCTGGGGTGCTAACCTCTGATACCGGCTGGGATACCATTAAAGAAGAGACTTTCCTCAAAGAGATCATTGCTGAACTGCAGTCCGCAGGTATTCGTGTGTCCCTTTTTGTTGACCCAGAAGAACGTTTTGTTGAAGGAGCAAAGGCCGTAGGAGCGGACAGAATTGAATTCTATACGGGGAATTATGCCAAAAACTACGCTGCCGACCCAGCCAAAGCAGTTGAGGCGCATCGTCGCTGCGCCGTGCTCGCTAACCAGTTGAACTTGGGAATCAATGCTGGCCATGACCTGAACCTCGAGAACCTACGATACTATCAGCAAGAGGTACCGCAGCTCTTAGAAGTGTCTATCGGTCATGCCCTAATTGCCGACGCCTTATATCTGGGCTTGAAGAATACCATTCAACGCTATTTGTACTGCTTACGGACGGAAGAATAGGGGAGAAGTTGAGGGGAGCCGCAAATTTTTTTTGTTGCAGAAATGTTCAAGAAAATTAAAATTTTAACACGATTTTAGGATTGTAAGGTGGCTGACTAATTCAGAATTCCGGTTGAAAGTTTCAGTGAAAAGATTTATACCAAATAAAAATTTGCCCACCATCTAGTTTTGGAGTAAAAGTTCCATTATCGTCTGTCTAGGAAGAATTAAAAAATTGGACCATTTGACCCTTGTTGGTGAGTTGAACTTTTTGAAAGTTAAAAAAACGTTATGGAAAGTTTAACAAAAAGCCTAATTTTGACGACGGTAGGATTTTTTATTTTTCATATAAAACTGGATTAGTATGAAAAAACTCTCACTAGTTTTTACACTGGTCCTCTTTTGCGTGGGCGTAACCATGGCACAGAGGACTATCACCGGTACAGTTACCGATGACAGTGGCGAAACCTTGATCGGAGCTACTGTTTTGGCTCAAGGTACAACCACCGGTACTGTTACTGACTTTGACGGCAAGTATGCCTTGACCGTCCCAGAAGGAGCTACTACTTTGGTAGTAAGCTACACTGGTTTCGCTACTGAAGAAGTAGCAATTGGTGTTTCCGACGTTATTGACGTTACACTTACTGAATCTGCTGAACAACTAACTGAGGTTGTTGTAACTGGTTTGGGTATCAAGCGCGAGAAAAAAGCACTTGGTTATGCGGTAACAACCTTGGGAACTAAAGATATCGAACTAAGACCTGAAGCTGACGTAGCTCGTGTACTTCGCGGTAAGGTTGCAGGTGTAGATATCAGCCAGACATCAGGTTTGGCAGGTTCTGGTACCAACGTAATCATCCGTGGTTACTCTTCTATTACGGGTACCAACCAACCTCTTTTCATTGTTGATGGTGTTCCTTTCAACTCTGACACTAACACTGACCGTGGTGCTGCTTCTGGTGGTGCTACTGCTTCCAGTCGTTTCCTTGACCTTGATCCTAACAACATCGCTGAAGTTAGTGTATTGAAAGGTTTGAGTGCAACTGTACTTTACGGTGAAGCAGGTCGTAATGGTGTGGTATTGATCACTACTAAGAACGGTGCAGTTTCTGAGCTGGACAAGAAGTTCGAAGTAACTATTGATCAATCTTTCTTCGCTAACGATATCGCTTCTTTGCCTGAGGATCAGGACCTTTATGGTAATGGTTGGCAGAACAGAGCTGCTGCAGCCTTCTCAAACTGGGGTGCTCCTTTCGATCAGCCAGGCCGTAATAGCTTGGGTGCTGATGGTACTATCCGTCACCCTTATGATCGTGCAGCTTTGAATGACGTTTTCCCTGAATACGTCGGTGCTCGCTATGACTACCGAGCTTACGATAACCTAGAGAATTTCTTCCAAACAGGTTTGATCGCTAACACTTCTATCAACATCGCTAACCGATTGTCTGATGGAACTTCCTTGAACTTCAGCTACGGTTACCGTAGTGAAGAAGGATTCGTGCCTTTAAGCCAGTATGACAAGCATAACTTTGGTTTAGGGATCTCTACTAAGCTAGCTAATGGTCTTAAGGTCAACACTACGTTTAACTACGTAAACTCTGACCGTGTTGCACCGCCTGCTGGTCGTAGTACAAGTTCCAACCCAACTTTTGCTTCTCTGTTCTCCAACGTATTCTACACGCCTCGTTCTGTTGGTTTGTATGAGCTTGAGTACGAAAATCCTCAAGACAAATCTTCCATCTACTATCGAGGCGGTAACGATATCCAGCACCCACTCTGGACGTTGAACAATACAGGAGATAAAGAATTGGTTAGCCGTTTCTTCGGTACGATCAATTTGAGCTATGATATTGCTGATTGGTTGACTGCCACTTACCGCTTAGGTTTGGACGGTTACAACACCAGATCTAGATTCCACATCAACAAAGGTGGACGTCAGCAGCAGGATGGTTTGTTGCAGACTAACGAGCGTATCAACTTGATCCAAGACCACAACTTGAACTTGATGTACAACAAGCCTCTAGGTGAAAACTTGAGCTTGGACGGGGTAGTTGGTTTCAATATCCGTCGTGATACTAGAAACTACACAGGTACCTACAGTACACAGCAGTTCGTATATGGCTTGTTGACACACAACAACTTCATTACCCACAATAACTTCTCTTCTTTCAGAGAGGAAAACTTGATGGGAGCCTATGCAACGGCTTCTTTGGGTTATAAGAGTTACTTGTATGTGAACGTTCAGGCACGTAATGACTGGACTTCTACTTTGGAACCACAGAACAGATCAGTATTCTATCCTTCTGCTTCTATTTCTTTCATTCCAACGGAAGCTTTCCCTGGTCTTCAGCAGAGCACAATGTTGAACTACTTGAAGGTTCGATTGGGATATGGTACTTCTGCGGGTTATCCAAACCCATACAACACACGTAACGTATTGGCAACTACACCTAACGCCTTTAAGGCAGCAGGTGGTGCAGTATTGAATACGAACTCAGTATCTAATACTTTCGGTAACCCGAACTTGCAGCCTGAGTTGCACACAGAGATTGAATTTGGTCTAGAAGGTCGTTTCATCAACAACAGAGTAGGGATTGACCTTTCTTTGTTTGATAAGCAATCTACTGACTTGATCATCAACTTGCAATTAGACCCATCTACTGGTTTCGGTAACACTACAGTAAACAGTGCTGCTTTGTCTAACCAAGGTATTGAATTGGGGCTAGATGTTACGCCTATCCAGACAGCTGACTTCTCTTTAACCTTAAATGGTAACTTAACAAGAATCGTAAGTGAGGTGAAGGCTTTGTCTGATGGTGTAGATCAGATCCAATTTGCATCTGCCAATGGTAGTTTGGGTAACTATGCTATCGTAGGAAGACCTTATGGTATTATCCTAGGGGATAGAATTCGTCGTGATGATGCGGGTAATCCAATTATCGCATCTAACGGTGTATACCAAGATGCTCCAGATATTGGAGAATTGGGAGATCCTAACCCAAGGTTCACTGCTAATGGTGGTCTTTCTTTGACTTATAAAGGACTTTCTGTTAATGCTCTTGTTACATATTCTGACGGAGGTGTGATTTACGCTACTGGACCTTCTACTTTGATGGGTCGTGGTATTCTTCAGGAAACAGACTTTGATCGTTTCGTTCCTGTAATTGTACCTGGTGTACTTGGTGATGGAACACCTAACAACATCCAGATTACACCTAACAATCACTACTGGACTAATGGTGGTGTATTTAGAGATGAAATGCGTACTTATGATGCAACTTACATCAAGTTGCGTGAGGTATCTGTTTCTTATGCATTGCCTAAGAGTATTATCGAGAACTCTCCATTTGGTTCTGTAGTATTTACACTTTCTGGCCAAAACCTATGGTTTGATGCCTTCGGTTTCCCAGACGGTGCTAATTTTGATCCAGAGGTATTGAGTCTTGGTGTAGGTAACGGTCGAGGTTTCGAATTCATGAACGTACCTACTTCTAGACAAATTGGAGGAAGTTTGAGAATTACCTTCTAATTAAAAAAGAGCAAAAAACATGAGAAATATTTTTAAGCTAAGTCTCTGCACTTTGCTAGTGATTGTTATATCCGCTTGTGACAATTTGACCGAGCTGGACGGTTTGCTAGACAACCCGAATGCAGTTACTGCAGACAAGGCAGAGCTTGATTTAGTATACAACCAAGTGGTACTGGACTTTCGCGATTTCGCGTACACGGCCAGTAACATTACAATGCCATTCGTGAGAATGCGCCACATGTTTGGTCCTCTGTATGATAACCAGACCTCTCCTGCTACCTTTAACGGTATTTGGAGTGAGGCATACAGTAACCTCTTTCCTGATATGGATCTGGTGATTGACATTGCTTCGGCAGATGCTTTGAATACTTTTACGGGCTCTGTTAAGGTGATGAAAGCCTATGTCTTAATGACATTAGTGGATCTTTTCGGAAATGTTCCTTTCTCTGAAGCTGGGCAAGGAGTAGAAAACCCAAGTCCTGCGGCAGATGACGATGCAGCGGTATATGCAGCTGCACTAGGTCTATTGGATGAGGCCATTTCTGAATTAGGTAGCCCTAAGGGAACACCATCTAATGATCTGTATTACGGCGGTGATGCTGCTAAGTGGTTGAAGCTTGCCAATACGTTGAAACTACGCTATTACGTCCAAACTCGTTTGGTAGATAATAACGTAAGTGCAGTAAATGCTTTGATGGATCAGACGATCACTTCTGCTAGTGGTGACTTCGCTTTCCCTTACGGAAATGAGCGTAACAACCCATTTTCTCGTCATCCTAAGTACAATGGATACGAGACAGGTGGTGGAGACTACATGTCCAACTGGATGATGTGGGAAATGTTCGGAGATAAAGAAACTGAAGATCCACGTTTGAGATACTACTTCTACCGTCAAGATTGTGATGAAGTAGGAGAAGACTTATTTACACTGGATTGCCTAGACTTTGGACTTCCATTGCACTATCCAGGAACCTATGAAGGACCATATTGTACCGCTTCCAATGACAAGTTTGGAGATCCTAATGGTGAATATGGTGGATACTGGGGAAGAACTCATGGTAATGAAGATGGTATTCCACCTGATGCATTGAAGCGTACTACTTGGGGACTATATCCAGCTGGTGGTAAATTTGATGCAGACGACTGCTCAGGTATCGGTAATGCTGGTATCGATGGTGGATTAGGAGCTGGTATCCATCCCATCATGTTATCCTCATTTGTTGATTTCCTAAAAGCAGAAGCCGTATTGACTATGGGTGCGAATGGTGATGCAGCAGCATTCCTAGAAGATGGTATCCGTAAGTCCATCGCCAAGACAATGAGCTTTAGTTCATTGGCTCCAGTTGATGCAGCTTTTGTACCTTCTGATATGCAGATTGAATCTTACGTGACTGAGGTATTGGATGCTTTCAATGCAGCTGACGCCGACGGGAAGCTACAGATCGTAGTAAATGAATACCGTCTAGCAGCACATGGTCAAGGTCTAGAAATCTTTAACGCTTACCGTCGTACTGGAAAGCCTGCTGGTATGCAGCTAACTCGTGTAGCTGATCCTGGTGCCTTCCCTCGTACGTTCTGGTATCCGGCTAGTTACGTTGATCGTAACGCCAAGGCTAGCCAAAGACAGAACTTGGAAGAGCAAGTATTCTGGGATACAAATCCACCTAGATTCATTAACTAGGAAAAGGATTAACCAGAGAATATCTGCAAATCAATTTGGGGTAGGGATTTCGATCCTTCCCCAAGCATTCAAAATCAAATTGAATTTCAAAGATGAAAAGAATAAATATATTTCTAGTCTTTGCCTTTGTACTTGCTTTGACAGCTTGTGAAAAAGACAGAGCCTTCATCGAATTCAAGGACCTAGAGTACGGAGCCTTCCCTCGTTTGATCGACGGTGTTAATGGTGAATTTAACTTCTTCGATCCTTCCGGGTCTGCTATCGACTTTACGGTTGAATTCTATGATGAGAATCAGGGTAAGAATGTACAGTCTTATTCTTGGACTGTTTCTTACTTCGATAAGACAGCTGGTACTTTTACCACGCCTCAGACTATTGGAACTTTCACGGCTTCTGACTTCAAGCCTGAGCCTGAAACCGGTCTTCCTTCAATCACTATCCAGTTTACTTTCCAGCAAGCACTTGATGCTATGGGCTTAACCACTAGTGATATCAAAGGAGGTGACGCGGTTCGTTTCAATGGAACCATTACCAAGACAGACGGTAAAACTTTTGATGTTTCCAACACGGGCGCAAATATCATTGGTAATGCTCCTGCTTTTGGTGCTTTGTTCGCTTTTGACCAGAACATCATTTGTCCTTCTTCATTGGAAGGTACTTACACTACCACCACCACAGGTAATTCTACTGACTCCTGTTGTCCTGATGAGACAACGGTCACTGGAGAAGTTACTTTGACGGCAGAAGGTAGTGGTAAGTATACAATCTCTGACTGGTCAGCTGGACTTTATTTAGAGTGGTTTGATGTATACGGAATCACGCCTACTACTGACTTGACAGCTGAGCTGATCGATGCTTGTGGTAACATTTCCTTACCTGACTTTGGCGAGCCATTTGGTGAGCAAGTTTCCGGTACTGGTAGTTTAGATGCTGCTACTGGTGTTATCACTTACACTTGGACAAGTGGATGGGGAGATGTTGCAACTGTTACAATGACTCCTAAATAAGCTAGCCAAGCTACTTAGATAATGATTCCTAAATAATTTCGATTATTTAGAAAAATATAGAGGCCCGATTCACTTGTGGATCGGGCCTCTTCATTTATCCCCTCTTCCCCCGCTCCCCGTTGTTGCGTCTTCTGACCAACAACACCCCCCATGGAGCCAAGCCCCCCTTCCCCCTCGCCCCCCGTTGTTGCGTCTTCTGACCAACACCCTCCCCCGGAGCCAACCCCCGGACGATACTCCGATTGGCAAACAGCTTGTCAACTGTCCAGTTGACAACGGAAAATCAGCATTTGATAAGAGGAGTGCTGTAGGGCCGAACCCATCATGGCACATCTAGAAATAGTAAGGACTAGCTTCAGAACTCATGCCCTATTTAACGGTAACCGTATAGGTATAAGGTGAGGACTTGGGTTTTTCTTTAGATGCTTTAGAGGGCGTAGTAGTGTAGGTATAATTGTATTCTGGACCAGTAGTTTCTTGTTGCTTAGGTTTAGCCTTTTGTTTGGGTAAGCGAAAATGGATATGAATATTTAGATGGTGCAAAACCTTCACACCTCTATTGCTAGGCACTTGAAATTTCAACAAGCTAACCACCCGCTCAGCCTCTTCATCGCAGCCATGGCCAAGGCTAGAAATTATTTTGGTATCAATCACCTTACCTTGGTGATTAACCGTATACTTTAGTACCACCGTTCCTTCTATTTTTTCTTTCAAGGCATCTGGTGGGTACTTAAGGTTCTGAGTAATAAAGAGTTGAAGCGCCTTCTTCCCTCCCGGGTAGATCGGCTTCTTAATGAAGTGTTTATCTTTTTTCTCCTTTTGCATACTAAATTAGGCTCTAATCACGTCTTGGCTAAGCGCCTGATCAAAACACAAAATAATTCTTTTTTTAGAATATCTTATTCTTGCAATTGAGTAGCCGGATTTGTATATTGATTAACATATGATGAAAGAGAGTTTCTTGAGATACTTGGAGCACGAAAAACGATTTTCCCCACATACCCTCACGGCCTATCGAACGGACTTGGAGCAATTCCTACAATTCTTAGACACTACTTTCGATATTCAATCTCCCAATGAGGTGACCCATACTCAAGTAAGATCCTGGACCGTTGACTTGCTCAACCAAGGTCGAAGCACCAGTTCGATTAACCGAAAGCTCTCCACTTTAAAGACTTTCTACCGTTTCCTACAAAGACGACATGGACTGGAACGAAATCCGATGCTGAAAGTGCTTTCTCCTAAAACAGGAAAGCGGCTGCCACATGTGGTTCGAGCTGATGAGTTGGACAGACTCTTTGAACAAATTAAGTTTCCAGAGGACTTTGAGGGATTGCGAGATCGAGTACTCTTGGAACTATTATATAGTACAGGGATGCGCAGGTCTGAGTTGATCAATCTAAAAATAGAGGATATCAATTTCTCGCATAATGCCTTGAAAGTATTGGGAAAAGGGAATAAAGAGAGACTCATCCCTTTTGGACAAGCCTTAGCTAAGCTTCTGCTATCTTTTATAGACTTGCGACAGCAGACTTTTGGTAAATCTACCTACCCACATCTGCTGTTAACTAAACAAGGAAAACCGCTGTATCCAAAGCGGCCTATAATATCGTTCGCAAATACCTGACAGCAGTCAGTACCGTGGAAAAGAAGAGTCCGCATGTGTTGCGACATTCTTTTGCCACTCACCTTTCCGATAATGGGGCAGATTTAAATGCCATCAAAGCACTTCTTGGACACGCTAACTTAGCAGCCACACAGATCTACACGCACAATTCTATTGAGAAATTAAAGAAAGTATACGAGTCTGCACATCCTAAGGCTCAGTTGGATGAAGACAACTAGACCTGAAATTTACTTGGCAGGGGTGTGTAGTAGTAACTATTACTTCATTAAAAATTAATGCCTATGAAAGTGTACACCGAATCGGTCCAATTTAAAGCAGATCGGAAGTTACTCGACTTCATTGAGAAGAAGTTAAACAAGATGGATCAGTATTTTGATCGTATCATCGACGCGAGAGTGACCTTAAAACTAGAAAATGCAGGACAGGTTAAGGATAAGATTGCCGAAGTGAGACTAAAGGTACCAGGTGATGTCCTTGTTGTTAAAGAAAGTCAACGAACTTTTGAGGCATCCATTGATGAGGCTGTCGATGTATTGAAGCGACGACTCATTAAATTCAAAGAGAAAGCCAAGTAAACGAAAGCGGTCCTTCCAAGGTGATCATAGCCGGGTAATGAAAATCTTCTCCTCTATTAATCTCATTTCTTACCAAAGCTAGTCTCTCCTTAGGAAGGACCTTAATCTTCTCCTCTTCTTTACGCTTACCATTCTCATAATTTTCTTACATTTGCGCACGCCTTTGAAAAACGCATAGATTAAAGGGTTGAAGCGCCCTTTTGCAGTAGATAAATTGGGTAGTAAAACCCGGACAGTCTGCTTTCGTATGGGTGTATTCTTTTTCTAGAAAAAATCTTAAATATGTTTTTTGGTTTTTCAGGAAAAGTAATATCTTTGCAATCGCTTTTTGAGAGGAGGTCCACTTACAAAGGTAAAAGACCGACAAAAAGTGTTTTGAAATGTGGATGTTTTAGCGTTGATGAAGCTGTAATAATTAAATAATCAGGTTAGTGCAATTTGGCCAGGAATTTTTTGACTCAGAATTGCATATATATAGGTGTTCTAAAGTATTCTTATTTAAGATTTATGTTCACCGAAGCCTAGATGCCAGCATAGCTCAGTTGGCCAGAGCAGCTGATTTGTAATCAGCGGGTCGGGGGTTCGAATCCCTCTGCTGGCTCACTTTCAGCTCATCATTAGCTACACCATTTTACTTTTACCCATAAGGTAGGTAATTCGTGTAACCTAAAGAGCTAAAACAAGTCAAACTATCTCGCTATAGTTTGATCGGGGGGCGCGCCGGAGTTGGAGAGCCGGGGCAGACTGTAAATCTGTTGTCTACGACTGAATAGGTTCGAATCCTATCGCCCCCACTTTTTGATGAATAATGTTGAATGAATAATTAACAATTAAGAATGCCACTTACAGGAGTATTCATTATTAATTAAACATTTACCATTATTCATTACAAGCAGGCGTAGCTCAGTTGGTAGAGCATCAGCCTTCCAAGCTGAGGGTCGCGGGTTCGAGTCTCGTCGCCTGCTCATTTTTTCTGCTTACCGCGGAATTGCCAATGTAGCTCAGGGGTAGAGCACTTCCATGGTAAGGAAGGGGTCGGGGGTTCAAATCCCTTCATTGGCTCCATGAAACTTTTAATTTAATAAACTTCATATCTAAAAACTAGATTACCGATGGCTAAGGAAACATTTGAACGGAATAAGCCTCACTTGAATATCGGTACTATCGGCCACGTAGACCACGGTAAGACCACGCTGACAGCCGCTATTACCTATACACTGTCTAAGCAGGGGCTTGCTGAGAAAAAAGACTATGACTCTATCGATGCCGCTCCCGAGGAAAAAGAGAGAGGTATTACGATTAATACTGCGCACGTAGAATACGAAACTGAAAATCGTCACTATGCGCACGTAGACTGTCCTGGTCACGCTGACTATGTAAAGAACATGGTTACTGGTGCTGCCCAGATGGACGGAGCTATTCTTGTTGTGGCTGCCACAGATGGTCCTATGCCACAAACTCGTGAGCACATCCTTTTGGCTCGCCAGGTAGGTGTGCCTAAGATTGTTGTGTTCATGAATAAGGTTGACCTTGTTGATGATGAGGAGATGTTGGAATTGGTAGAAATGGAAGTTCGTGAATTGTTAGATCAATACGAATTTGACGGGGACAACTCTTCTGTAATTCAAGGTTCTGCTTTGAAAGCTTTGGAAGATGATGAAGATGCTGCAGCTAAGATCATGGAATTGATGGCAGCTGTTGACAATGACGTGCCAGAACCAGAGCGTGCGGTTGATAAGCCTTTCTTGATGCCTATTGAGGATGTATTCTCTATTACTGGTCGTGGTACAGTGGCTACTGGACGTATCGAACGTGGTGTAATCAACACTGGTGATCCTGTGGAGATTGTAGGTATGATGAAAGAAGGTGAGAAGCCTTTGACATCAGTGGTAACAGGGGTTGAGATGTTCCGTAAGATCTTGACACGTGGGGAAGCTGGTGATAATGCAGGTATCCTACTTCGTGGTATTGACAAAGAAGCAATCAAGCGTGGAATGGTAATCTGTGCACCTAAATCAGTAAACCCACACAAACACTTCAAGTGCGAGGTGTATGTTTTGGGTAAAGATGAAGGTGGACGTCACACTCCATTCTTCAACGGATACCGTCCTCAGTTCTACTTCCGTACCACTGACGTAACTGGTGATGTACATCTTCCAGAAGGAGTAGAAATGGTAATGCCTGGTGACAACGTTTCACTTGAGGTGAAGTTGATCAACAGTATCGCCATGGAAAAAGGTCTTCGCTTCGCGATCCGTGAAGGTGGACGTACAGTAGGTGCTGGTCAGGTTACTGAGATCATCGAATAAGATACTACTCGTATAGAACGATATATTAATGAAAATTAAGCATCTCGCAAGGGGTGCTTAATTTTTCGCATAGAGGATGAAGCTGATATTGTAAAGACAATAATCCTACGCTTCCTCCTGATAGACGGGCATAGCTCAACTGGTAGAGCGACGGTCTCCAAAACCGTAGGCTGGGGGTTCGAGTCCTCCTGCCCGTGCAATTTTGAGTTGATCACCAATGAATTGACGACGAGATGGAACAGATCAAGCTTTATATCAAAGAAAGTTATAACGAACTAGTACACAAGGTAACTTGGCCTTCTTGGCAGGATCTACAGCAAAGTACGGTCCTTGTAATCATTGGCACATTGATCTTAGCTGCTATCCTTTTTGTGATGGATCTATTTTCTAATGGCGTCACTGACTTTATTTATCAGTTGGGATAATTATTCTATTCCCAAATTATTTCACTTATCACAAAGTCGATGTCTGAGACTGAAGTATTAAAAAGATGGTACTCTCTCCGTGTCATTAGCGGCAAGGAGCGGAAGATCAAGGAACGTATTGATCTTGAGATCGATCGTTCAGGATGGAAAGACTTTGTTACTTCAGTACTGGTACCGACCGAGAAGATCTATAAGATCCGAAATGGTAAGAAAGTGATTTCGGAGCGTAATATTCTTCCTGGTTACATTCTGGTGGAGGCAGTTCCCTCCAAGTTTTCAGGTGAAATTATTCAAACGATTGCCAATATTCCGAATGTAATTCACTTTCTAGGACGTAACAATCCTATTCCGATGCGTGATTCGGAGGCTAATCGATTGTTAGGGAAAGTGGACGAATCTCAAGATGCGGGAGAAGCGTTGGCAGAACCTTTCATTGTCGGAGAAACCGTCAAGATCATCGACGGTCCTTTCAGCGAATTTGTCGGAGATATCCAAGAGGTAAATGAGGAGAAGAAGAAGCTGAAAGTAATCGTTAAGATCTTCGGACGTGGCACAGAGGTAGAGTTGAACTTTATGCAAGTAGAAAAACAAGCCTAAGCGCTTGTTTTTTAGTTTGATATTCTTAATTCTTTAATATAATAACTACGGCTTTAGTTCCTTCCTGAAAGGAAAACGCTTCCCTAAAGACGAATAGTTAGACAGACCATTAAATTGTATTACAATGGCAAAGGAGATTGATGGCTTTGTGAAACTACAGGTTAGAGGAGGACAAGCGAATCCTGCTCCACCAGTGGGTCCAGCCTTGGGTTCCAAAGGGATAAATATCATGGAGTTCTGCAAGCGTTTCAACGCTGCTACGCAGGATAGCCAAGGTAAAGTATTGCCGGTAGTTATTTCCGTTTATAAGGATAAGTCTTTTGATTTCATTATCAAGACTCCACCGGCAGCTGTTCAGCTGTTGGAGGCGGCAAAATTGAAGAAAGGATCTTCTCAATCCAATCGTGATAAAGTAGGTAGTGTAACCTGGGATCAGGTGAAAGAGATCGCAGAGAACAAAATGCCTGACTTGAATGCCTTTACGATTGAATCCGCTATGAAAATGATTGCTGGTACAGCACGTTCCATGGGGGTCAATGTAAAAGGAACACCACCTTGGGAAGGAGAAGCTGCTTCTGACAACTAAAACACTAGCTTCGGCTTGTTTTATAATTCACTTAGTAGGGAGTCCATTCTTTAGAAATGGACGTTTGAACCTCAAAAATTTTAATTATGGCAAAGATTGGTAAGAAACGAGCAGCCGCAAATGCGAAGGTAGATGCCACTAAGTTGTATCCTTTGAACGAGGCCATGGCCTTGGTCAAAGAGGTAAATACAACAAAGTTTGATGCCTCAGTTGATTTGCACGTTCGTTTAGGAGTAGATCCGCGTAAAGCTGATCAGGCCCTTAGAGGTACGGTTAGCTTACCACACGGAACAGGTAAAACCAAGACAGTAATGGTTTTCTGTACTCCAGATAAAGAAGAAGAGGCCAAGGCTGCTGGTGCAGACTATGTAGGCTTGGATGAGTTGGTCGCAAAGGTACAGGGAGGATGGACAGATGTGGATGTAGTGATCGCTATGCCTCAAGTTATGGCTAAAGTGGGGCGGATTGGTAGAATCCTAGGACCTAGAGGCCTGATGCCTAACCCTAAAACGGGTACGGTTACACAAGACGTTGCTGCGGCTGTAGCAGACGTGAAGAAAGGTAAGATCTCTTTTCGTGTAGACAAATACGGAATCATTCATGCTTCAGTGGGAAGAGTTTCTTTCTCTGCTGATAAATTGGCTGATAATGCCAATGAACTACTAGGCACCTTGTTGAGAATGAAGCCATCATCTGCTAAGGGTATTTATATGAAATCCCTTACAGTGGCGAGTACGATGAGTCCAGGTGTGAAAGTAGATACCAAATCAATTAAGTAAGCTTTCAAAATTGCTTGAAAAATGACAAAAGCAGAAAAGACCGCTACTATTGAGGCATTGAAGGAGAAGTTTTCAAGTACTGAATTCTTTTACTTGACTGATTCCTCAACCCTTACAGTAGAAGAGGTAAATAAATTTAGAGGTCTTTGTTTCGAAAAAGGCATTGAAATGCGCGTCATCAAGAATACCTTAGCACGCAAAGCCCTCGAAGCATTACCCGAAGAGAAAGGATATGGCGACTTGTATGAGTCTTTGAAAGGCCCAACCGCTATCCTTTTCACCGAAGTTGCTAATGCTCCTGCAAAAGTATTGAAGGAGTTCCGCAAAAGTTCGGAAAAACCAGTGCTCAAAGCCGCCTACATTGATACCGCGGTATATCTTGGAGATGAGCAGATCGATCCTTTGACCAAGTTGAAGTCCAAGGAAGATCTTATTGGCGAGGTGATCACCTTGTTGGGTTCTCCTGCGAAGAACGTTATCAGTGCATTGCAATCTGGAGGTGCTACACTTTCTGGTTTGTTGAAGGCACTCGAGGAAAGAGGCGAAGGAGCAGCAGAATAAGTCTGCTGTAATTTGACACTGTTTATAATCAATTTTGGCTTCCAAGTAACGCACGATATTTTTTATCGTACAAAACTTATTTAAAATGGCAGATCTTAAAGCATTTGCAGAACAACTTGTTAATCTAACTGTGAAGGAAGTAAGCGAGCTAGCTGATATCCTTAAAGAAGAGTATGGAATTGAGCCTGCTGCTGCTGCAGTAGCCGTTGCAGCACCTGGTGCTGGTGGTGGAGAAGGTGGCGAAGCTGCTGCTGAGCAAACAGAATTCGACGTGATGTTGGAATCTGCTGGTGCAGCTAAGTTGAAAGTGGTGAAAGAAGTGAAAACACTTCTTGGCCTTGGATTGAAAGACGCCAAAGAACTTGTTGACGGTGCTCCTACTGCTGTTAAGCAAGGTGTAGCTAAAGACGAGGCTGAGTCAATCAAAGCCGCTCTTGAGGCAGTTGGTGCGACAGTAGAAATTAAGTAATTAGCGCATAACCAAGAGTTGAACTCCCTGAAGGGTTCAACTTTTGGCTTGTCAGGCTTAGCCAAATTGTAAATTTTGGCTAAGCCTATCGTCGTATAACGATATGCGTTTTTTGCTATAATTTTAGCTATCTTACGAGGAAAGGAAATGTTGCTTATGACTTTTTAATGAAAAAGTCAAACGTTTTGGGATTTTTTCGAACTTTTTTTGGTTTCGTATAGTATAATACTTATTGGTGATCTGAAAAGCATGATCACCTTCATATAAACAAGGATTGCAAATGACAGCAAACGGTAAAGTCCTTACTGCCGAAGAAAAGAGGGTAAGCTTCGGTAAAATTAAACTTTCCGCTCAGTATCCTGATTTGCTTGAAATTCAATTGAAGTCCTTCCAGGAGTTTTTCCAGTTGGAAACTACTCCTGAGAATAGAATGAACGAGGGACTTTATAAAGTATTTCAGGAAAACTTTCCTATCGTTGATGCCAGAAATATTTTCGTGCTCGAATTTCTGGACTACTTTGTCGATCCACCGCGCTACTCCATACCTGAGTGTATGCAACGTGGTTTGACTTACAGTGTACCACTCAAGGCCAAACTACGGCTTTCCTGTAATGACGAAGAACACGTGGATTTCCAAACCATCGTTCAGGACGTTTTCTTGGGGAACATCCCATATATGACGCCTAAGGGAACCTTCGTGATCAATGGTGCTGAACGTGTCATCGTTTCTCAGTTGCACCGTTCACCAGGTGTATTCTTCGGTCAGAACTTCCACCCAAATGGTACTAAGATCTATTCCGCTCGGGTTATTCCTTTTAAAGGAGCCTGGATGGAATTTGCTACGGACATCAACACGGTCATGTATGCCTACATCGATCGTAAAAAGAAATTCCCCGTAACAACTTTACTACGTGCCATCGGATTCGATACAGATAAGTCGATCCTGGACATCTTTGATCTAGCTGATGAAATTCCTGCGGATAGAGACGCGCTTGAAGCTGCTATCGGTAGAAAATTAGCAGCACGGGTGCTGCGCAGCTGGACGGAAGACTTCGTGGATGAGGACACCGGGGAGGTGGTAACCATCGAACGAAACGAAATCATTCTTGAGCGGGATATCGTTCTAGATGAAGATAACATTGAGCTGATCTTGAATGCTGATGCCGATAACATCATTCTTCAGAAAGATGATATTGGTCTGGACTACTCGATCATCTACAATACCCTACAAAAAGATCCATCGAGTTCCGAAATGGAAGCGGTGCAGTACATCTATCGTCAATTGAGAGGTACTGATCCACCAGATGAGGAAACAGCTCGTGGTATTATCGATAAATTATTCTTCTCCGATAAGCGATACAACCTCGGTGAGGTAGGTCGATATAAGATTAATCGCAAGTTGGAGCTGGAAATCACGAAAGATACGCTCGTACTTACTAAGGAAGATATCATCTCCATCGTTACGTACTTGGTTCAGTTGATGAACCAGGAAGCAGAGATTGATGATATTGACCACTTAAGTAATCGCCGGGTAAGAACCGTGGGTGAGCAGCTATATGCTCAGTTCGGTGTTGGTTTGGCTCGTATGGCACGTACCATCCGAGAGCGTATGAATGTAAGAGATAACGAGGTATTTACCCCGATTGATTTGATTAATGCAAGAACCCTCTCTTCGGTAATCAATTCTTTCTTCGGTACTAGCCAGTTGTCTCAGTTCCTAGATCAAACGAATCCGCTTTCAGAGATCACTCACAAGAGAAGGATCTCCGCGCTGGGACCTGGAGGTCTATCCAGGGAACGTGCAGGTTTCGAGGTGCGTGACGTACATTACTCTCACTATGGCCGTCTTTGTACCATTGAAACGCCGGAAGGTCCAAACATTGGTTTGATTTCTACCCTGTGCATCCACGCGAAAGTGAATAAGATGGGATTCCTGGAAACGCCTTATCGTGAGGTGATTGAAGGGAAAGTGGATGTAGTGAACGATGCACAGTATTTGTCGGCTGAAGGGGAAGACTTTAAGCGTATCGCGCAAGCAAACGCACCACTGAATGAGAAAGGAGCTTTCCTTTCTGATAGAATTAAGTGTAGAGAACACGGTGATTTCCCCGTATTGACGCCAGAAGAGATCGAATTCATGGACGTTGCGCCTAACCAAATTGTTGGGGTTTCTGCTTCTATGATTCCTTTCTTGGAAAATGATGATGCGAACCGTGCCCTGATGGGATCTAATATGCAGCGTCAAGCCGTTCCATTGATCAAACCAAGCTCCCCTGTTGTGGGTACTGGTTTGGAAGGGAAAGTAGCTCGTGACTCTCGTATGTTGATCAACGCAGAAGGCGATGGTATCGTGGAATATGTGGATGCAAACGAAATTGTTATCCGATATGACCGAACGGATGAGGAGCAGTTGGTTTCTTTTGAAGACAACAAAAAGACCTACACGCTTACTAAATTCCGTCGTACTAACCAAGGTACTTGTATCAACTTGAAGCCTATCGTTCGTAGAGGAGACCGCGTATATAAAGGAATGATCCTTTGTGACGGTTACGCTACGGAGAAAGGCGAATTGGCTTTGGGACAAAACCTAAAGGTGGCGTTCATGCCTTGGAAAGGATACAACTTTGAGGATGCAATCGTACTGTCTGAAAGGGTGGTTCGTGAAGATATTTTTACCTCTCTTCACATTGAGCACTTCGAACTAGATGTGCGTGATACGAAGCTAGGGGAAGAAGAATTGACCAATGATATTCCGAACGTTAGTGAAGAAGCAACCAAGGACTTAGATGAGAATGGTATCATTCGAGTTGGTGCGTGGGTTAAGGAAGGAGATATCTTAATCGGAAAGATCACCCCTAAAGGTGAATCAGATCCTACTCCGGAAGAGAAACTGCTGAGAGCAATCTTCGGTGATAAGGCTGGTGATGTGAAGGATGCTTCTATGAAAGCGCCTCCATCATTGAAAGGAGTGGTAATCAATAAGCAATTGTTCGCCCGTGCGAAGAAGGACAAAGTCCAAAAAGCACAAGAGAAAGAGCTGCTTAGCCGCTTGGAAGATCAGCACAAGATCGCTTTGAATGAATTGCAGACTATCTTGATTGACAAGTTGCTTCTTCTGGTGAAGAACAAAGAGTCTCAAGGGGTGAAGAGTATCTATAATGAGAACTTGATCCCAACCGGTGTGAAATTCAATCAAGAATTGCTTCGTGATATCGAATATACTACGGTTGACTATAGCAACTGGACGGATGATGAGAAGACCAATGGATTGATCGCTCGCCTATTGCACAACTATAGTATCAAAGCGAACGAAGAAATCGGGCGTTACAAGCGTGAGAAGTTCAACATCAGTATTGGTGATGAGCTACCTGCAGGGGTATTGAAACTAGCTAAAGTGTATTTGGCTAAGAAGCGTAAGCTAAAAGTGGGAGATAAGCTAGCAGGTCGCCACGGTAACAAAGGTATTGTATCTCGTATCGTTCGTATGGAAGATATGCCTTTCCTTGATGACGGAACGCCAGTGGACATCGTATTGAACCCACTAGGTGTACCTTCAAGGATGAACCTAGGACAGATCTTTGAAACGGTATTGGGCTGGGCCGGTGAGAAACTAGGCATGAAGTACGGTACACCGATCTTTGACGGAGCGAGCATGGAAGAAATCTCTCAATACATCCAGCAAGCAAATCTTCCTGAATTGGGACAGACCTACTTGTTTGATGGTGAAACGGGAGATCGATTCCACCAGCAGGCTACGGTTGGTGTGATCTACATGTTGAAACTATCTCACATGGTAGATGATAAGATGCACGCTCGTTCGATTGGACCTTACTCATTGATTACGCAGCAACCATTGGGTGGTAAAGCTCAGTTCGGTGGTCAGCGTTTTGGTGAGATGGAGGTTTGGGCACTGGAAGCTTTCGGTGCATCGAACATCTTGAGAGAGTTGCTGACGATCAAGTCCGATGATATTACAGGACGTGCCAAAGCTTATGAATCAATCGTTAAAGGGGATAACCTTCCAGAACCAAACATTCCGGAATCCTTCAATGTATTGGTGCATGAATTGAGAGGTTTGGCACTCGATGTGAAATTCGATTAAAGTAAGTGAATAAACGAAGCCCAAACCTAGTGTTGGGCTTTGCCTTTGTTCTTTTATCATACTCACTTTAAAACTATTAGCAAAATATGCCTTTCAAGAAAAAAAGTCATATTCAAACGCAGGACTTCAACACGATCACCATTAGCTTAACATCTCCAGATGAGATCCTAGAGCGCTCTTATGGTGAAGTATTGAAGCCTGAAACCATCAACTATAGATCTTACAAGCCGGAGCGAGATGGCCTTTTCTGCGAAAGGATCTTTGGGCCGGTTAAGGATTATGAGTGCTACTGTGGGAAGTATAAAAGAATCCGTTACAAAGGGATTGTGTGTGATCGTTGCGGTGTAGAGGTAACGGAGAAAAAAGTACGTCGTGAAAGAATGGGACACATCAAATTGGTGGTTCCTGTTGTTCATATTTGGTTCTTTAAATCTTTGCCTAACAAGATTGGGTATTTGCTGGGTCTTTCTTCTAAGAAGCTTGAGACGATCATCTACTACGAAAGATACGTAGTGATCCAAGCAGGGGTGAAGGAAAACGAAGGAATTTCCAAAATGGACCTCTTGACTGAAGAGGAGTACTTGGATATCCTAGATACTTTGCCTGCTGAAAACCAGATGTTGGATGATAATGATCCCAACAAGTTCATCGCAAAGATGGGGGCAGATGCAGTGAGAGACCTGTTGATGCGCTTGCAATTGGATCAATTGTCATACGATCTTCGTCACCAAGCTGCTAATGAGACTTCTCAACAACGTAAATCAGAGGCCCTTAAGCGTCTGAGAGTTGTAGAGGCCTTCAGAGATGGTTTGACCCGTATTGAAAATCGCCCAGAATGGACCATCATTCAGTACTTGCCAGTAGTTCCACCGGAATTGAGACCTTTGGTTCCGTTAGATGGTGGCCGGTTTGCTAGTTCTGACTTGAATGATCTATATCGTCGTGTGATCATCCGTAACAATCGCTTGAAACGTTTGTTGGAGATCAAAGCGCCTGAGGTGATCTTGAGAAACGAAAAGCGGATGTTGCAAGAAGCAGTGGATTCACTGTTTGACAACTCTCGTAAGTCGAATGCGGTTAAGGCTGAAGGTGGACGTGCTTTGAAATCCTTAAGTGATATATTGAAAGGTAAGCAAGGTCGTTTCCGTCAAAACCTCTTGGGTAAACGTGTGGATTACTCCGGTCGTTCTGTGATCGTGGTAGGTCCGACAATGAAGCTGCATGAATGCGGTATCCCTAAGGCGATGGCTGCGGAATTGTTCAAGCCTTTTGTAATTAGAAAATTGATCGAGCGCGGAATCGTTAAGACCGTGAAATCGGCTAAGAAATTAGTTGATAGAAAAGATCCAGTAATCTGGGAAATCCTGGAGAATATTTTGAAAGGGCACCCTGTATTGCTTAACCGTGCTCCAACGCTTCACCGTCTTTCTATCCAAGCTTTTCAGCCTAAGTTGATTGAAGGTAAGGCAATCCAGCTACACCCGTTGGTATGTGGTGCCTTCAACGCCGACTTTGATGGTGACCAAATGGCGGTGCACGTACCGTTGAGCCAAGCTGCCGTATTGGAAGCACAGGTGTTGATGCTTTCTGCACACAACATGTTGAACCCTCAGAACGGTACGCCAATTACCCTTCCTTCTCAGGATATGGTATTGGGACTTTACTATATAACTAAAGAGCGCCGCTCCGAAGGTGACATTGTTGTAAAAGGAGAGGGACGTAAGTTCTACTCTGCTGAAGAAGTTATCATAGCCTACAACGAAAGACAATTGGATCTGCACGCGCCGATCAAAGTTCGTGTGAAGACAGAAGATGATGAAGGCAATTTCGTTAACAAGCTGATGGACACGACTACTGGTCGGGTGATCTTCAACGAAATGGTTCCTGAGCAAGTACCTTTCGTGAACGTGCTTTTGACGAAGCGCAATCTGAAGAAAGTAATTGCAGATGTTATAGAACGTACTGACTTTTCGATTACTGCTGACTTCTTGGATTCCATCAAGGAACTAGGATTCATGTGGGCATTCAAGGGCGGTTTGTCATTCAACTTGGGTGACTTGATCACTCCTACCGTGAAGCAAGAAACCTTAGATGAGGCACAATCAGAAGTAGATGAGGTTTGGGACAACTACAACATGGGGTTGATCACCAACAACGAACGATACAACCAGATCATCGATAAGTGGACTTTTGCCGATAACCACATTACGGATAACCTAATGAAGGAATTGGCAGAGCATAAGCAGGGTTTCAACTCTGTATATATGATGCTTGACTCCGGTGCTCGTGGTTCTAAGCAACAGATTAAGCAGTTGTGTGGATTGAGGGGATTGATGGCGAAACCGAGAAAGTCTGGTGATACCGGTGGGGCGGTTATTGAAAACCCGATCCTATCTAACTTCGTAGACGGCTTGTCCGTACTGGAGTACTTCATCTCTACGCACGGTGCTCGTAAAGGTCTGGCGGATACAGCCTTGAAGACAGCGGATGCGGGTTATTTAACTCGTCGTCTAGTGGATGTGTCTCAAGATGTTGTGATCCGTGAGGTAGACTGTAATACTTTGAGAGGGATTGAAACCTCTGCACTGAAAGATAACGACAAAGTAATCGAGGGGCTTGTTTCTCGAATTGCTGGTCGATTCACCTTGCACGATATTGTTCATCCTGTGTCGGATGAGCTTATACTAAAGGCGGGTGATTTCATCGATAATCGCACGGCGGAGTATATCGAGGAAGAAGGGGTTGAAATGGTAACTATTCGTTCTGTATTGACTTGTGAAACCAAGCGCGGAGTATGTACCAAGTGCTATGGTAAAAACCTAGCAACAGGTCGAATCGCTGAGGCGGGTGATGCCGTAGGTATTATTGCTGCACAGTCAATTGGTGAACCTGGTACACAGTTGACACTTCGTACCTTCCACACCGGTGGTACAGCTTCTGTAACCAAGACAGAGTCTGAGATCAAATCGAAATTCGACGGTAAGATTGAGTTCGATAGCATGCGTGTTACCTCTACTAAAGATGAAGCCGGTACAGCACAGAACGTAGTTCTAGCGCGTACGGGTGAAATCAGAATTGTAGATCCTGAATCTGGTAAGCAATATGTTTCTCACCACATTCCTTATGGTGCTACCCTTTTCGTTAAGGATGGAGCAAAAATCTCCAAAGGAGATAAGATTTGTGAATGGGATCCATTTAATGCGGTAATTATCTCAGAATTTGGTGGTATTGCCAATTTCGACGGCGTTGAGGAAGGCGTGACTTTCCGAGTGGAAAGAGATGACCAAACAGGGCACGCAGATAAAGTGATCGTTGAATCCAAAAATAAGCGTAAGATTCCAATCATCAAGATTGTTAGTCCTGCGGGCGAGGAACTAAGAAGTTACAACCTACCGGTGGGAGCCTACATCTCGATTGATGATGGAGCTGAAGTGAAGAGTGGTCAGAAGATCGTGAAGATTCCACGACGACTAGGTAAGATTCAGGATATTACGGGTGGTCTTCCAAGGGTAACTGAACTCTTTGAAGCACGTAATCCATCTAACCCTGCGGTGGTATCTGAGATTGATGGGGTAGTAGCCTTTGGTAAGATTAAGCGTGGTAATCGCGAGGTTATTGTGACAGCTAAGGACGAACAAAAACGCAAGTATTTGATCGGACTTTCTAAGCACATCCTGATCCAAGAAGGAGACTTCGTAAGAGCGGGTACGCCACTATCTGACGGTGCCACAGCGCCTAGAGATATCCTTAACATTAGAGGACCAGCCGCTGTACAGCAGTACTTGGTAAATGGTATTCAAGAAGTTTACCGTTCACAGGGTATTACGATCAACAACAAGCACATCGAGGTGATTGTACGCCAAATGATGCGCCGCGTTCAGATCGAGGATCCAGGTGATACTTCCTTCTTGGAAGGAGAAGCGGTGGACAAGTTCGAATTCTTGGAGGTAAACGATTGGATCTTTGACAAGAAGTTTGTTCTTGAAGGAGGAGATTCTAACCGCTTGCGTCCTGGACAGCTGGTTACTCTACGTCAGTTGAGAGAAGAAAACTCTTACTTGAAGCGTAATGACAAGAAAGTTGTTGAGTACCGTGATGCTGTAGCTGCTACTTCTAGTCCACTATTACAAGGTATTACTAAGTCATCATTGGGAACTCGTAGTTGGATTTCAGCTGCATCTTTCCAGGAAACGACGAAAGTACTAAGTACCGCTGCTATCGCTGCGAAAGTGGATGGCTTGCAGGGCTTGAAGGAGAATGTTATCGTTGGTAAGAAGATTCCTGCTGGTACAGGTCTACGTCGATTTGACAACGTTTTTGTTACAACGAAAGAGGCGCAGATGGCTTATGAGTCTCGCCAGACACAATTAGAAGGAGTTGATGATATGGACTAGTCTCGGCTAGAACACATCGTCTCTTAGATAAAATGAGAAAAGCCTTTGAAGAGCAATCTTCAAAGGCTTTTTCAGTATATAGTACTGATTACCTTAGGTGTTTGTTGTCACACTACTTATGATTTTACGAGTAACGTTTTTTCAGCTCCCTTACCGTAAACAGCCATGTACCTAGCGATATATTTACCAATTACATCAAACTCTAGGTTTACTCGGTCGCCAGATTGTAAGTGCTTGAAGGTGGTATGTTCAAAGGTATAAGGTATAATGGCCACGGAGA
>JABSSL010000108.1 GCA_013214355.1 Saprospiraceae bacterium | reverse complement strand
CTATCCTTGGCTCCCATTGTGTTGGTGGAAAACACCAACACGGGCCTGGCGGGTGTTTTCTTGCCAAGCGCTTTGCCGATTTTTGTGAGTTGTGATCTCTCCAGTCATAGTTGGCGGTTTAAATCTCCGCCAGCCACCGACCTCCCTAGCCGTTGTTGCGGGCCTGGCTAGATGCCAAATAGATTTTCACCCACGCCTCTCAAATTCTAAGCTCCTCCAGCAATGACAGCGATTAAAATGTCCTTGCCTAAAATAAATTAGCGGGAGCTGTAACATTTCGACAGTTTGAATCGATCTCATGGTTGACAAGTATGATATTCCGAATCTGGACCACTCATAATTGCGCTGAAAACCACCTCTAAATTTCTCCCTCATAGGTGCATAGTCACCTAGTTTAATTTCAAATGCCTAATAAAAACGCTATGCCTAAAACTGTACTGCCGTTACTCCTACTATCACTTATTTTCACCTCCTGCCAGCAGCAAGCACTACAAGAACAAATTAGTACCCTCACTATCCATGCCGCCCGCCCCATCAATCGGATTGCACTAGGTGATCAGGAGATCAATATGAATGAAGCCCCTCCTTTCATCCTTGCACAGAAGCTGGAATTTAGCACCATCCTTCGACTCAATATCGACGAAGAGGATTATGAACTATTCTTGGAACCAGGTAAAGGCTTGGAAATCACTATTGGTGAAGATTCCATTTCCTTTCAAGGCGACCTATCTCAGGAAAACAACTATTTACTATCCGAAAAGGGTATTAGTACGGAAGTGGAGAAGTACTTGAGCGATAATTGGTATCGCATCCACAGTCAATCAGAAACCGCCTTCTTCCAAGTCATAGATTCCGTCAAAGGAGTTTACCTCTCCAACATGGCACGGTCCACGCAGACAATTTCTCAAGCCTTCATCAAGGTCAACAATGCTTCTATTGACTACAGTTTTGATCGAATACTACTGCGCTATCCAGAATGGCACGAGCGATTTACTGGCAGCAAAGTCGCTCCAAATGAAGCACTTATGAAGCGTGTAGAGGCCGCCGTGGATCGTCCAGAGTTCCTTACCCTAGACACCTACCAAAAATGTTTGAGAACTTGGTTTACCATAAAAATCAATAAACAAATGGAAGTCCAACAAGACTCCTCTACCTACCTTGGCAAAATTCAGCTAGAAACTACCCTCGACTTCATAACACAGCAATTTAAGAGTACAGCTTTAAGAGATTACTGGTCCTTCCAATTCATCAAGGATCACCTCGAGCAATACACCTGGATCAACGGCAGTGAGTACTTACAAGATTTTATCTCGACTTGTCAAACAGAAGCGGTCTGTCAAGAGGCAAAGACTTTAGAAGCTGAGCTCTTGGAGGAGAGAGAAGGGCATGAAATACAAGTGTATAAGACGGCAAAGGATCTTCAATTGGAAGCTCACATCTTTAAACCCAAAAACTTTGATCCCAAGCTGAGCTATCCAGTCTTGGCAGCCTTCCATGGTGGTGGCTGGCAAGCCGGGCACGCCGATTGGACCTTCGGCAGTGCTGAACACGCCGCTGAGCATGGCATGATCGGAATAGCCATAGAATATCGCCTGTCGAATCGGGCAGATATCACGCCCCTAGAGGCCATGGAAGATACGCGAGATGCCATCCGTTGGATCAGAAAGCATGCGGTTTCCTTGAGTATTGACAAAAACAGGATTGTAGGAAAAGGTTTGTCCGCGGGAGGGCATCTGATTTCCTCGATTAGTGTCGTGCAAGAAGATACGGATGGCCAAGAAAACTCAGTGCCCAATGCCTTAGTCCTAGTTTCACCGGCAATAGATACACAGGATGGCTACTTCAAAAGCCTACTACATGAAGGCATTAATGCTAGTCATTTATCTGCCCTAGAAAACCTGGATAGAGGGATGCAAATTCCTCCTACACTCATTCTACAAGGGCGAACCGACCGGGTCACCCCTACCCCATTTGCCGAACAGTATAAAAATAAGATGGATGCCTTGGGCTACGATTGTCAGTTGAAGATCTACGAGGATTGTGGACATATCTTCACGCCCTCTCATCTAGATGATACCGGCATGCCCATGCCTGATCCAGAAATCTCTCAATTAGCATTAGCAGAACAAATTGCCTTTTTGAAAGCCCGGGATTTCATTAAATAGTTCCTTCCTGGAGCTATTTCTTTCGGCTAGAGGATTTAGCTCCTTTATGATGTTTAAAGATGAAACAATCTTCTTTGGTAATAGCCGTAAAGTAATCTGCCTCTTCCTTCAGGATAGCGGCAGTATTTTTTTCCACAGCTGCAATCTCCACTCGCACCCCTTCTGACTTGAGGTGACGTACTAGTTCCACGTAATCTGCATCTCCAGAAAGGATGATGATTGTATCCACCTTAGGAGCGATCTGGGTCGCCTTAATGGTTAAGGGGATATCTGCGGATTTGTAGCAAGGTGTGACGGAGCCGTGATAGTGGCTATGTAGTCGCTCTGCCAATTTGGTGGAAATACTCTTTCCTTCGCGGAAATAGATCATTCTGCTTAGGCCTCGATTATCCAATAGTTTGGGAATCAGAGTATCAAAATTGATCATAGCATTTTTATCGCCAACCAAACTATGCAAACTTAGTTCTATGTTGTTTCCATCTACCAGAATGGCGACGGACTGATTGATAGTAATATTGGGTGCTTCGCTCATGGAAGTAATGTTTTTTGGGTATTCAATATAGATATACTGGTTTACTCAATCCAGGGTTCATTTCGGTCCTGTTTTGAGACATGGCTACACCAAAGCTTCTATAAGTAACCTTTTAATAAATAATTATCTAGGGAAAAACCTGCTGTGAACTAGCAGACGAGGAGGAGAATAAAACCAATGGTACAAGAGAACACTACCCTATTCTATATCCAAACCACAAGGAGCTCATCCTCTGGCATGTTCCCGTACTATTAAAACGTTGTATAAGTGCTTTAGGTTTGATTTAGGTGCAAAACGATAGGAGTTACGACCTCAAATGTAGCAGGTCGGAATGGAGCAGTTTAATTCTGACAATTCTTGTCTGGTCTACAAGAATTGTCAGAATAGTCAACAATAGGCATAAAGTGCTACTGCTGTGTCAAGCAGCAAGCCACAAGAGATAATAGGATTTTGTATGTAGGATAGGTGTGTTAAACCGGTGAGGAAGTTCGGATTTTATCCTTGATAGACTCAATTAAAGCGGGAGAGGGTTTACGGCGGTGAATCTTGGTCTTAATAAATTCTCTGAAGGATTTTTCCCGGCTGAGGACTTTTAGGTAGGCAGGATTAGCTTTTATTTCACTGAGTAGCGCTCTTTCTTCCTTCTCGCTTAACTCATTATCTAAGTACATGGTTACTTTTTTGACCAGGTCCAGATAATTTTGATCTCTCATGGCTTTACTTTTTTGACTATTTAGTGTCCCAATGCGCTGCCACCGAAACCAATCGCTGCACAACTTCCACCAAAAGGTCTGGGAAAAGCATTACACGGATCGTTAAATAAGTTGTTTGGTAACATGGCGCTAAAATTTTTGAAATGTACCGATGCGTGACATTTCTCGTCTAAATGAAGCCCGCCCGCCCCTTTTCCTCCGAAAGGATAATTTTTACAACAAACTTTTAGTCAGAGAAAAAGGCGCCGGGCAGGCTTCTTGGGGAAAAGCTAAATAGCTTTTGGTTATAAAATATATTATTTCGAACGCTTATCCTGGTATCCCAGGGAAGCAGCATAATTACGCAATTCTACCTTGAGCATATTTCTTGCTCGGTGCAATCTTGAGCGTACCGTTCCTATTGGGATATCCACGATCTTCGCAATTTCCTCATAGGTGAAGCCTTCAATATCGCAAAGCAAAATTACAACGCGGAAATCAACTGGCAAAGCGTTAATCGCATTTGTCACCTCATCGCCCATCATGGCTTGGAACATTTCCTCGCGCATGTCCATGTAGCTAGAATAGTTGGTATCTTCTTCCTCGTGGAAGTTGATCACCTCTTCGTAGTCTACACGAGTAGGCTGTTTGGTACGTTTGCGGTACTGATTGATAAAAGCATTCTTTAGAATCTTGAACAACCAGGCTTTCGCATTTGTCCCTTCGATGTAATTGTCGATAAATCGATAGGCCTTCAAGTAGGTGTCTTGCACCAAATCATTTGCATCATCCTCGTTATAAGTCAGATGATACGCAAACGTATATAGCGCATCAATCTGAGGCATGAATTCCTCTTCGAAAATACGTTCGCGGCGCTCGATGTCTTTGTCTGCTGTCATTACCATCATAAATATAGTGTTTTGAACCGAAGGCTTGAAAAATAAAATCTTATTTAACGCCCCATCGATCGAACTAAAGGATGATTGAAATACGCCTTGGTAATGTGGAAAGTAAGATTTCTCTTGTCTTTCCGTACTACACTCACAGGCAGTCACAACCAAACCAACTAGCCTAGCGGATAAAAAGTTCCGAGGGCAAACTTTTTTTTTATTTTTTTTTCGAAAGGCGGCCAACACGAAGTAAAATCGACCTGAGGGTAGGTCTTCCCGAGTGAAGAAAATTAAGCTAAAGCAGTCTATCCAAAGAGATCTACGACCTCGATTCCTTGAATATTATGTTCAAACCATCGAAGTGGAGATTGGATTTTATCACCAGTGCAGGTATCACACTTGAAGAATAAATAAAACAGTTGCAGATTATCGCCTAATCGATCTAGCAGCTTGGTAAGTCTTTGCTGGCCTTCTAGTTCCCGCTTGTACAATTTCTTCAAGCGCCAAATGTAATAGGCTTCATCGTGCATTTCCGTTACGGTCAGCACTACTTCATCATCCGTATACTGGGCAAGGAATTGGCGCGCGAGTACCCCATGGTGTTTGGACCAGTCTCGAGGCTTTCGTTTGTCCTCTTTGTGTTTGAAGGAATCGTGAACTAAGGCAACGAGGCGGAGGCGCTCTCGAACCAGTTGGGCTACCGCTAAGCGATCAATATTATCGAAAACATCGCGGATATGCTTGTAGACTTCCCCTTCAGGATGGCCGTATCTCGGCACGCCCCAGAGTAATCCTCTCCTGAATCCTTTATCTTGTATAATCAGTCTTTCCAGTGGAGTTTCAGGCTGAAGTATCCGATCTAGATCCACACCCTGTAATTCCGCCCTCCTTTCCTTCATTATTTAAGTTAATGTCCTGTTAAACTAAATCTGCAAAATAAACATTGGTAAAGGTAAGTAGTTATTTTTGTATGCAAGGCATGGACTATGCCCCACTGTTATTTTTAACCGAAAATAAAACGAAAATATGAAAAAGTTATTTTCGACTGTATTAGCTGGCGTTTTTGGGGGTCTAATTACCCTCGGCGGAATCTATTTGATCAACGACAAGTCAGATGCAGTAAATTATTCACCTACCTCTACCCCCGCTATTCAACAAGTGAAGTTTAATACTTCACCCGCAAATAACAATTCGGCGACCGCTCCTTTTGATTTTAAGGGCGCTGCCGCCTTAGCAACTCCAGCAGTTGTTCATATATCCTCTAAAACGGAGGCCGATCCCAATCAAACCAATAACCCCTTCCGCTTCTTCTTTGAAGATGGTGGTGCGCCAAAAGGCGGGACAGGCTCCGGTGTCATCTATTCCAGAGATGGGTACATCATTACCAATAACCATGTTGTTGATGGTGCTGATCAAGTTTCTGTGACCTTACACGATAATCGGACCTTCAAAGCAGATGTCGTGGGAACAGACAAGAAAACCGATCTTGCGGTTATCAAAATTGAGGCAGATGATCTCCCCACCTTGAAGCCTGGTAATTCAGACGCCGCTCAAGTTGGTGAATGGGTCCTAGCCGTTGGTAACCCTTTTGATTTGACTTCAACGGTGACGGCCGGTATCATTAGTGCGAAAGGAAGAAGCATTCGCATTCTGGGTGGTGGCGATGCCATTGAAGCTTTCATCCAAACAGATGCTGCTGTGAACCCAGGTAATAGTGGTGGTGCGCTGGTAGATACCCAGGGGCGATTATTGGGTATCAATACGGCCATCGCAACCCGTTCAGGTAGCTATCAAGGTTATTCTTTCGCAATTCCTGTAGACTTGGTTACACGAATCGTTGACGATATTATTGAATACGGAACCTACCAGAGAGCTTACTTAGGTGTACATATCTATGAGCTAGATGATGATGCTGCTCAGGATTTGAACATAAACATCAGTCAGGGTGTTGTTGTAAGTGAATTGATTGACGGGGGCTCAGCGCAATACTCCGGGATGTTAGAGCAAGATGTAATTGTAGCTATTGAAGAACGTAAGATCAATAGTGTTCCTGATCTGCAGGAAGTGATTGGTAGAGCCAAAGTAGGAGAAGTGATAAACGTAAAGGTCCACCGAAGAGGTCAAGAAATTGACATTCCGGTCAGATTAAAGGCTTATAATGCGAATTAATGATAATTTTTTAGCCCAAATAATGGGGTTAATTCAAAAATTATCCAGACATTTGCAACAAAGTAAAACTGATTCTAGTTTTAAGAACTATATAAAGAGACTTGTTTAAAGTTGGTTTTTCGTTTTGTTTTGATGTGTCTGTCTTGCTTCAGTGAGACAGACTTTTTTTTGTCCTAATGGGAGCGATTTGCTCCTCTTCTTAAACGCGCTCTATGTACCTACACCCTATTCTTGAAGGGCTAGAACACTGTTTCTCTTTGTTCTACCCCAATCTTTGTTTGGTTTGTGAAAGCAAAAAGCCCACCCGTGGAGAAATCATATGCTTTTCCTGCCAGCATAAATTACCGAAGACAGATTTTCATCTCGATCCTGAAAATGCCTTGATAGAGAGGTTCTGGGGTCGACTGCCATTGCACGCTGCCACCTCCTTATTTTATTTCATCAAAGGCGGAAGAGCCCAACAGCTCATTCATCAACTGAAGTACAATCATAAACCTGCGGTAGGGATGCGCTTCGGTCAAACATATGGTAGCATCCTGAAAGACAGTCCGTTATTTCAATCCGTCGATTGTATTATTCCAGTCCCTTTACATCCTCGAAAGCAACACCAAAGAGGTTACAATCAGAGTGAGACCTTTGCTCGTGGACTCTCTATGAGTATGGGCAAGCCTCATTATCCCCATGCGCTTGAGCGGCTTACTTTTACGCAAACTCAAACCCGTAAAAATCGCATAGAACGCATGAACAATGTGATGGAAGCCTTTCGCCTTAGAAGCGGTAAGGCTTTGGAAGGTAAACATGTTCTTCTGGTGGATGACGTGGTAACAACTGGAGCTACGCTGGAAGCATGTGGAATGCAGCTACTGTCGGTTGAGAATTTGACTTTAAGTCTAGCCACTATTGGCTTTGCTAGCGGGTGAGAAAAACTGTCCGCTCCCGTTGTGCTTTCCAGATGTATGTCCGCCACTGGATTTGCATATGTGTTTTGTTAACTAGCATCGATCCAGGGATTGCCGCCGCCTTTCAGTTTCACTAGCTGAGCCGTAGAAATAGGTTTTATCTTTTGGCGAATGGTGGCCATTGACTTTTTCTTGCTTGGAAGCTGGGTAGGCTGAGCTGATTTCTTCATCATCTTTTTGCCTAAAGATAAGTTTGGCGAGAATGAAAAGGAATAGGAAATAAGGCCAATTGTGGGGGGAGATCTGGACAAAAAAATGGCCAGATTCATCAAGGAAGAATCTGGCTATGATTACCAATAATTATCTTTAACCAGTTGTGTAACAAGATCTTACTAGACCTCTACTAATGTACCAATGCGCTCACCTTGTACGATACCTAAGAGATTATTTTTGACATTGATATCGAAGACAACGATTGGAAGGTTATTCTCTTGGCACAGGGTGAAGGCGGTCATATCCATCACATTCAAACCTAGGTTAATCACTTTGGAGAATGAAATGGTATCAAACTTAATCGCATTGGGATCCTTTTCGGGGTCTGCAGAGTAAACGCCATCTACTCTTGTACCCTTAAGGATTACATCTGCACTGATCTCATTAGCGCGTAGAGCTGCAGCGGAGTCTGTAGTAAAGTAGGGACTTCCCGTACCCGCTGAGAAGATCACTACGCGACCTTTTTCCAGGTGGCGAATCGCGCGGCGACGGATGTAAGGCTCAGCAATTTGCTTCATCTCGATTGCTGAGATCAGACGCGTATAAACGCCTTGACCTTCCAACGCACTTTGCAGTGCCATACCATTAATTACGGTAGCCAACATGCCCATGTAATCTCCTTGTACACGTTCGATACCGGAACTAGAGGCTTGCAATCCACGGAAGATGTTCCCTCCTCCAATCACAATAGCCACTTCCACCTTTAGATCTATCAGTTGTTTAATTTGGTCAGCATAGTGCTGTAGCATATCTGGGGAAATACCAAATCCTTGATCCCCCATCAAAGATTCTCCACTCAGCTTGAGTAGAATACGTTTATACTTTATAGCCATTTCCTATATTATTTTCAATCATTGGGTGGTGGGTTTAGGCTATACTGGCACGAATCCGCATTATTTGAGGCGCAATTTTTCCATACCAGTTCATCCCTTTATTAGGGCATAAAAAAAAGGCGAATTATCGAGTAATTCGCCTTTTCTATACGTTTTTTTTAACCGAGCGTTACATGCTTAAATTCCGTAACGGTCAGTTCTTTATCTTTTGACTTTAAGAAACCACTGACATTCAATGAGCTATCTTTTACGAACTGCTGATTGAGCAATGTTTTTTCCTTAAAGAATTTGTTTAGTTTACCCATCGCAATCCTTTCCACCAGGTTTTCTGGCTTACCTTCATTGCGAGCCACTTCTTTACCGATCTCAATTTCTTTCTCGATGACGCTCTGATCAACACCATCCTTATCAACAGCTACTGGGTGCATCGCTGCCACCTGCATAGCTACATCACGGCCAGCATCGTAGAAGCTGTCATCTCCTTTGTTCAAGCCTACTAGAACGGCCGCTTTATTCCCCATGTGGATATAAGGAGCCACTTGCTCCGCCTCTAGTTTTTCGTAAGCAGCCAATTCGATCTTCTCACCAATCACACCTACTTGCTCGATTACTTTTTCTCCGATGGTGATTCCCTCAAATCCAAGACCTAACAAACCATCACGATCAGCAGGCAAATTGCTCAAGGCGATATCAGCGAATTGTTGAGTCAACTTAACGAAGTCATCATTCTTGGCTACGAAATCTGTTTCACAGCTCAACTTAACGATAACACCTTTTTTATGGTCATCAGAAACTACGGCAATAACAACACCCTCGTTCGCTTCTCTATCGGCTCTTTTATCAGAGAGTTTTTGTCCTTTTTTACGTAGAATCTCGATTGCTTTATCATAATCTCCTTCAGCCTCAGTTAGTGCTTTTTTGCAGTCCATCATACCCGCACCGGTTGCGTCCCGCAATTTTTTCACATCGGCAGCAGAAATTTTTACACTCATTTTGATTTGATATTATGATGTTGTGATAAAAGAAATATTTCGGTAAGGCCTATACCGTTCCCTACACAATACTTCAAAACATTTCAAAGACCTAGGGTACTAATTACCCTTTAGCAGTAGCTTCTTTCTCTGCTTTAGCCTGCTTGCGATCTTCCAATCCTTGACGGATAGCAGATACCATGTATTCTGTGATAATGGCAATAGACTTAGAAGCATCATCATTGGCAGGAATTGGGAAGTCAACCTGATTAGGATCAGAGTTGGTATCCACTACACCAAAGGTACGTAGTCCCAATTTGTGTGCCTCAGCCACCGCGATGTGCTCGTGGTGAATATCTAGGATAAAGATCGCAGAAGGCAATCGGTTTAGATTGGCAATACCGCCCAATACTTTATCCAACTTTGACAATTCACGTGTCAAAGTCAAACGCTCCTTCTTCGTTACGTTAGACAAAGTACCATCTTGAAGCATACGCTCGATGTTCTGCATTTTCTTAACAGAACGACGGATGGTAGAGAAATTTGTCATCATACCTCCCAACCAACGTTCGGTTACGTAAGGCATTCCAACGCTACGAGCAGCATTAGCAACGATATCACGAGCTTGCTTCTTGGTAGCAACGAACATGATTTTTTTACCAGACTTAGCCAAGCTGTACAAAGCTTTAGCGGCAGTGTCCATGCACTCCATGGTCCGGTTGATATCTATAATGTGGATACCTTTGCGCTCCATGAAGATATAAGGCGACATCTTTGGGTTCCACTTTTTCTTTAGGTGACCAAAGTGTACGCCGGCATCCAACAACTCTTTATAGGTAGGCTTTTCCATTGTCAAATTTTAAAAGGTGATGAAAATCCCGAACGGGAACAGCTCATCAAATTGAAAAATAGATTAACGCTTACTGAACTGGAAGCTCTTTCTTGCTTTAGGCTTACCGTATTTCTTACGTTCAACCACACGAGCATCTCTAGTCAAGTACTTCTTCTCTTTCAAAGGTTTACGGAAGTCTTCGTTCAGTTTGACAAGTGCACGAGAAATAGCCATACGCACTGCCTCAGCTTGGCCCTTAAAGCCACCGCCCTTTACATTTACTTTTAGGTCGTAAATATTTTCTACCTCAACAGTATTGAATGGATCTACGATCTTGAATTGAATATGTGCTTGTGGGAAGTAATCCTTCCAGTCACGACCGTTTACTGTGATCTTACCGTCTCCTTTGGTAAGGTAAACCCGTGCGACCGAAGCTTTACGTCTCCCTATAGCATTAATCATTTCCATGGTCTAAACAGATTTATTCAAACCGACACTGGGTCGGATAATGATTGATTAAAATTTAAAATCTTCTGGTTTCTGCGCGTGATGAGGATGCTCATCTCCGGCATAGACGAAAAGTTTTTTCACCATTGCTCTTCCTAACTTATTTTTAGGAAGCATGCCTTTTACAGCATTTTCGATGATTGCGTATGGCTTTTTCACCATCATATTTTTCGCAACAGTTCGCTTCTGACCGCCTGGGTGACCAGAGTAAGTGATGTACTCTTTTTGATCCCACTTGGCACCAGTAAATCGAACCTTATCGGCATTGATTACAATTACATAATCACCAGCATCGAAATGCGGAGTATAGGAAGCTTTGTGTTTTCCACGAAGCACGGTGGCAATACGAGTGCAAAGGCGGCCAACAACCTCTCCTTCGGCATCAATGACATACCACTTTCGCTCAACAGAATCCTTGTTCTCCGACTTTGTTTTGTAGCTCAAAGTATCCACTGCTCGTCCTTTTTAAAGGTGATAGAATAAAAACGTTCTCAGAGAATTTTGTTGGTTCGCGTTTTAGCTAGAATGATTGCGCCCAGCGGCAGCATAATTTGTAGCTAAAATGGCAACTCCAAAACACAAAAATTGTCAGAGAACCAATAAAGAAATTTGCCCTCTTTTTTCAAAGGCGGCACAAAGGTAATTTTCTTTGCCACAATAACCAAGCTTTTTTTAAAAAAAACTTAAGGTGAAAACGCGTAAATGCTTGATAAACAGTAAAAATTTCGCACAGAGATTTCGTCATTAGCCTTTCCGGAGCTTTTTGAGATCTGAAATTTCCCTGCTCCTAAGTGCTCTAATTGTACTCCAACCAACTCGTAGCGGTGCAAGCCCGATCTACCTTGAACCTGATCCACCTGGCCTCAAAAGCAGCTGGGAAATCATGGTTGACATATTCGCCGGCAGGCACTTCAAATTGCTGGTACTCGACCCAGGGGCCATGCCCAAGCGGTTGCACCTCCACCGTGTAGGTCACGGTTTCCGCAGCATCGTGATACATAAAGAGTTTGCGTTCATCATAAAAGCCGATCAAGTAGGGGTCTGAGTATTCGCCGGCCTGTACAGGGGTATCCATCCAAGGGCCTCCTTTCCCGGTAGGTTTTCCGAGCTTCCATAAATCATCAATCGTCCCTACCCATACGGCTGCTTGATTATCTGCTGAGCGAATCAGGTGCGTTCCAGCCTTAGCATCCGACGAAATTCCGGTCATGACCAAGAGCCCCCGGTAAGAGGCATAATCGTGAATGCGATAATTATGAGTAGCAATGGGGCGGATCTTCGCGAAGCCATCTGCGTTTTCGGCGGGGAGCTCATAGAAGGTACCATGGCAGCTGAATAGGTCACGCTCGGTGGCTACTTCACGACAGACACGCAATTGAGCAGATTCTGTTAATTGAGTGTAGGCTTCCGATTGCTTAGGCAGACGCCATCTTCTCCCCTGGATGTCAGTAATTAATATAGAAGAAGGCTGCACTTCTACTACTTGCGAAGGGATGGCAAATTTTTCTCGTATAAAGGCTTCTGTTTCGGAATCCGTCTTTGGAATTAACTGCAATTTCTCGTCGAGCTCGTAATAAGCAGTTGTTGGCTTGCTCTCCGACCCAAAATTTTGCGTAGCTATCCCTAATGTTCTACGGTCCTCCCCTAGTCCATATAATAGCCCCCCCATGACTTCCTGCTCTCCCAATGTTGCTAGTCCCTGGAAGATAGAATCCGTTTTAGCTGTCCGGGCATCTTCTGCCGAAAAGTTGAAGGTGAGACTGAGCGTTGCTGCAGTATTGCTCTTGGCGCGTAGCCATTCGCCGGGCTGACTTGCGTCAATGGCCATATTTAGGCTTTTGCCAGAAGGGAGTTGCACGCGTTGCCATTCTTGCCATTGCGCATCTCCCTTGGGATCTATTTCAAGCAGCAGCTCCACGGCTCGGTTGGAATGGTTTTTCACCCAAGCCTGACGCTGAGGCCAACCCGCCAGTAAGAAGGGCATGGAATAGGTATCCGCCTCGACATCTTCTTCCATCCAGAGGGCGCCAGCTGCGGTAGCTGGTCCTAATTCATCGGGCGTATCCAGGCTCGTAAACCAGAGATTAGAGTTCGATTGTCCCGGGCCCTCAATTCCCCCTTTCTGTGGGCGTTTATTTAGGAATTCTCTTTGCGCCGAATCGTCACAACCAAAAACCAGTTGGTCCTTCCATCGCGTAAAGTCTCCGATTACCTTGAGGTAGGCAGATCGTGGACGGATGCCTTGCGTATTGCTTCTACTAAAGGTGGCCGGGAAAGACCAAAACATCCCATGCATAGTCATTAAATAATCAGGGGACGCTGAAGTTCCTACATTCCGTATTCGAGGCCATTCTGTGTTCCACCCGTGCGCACCATCATAACTATGGCTAGCCTTAGGCAAACGAAAAAAGGACCAATCTCCTTCACTCCGTACTCCGACTAGAACAGATTTATGATCCCAGCCCGTCACCCAAATCGGATCTGTGGCTGGATTAGGATTGCCGTAAATCCCCCCAGGTCCAGTAACCTCCACAAATTGGGAACGCCGAATGGTTTTCCATTCCTGACCATCCCATTCTGCTAATACGCCTGATTCAACATCAAATTGGGTCCTTGATTCTGGTGAATTCTCCCCGTTGTTGGAATACACCAAAACGCCTTGTCCAGAATACAGGCCTTTGCCATGTGCTCCTAACAGACCCGCATAACCAGCTGCTGTTTTCCCGGGTTTATAATCCAATCGCTGCCCATCCTCATGACCATCCTTGTAGATAGTTTCCACCTCCAAACTCTGCGCATCTACGCTATAAAAGCCCTCTTCCATGGTAGCATAGTAGATTTTATCAGCAGGGGTATCCAGGTGGCGCGCATTGCCGGTATGCCGCCCCTGCATGATTTCGTAAGGAATGGTTCGTACCTTTCTTTGCTGATCAATCGCATAAGGCCCGATGAATAATTGCTGGGTCTCGGAATGGATCATACGGTTGGCAGGGGTCCCACCAACACTTTCTGGCCGGACAATTTGCCGAAGATCGGGTGTTATCTCGTAAAGCTTATCAGAAGATCCATTGGGGAAATGAGGTGCATAGGTGATCACCCAGAGGCGATCCGCCCAGGGTACTACTGCCCCTGTCCCACATTCTCCTTCTTGATTGTAATAGGCTAGGTGTGGATAGATTCCACTGACTTGGATAGGTAGGTTTTGCTCGGCCTGATCTGTACTACGGCAGGCACCTAATCCTAGGAGTATTAGAATTAGTAAAGTTGGTTTTTTCATTTTTTGAAGATATCTAAAAGTGGGATTGTTTTGTCAATGTATTGAGGGAATTTTGATTGATATTATTAGGTCAGTAAAAAACGGTTTCATGACTGTATTTGCCTCCGGCGACCTACTTTTTCAATCGCAAAACCTTGCCTGCCGGCAGGCAGGAAGTAGGCAAAATGCTCCTGGGATAGCTTGAGCCAGTGGCTCAAAAAGCGTGAGCTAAAAGAACTGCAAGGCTGGTTGAGAAATCATCTCAAGCACAACGCCTCAAACCGATTTTTGCCAAACCTTACGCTCTGGGTTATACCTATCTATTGGTTAATCCGAGTCTGAATTATTCCGACTCGTCTTAGCCTGACAGCTGTAGTGGAAGACCTAACTTCGGTCGGCATCAACCAGCACAAAAGGGAAGGGCTACAACTATTTAGCATTAAATACCGAACTTGACTCTATAATGCCTCCCAAACGCCCATGAAATGACCAGCACTGCCTCCGATGACAAATAAATGCCAGATGGCATGATTGTACTTAATGCTTGAACGAGCATAAAAATAGACACCCACGGTATAGGAAATTCCTCCGAAAATGATCCAATACAAACTGCTACTAGGCATCTGGTCTAACATCGGAGGTAAGGTGAAGATGGCCATCCAGCCCATCCCCAGATATAGGGCCAAAGAGAACCACTCCCACTTATCGAAGAAGAATAGCTTGTAGAAAATCCCAAATACCACCAATCCCCAAAGGATCGCCAGGTAGGTATAGCCCTGGGCATTAGGGAGATAGATGAGCAAGAAGGGGGTATGTGTACCGGCAATCAAAAAATAGATACAAATGTGATCTACTTTTCGCAGCAGATACTTACTCCGCTCATTCCGCGCACTGTGATAGATTGTCGAACTCGAATATACTGCCAGTAAGGACAGCATGAATACCAATACCCCCCAAAACTGGCTCGCCGTGGCTTGAGCTCGGTACAAAATGAAGGGGGTAAGCACGAGGCCAAGTAAAAGCCCCAATGCATGGGTTAACACATTAGCTTTTTCAGCTGGATCCAGGGGCGGAAGTTTAGGCTTCCCTGGTTTTACAGTCCTTTCCACCATTCCAGTCGTTCTCGGTTACTTTTTGAAAGATCATATACCACTCCATTAATGATCATCAAACGATTCACATTTTTCTCTTGCAAAATCAACGCAGGATGTTGGCCAGGCAGAATGCGATCTTCCTTTTTTTCCTTAGTGGAGACCACCTTTAATGGAATACGGGCTAGTATCTCTCTTGAAGGCATTGCCTCCATACGAACAGTAGTGTATCCTTTCTGCCATAGATCAGCAATGTTTAGCGACTTTAAGGCTTTCCAGTCTGATACTAGCTTTGGGTATATCTTTCCTGGGATAAGCCTTTTACCTCGCGCAGGAATGGATTCGTAGGCGAAGAAGGTGGACAGATCTCCCATGTCTTGAATATAAGCATCGAAGTAAAAGGGGATCGGTGTATCTCCACCCAAATCTCTGCGTCTGATACCTACATCAACGGTGTACCAGTTACCATTATTTTCCACTTGCACCTCACGCAAAACAACATCGTGGAAAGCATTACTGTTGTTGAAAGGAATTTCATCATAAGCTTCAACAGGGTAATCCCCTACCCTATCCTCAGCAATCCCGTATAGTGCCGTAAGAAGGGTAATGAAATTGAGCTTTCGCAATTCTTGTTTCTCTAAATCGCCTTTCAAGCCTCCCGTTTCAATCAGGATAGTACTGGTCCCCCATTTTTGAATGTTATCCCCGAAGGCTCGCGGCTCGAATGCATCACTGTAACGTCCAACCTTACCTGGGATATACTGCTGAAGCACTGCATTCATTTCTCCAATCATCCGCATAGCTTTCTCTCTAGTGGGGTTTACATCTTTCTCATAATTGTAAGCAGGGGCAAGGAAGGAAAGAGCTGCCGTATGAGGATTATTCCCAGCTGCATAATAACGACTCTGATCATGCAAATTAAACCCCCAATCTGCATTCAACTTGTCTCGCATGTCCTTGAGAATCCGAGATTCTGGACATTCCAAACGGAGTGCATCCCGATTCAGGTCAATTCCTAGTGCATTACGGCGCTGATAACGCTCCGCACCATCTGGATTTAACATTGGAATAGCGACGATCTTTAATTCTTTTAGGAGCTTATCTCGGAAGTCATTAAACCCATCATCAGCTACTAAGAAATTGAAGATATCGAAGAGTGCCATAGTAGCCGTAGGCTCATCCCCATGCATTTGAGACCAGAGGAGAACTGTTTTGTCTCCACTGCCAACACTTACGGAATAAATGGCTCTACCTTCGATGGACTGTCCTTGTTGTTGTATGGAGAAAGGGCCTGTTAGTCCTTGTATGATAGGCTCAATATCTCGGTGTTTAAAGCGGCGATGGGTGATCTTTTTTTCCTTGTAGGTGCTGTAGCTATTGGCCAGTTTTTGGTGATCAAAGGTAATGGGCTGCGCGCAGGCCATCGTTTGTAGGAGGAAATAACAGCTTGCTAGCTGGAGGATGATTCGCATGTTTTTGCTCCAAAAATAGCCTTTTCGATAGGGATAAGCACCCTGTTACTCCCTTTTTGTTTTTAGAAGCTACCTACACATTCTGTCTCTTTACCAAAGCCCTTTTTGTCAATAGGATTAGTAGTAGGAGTGCTATCACTGCTACAGCGATATAATACAGGTTTCCGCCGAAGAAGGGCGAAGAATGGGTATCCAAAGGGAGCGTATCTCCTAAGATCATCAAATGTGCCCAATAGCTTGGAGTTGTAAAAGTTGGCGGTGCATTTTCTAAGTATTCCAATTTAGCCTCTTGTAGTAGGACATCAATTGGAGTATTAGGTGCTGCTTTGGCTTTTTCATAAAAAGCTAAGAGGATATCTTTAGTGGAATAATCCGAAGCCTCCCACAAGGTAGCCAGTAATCGATCACAGCCCGCATAAGTGAAAGCCCGCGCTAAGCTTCTCACCCCCTCCCCTTTCTGCAAACTTCCAAAACCGGTATTGCAAGCACTTAAGACAGCTAAATCCGCTCCAATTTGCATATTGTATACGTCCGAGGCTTTAAGCATGAAGTCGGTAGAATCCTGAGCGCGAGAGAAGATCAGGGCAGAATTTAGCGGATACTGATCGTCCACCAGCGCATGCATAGCCAAATGTAGGATTCGAAACTGCTCGGCCTGTGCGAGGAAAGTTGCCTTTGTAGCCTCTTGGTTAATCCACGTTTCCCCATCCAATATCTTGGCTGCCGCCAGTATTTCATCATCCGAATATTTTAGCCGACCCATCTCTCGATTTTCCCCATCCAATTTATCCAATCCAGTACCTTGCAAACCTTTCAAAGTGAAATCATCATACTCCAAACCAAAACCTGCAAACCCAGAACGAGCCTTTTGAACTCTTCGCCGTGTTCGTCGATCTGCAAAAGTCAATTGATTGGAATAGCTGTAACTCAAGGCATATTTGCGAATCAGGTAAGGTGCTTTTCTTGCTTGTAGTCCTTTGTCTGTAGGTTCTGTTAGCAATAAATCGAATGGGAACTGGAGTAGTAGTTCATCCGGAATGATCTTAAGTCGCTTTATCTTGTCATTCCCTGCTAGCGTGGCAAGCGGTTTTGATAATAATTGTTGATAAAAGGTATAAGACAGCTCCGAGAACTGAGCTTCTTTTCCTGCCGGATCCGTCTCTTGTACAATCTCTCGGAAGGCTTGAATCTGGGATTCAAAGTCTGCTGGTTTCTCCACCCGAAAATACTGCCAGTCATTTTCCGTAATTAGGAAAATGAAGATAAATTGCCCTCCTACAAAATACTCGATAATCGCACTTTTGCCTCCCAGCTGTTGCTGTAACTGTTTTATGGAAACGGGGGCAATAAAACTATACTTCAGGTCATAATAGCGCGGATAATCTGTTTCCAGTTCTTTTATTAATGCTTGATAAGACTGTCGCAGGCGAAATAAGCTATCGGCCCCCAACGCTTGGAAAGGTGCTTTAGCACCAGCCGCCAATAATCGCGCCTCCAATTCGTAGTAGTTCTTTTTAAGTTGTCGCTCTTTGCGAAGTATCGCGGACGGAATACCAGCAAAGGACTTGGCTCTTTCATCTTGTAAGCCTTCTAGTAGAACCAATGCTTTATTCTTAGCTGCCAATTGGTAGGCTCGCTCTAATGATTCCTGACTGCCTATTTCCTCAAAAGCAGAGAGGTTAGTTTGTACGGCCTTATCATATACTTTTTTGATATCTTCTTGTAGGATATACTTAGATCCTCCGTCTGAAAGACCTTGACGAATTTGAGTAAGTAGGGTATCTATCTTATCATAGGTTTCTAAAGCTGCGGATAGTGCTTCGGCATCTCCGGTTTGGTCGGATAGTTGTAGATAGGCTTGGGCTTTTTGATTCAAAGTTTGCGCTAGGTAAAATCGATTAGCTACTATTTTGTCTTTTAGTGTGGGGTTCTCGTAAAGAGATAGGCCACGAGAATCTTCTACTAATTCGGCAACTCCCAACTGGTAATTTTGAATACCTGCATTGAAATTTTGCTGCAATACCTCTACATCTCCGAGGTTCTCATAGGTATTTGCCACATGCTCATTCAAGTCTGCTTGCTTCAGCGCTTGTTTTAAATCCAGCGCCAGATCATAGTAGTATCTAGCGCTATCCAATTCCCCCGTTCTTTTTTTCAAAGTCCCTAATTGGTCATAGTTCTTGGCTAAGAGGTCCTGGTAATTATTATCCTTACTCATTTGGATAGATGACTGTAGGTAGTTTCTGCTCTCGCGCAACCTCCCGTAATCCAAACTAATCGTGCTTAAGTTTTGGTAAACTTCCGCTTTCCTTCGTAACTCAAAAGGTCCCCGCAGCGGAAGTAAATAGCGCAAAGCGTCCTGGAAGCAGGTTTCTGCCTCCGCAGTTTTCCCTCTTAAACGGAGCACTATCCCATAGGTATTAAGAAAGTCAGCTTGACCATAAGCGTTTAGTTCAATTTCAGACTGATAAATCGATTCGGCTTGCTTGAGATATCTCTCCGCACTGGCATGGTCATTCACCTTATGCAAAAGATATCCCAATTCTTGATATACCGCAGCTTCTTCTCCTGAAAGTCGGTTCTCTAGCTTAGCGTAAATATTAGCCGAGGTTAGAAATGCCTCAATACCCGCATAATAGTCACCAAGCGAAGCATTTACTAAACCAATCATATAGTGTATGTAGCCAGTCTCACCATCCAAACTCCCCCAACAATTCTCATAGGAAGGGAGGACCTGTTCCTGAAACTGTTCCAAAGCTAAACCAAGACTGTCATAATAGTATAGGCAAACGGCCTTCAGGTAAAAGTGCTGGCTTCTGAGCGTACAACTAGCTTCATCAAGCGCTAGCTCCTGCTCAGTGGAGAGCATGAAGTTATAAGCTTCCAAATAGGCATCCTGTGCCCGCAAGCCATAAACAGAGTCAATGGTTACCTCCAAGATAGAATCTACAACAGTCTGGGACTGCGTATAAGATGAGAAGGAAATTGACAGCAGCCAAAAGAGAGATAATAGCTTTTTCATACCTAAGAAATGGATTAGGTCGGGTGAGAAAGCTAGAGATCAATGGAGCAGCAGTAGATGCGAAGCCTTTTGAACTCCAAAATTCCAAGTCCTCTTTGGAGTTCAAAAGGCTATCTGGTTTCAACTTATTGCTTAATAAGTTTCTTAATTACACTTCCGTTAGCACCATGGATCTTCAGCAAATATACACCTTGCGGCAAACTGGCGGCTAATTCTAGATCAATCAAATGCTCGCCAGCGTCCAATCGTTGTTCACTTTCTTGGACCAATTGTCCAGTTGAGCTTACGATTTGCAGGTTTACAGGAGCAGATTCCTGCAGCTCCAACGCTATGCGAAATTGCCCATTGGTGGGGTTAGGAAAGACTCCTTGTACAAATGGTTCTTCTGGTGAGGCCAAGCTCTTCCTTCTATCTTCTAGATACCCACCACCTAGACAATCCTCCATAAATGCAGTTACGGCGCCTGGTCCATCCAGTAGACCACTTGTCATCAAGTGCTGGGCAAAATCAGGGTTTACTTTGACGCCACTTAGAATAGCACACTTAACTTCTTCATAGTCAAAGGGGGCTAAGGTTGCCAAAAGCCCAGCCACATAACTAACAAATGGAGCCGCCTGAGAAGTTCCACTCTTGATGGCCCAGGTAGACCCCATATAAGTAGAAAGAATTTGCACTCCGGGAGCGGCTAAATCTACAGTCGATTGTCCAAAATTGCTAAAGTCAGCGAACTGACCCTCACAATCTACAGCTGCAACCGAAATAATATTATCTAGATCAAAACTGGCAGGATAGGTTGCTCTAGCCAAAACATCGTTGTCTTCCCGATCATTCCCAGCTGCTGCCACAATTAAGACATTGTGCTGTCGCGCCACCTCAATGGTCTCTCTAAGTGGTGGATTATCCGCCGGATTAGCTCCATCAGGGATGACATAACCAAAGCTACAATTGATAATGTGAACTCCAGCTTCCACGGCATGATCTATGCTTCTGATTACATCACCTAGGCTTCCCGTCCCTTCGTGATCAAATGCCCGATAAAACTTTAGGTTGGTATTCACCTCTGGTCCCAATAGGTTCTCTAGCGCTATAATACCACCTGCATGAATGCCATGACCATTTTGGTCATTTGGAATATCATCCCATTCGTAAATATCCCCTCCTACATCATTTAAATTGACAAATTGATCGAAATATGTAGTGTGATGGAGAATTGGATACTCTATACCTGAGAAAGGACCTCCCGCATCAACAATCGCAATTTTAGCTTGGTAACCAGCATCTTGCGAAACAGCATTAGGCAGGGATTTAGGTCGGATATTGAAAGGAGGTTGATCGCAAAGGTACGTTGGGTCCGGCGCCTGCATCTGGAAGTCTGGATTATTCATAATATAGTCCAGATCCAGAATGATATCTAACCCAACTGATTTTACTTTAGGCTTACCTTTTGCATTTTGTACCACCTCGTGGATATTGCTAAAAGGATTAGAGGTGTTAAAATCTACCAGCCATAATCTCATCTCAGAGGGATTAGAAATCCATATTTCATCCGCCTGATACTGAGTGCGCAAATGATCAATGTACTGGTTACTCGCAGTAGCGTCAAACTTGATCAATAGATGATTGCTATGGTGATCATTCTGTGCATGTATGCCAACGAAATTTAGCAGAAAGAATAGGCCGAATAGTGTTGTAACAGTTGTCTTGAACATGTTGTCTTTGTTTGTAAAGGAAATAGGGAGTACAACTATTATAAATCAGGCGGGAGGGAAACGTGACACCCCAAGATAAAAAAAACATGTCTCCTAGCTCGGAGACATGCTCTGAATTTAAGACAACTGTAAAAAATGAGTACTTCGTGCCCCATAGGAAACACGATTGTTCTCTCTCTTATAAGCCAGGAATAAGGAATCGTGACAAGAAAGGCAGACTTAATATTTGATTTTGCTATCCGGCAAGAAAGGTAAGCCTGAGGCTATGTACTTTGTAACCTAAACTCATCCAACTCTACCTTACCACTTAGCGCTCATCAGTCAAAAATATTTTTCCCTTTTTCCTGTCACGTTTGGCATAGGATAGATTTATAATAGATGTAAAGTCTAGAAATAGGCCCTGGAATACTGCTATAGACAACTGTAATAATGAAACACATGCACCTTAAGCTCCATACCTTTGTTGCCGGTAAGAATGAGGTAGAAATCAGTATCTTGCAATTTATTTTTTTGAATGAATCCAAGATTATTGGAACGATTCAAACCGGACTAAAACAATGCAAATCGAAAGCTAATGGGATTGCTGCAAGGGTTTTCGAAGCCTTGCAACAAAGGTTCTCAGATGATCAAATGTACCAGACAAAGGAACTCTGGGAAGCCACCGATCAGCTGGTGCGCAAGGAAGTTAAGATGCATAACCAATTAGTATTCAACAATTTCAACTTAAGCTCTGAAGAGTTTGAGCAAATGCTCAGTGCTCTACAAAATGGAGATGAGGCTCTCTTTGAGCAGGTATTCCTCAGTCATTTCAAAGCTTGTTGCCGATTTCTACAAGATCGATTCAATGCCAGCCCTACCGATGCCTACGATGTAAGTATGGAAGCGCTGCTGAAGTTTCACAAACGCTTGAAGGCAGGTAAGATTCGCTACGGTAATTTGCGATACCTCTTTACACAAATGGCGAGTCAGATCTACATGAAATGGAAGCGCGGCCCTCAAATACAAACCGTTCCCGATAACTTTGACTTAATTGATGAAAGCAGCAATGCTTCTAAGCAAGAAAACATGATAATATTTGGAAAGGCCTGGCAAAAATTATGTCAGGATTGCAAGGGTTTATTGCAGGCGTTCTACTATGAGAAAACACCTTTGGTAGATATCGCAAAAAAAACCGGAAAAACTGACGTGGCACTTCGGAAGCAAAAACAGCGCTGCCTACAGAAGCTCCGCAAACATTTTCAACAAATAGCTAACTAGACCCGACGAGCCATGAAATTATTCAAAAAATATCAGAGTGATCAAGAACTTGATCCGAAAGAACTGGAACAAATCAGTAGCCAGTTGATTACTGCTGGATTGGATTATCAAAAAAAAGAAGCTTGGGCTAAAAAACTAGCAGAAGAACACGAGTTCGAACGCCCCAAACCAGTCAGAACTATTCGCCTGATCCCTACGCTCCTGAAAATTGCAGCGGGCTTACTTCTATTGCTTGGTCTATACTTCCTTTGGCCAAATAATACAGCCAATAATACCCTACAAGCTCAGCTAGCTTTGCACCTAGAAGCAGATGCTTTGCCGCACAACAAGGTGCGCAAAGGCCCTTCAGACCTCGAGGAGCTACAACAGTCTTTTGTTGACGCCTACAGTGCTGAAGATTATACAAAGGCTGTGGCCTTGGGGAATCAACTGATCCAACAAGAAACAGTCAACAACACTGAAAACTTATTTTATCTCGCGCTAAGCCATTTCTACCTCAAAGACTACGAAATGGCGAGTTCGATATTAAGTCCTTTGCAAGCGAGTATAACTGAAGGGCGCCCCTTTGATCAGGAATCAAGCTGGTTTTTGGCACTATGCCATTTACAGCTGGGCAAGATTGATCAAGCCAAGCCATTATTAGTAGAACTGCAAGCGGTAGCAGCTTGGAAAAGTGATGCTGCTAGTCAGCTTCTCGATTTACTCCCAAAATAGGGCCTCTAAAAACGCAACTCATTTCAAGCTCAACTTGTTAATACCATATTAATTGTGGTAATTTGATCTGCTATTTAGGATAAAAAACAAGTTGATATGCCCGTTTTTGCGGAAGCCTTCCCCTATGAAACTGTAGAAAATGACCCATTAAAGGTCAAGCAGTATATGCTTTCCAATGGTCTTAAGATCTATATGAGTGTAAATACCGAAGAACCTCGAATTTACACCAACATTAGTGTTCGTTCTGGCTCCAAACAAGATCCAGCGGAGACCACTGGTCTCGCGCATTACATGGAGCATATGTTATTTAAAGGAACAAGTAAGATCGGGGCAGTTGATTGGGAAAAAGAATCCAAGTATTTGGAACAAATTGCCGATCTATACGAAGCTCACCGACAAACGCAGGATCCGGCAGAACGCAAGGAAATTTATTCGAAAATAGATCAACTTTCATACGAAGCAGCGCAACTGGTTGCGCCAAACGAATACGACAAACTAGCAGGGGCTATTGGTGCCAAAGGAACCAATGCGTACACCTGGGTAGAGCAGACGGTCTATTTAAACGATATCCCAGCAAACGAGCTAGAGCGTTGGATGCGCCTGGAATCAGAGCGATTCCGCATGATGGCGCTTCGACTTTTCCACACCGAATTAGAAACGGTGTACGAGGAGTTCAACATGATCCAGGATAAGGATTTCCGGAAGGTGAACAACGCCATTCGTCAAGCTCTATTCCCTAAGCACCCTTACGGTACTCAAACAACCATTGGGAAGGCTGATCACCTGAAGAATCCATCTCATCATAAGATACAGTGGTACTTCCAGACCTATTATGTGCCAAATAATATGGCGCTCATCTTGGCGGGGGACTTCAATCCAGACGAAGTCGTCCAGTTGGCGGAAAAGTACTTTGGTGATTATCAAGCTAAAGCGCTTCCTCCTTTTACCTTCGACGATCAGCCAGAGATCAAAAATCCCATTCGAAAAGATATTTATGGCCAAGAAGCGCCGTTTGTGGATATTGCCTGGCGAGTTGGGAGTATAGATACCGTTGATCCCTTTATGCTAAGCTTGATTAACGGTTTGCTCTTTAATTCACAGGCTGGCTTGATTGACATCCATTTGAACCAGCAACAGCAGATTCTTGATGGAGAGGCCTGGGCTTGGACCTACGCAGATTATAGTGTTCTTGGTTTGTTTGGGCGCCCTCGCGCAGGACAAACCTTGGAGGCAGTAGAGGCTTTACTTCTTGAACAAGTTGATAAACTTCGAAGGGGAGAGTTCGATGAGTCGCTCTTAAAGGCGGTGGTGAGGGATATTAAGCTGCAGGAAACTAAATCCTACCGATTTAATAATCACCGAGTAGGAGCCATGAATACCGCCTTTTTACTGGGTGTCCCTTGGGATAAAGTAGTAAAGCTGAATGAATGGAATGGATCGATCAGCAAGGCAGAAATCGTACAGTTTGCTCAAGAAAAACTAAGAGCAGACAATTTCGTGGTGATTTACAAGCAGCAGGGAGAGGACCCCAATGTGATTAAAGTGGAAAAGCCAGAAATCACGCCACTTAGCCTGAATAGAGAAGCATTATCTGAATTCGGACAATCATTCTTATCACAAACGGCCCCTCGCCTACAGCCTAAATTTGCTGAATTTGACAAGGATATCAAACGACTAACGGTTTCGAATGGAATTCCTTTCCACTATGTACGCAATACCAATAATTCACTCTTCCAGCTGAATTACATTTTTGAAATGGGTAAGGTCAATGACCCTGTACTGGCCATTGCCTTGATCTATCTCCCCTACCTGGGTACCAATAAATACTCCGCGGCGCAGCTTCAATGGGAGTTTTTCCGCTTAGGCCTGCAATTTGATGTGGTCAGTTATGATGAGCGTTCTTATATCACCTTAAGTGGCTTGGAAGAATCCTTTGAAGAGGGCTTGCAACTTTTTGAACACATTTTGGCTCATGTGCAGCCAGATCAACCAACGCTGCAGAACGTCATTGCCGATATACTCCTGAAACGAGAAAATGCAAAAAAAGAGAAGCAGTTTATTCTACGTGACGCCCTAGGCAACTACGCTAGATACGGTGCTCACTCTGCCTTTACGGATCGCCTAAGTGTGGAGGAATTGAAAGCACTACAGGCCGATGAGATCGTTGCTAAAATCAAGTCTCTTTGTCAGTTTGAACATAGCGTTTATTACTATGGGCAAGAAGATGAGGGGCGCATCCGTCGATTGGTGGAAACCCACCACGTGAGGCCCCCTACGCTACGGCCACTACCTCCCGCTAAGACCTATAAGCAGTTAGCCACTACGCAGAATGAAGTCCTGTTTTTGGATTTCCCTCAGGTACAAGCTGATGTTTTATTGGTTTCTAGAGGTACCCCTAATTTCAGCTTAGAGGAAGCACTCATGAGAGATTGGTTCAATGAGTACTTTGGCTACGGTTTATCCAGTATTGTATTTCAGGAAATCCGAGAATCCAGGGCATTAGCTTACTCTACCTACGCTTTATATACTTCTCCCAAAAAGAAGAAGTGGGCGCACTACCTGCAAGCTTATCTTGGCACACAGCCAGATAAATTGCCGGATGCCATTCCTTACTTGCTGAAGATTCTTGAGGATATGCCAGCCGTTACGGCTACTATGGAAAATGCACGACTTTCCATCTTAAAACGTATAGAAAGTAGTCGCATTTCTTCCTCTCAATTGTATTGGGAATCAAAAAAACTAGAGGATCTAGGCATGAAGGAAGATATGGACAAGCTGCTGTATCAACGCTTGCAAGAAGCCAGTCTGGATGACCTGATTGAATTTCAAAAACAATATGTGAAAGGACGTCACTACAGCTTTATGGTACTAGGTGATCAAAAACATATTGATTTAGATTACTTAAGTTCCTTTGGCAAACTTCGCCAATTAAGCATGGAAGAAGTTTTTGGATATTAATGTGCAATCGTCATGCGTACCTACATTGCCTTGTTGAGAGGAATTAATGTGAGTGGCCAAAAGAAAATTAAGATGGCCGACCTCCGCACTCATCTTAGCAGCTGGGGATTCTCCGAAGTTCAAACCTATATCCAAAGTGGCAACATCGTGCTACAAGACGAGGAATTAGCCGCCAATCAAATAGCAAAACGCATTCACCAGGGCATCCAATCTGCCTATGGCTTCGACGTTCCCGTAATGGTCTTGGCTCCAGAATATTTAGATAAAGTTCTGGCTAATAATCCTTTTCTGCCGGAAAAAGATCCCAAACGCTTGTACGTTACTTTCCTCTCTAATCCTCCCGTACCGGAGCTACTGGACGGGCTCCTCCAGGAAGACTACTCCCCTGAGGCTTTCAATTTGGTTGAAAAACATATTTACTTCTTTTCTCCTTCTGGTTACGGCAGAGCCAAGATGAATAATAATTTCTTTGAAAAGAAGTTAAAAGTGGAAGCCACTACCCGCAATTGGCGTACAGTAAACAAATTAAGGGACATGTGTGCCGCTTAAATCAGTTCTATATTATTGAAATTGTTAGAATTGGGAGCATCCAAGGGCTTGAAAATGTAAATAGAATGATTTAAATTGTAATAAAGTAGTGGATTTTTCCCCCGAACGCTGCTTCTTTGGAAGTAAATAGTCATAGCATCCACTATACAACTTATATAGAAATAATAAAAAGGTCAAAACCTAGGGATCAATACCACGTCCTCCTACTTCTACCCTCTTGGAGGTAAGCCGTCAACAATGCTACAGCAGAACCCCAATACTAGCTTACTAGTAGATGCATGAACCAGTTGACCTTTATCCTCACCAACACATTATAGCACAAACTCAACAAAGGAAAGTCCGTCTTTCGATCACATACAATCCAGTCATTTAGGGTTTTCTAGTGGTTAGGACTGAAAGCTTTACTTGGCCTAAATAGGAAAATCTTTTGTAAAATGAGTATTCCAAAAGTTAAGTCACACTTCAATGAGGAGTGGCAAGAGGTTGACTTCGGGAAGGAAACCAAAACCTGCCACTACAGAATCTCTAATTTCGGGCGCATCAAGAGTATTCAAAAGTCGACCGGCACAGAGCGCTTAGTCAAAGGTGCTACGGTGCGTGGTGGATTACGCACATTGAATCAAAAGATGAAAGATAATTCCGTCGCCGTCATCATGATCCATAAGTTCGTAGCGGAGCACTTTGTTCCCGGCCAGTCAGCCGAAAAGTCCCATATCATACATAAAGATTACAACAAAGGGAATAACTACTCCGGCAATCTAAAGTGGGTAAGTCGGGAAGAATGGCACGCCCATAACCTAGCAAGTCCCTACCGAAAAAAAGAACGTACTCGGACTAGTCAGGATAAACTTACCGAGACAAAGGTTAAAATCTTGAAGAAGGCGCTAAAGGAAGGGAAAACCAAAAGAAAGGTATTGGCTAAAATATTTGGCGTCAAAGAAAACACCATTTATCAAATCCAAACAGGACGTCGCTGGGGTCATGTAAAAATTGACGATGACGGCCAATTGAAGTCAGAATAACAGCAAATTTACATTCCTTCCCAAAGGATTAAACTACGATCATCACTTCCGCTAATGAGGCAATTTCTGTGCGCGGACCAGAGCAGGGTATTGACGGAATTTAGATGGCCGTTATCTCGATAAGATTCTAGCACCTTCAGTAAGCGAAAATTTTGCGCATCCCAAATCTTGATGTTCTTGTCACGACTCGCAGTGGCGAGGAACCGTCCATTGGGGTGAAAAACAATCTTATTGATCGTATACATATGAGCCGGTTGGCTAGATAGCTGTAAGTAGGCCGCCTGCGTATCCCACACCTTTAAATGCGCATCCCGCCCCCCGCTAAATAGCAGCTCACCATCTGGGCTATAGGCCAAAGCAAAAACCGAATTCTGATGTGCATTCAATATGGTTTGCTTTACGGCTAGACTTTCCGCATCCAAAATGTATATGGCATGATCACTAGCTCCGACAGCCAATTCTTGTCGTTTAGGGTTATAAGCCAGGGCCCGAAGACTTTGATGACTCACCTTTAAGCTCTCCAGGCTTCGACCTGTTTCTTTATCCCAGCGTGTCAACAATCCTTGTCCACCAGCGGTTAGGACATGCCCACCAAGCTCCATGATGGAAAACACGCCCTTTTTATGATGAGCAATATTAACCGTATCCTCCGGATGATCTAAGTCAATCCAATGTACCCCCCCATTCATATTACCCGCTACCACTTTGTTTTGGGATGCTAAATATTGCAAGGCAAAAATCTGTGTTTCAACTTTTGCCACTAGCTTCCCTGGATCAGGGTTATCTAGATCCCAACGGACTACCCAACCATCTCCTGCGCCGGATAAGAAATAACGGTCTGTATCGTTGGTGGTCAACGCGAAAATAGAGCCATTATGCCCTTTCAACTGTTTAACTTTGCTCAACATATTACCCACTTTATCCTTTGCAAAAGTAACAGCCTACCGATAAATAAGTTTCTTCTAGCTACCAATTGTATTTCAGTACTCCTTACTTTTTTCGTCCAGGGGCAGCAAGAATTTATTTACTACGTAACGTGCCAGTTGGCGTCCTTGTTTTTTACCCTCTTCGGTAGCGAACCTAAAATGAAAACCATTCCAAATGCGAGAGGCAGCACAATGATCCGCTACCTCATCCAAATTGGTGTAAGACCGTTCTGATCCTGGCGGCTGTGCCGTCACTGAAGTCATAGTGAAGGGAACTTCTGCTGTCCCGTATACCTGACTAACGATCTCTGCGCCAGCTGCCCCCACAGCGGCATGAGCAGAAGGATATTCTGGCCAAGGTGGCGTCACCATATCCGGCTCCCATTGCGGATCTGCTGCGGTATTGGGATTATTGTCACTCCCGGCCTCTCTGATGGCGGTGTAAGGCCTCCAAGTATCATAATGATATTTGCTATCAAAGGAGACTAAATAGAGGTCGTACAGATTCATATTGAGCAAAGCAAATAGACGTGCACTTTCTCTGAGGGATAAATGACTCTCGACGGCAGTAATCCTGCCAATTCGATTCCAACTATGCTCACCAAACTCTGCCCACCAATGCCCGATGTGTGTCTGCTCCTCGGAACGTTCTTTGCTTCCTTTTCTGCCATAGATCTTGACTTCCTCAAAAGAGGCCTCATAGGTTTCACTTGCGAAAGCGGGAGGTGCAGGCGAACGAAATTGCGTGATGGAATCCAGGGTAAAAGGCTTGGCGTAGGAAAAATCAGGCTTCCATACATAATCGAAGCCAGGCGTATACTGATAGTCCCCAGGTTTGGTCATCGGAGTGTAGTTGCCTTGTTTTTCATGGCCATCCCCCTCGCGCAGCCCAATGAGTTTTTGGGCGACCAATTTACCCAATGCTATCCCCTCTGCTTTAGCAGCTCCTTCTTCCACCTGTTCCAACCACTTGGAGCAGATCAAGGAAATAGTATCCTTCCGAGTCGGATAAGCCTTTTCCAAAATGAATTGAGTAGCAGTAGCAGCCGCGGCAATCGGGTCAGCGTTAGGGGCCTCTCCTTCAAATGCATAGCAGGCAAATTCCGGTGAAATTGCATTGAAAGCGTTGTGCATAGCCAAGTGTACCATAGCCAGGGCACGTACGCCGATAAAGCTGTAGAACTGGTCATGCTCATTGGCAATGGTGTACGTCAACCGATTTAAGTCGATGACGACCTCATTACCCGTGTTCTTTTCTGCCCGCTCTTTCTCTTGAGATACGCAGGCTGAGGTGACAAATAAAAACACTAGGCCGACAAGGTAGCAGGGTAATGAAAAAATACGAATGGACTGCTGAAATGACATGCTTTGGATTTTGAGTTGTTAAGGATCTCTGCAAGCCCTGAGAGCTTGTTTGGAGGCATGAGAATGAGTGCGCCTTGGCCGGAATTGGATGCGGCAAAGCAATCGTATCAGTGTTAAGGGTAGCTCACTGAAACTTCAGGATCGAGTGGTAGTCTAGGGAAGCGGGATAGGTTCGTGCTAATTCATGTTTAAGCCAAACCTAATTTGATAGCGTTTTTCACTAAGCCAGCCGTGTTTCTGGCGCCGAGCTTAGCACAAAGATTCATCCGATGAGTTTCTACAGTGCTGATTGACAGATATAGGGCATCTGCGATTTCCTGGTTCGTACTTTCAGCCATAATCAATTCCAGCACCTCTTTTTCGCGTCTGGTGAGTTTTGGAATGAGTTGACCGTTTTTCGGCAAAGACCGAGTAGCTTTGGCAATTAGCTTATCATTAACCTCGGCGGAGAGATATTGTCCGCCCTGATGGACCGTACGAATAGCTGTTGCCAGTTCTTGTTCCGAGGTATTTTTGTACAAGTAGCCTTTAGCACCGTTACGGAGCATACTGGTGATGAAACTGACCTGACCGTAGGTAGTCAAACCAATGATCTTAGGTGTAGGAAATTGCTTGTGTATCTGTTTGCAAAGGTCAATTCCATCCATATCTGGGAGGCCAATATCCAACAGTATCACATCTGTTTCATTGTCCCCTAACCACGCCAAGGCATCTTTCGCATTCAATACATGCCCTACAATTTTGATATCTCCTTGTTCACCCAAGGCATTTTGTAAACCACTAATCACGATTGGGTGATCGTCCACGATGAGTAAGCGAATCATTTCTAAGTTTTAAAAGCCTTTACCAAAGTTACGGACTTCAAGAAAAAGAAAACTGGTGGTAAACCGCTAATTTTTCCTTTGGAAGTTTTCCGGCTAGTCGTGAAACGAAAACTTCTAGACATTTGTGGAGCCATTACTGCTAAAGAAATTGTTCAAAGAGAAAATTTTTAACCAAAACCAAATGACATGGCATTAAGACTTGGAGACGTGGCTCCTGATTTCACCGCAGTAACAACGGAGGGGACCATTCAATTCCACCAGTGGCTAGGTGATGGCTGGGGACTTTTGTTCTCACATCCGGCAGATTTCACCCCTGTATGTACCACAGAATTAGGCAAAACAGCCGCTTTGAAAGCTGAATTTGATCAGCGAAATGTCAAAGCATTGGCGGTAAGTGTAGATCCTTTAGATTCCCACCAAGCGTGGATCAAGGATATCGAAGAAACGCAGCGCGTGCAAATGAACTTTCCCATCATCGCTGATGAAAACAGAGCAGTTGCGCAACTGTATGACATGATTCATCCAAATGTAACTGAAAAAACTACCGTAAGGACAGTTTTTGTGATTGGCCCAGATAAGAAAATCAAGCTAACCTTGACTTATCCTCCTTCAACGGGTCGCAATTTTCAGGAAATTTTGAGAGTCATTGATAGCTTACAGCTAACGGCTTACCACAGTGTGGCTACACCAGCCGATTGGAAACAGGGAGAGGATGTAGTCATTTCACCGTCCATCGCTACTGAAGATGTACCACAGCGTTTTCCAAAAGGCCACCAAATCATTAAGCCTTATTTGAGATTAACCCCTCAGCCCGACTTGTAAAAGAATTATTTGTTGAGTAAGTAGGTAACTTAAATCGCATGCTGGTGATGTTTTCACCAGCATGTTTTGTTTTTACAACATCCTAAAGATTTGCTTCTGCCACGGATTTAATTCGTTCCTCCACCAATTTGATAATTTCCTTGTCACTCAAATCACGTTCAATCGGCTCCAATAGCGTACAGCGTAGCTTTGGTGCAAAGGGCACCGGTTTTAACCGATATCGCTCAATGGGCCAAAATCCTTCAACGGCAACGGGTACCACTAGAGCATCCGGAATCGTTCTCAATAATTTCATCAAACCCAAACCCTTAAAAGGTCTTAGTCTTCCATCCCGAGACCGAGTTCCTTCCGGGAATATACAGGCGGCAAATTTGTTCTCTTGGATATATTTTCCAAAATCTTCTAAGGCTTGAAGTGCTTGCCTAGAATCCTTCCGATCAATCGTTACAGACCCCCCATTTCTGATATTGTAGCTAATACTTGGAATGCCATATTGTAGACTTTTCTTGGCTACATATTTAGGGTGATTCTTGCGAAGTAGCCATCCGATAGCAGGAATATCAAACATGCTTTGATGATTACTGACGATAATTAGGGGGCGATCAGCCGGGATTGGAGTGGTATTCTTTCGACGGTATCTTACGTACATTCCATTTAACAGTAAGCTCCGATTGATCCACCATAGCATACTATCCACGACGCGTTTATGCGCCTGATAACCAATGGCTTTCCCTAACATTTGTAGAGGATGAAAAATCAAAAGGATTATAAAAAACCCTAGGAGAAAGATGCTTGTACTGATCCAGAATAATGCTTTCTTCATATCGAAAATCGCTCAATTCGCGCCAAGATACATTTTTCGGATTAATTTCCTTCTACACACAACTATTCCCCATGAATTAGAATCTTAGCATTAGATTTCACGTTTATAAGTTGTCCATTGAAACTAGCAACGATGCTGAAACTAAAACTATTGATTCCCATACTGCTATTGTCGATATTGACAAGCTGTGGAAAAAAAGAAGCCTTAGTCATCCCAATTTTTGATCCTCCTGTTCTGACGGGTTATCACCTCCGAGACGAAAACGGTCAACCCTTAGGAAATGTGGGTGCCCCAAACACCAATACCTCCACCGATCCACCTGGCATTGCCAACCCACTGCTGGAGTTCTTCTCTTATCCTAATCCATCAAGAGGTAATTTCTTTCAAACTACGGTATTTAGCGGTATCGCAAGTAATGATTCCGTCCGAGTTTGGATGACGCCGGCGCGCTACATCGACGAGATCAACGCATCCAATACTTTAGGAGCTACACTAGCAAGTAGTCATGGCCGGCCTTTGCGAGAATTGACCTTAGAACTAGAAGAAGGCTTTAATAATATTGCCATCAATACGGAAGATCTTCCCGCAGGATATTATCGAATCTATGTACAACGGGGGAGTTTGTTGCTATGGGACAACTTATTGATCCGTCAATAGGTCCATAGATTGGCGCTTCCACAGAACCCTTTCACTAAAAATTCCAAATATGAAAAGTGTACGCATACTCCTTTTATGGGCTATCCTATTAAACGTTCACGGAAAATTAGTTGCCCAAGAGGTAGAATCGAGCCACCCAATCGGAATTATGGCAACGGTACAAGATGGGCAATTTGGCTTCCTCATTCCAATTTGGGTAGATCAGCAATTTTCGCTAGCTCCTTCCTTAAGTATCAGTACAGCAGCTGGAGTTGGATCTGAATATGGAATCGGTATTGTTCCTCGCTACTATTTCCGGCGAGAAAAGGTATCGCCCTTCGTTGGGCTGAGAGCCGCTGCCCTGCTGTTTAGACCAGATATAAAACCTGCCATAGATCAGATCAATACCACGGATATACTGGTGGGCGGTACTTTTGGTGCTGATTATTTCTTTGACCAACAACTTGCCATTGGAGTTGAATTACAAGGGAACTTCACGTTTTCCGATGAAAACTCCTTGCGATTTAACAACCCAGGAAAGACCAATTTCAATACCGCTTCTTCCATTTTCATCAGCATTTATTTCTAGAGCGGAAAGAAAGTCAAACAAAGATTGGTAGGCATGCTATTAGCTAGCGCTTGGGCTGCAAATCTGCCGCTGTCAAATTCTTGTTAATGGTGAAGTAGAAAGTAGTACCCTGATCCAAGGTTGATTCCAGCCAAATCCTCCCCCCGTGCATTTCCACAATTTTCTTACAAGTAGCCAAGCCAATACCGTGACCTTGGAATTGTTCCTTAGCATGCAGTTTCGTGAACATATTGAAGACCGCCTCTTGCTTTTCCTCAGGAATACCAATACCATTATCCTTTACTGTAAACAACCAGTGTTGATCCTCAGATTCTGCCTCAACAGCAACGCAAATGGGTTCCCCTTCCCGTCTGAATTTCAGGGCATTGGAAATGAGATTCTGTAGGAGCTGGGTCATTCGGGTGGGCTCCGCAAAAATCTCGGGAAGATCCTTATAACGCAATGCTGCTCCACTTTCTTGAATTTGCTGATTGAGTCCGAGTTCTACACTCTTGACAACCCAGTTCATATCCGTCGTCTGAAAACGGTATTCCCCTATTTGGCCAACTTTAGCGTGGTCGAGCAAGCCCTGAATCATAGTGTTGAGGTTGCGCGCTCCGGAGATGATGAATTCTAAGTATTCTCCCACACTTTCTGGAACCTCTTTGGCATCAGCAAGTCGGCGCTTAATCAGCTGCGAAAAGGAGGTTATGGTTCGCAAAGGCTGTTTGATATCATGGGAGGCCACGTAGGCAAAGTTTTCTAGCTCAAGATTGGAAGCAATGTACCTTTCCAATTCCTCATTCTTCTTCTTGATTTCCTCAAGTCTATTGGCAAGTTTACGTTCTGCGGTATTTCTGCGAGAGATGTCCTTGATAGCGATTACGCTGTACTCTTTTTCACTCTCTTTCAAGGGTGCAATCGTTAATTCACCATCAAATTCCTCTCCCGTCTTCTTGGTGCAGATGCTCAATTCAAAGAAGGCGGATGCTTTTGGCTTCTTCTGAATGTTCTCTTCGGTCAGATACCCCTTTGATTGTCCCGGCAGTTTGACTAAATTTTTGAGTTGGAGTGCTTGCCATTCATTTGCCTGGTATCCAAACATTTGGGATGCTCGGTCATTAGCATTGAGAATGCGCTGTTGATCAAAATCGTACACCAGAATGGCATCAGATGAGGTTTCAAAGATGCCCCGAAAGCGGTTTTCACTAGCCCGCAGGGTGTTCTGTTGTTCATCTTGAAAAGACCTTAACTTCTGAGCTTGAGCGAAGGAAAGGATGAATACTTCCACCACCAAGGCAATGTTGAAAGCATAGACGAGCAAAATGATTACCACATTGCTCATATTGTTCCAACTGAATAGGTTGATCTTATTGAAAAACAAAATCAATAAGCTGACCATAATCAGGGACCCTGCTAACACAAAGTATTTGGCGGGAGGATAACCTTCGCGCAATAAAGACAGCGCAACTATAAAGGCAAAAGCTAAAGGCAAGGTATAGATACTGACAAGAGACGATTCAATACCAAACAGGTTATGCATTAGCAGATACACCATCGCACCTGCCGTTATTCCAATCAACCCCTTGAACAGAATCGGCCGACGAGTCGAAATCTCCATCAGGGAGTTCACATAGAACAAAAAGGAGATCAAAAACAAAATACCAACTAAGTACTCTATGTAGTAATTCAATGTAAAGAATCCGGGCCATAAATACTGAAACCCAAGTCCGTCCTCGATTGAGCACGTCAATGCCCCCGCCAACACATACAGTACGTACCAGAAGTACAACTTTTCCTTCATGAACAGGAAAAGCAAAAGGTTATATAGTGCCATAACCAGAATGATACCATAAAATATGCCCAGTAAGACATACTCATTGATAGCATAACTCAATAGGAAATCCGCGGACTTCAGCCGAAAGAGGAATTGGGCGGGATTGCCCGAAGCGATGCGGACAAATACTGTTAGGGAATCGGAATGATTGGGGAGCTCCAGTACAAAGTTCTTAAAGGGAGTCGAACGATCATCGAAGGGACGCATCAGTCCCATCTTATATGCTTGATAACTGCCATCCTTTTCAGGAAGGTAAAAATCCATAAAGTGGGTATTCGGATCTCTTCCTTCCAGGAACCAGCTTTTTTGTCTCAAGGCCTTACCTGCAATAGTGAATTTGGTCCAATAGGCAGAACTGAACTGTTCCACCCGGTATTCATCCGATCCAAATTTTGCTTGGTATTCATCCGTTCTTATCTCCTCAAAAGAAAGACTTGCGGTCGTATCTTCGAACGTCAGCATCTGCTCAAATGGCACTCTTAATTCTTTGCTGGATGGGGTAACAGAAATGGGCTTCTGCGCAAACAGGAGGATTGGAGGCACAAGCGCCAGGAGCATCAAGAGGATCAATCTATGAACGAACAAGTGCAACTTGGGTCTTCTTAATAAATGAAGAGTCGAGTACTTTTCTTAGCCAGTGATAAACTATACCCCAAATATAAGAAACAGAATTATATGACCACCTTCTTCCTATTAAGTTTTATCCTATATGAATGCTTTAGCACGGCCCCTCATGGAAGATATCTACAAGTTGTACAGCTAAAAAAGAGGAATTTATTAAAAGCACGATTCATCCCGAATCTTGGATACCTACAAGAATCGGGATAAATGGTGCTTATTGGATGTTCAGTTCTAATTAGAACTGTATATATAAACTAGCTAAATCAAATCTTATGGGTTTTGATCAGCTGGCGTGATATTTGGGTTAGCATCGATCTCTGCTTGAGGGATCTTGAATACCCAATCTGTGTTAACAGAAGGTCTGTCTTGGAAGAATCCAGCTTGGTACAATACCTCAGACGCACCAGAACCACCGTTAGCAGCGTGGTCAATAGGATCATCCCAACGGATTTTATCCTGGAACATGAAACCTTCACCCCAAAGCTCAAGTGCACGCTGGAATTTGATGTGCTCCATCATACTCTCTTGCGTATCGTACTGAGCTACGTCATAAGCGCTATCACGCTCTTCACCCAAAGGTCTTAGGGCTTCCTGAGCACCAGGAATATCATTCAACATAGCTTTTGCTTCTGCTTCAATAAGGTACATCTCTGAAGCACGCATGTAGATGATATCATCTGGCTCGATACCACCGGGTACTTTCTGACGCAATTTCACGTGCATGTATGGGTGCGTATTGTGTCTAGAAGTCCATCCCCACTCAGATCCCAAACGATCAATTTCTGCATCGAATTCTGCTTCAGTCGTGTACTTAGGATTGGTATTGTTGGCCCAACCTCCTTCACCATTAGCAGCTGAAGTATTAGAGTTAGGTGCATCTACCAAGAATACATCTTTTCGGTAGTCTGTTTCAGGAATGGCGTCTACCAATCTTCTATCCGCAATCTTAGGGTTGTTTCTTACCTGGCTACCGTTAAAGGTGTTAGAAGCTAGGTAGAAGTAAGAACGGAAGAAAGTAGTTTCAGTAGTAATTACGTTACTTCCCCAAAGCACTTCTGGAAGAAGCGTAGTGTTAAAGCCAGATTTCCAATCCGTTTCATCCATGATTGGATAGTTCTCACGTGCTTTAGCAGCAGCTTCTGCGGCAGTTGCCCAGTCACCAGTTGCCAAAGCCATTCTAGCTTTCAGCCCATAGGCTACATCGATGTTAAGGTTGGCCTTATCAAAAGCGCTACCTGTCGCTCTAGGCTCAGCAGTTTCGAAACTAGAGATAGCAGACTCAAGGTCTGAAGAAATCTGGTCATAGATCGCTTGAACACTGGATCTAGGTGCGCTGGTGAAAGGAGATTCTGAAGCAAATAACAAGGGCACTCCTGGATCAGAGGCTGGGTTACCGATCAAATATCCTTTCGCAAAATGCTGTACCAATGACATATAAGCATATGCTCTGTAGGCGTAAGCCTGACCAACGATCTGTAATAGTCTTGGTGTCTGAGGCAAATCACCTTCTTCTACTCTATTGATGATAGAGTTGGCATTGGCAATAATATTGTAACGGTGGTACCATAAGATCCTAGGGGTGTTCGTGGTCTCATCAGTATGTTGCACCCATTGTGCCACACTTCTCCAACTCAAGTTGTTGGCATTGGCACTGTGGATCAAACCTCCAGCAAGGTTATCGCCCATTGGTACCCAGTAGTGCTCATTGGCTCTGGCTGTAGTACCACCAGGTAGTACAGTTTGAGATTGAGAATACATCGCACGGTGCATTCCGTTTATGATTAGGGCCATGTTCGCCTCGGTAGCCAAGGCATCAGCCGCTGAAATCGCATCTGTAGGCTTTGTTTCCAAGAAATCCTCGCTACAGGCGGATATCGCGAAAACAAAGAAGATTAATGATAAATATTTTATGTTACGCAACATGTTTGGTCTTTTTAAAGTTGACGGAGAAAATTAGAAATTGGCATTCAAACTGATAGAAATAATCCGTGCAGGATTGAAGTCATTTCCTTGAGGAGTACCCGCTAGGTTGTACTGTGGATTCAAACCGTCTCTTCTACTGAATAGCAATAGGTTTTCTCCTGTTACAGAGAGTCTCAAATCCTCAACATCAAGTTTGCTAGCAATATCTTCACCGAAGGTGTAACCAATATTTACGTTTCTAACAGCAATAAAAGAAGCATCTGTTAGGAATCTAGTAGACTGAGTTCTCACCAAATCAACGTTTCCATTTTCCATTCTTGGTACATCAGTGATATCACCAGGTGCTTGCCATGCATTCAAGATATCTGGGTGTAGTGAACGACCGTAGATACCACTGTGCATCATGGCAGAATAACCATTATCCAAGATATCTCCACCGATACCAAAAGTAAGCAGGAAGTTCAAAGAAAATCCTTTGTAGTTCAAGCTATTAGAGAAAGATCCTAAAAGATCTGGAATAGAGCTTGCACCTGTGTAGGCTCTTTCTGTTTCTTCCCAGTCATTTGTAGTTGCATGGCTTCCGTCTCCTTCCAATACTGGAATACTGTTACCATCTTCATCAACCTCGTACATGTAGAACAACTGATCTCCATTAGTAGGATCAACTCCTGCAGTATGTAGTAGGAAGAAGTCAAATCGAGATCTACCCACATCCCATCGCTTAGAACCATTGATGAATGGATCTGGCAAGCTGGTGATTTCGTTTTGGAAAGTAGAGGCTGTTACTCTAACATTCCATCTGAAATCTCTCTTAGTGATCAAGTTAGCGGTTAAGCCTAGCTCGATACCAGAGTTGTACATGTCACCAATGTTGGTTGGGAACGAGTTCAAACCGTTACTTAATGCGATCGGTAGGTCATACAACAGATCTGAAGAGTTTCTTCGGTAGTACTCCAAAGAACCGTCAAGGAAGTTGTTGAATAGAGAGAATTCAACGGCTACGTCAAAACTCTCGATGGTTTCCCACTGTAGGTTAGCGTTACCAATTTCTGACCATACAATCGCTGGATTACCAGCGTTAGAAGTCAAGCTATATCTTGGCTGAGATAGGAAGAAATCACCCAAATCATCGTTACCTACTTCACCGTAAGATGCACGTAGTTTCAAGCGGTTGATCCAAGGAATTTCTTGGATAAATGCTTCCTGATCCAATCTCCAAGAGGCACCTACAGAGTAGAAATTACCCCATCTTGCTCCTGAGCTGAAAACAGAAGAACCATCTCTACGTGCAGAAACACTCAAGAAGTACTTGCTATTCCAGTTATAATTAGCTCTAGCAAAGTAACCTTCAATTCTCTTTCTTGTGGTAGAACCACCTACTCGTACTGGAGTAGCAAAGTTGTCAAATTCGAAGATACCTTCAGCTGTTTGGTCAATGGCTAGACCATTGTTGCTAGTGAAAGTTCTGTCAAAAGTTTCGTGTCCTAAGGTAATTTCAATATTGTGAGCATTCGCAAATGACTTATTGTAAGTCAATAGCTGGTTGAAGTTTTCAACCTGTCTTCTAAATCTTGTCTCGCTGTAACGACCTGTTGGTTGTGCATCACCAATGATGTTGTTCTCATACTCTTTCTCCAAACCTTCATTGATGTCTCTACCGTAGTTCAATCGTACGCTCAAGCCTTCCATCAGGCTGAAGTCAGCGAAGAATCTCAAGCCATAAGTATTGTCTCTATCACGCTCATCGTTCAAAAGAAGCTCTTGTAGTGCGTGACGACCTTGGTTGATAGGTCTTGAACCGATATTGAATTCAGAGAATCCTTCCCCACCGTCGAAGATTGGGTTGTTACCCTCATCCAATACCAAGTTTCCGTTTTGATCGTTCACATAGACTGGATAGATAGATCCAATGTTCTTAGCAAATCCGAATGGGTTCACGATACTACCCGCACCAGCTGAACTAGGACCTCTAGAGTTAGAAGTAGTAACGTTAGCACTACCACCCAAGGTTAGCCAGTCATTGGCATTGAAGTTGGCGTTCAAACGAGTAGTCAAACGATCGTATTCAGAAGTTCTAACATATCCTCCTTCTTCCAAGTAAGAAGTAGAAAAGAAGATACTGTGGTTTTCTCCACCACTAGATACATTTACATTGTAGTTGGTTCTAGTATTGCTTTGCTCTAATACGTCGAACCAATTCAAGTTTTGGTAAACTACGCTTGCATTGGGGTTCAAACTACCATCTGAATTAACGATCTGATCGTTAGCTACATTAAAGGGATTATACCCCAAGTTATTGTAGATATTAGCAGAAGCAAATTCACCGTCTCCACCACCAGCACTTGAATTCTTTAGTGCTTGCCACATGGATTGGTAGTATTGACCTGGAGTAACTTCGTCATATAGAGGAATCGCTCTAGAGACAAAACCATGCTGAACAGAAGCAGAAACTCTAGTCTCTCCACCGATAGTACCTGATTTAGTGGTAATCAAAACCACACCATTGGCAGCACGAGAACCATACAAAGAAGTAGATGAGGCATCTTTAAGAATCGTGATGGACTCAATGTCTTCTTGGTTGATAGTGGTTAGGGCTCCTTCATACTGAATTCCGTCTACAATGAAGAGAGGATCTGTATCACCATTCAGTGTACCCACCCCGCGGATTACGATACCAGGAGAAGATCCAGGTTGTCCTGAAGGAGAAGTAAACTGAACACCTGTGGCATTACCTTCGATAGCAGCAATGGGAGAAGTTACATTTCTCAACTCCAACTCTTCCGCACCGACAACATCAGCCGATCCAGAAAAGGCTTCCTTCGTCGTAATACCGTAAGCGGTAACGATAACCTCTTGTAGCAATTCCGCTGAGGTCTCAAGTGTTACATCAATCAACGTACGATTGTTAATCTCAACATTTTGAGTAGCAAATCCCGTGTAACTGAAGACCAATACATTACTTTCAGAAGGTACATTGATGCTGTAGGCGCCGTCGATATCGGTTACTGTACCACTACTTGTTCCTTGAACAAGGATACTAACGCCGATCAGGGATTCACCTGAGTCATCTACCACCTTTCCTGTAACAGTCTTTTGTGCCATGGTGAAACCCACGACAAAAAGCATCAGTCCGAAAACTAGTGAGATTTTTTTCATGCTTTTTAATTTAA
>JABSSL010000107.1 GCA_013214355.1 Saprospiraceae bacterium | reverse complement strand
AAAAACTGGTGCCATAGAACAGGAGAGCGGTACCGATCTGTATCGATACCGCTCTACAGGCTTAGAATGGCCATCCATCATTGCCTCTTTTTCTTAATGGCTAAAAATTCGGGATGACTCATGTTTCGCTAGACCGAGACACTAGTACTTTGTAACATAAGTTTCTCTGGTTTCTGGCGGCATCTTTTAAACAAGCCCTGCGTTGCTCGTCGGTCAAGTAGCTAAGGCTATTTTCCCTCCTCGCGCCTTGAGCTTACTTAAAATCTGCTCCCCATAATTCCAAATAACTTATGTTACAAAGTACTAGTCATTAATCCTGGATCTTTCCGAAAATACTATTTGGCTTGCACCGTTGCTCCTTGACGCGTAGTGATCTTGATCACTCCATTCTTGCCCTGCTCCCCAAAGGCATTGGTCTCCGAATAGCTCTTCAGCACCCTGATAGATACAATGTCTTGTACATTGACGACTCGGTTAGCTTGCTGATACGAATTGCCTACAATGGTGCCATCTACTAAAAATAATGGCTCCACATCCTTTAAGACAGTGGTTTGTCGCTGCACAGGCCCGCCACCCGTAGGACTCGCGGTAAAAGTTTCTGAGGTACTTGATTTGGATGTGTTGACGCCGCGAATTGCCACCTTGGTATTGTGTGCTGAGCCTACGACTTGTACGCCACTTTGTACTCTTAGGGCATCCGCCAAAGTAGACATAGAGGAGTAATCAAGGCTTCGGCCACCTTTATTGGCCACATGGCTACTGCCACAAGCACTGACTATTAGGACAATGCATAGTAAGGTAAAACTGTATTTCATTAGAGTTGGATTTAAAGAGAAGTGTAAGGAGAAAAGCTGGTGCCTGACCATGGATCAGACACCAGTGAATGTTAGGTTTTTCTTCCTAACCAAATGCTAATAAAACGCTCTTTTAATGCGAGCTGGCCGTTGAGTCAGCTCGTTTAATTCTTGTCAGGAAGGGTTCGGGTGATTTCTAACTTCCTAACTGCGGCCAGTCTTTTCCATCCTGGCGCGTTAAGACCACTTTTCCTCCATCATTGAAGGTATTGGTCCATTCTAAAGTAAGTGTTGGTCCATCCACGGATAGCACTTTATAAGTATAGCCATCGCCATATTGGTCAGAACCAGCTACTGAGATCAAATCACAAGAATCATTAATGCTCAAACCTGTTGCTGGTGCATCTCCGTAGCAATTAGCAAATTGTCCGAAGGAAGCATCATCGGTTTCGTACAAGCCTGCACCGGTCTCCGTCCAGGTCACCGTACCAGAGATTGGGGGTTGGCCACAGGTATTGCCATTGGCCTTCATATCCGTTTGCACATAATCAAAGGTACCGGCTAGATCAGATGGACATACCAAGGATACGCTAAACTGCATAGCTTGACGCTGACCAGGGTTATTTAAATCCCCAGTGAAGTCATCGAATGTAAATATGGTTCCATCCTCTCGTGTGACCTGGGCATTAAAGTCCAGGCGTCCCTTCAAATCAGCAAGATCGACGCCGGCAGCCTTTGCCACTGTTTCAGCATCAAAACTCAAGGTGGTTGGTAAACTGGTAATATTAGCAATCGTGAATGGTCCAGCTATTCCTTGGGTACTTACCAAATTGAAGCTCAAGTCATAGGCAATCACGTTATCGGAAGGAGCTAAAATCGGAGCACTAAAAACAGGATTACTTTCCTGTGTTAGGTCCATAACAAAGTTGATGCTTTCTACCTCTGCATCAAATCTGACAAAACCGCCCTTTGGCACCGCCTCATGAGGTGGAACAAAGTCACTCTCGCAAGAGACAAAAACCACGGATAGGGCCAATAAGGTGAAAAAAGAATGTATGATTTTCATGTTTAATTTCCTTGATCAATAATTAAATGAAAAGCCAAAGCTTACTCCTCACTCCATCTACTGCACAAAACCCGGAGGATTGGTATCCCAGAAAACGGGTACAGCCACCGTTCCTTTTGAACTAATATTGGCATTTCGGTTAATACTATTATTCGGATAGGCAAAGCTTCTTACGAAGGAACCGGGTTGATTGGATAGGTGTAATTGCATTCCTTCAGGCTTGCCCGTTCTGCGGTAGGCATTGTAAGCTTCCACTCCATTGCCGAACAAGGAAATGTAGAATTCTTTTACAATGACATTCAGCCGCTCATCGTCTGTAACCGCCGCATTGTAGCGATCCAACACCTCGGTGACGTAAGCAGAAACATCCTCTGTAGTAGCGGCTAGATCTCCACTCACTACACCAGGACCAAAATTCACCACCTTGTCCATTGATCCCTCTACTGCCTCTTGTAATAAGATCGCCGGATCACCGGTAGTACCTAAGGTCAGAGCGGCCTCAGCCATCATGAATTTTACCCAGCTCGATTGCATTAGGGGATGAATGCCAGCTCCCTGCAGCCCATCACTAAAGGTAGCTAAGGTACCTTCATCTCCGTCGAATTTGCCTCCTACTGGATATAAGCCAAAAATGGTTCTTAGCTGGTTGTCGGGTGGGATACCGTCCTGATCGCCATTATCTCTCCCCCAGTAGCCATCACCGGCATTGCAAAAGACCATATCGGGACCATAGTGCCCCGGCCTAGCTTCCACGATGCAAGGCAATTCGTTTACATCAGTAGAAATATCCAATGTTTGTCGGTAGAAATAGTATCTGGTTCTAGGATCTGGATTGTTCTTGTCCCGTAAAAGCAAATCCATGAAGTAGTTGGCCATGTAGTCTGCTGCCCCGCCATAGTTGTCCGTGAAGTAGGGATGCCGACTATCAGGAACCGTCGTTGTATTAGTGGAGAACGGAAATTCCCAGTCGTCTGCGGCATCGGTAATCAATTTGCTGCCATTAATTAGCTCATCGATCTTGGTTTTAGATTCAGCGGGATCTACTAGGCGAGTGGTCAGCGCCATCTTTAACTTAAGAGAATTGGCCAAATTGATCCACTTGCCAGCATCCCCACCATAGAACAAGTCATTCGCCGGTGTCCCGAGCGCCTCCTTACCAAAATCCGCAATTGCCAGATCGAGTAAAGCCTCAGCAGCGGCATATACCGATGCCCCATCATCTACTTTTGGTGTAAAATCTTCACTGTTCAGAGCCGTACTTAAAGGAACATCCCCAAAGAAGTCGACCAATGTGACCAGCGTATAAGCTTGAATTGTTCTGGCAATCCCTGAGTGGATAAACAAACTTTTTTCTTCCGCTAAGGGAATTAAGGTGTTAGCATCACTCATAATCCCCACGTAAGCCTGTTCCCACATATCGTCAAAATCTTGCGGTTGATAGGCCGTTTCGTAGGTGCCAGAACGTGGCTCCATAGCCACGAGACGGGTTACCTCCATGGTATAGTCTGTAACTTCAAAAAAGTACTCATTCAACCCCCACTCAATGCTATTCAATAGGAAGTCAGCATTGGCAGATTCGGGAGAAAGGTTATTAGGATCCTGCTGTAATTCTAAGTCGCAGGCATTGACCAAGAACAAACACAGGATTAAGGAACATATATTTCTGATTTTCTTCATTTTACGCTTTTTAATAATTAGGAATAGTGATCCCCTACCTAAATCGAGCATTCAGGTGGGTGGCAAGTCATTAACCCGATTTAGAACCGTAGTCTTAAACTCGCACCATAACGGCGAACACTAGGTCCATTCAAAAATTCAAAACCCAAACCGTTACCGTCCGCACCAAATCCTAAGGCATCCGTATCCACATTGGTATGTTCTGGTAAGTTGATGGCCTCATACCATAAGTTTTGACCACTTAAGGCAATGGAAACTTCACCAAAAGGTGTATTCTGAATCAGACTTTTAGGTAGGGAATAAGAAAGCGTTACATCGCGAATTCTAATGGTTGTAGCGTCGAATACACTGGTTTCATCTGGACCAAATCCGAAATTATCAAAGTAGAGATTGGTAGCAGTGATCATGGCTGTATTGGGCGTTCCATCAGCCATTACACCATCCAATACAAAAGCTTGAGTACGATCGAAGTCTGTGTCCTGGGATAAGCCCCGAGCTAACAAGGCCTCTGCAGTTCCGGAGAAAATATCTCCTCCATGTCGATACTCCAATTGAGCGGAGAGGGAAAATCCTTTATAAGTTAAGGTACTAGTAACTGAGGTAGTAAAATCAGGATGTGGATTACCAATTACCTGCACCTCATCATCGATGGTATAGTATCCATCGTTATCAATGATTGGACGCCCCTGCTCATCTCTGAGAATGGCCGAGCCTTTCATGATCCCGTAAACTTCCCCTTCAATCGCGAAATTCCCTTGGTTGGAAAATCCGGCAATACTCACTTCGTCTAACCCTTGCCCTAATTCTAATACCTTACTGTTGTAGGCATAGAAATTGGTGTATAAGTTCCAATTCCAATTGGTGGATTGTACCGGTGTGATATCCAAGCCCAACTCAATTCCTTGATTGCGGATCTCACCGATGTTGATAGTCGTTCTTGTGAAGCCCGTGGAAGGGTCCAATGGCGCATTGGTAATGAGATCTTTGGTATTACGTTGGTATAAAGTCAAATCGATACCCACACGGTTTCTAAATAACTGTGCCTCTACACCAAATTCGTATTCCGTATGAAGCTCTGGCTTAAGGTTCGGATTACCTAAAGTAGCAGCTGCCCCATTGTCTTCAAAATAGGTAGCATTGCTATTGGTGGTAATAACAGTTCCGGGTCGACTAACAAATTGTCGGGGATTGGAGGAAAGTATACTTCTCGTGCTGTAAGGACTAGGAAAACCAGCAGAAGTACCATAGCCTAAGCGCAACTTCAAGAAATTAAGCATATTACTAGAGCCAAATACCTCAGTAGGGATAAAGGACAAACTGGCACTTGGGTAGAAAAGGTTGTTGTTTTCCTTTTCAACCGTTGATGACCAGTCATTTCGTCCAGAGAGATTTAGGTATAAGTAGTTCTTGTAATCGAAGGTAACAGATGCATACCCCGCCACTAGGCGTTCCAACTGCTTATTCTGAATATCTAGACCAGAAAGACTGTTGACGGAAGACTGGTTCGTAAAGTTGGAATGTTCAATAAACCCAAATACCAATTGATTGGTAGACTCAATACCATCTCTAGCAAAATCATCTTCTCTATAGTTGAAACCAGCGGTTACGCTCAAATCTAAACCTGGTGCCACTTCATCAAAACTAGCAGCAGCAAAGGCATTGTGATCCCAGATGGTATTAATGATATCGGTTGTTCTGTACATCCCATTGTTAATAGCCGCATAGTCATTACTAGCCAAGCCAATACGGTTTACCACGTACTCCTGCCGCTCCGTGTAAGTATCAATACCCAATCGGTAGGTTAAATTCAACCACTGCACCGGCTTATAACTCAAAGCGGATTGTCCAAAGACACGATTCACCAAACTTGAGTTACGAGCATATTTGGCTGTCCATCTTGGATTTAAAATATCATTCCCACTACGATAATAAACAGGACGATTATCGGCTGGTGCCTCGAACGGCAATCCAATCAGATCGATTCCTCTCGGTACATAGAATACATCCGAAAAAACAGAAAGTCCACCACCGGCAAAGATACCACTACCATCTCCGTAGCTAATCGGAGGAGTTTCAAAATTGGTCTTCACGAAATTGATGGTACTGTTTAAGGTCAGATTATTTGCCAGTTCTATGCGGCCTCCCACTCCTATATTGATCTTATTTACACTGTTACCCGGTAGAAATCCCTGGTCTTCCGTATACCCGAACGAGCCACTGAAGTTAGCTTTATCCGTGCCTCCTTGTAGGTTCAAAGAAGTATTGGCTACATAGCCATTTTCAAAGAAGTTCTCCGTACTGTTGTAATTGCGATAGTCATAACGTTGCCCAGCAAACTCTGGAAATTGGGCCTTCAGCGTCCCGTCCGTCAAACGATCCAATGGGTGTTGAACCTGACCATTGGCATCTACACCTCGCCCACCTCGAGTATTGAAATTCGGTCCCCAGTTACTGAAGAAGAAACCAAAATTCTGATGAAAACCGCCTCCAAAGTTCGTCTGATAGTCAGGCAGAGAGGCGATTTCAGTGGTAAAATAAGACTGGCTCAAGGTAACCGATGTCTTATCTCTGGATGCCGAGCCTTGACCATTTTTGGTGGTAATCAACACTACCCCGTTGCGGCCTTGTTCACCATAGGTCACCGTAGCACTCAAGCCCTTGAGGACACTAATGCTGGCGATGTTGTTAGGATCAAGATCCAAAAAGCGGCTAGAAGTTGCCTGGCCACCTTCTACAAAGTCATTGGTAAGGTTATCCTTGTTGGTGTTGGTATTGAAGGGAACCCCATCCACGACAAACAATGGCTGGTTACTACCCGTCAAAGAAGAATAACCGCGGATGATTACATTCGTTCCACTACCACTAACCCCACTGGTAGAGGTTACATTTACCCCAGCAACACGGCCTTTTAACAAGCGCGAAACATCGGATTCAGATTTTTGAGCAATATCTTCCCCGTCCACCGTTCCGACGGAGTAGCCGAGGGCTCTTTTTTCTTTTTGAATACCCTGTGCGGTCACGATGACTTCATTCAAAGCCAATCCCTCTTGTAGGGAAACATCGATAACACTGGATATTCCAATGGTGATTTCCTGTGGTGTAAAACCGGTGTAACTGAAGACAAGCACTTCCGCACCCTCTGGCACCGCAAGTTGATAACTCCCGTCAATATCTGTGATTGTACCGGAAGTGGTGCTTTTTACCAATACGCTGGCACCGATCAAGGGCTCTCCGGTGGCATCAGAGACAACTCCTTTAATCGTGCGTTGGCCAAAGCTCCAACTCACAATCGTTAACATTAAAATCCCAAGAATTGAGACTCTTTTCATAAAACTAGATTTAAGTAAAGAAATAATTTGGTCACCCTGGACGTCCTCAATTGAGTCGCCCGTTTCATGTATGTAAAGCACTAGAATGCTGCCCTTCCAAGCGGTGTCGGAAGGTTATGCGGCGAGTCTCTATTTCAATACTAACCCCTAATCATGGGTATCAAGGAGGAATGTAAGTAGGTAGAAACGACACGACCTAATCTTGATAAAGTGGCATAGAATGCCCACTCATCTGATGGTGACGAATCTTGTCTCTTATGCGAAGCATGACCCATAAAACGGGCATGAATATACCCGCCAATTGCCTGTAACAATCCCATTAGTCTTGTTAGATCAAAGAGATTGACTAGACTTTGGCGCTTCGCAAAAGAGAAACGGAAATCTTTGTGTCGTTTTATTAGCAGGTAACTGGCAATGAGGTTAATCCATGGTTCTAGAGGATTGCCAATTATAAAGTTGAAAATTGTGTTGGTGAGTTTTTTTCAAGATCGCGCTATTGCGCCTTATAATAACGTATAGAAGAGTTTTTTTGCTGGTATAAAGGTAAAAAAAACTTAATCGCTACCTAAAGTTTATGTGAATTTTATGGACCAATGCGGTTTTTTAGCCTCCCAATACACCATTCATCTCTATTACTTTAACACTAAATCTACGTTTAGTCCCCCTTGATCAGCGGCTCAAACGGTAGCTTGTAAAAACAGACTTCCTCCGAAACCCACCCCAGGTATGTACCAGCGGTAAGGTTCCGGAGGAAGTCTTCTTCTCAGTAAAATCTACTGTTGGAAGATACCTAGGGTAATTCCTTTATTTTGAGGTTTCTCCATCTCACTTTTATTCCGCCTCCATCGTGAATCTGCAGCGCTACTTGGCCGCTGGCTTGGCCAATCTTTTCATCCTTCAAATAGATCATCTGCTGACCATTGATCCAAGTAGTAACTTCATCATTTACCACCTTAATCCTCATTTTGTTCCACTCACCCATCTTCAAAGCTTTGTCTAGGGAGGGATCAGGCTTGATTAGCCAACCTCTACCATAGGATTCGTACACCCCACCCGAGTTGTTACCGGGAGGAGCCACCTCAGCTTGCCAGCCACTAATCTTGGTCCCTTCAATAGAGGAGCGAAAGAAAACACCGCTATTCCCATTGGCTTCCTGCTTAAATTCTAGTTGCAAGTCCATATTCTTATAAGACTTAGTGGTAGCCAGATAGCCATAACCTTTATCAGGGCCACTCTCACAAATTAGATCGCCACTACCGCTATCCACATACCATTTTTCAGTACCATGGATTTTCCACCCAGTAAGATCCTGGCCGTTGAATATGTTTTGCGTGGAAGTACAACTAGGAAAGATGAGCAAGGCAAGTAGGGCAATGGTCATGAGGCCTTGAAGTACAGATAGGCCCGGAAGTTGTTTTTTCATGCTGTCGTGATTTCGTTTTGATATAGTTCCCAAATTAACAAAACCAAATCATACCGCAGCCTCCTGTGGACCTTTGCAAGGCAAAAATTGTCAGAGCCGTGAATTTTTAAGACCTTTAAGGCCATGAGTTTACAAAAGTCATTCTGTCTTCTAGTCGTGCAACTCCTTGTGTGGCAAGCACATGCCCAGTTTGCCAGCTGGCATTGTGCCAACTTGGGGGCAAGAGTCGGTTTGGATGACAAATTAGTGAAGGGCGACTTAAAACTACCCTCGCTTAGCCTAGACGAGTTTATTTGTTTGGGAGAATTTTATGGTCAGCGCGACTTAAAAAAACAGGAATACTTTCTATACGAGAGCACGACCACTCCTCAGTTTCAGTTCAATGGCTATTCAATTTGTCAGTTAGAAAAGCACCAGATCATCTTCCATCGGATCCCTGACTTACTTTATGAAAAAGAGGAACAGAAAAAGATTATGGCCTTTATCAAAAAATACAATGAGGTGGTTATGCAGCACTATCGGAAAGAAGTACCTGCTGCAGAAATGACATCCATCCTTAACCCGCCGAAGGTCATTGATCCTTATGCACTTAAAGATCGACTTTCCCTCCTGAAGAAGAAAGACAAAATGCTGGTTACCATACAAGATTTGGGAGCGCAGCAGGTCAGGGTCAAGATCGACCTAGCTCCCTTATTTGAAGATCTTGATCTTCCGTTGCAACAATTCAATTTCATCGTAGTGGATGAGTACAATAACAAACGGGAAGAGCTCAGCCTGCAACAAGTCAGGGAAAAAGGGTTCGTTCTTCAAACTGACCAGATTAGACTAAGCTCTTCCTATTGGTATGACTTTATGCTGCGTGTCGAATACTCCAAATTAGCGGCTTCTGGAAAGGTAATTAGCTGCGAAAAAACGGAAGATTACTACTATCATTTCGAGCACCTTTCCGTAACCAAAGATTATCGACTCGTTGGACATGAACACTGACCCACAGTCACACTACTTAAGCTGCTATTTGTAAACTATCTTGTACACTTCGGCAAACGGAACGCTGTCTTTCTTCATTGACTAAGTTGGTACCGGCTACCATAACTAAATATTGAAAATCCTCATTGATCGGTACTAGACTGAGATAGCCACCAAAATATTTGTCACGATAGTTTCCTGCGACCTTAACTCCTTTAGCTCCACACGCTAGTTGTTCTGCAGTCCCCACGGACACCAAGGTTAAATCAATATCTCCGTCGGCCAAAATGGTAGGTACCGCTTGTACTTCGGCAGAAACCCGTTCGATATACAGCAGGTCAGTAGGTCTTTCGCCACCACCCAGCCAGATTCGGCCGGTGTAGCTGTAGATGATCAATCCCTCAGGTAAACAACATTGTATATCCGTTGTCGCATCATTGAAGTAAGGAGTTCCAAGTCGGTTTTTAAGAATTTGATGTGTCATTACATTTGGTTTTGTTGGGAAACATGCTGATTTGATCTTCCCGGGTGAAACGATGCCATAAAGGTAGGCTCAAGTAGGAACAGGAGAAATAGCCATTGAGTCAATTGAAGTTTTAGTTGATTGGCTGATCTCCCTACTTGAGCTTTTGAACCAAATGGTCAGTTAGAAGGCCCTAACACACTTATTGTCTCATTCATCTCACTTATCAAGCTCTCCTTAGCACTTGTTTATCTCATAAACATATCATGCTTGAGGCCTTTAACTTCGCCGCAACTTCCCCCACTACAGTCCAACTACCCTGAGTTGTAGCCTGCAAACAAACTGACTTTATAATCCTATCAAAATCTATATGTATGATGAAAAACAACATCCTTATGACAGCCCTGCTACTCTGCCTGGGCGTCAGCGCTATTCCTCTGTTTGGACAAAACATCTCCGCCACCGAAATCAGTAAGGAGGCTCAGAAATACCTCACAGAAACGCTTGAACAACGCAATCAGACTCATCTCCAAAAAAGCAACAGCCCTATTATTTGGATTCCTGTACAAGTACACATCATGGCCAATACACAGAACTTTCAGGCCATGGACAGCTACACCTTAGGTTTTTACATGAACCAGATTAATACAGAACTGATCGAGGCCAATATCCAGTTGTATCTATGTGGTGACCTTAATGTAATCGTAGATAATAACCTGTATAATCTGTACTTGAACCAGGATAGTCAACTCGATGTACACGATGTTCCAGGTAAACTTAATCTGTACTTCGTCAATAACCTGAGTCAAGGAGTTGCCGGTCCATATTACTGTGGATATTCAAAATACCCTGGTGATGGCGAGCGTATTGTCTTTAGCAGAGATTGCTATGGCTACAATCAAGTTTCAGTGATTTTACATCTAATTGGCCAATATCTATCGCTATATCCTACGCATGGTCCAAATAATGCGACGATGACAGCCGAGTTAGTAGATGGTTCCAATTGTGCTACCACGGGAGATGAAATCTGTGATAAGCCAGCTGATCCTCGCTTGAATCGCCCCGGAGCGATGAGTGGTTGTACCTACGTTGGTACCTTCCAAGATGCCAACCAACAATCCTATCAACCCAATACGACAAACTTCATGTCCTATGCCTCCGGAACCTGCCGTGACCATTTCACCCCCATGCAGCAAGCCCGAATGTATTATAGTGCCGGTACAGATCGATCTTACCTCAACTGTAGTACTCCTGCCCCCTGCAGCGCACCTATTGACCAATATCCACACGAAGAAAGCTTCGAAAATGATTGGGGGGATTGGCGATTCAATGAGCTATCCCACTTTGACATGCTCCGCGTAAATGCCCCAACCCCAACCCCAAACACCGGTCCTAGTGCAGCAGCAGACGGAAATTACTACGTTTATGCAGAAGCCACCGGAAACCCTGGTGGGGTAACCGTAATTGAAAGCCCTTGCTATGACTTTAGTAATTTGGGGCAACCTCAGATGAGCTTCAAATACCACATGAATGGCCAGGACGCAGGTCAGCTCATCATGCAGATCAGTACGGATGGAGGTTCCTTATGGGGGGCTCCAGGAAGTAGTGCTTTCCTCTTCGATATTACCGGAGATCAGGGCAATACCTGGCAAACAGCTAATGTAGACCTCTCCTACTTCAGTGGATATCCTCGTATGCGAGTAAGACTGGGTGTGATCGTAGCCAATACTGGCGACGTCGGAGATATAGCTATTGATGCAGTGCGGGTAGAAGACCTTTGCTTTGGTGTGACGGTAGCTACTACAGCCGAGAGCTGCGCCAATCAGGGGGATGGTTCTGCCACCTTAGTTATGAGTGGTATGGCTAGTGGTTTGAATGTAGACTGGTCTACCGGGGCTACCGCTGTCAACAATATCCAGAACCTTGCTGCTGGGACTTATGAGGTAACGGTCACGGATAACCAGAACTGTACTGTGGTAGAATCCTTTACCATCGATGCCACACCAGCTTTAGAAGCAAGTATTAATGCCACTACTACTAGTCAAGCAGGAAATGCAGATGCACAAATTGACCTTAGCATTAGTGGAGGCACACCTCCCTATACCTTTACTTGGTCAAATAGTGCCTCAACGGAAGACCTTAGCAACCTCGCACCAGGCAACTATGCAGTAACCATAAGTGACGCTGCCGGCTGCTCTACCGCAACGAGCACCTATATCAGTGATCCTGTTAACTGCACAAATACCTATAGCAACTGGCCCTATTTCTTTGGCTTTGAAACAAACGGCTTCGGAATATTCCGGCAAAACCGAGATGATGATCGGAATTGGAGACGTAGAACGGGTGCAACCTCCACAAACAACACAGGTCCAATCTCCGCAGGAGAAGGCAATTATTACCGCTATATCGAAACCTCTGGAAACAATGGTAACCCCTACAAAATCTCCGCCTTCACCACCAGGAGATGCCTGGATATTACCAGTTTAACACAGCCAGAGTTCGCCTTTATGTATCACATGTACGGTGACCATATCGGACAGCTAGAGGTACAAGTGAGTGTAGATGGAGGAAGCAATTGGACGGAGAGTATCTGGTCCGTAAGCGGCGCTCAAGGCAATAACTGGCTAAATGCTGCAATCGATCTGACGCCCTATCAATCCACCCAGCTTAGGATTCGGGTAGTTGCCACTTCTGGGAACGGCCACCGGGGAGACATAGCGATTGATGCCTTAGAAATCAAGGAGGCAGGAAGCAGCTCATCCTTGATCGCCAACGCTACTCCACCTGCTCCTCTTTTCGAAGTGAAGGAAACCGAGCAAGCATCTTTCCAGCTATTCCCCAACCCTAGTAAAGGGCAGTTTTCTCTAGCTATCCCTGCCGAGTATCAAGGGTTACCACTCAATATCAGTCTACTCAATGCATACGGTAGAAGTGCAGGAGAATATATTGTGGAAGAAGGAGCAGGAGAGCTGGTACAACCTTTACTAGATAAGTTATCAGCAGGAATATACTATGTGATGATTCGACATCAAGGGAAGGTTTTGGCCACGAAAAAACTAGTGATTCTCAATTAATCGCTACAAGCTATTACCAAATCGAGGTAGACGCTTGTAGTCTGAAACCATTAGTTGCTGCAAAAAAACAGGCTCCCGGGCGGGAGCCTGTGCAGCTTTTTAAGCTGCCATAATTTACGCACGTACTGCCTGCTCGTTTTTTGGTCATAATGGTAGACATAACAACCAGGGAAAAGGCTGGCGGTATAGGTGGTGATATTCCCTGGACCATGTCTTGACTCGTCTTGCCGAGCAAATCAGTATGAAAGGCGAGCTATCGTAACATGAAAACGGTAAAGCCAAATCTATATTTCCCCATAAATTTCAAACATCCACTATTTAAAGATATTATATTTTGACTAAAAATCAAAATACAAAATTAAAGTTCAAAACAAAGAAGTGAAATAAGACAAGTTATACCTGATTTTCATCAGGATCACTACTGTATGACTAAACGCTTTGAAAAGACTGCTCCTGCCGAACGCAGCACCAGCGTATACATTCCCGCCGGATATCCACTCAGGTTGATTACTCCATCTTCAGGTTTGGGATAAAATCTTAACCGAGCATTGCCCATATGAAAGAGTTCATATTCAACTGGGCCTTTAAGCTGATGCTTGATAAACACTTGATCTCGGCTTGGGTTTGGAAATACCTTAATCAAAGCGGCTTGCTTTTCCTCCAATTCTTCTAAGTCTGTCAAGGTAATCTCTCTCACAGGCTTGCTGGTCCAGGGACAGAAGAATCCTACGTTGTTTTGCCAGAGATCTGACTCTTGATGCACATTGGTAAATGGGCACCCGTCACATACTTCCACTGCTACTTCTGCCAGTTGCCATTGATCCGGCACAAAATGCCAGTTGAAACGAAGTTCACCATTAAAATTAAATCCACCATCACCTTCGGCGATATCTCCGATAATGAATTTACGCTCATCAAAAGGTCGATCTATTTCAGCAAGTACCATATTGATTAGATCGGTATTCGTAGCTGCTGCCACAAAAGAAGTATCCCTCCAATCATCCCCACCACAAAAGACACGGAACTGAAAGTAACGAGTTTCTTGGGCAGATAGATCAGTGCCAAAGCAAAAAGACAGCATAAAGAAAAGGGAATAGTAAAGGCTTTTCATTTGATTGTAGATTTAAAAGATAACATTAAGGATTAATGGGAGAAGAATCAGATGTCCTGATTCCGAGAATACTAACAGCGGGGCTTATACTTATGGTAAATCTACTAGAGATTTTGTCCAATATCTAGATCTTAAAAGTAGAAACTATGTCCATATTTGCCAGAGAACATGCTCAAAATTATTGGCTTGTACCAGCATTCGACAACATTTGGTCAAAAAGGTTCTATTTTAGCCTACAAAGTATAGGGAGAAAATGGCCACTACTTGAAAGTAGCTGTCTTCCACGAACTAGATTGTGAAATTGTCTAAAGTTTTCTCACTAGATAGTAAAATGCTGTTTTTCAGCAGCAGCAGAAAACTTTAGACTACTTCAATTTCAAAAACCTGAAACCTGAATCTTTGATCCAGGTTCCACCTTTAACCTTTATCAATGGCTGATTCACCAGTGGTTCCCAATGCTGATCTTGTTAGTTTGATAGTAAAATCCAATGGTAAACCAATCAAGGACACCTACCAGGTGTTATCTGTCAATATTCAAAACAATGTGAACCAGATTCCCTATTGTGAATTGGAACTTGTAGATGGCAACCCAGCGACTGAGGAATTTCCGATTAGTGACTCTGACACTTTCACCCCTGGAAACGAAATTGAAGTCGCTGCGGGTTATGAAAACGATACCCAGACTATTTTCAAGGGCATCGTCCTAGAACAAGCTATCCAGATCAGAAGACAATCAGGTCCAATCTTATTGGTTACTTGCAAAGACAAGTCAGCCAAGATGACTATTGGCCGCAACAATGCCTACTTCACAGAGACAACAGATAGCGATATCATGTCCAAATTGATTGGTAATCATGGACTTTCAGCAGATGTCAGTTCGACTTCCAATCAACTAAAGGAAGTGATCCAATATTATGCTACTGACTGGGATTTTTTATTATCAAGAGCAGAGATCAATGGGATGACCGTGACTGCCAATGACGGCAAAGTTTCAGTAAAGAACCCCGATGAGGAAACCGATATAGCTTTAACGCTTACCTATGGCTATGATATCTTTGAATTCCAAGCCGCTATGAATGCTGAAAGTCAACTAAAGACGGTAAAATCCAATGCTTGGGACTACAAAAGCCAAGAGATTAGTACAGGAGAGTCTTCACTTTCCAATTTGGACCTGGGAAATATCAGTGGTGATATCTTATCAGAGGTAATCGGACTAGATAACTACACCCTACAAAGTGCTGGCTTCTTGGAATCAGACATGCTTACTACCTGGGCCGAAGCTCAAAGCATTAAGTCCAAGTACGCCAAGATCAAAGGGATGGTGAAATTTCAGGGTAATGCTGCCATCTTGCCAGGTAAGAGAATTGAATTGAAAGGAGTGGGTAAACGCTTCAGCGGAACCGCCTTTGTATCTGGCATTACACACGATATTAGCAATGGCAATTGGGTAACAACGGCTATGATTGGTCTATCTATCGATTGGTTCACAGCTAAAGTTCGTACGGAAGCCCCGATAGCAGCTGGCTTACTGCCCGGCGTACAGGGACTACAAGTAGGAAAGGTAAAGCAGATCTACGAAGATCCAGATGGTGAATTTAGAGTGTTGGTTACACTACCTTTAATTCAATCAGGTGACGAAGGCGTATGGGCTAGGTTAGCCACTTTCTATGCAACGGCAGAATCTGGGGCATTCTTCTATCCTGAAGTAGATGATGAGGTGGTGGTTGGTTTTTTTAACGACGATCCTCGTTACCCCGTAATCCTGGGCTCTATGTATAGCAGCTCACGAACGGCTCCTGAGACTCCAGATGAGAATAATAGTATGAAAGCCCTCGTCACAAAATCTAAAATGAAAATCACCTTTGATGAGGAAAAGAAAGTTATATCAATCACCACGCCTGGTAATAATTAAATGATCTTCAGTGATGAGGATCAGGGAATTACCATTTCTGACCAAAATGAAAACTCCATCAAGTTATCTCCAGGTGGTATCGAAATTACAAGCGCATCAAGTATTCAGATCAATGCCTCGGAATCCATTAATATGGATGGGCCCTTTGGTATTACAGCCACTGCTGATGGAGGATCCATATCTCTTTCAGGCATGAACATCAGTTGTACTGCCGATACTGAATTGAACTTAGGGGCAGATGCTGCGGCTTCGCTGAGTTCTTCTGGAGAACTCTCCATCACGGGAACAATAGTCCTGATCAACTCCTAGTCGAACTTAAGTTATAGCGATCGTCTGCATAGGTGTTCCGCCCATGCCAGGAATAATTATGTCCATTATTTAGAGGCCCCCTGCTTCAGGAACCGCTCATGGCAGAATGATTCTTATACGTGAACCACCCCACCATGATTCAAAGGTATAGCTTATTCTACTTCACCTCCATGTAAGACTCCATCGGAGGACAAGTACAGATCAAATTGCGATCGCCCGCCGCATTATTGACTCGCCCTACAGCAGGCCAGAATTTGTACCCTTCATGCAAATACGACAAGGGGAAAGCCGCTTTCTCTCTGGAATAGGAAAATGCCCATTCGTCCGCTGTCAGCTGGGCCATGGTATGTGGAGCGTTTTGTAACACATTATCCTTTGGATCAGCCTTGCCCGTCGCAATCTCATCAATCTCCTCCCGGATGCGTAAAAGGGCATCGCAGAAGCGATCTAGTTCGTCCTTGCTTTCACTTTCTGTGGGCTCGATCATGATCGTTCCAGCCACCGGGAAAGATAAAGTTGGAGCATGGAAGCCATAGTCAATAAGGCGCTTAGCCACGTCCTCGGCACTGGCGACAGCCTTGAAAGGACGTAGATCAACAATCAACTCATGCGCAGTGCGGCCTTTTTCACCCAAATAAAGGATCTCATAAGCACCATCCAATCTTTCTTTGATGTAGTTGGCATTCAAAATCGCATACTCCGTGGCATCCTTCACGCCAACTCTTCCCAGCATCTTGATGTAACCATAAGAGATCAACAGGATACTGGCACTTCCCCAAGGGGCAGCAGCTACCGCATGTACACCTTGATCACCACCCGTCTCCACCAATGGATGTTTAGGTAAAAAAGGCTTCAAGCTTTCGTTCACGCAGATGGGGCCCATGCCAGGTCCACCTCCCCCGTGAGGAATCGCAAAGGTTTTATGTAGATTGAGGTGACAGACATCGGCGTGAATATTACCGGGGCTAGTCAAGCCTACTTGAGCATTCATATTCGCCCCGTCCATGTATACCTTTCCACCATTATCGTGGATAATATCACAGATCTCCTTGATGGCAGTTTCAAAAACCCCGTGCGTAGAAGGATATGTAACCATCAATGCCGCTAGATTCTCCTGATGTTCTTCAGCCTTGGCCTTTAGGTCTGCTACGTCAATGTTTCCTTTCTCATCACAGGCCACTACGACTACCTTCATACCTGCCATCACTGCACTAGCGGGATTAGTCCCATGGGCCGAAGATGGAATCAGTGCAATATTGCGATGTACATCTCCCCGGGACTGATGGTAGGCTCTAATCGTCAACAGACCTGCAAACTCGCCCTGAGCTCCAGAGTTGGGTTGTAGCGAGCAAGCCGCGAAGCCCGTAATTTCACTCAGATACGCTTCCAATTCCTCAAAGATCTGTTTATACCCAGCAGCTTGATCCATCGGTACAAATGGGTGCAAATTGGCAAAAGCGGGCCAGCTCACCGGCATCAACTCAGAGGCGGCATTCAGTTTCATCGTACAAGAACCCAGAGGAATCATGGAATGCATCAAAGACAAATCCCTATTCTCTAGGCGCTTGATATAGCGCATCATCTTAGTCTCCGTATGATAGGTATTAAAAATTGGATGCTCCAAATAGCCAGACGCTCGACTTAAATTTACCGGAAAATCAGCACTGCTGTAATCCAATTCAATCTCCACTGCTTCTTTCCCAAAGGCTTCAGCAAAAACAGACACAATGGCCACCAAATCTTTCGCTGAGGTGGTTTCATCCGTGCTTATACGCACTTCTGCTTCGGTATAGTAGAAGTTTATTTCATTCGCCTCTGCGATCTTTCGCAAGTTGGTAGATTGCTCTTCAGAAACGGAGATGGATACCGTATCAAAGTAGTGGGAAGATTTTAGATTGAGTCCCATCTGCCCCAAGGCCTTCGCCAGCGCTGCCGTGCGGGTGTGAATCCCCTGTGCAATCCCTCTAATCCCGGCCGGGCCGTGATAAACAGCGTACATGCCAGACATGATAGCGAGCAATGCCTGAGCCGTACAAATATTGGAAGTAGCTTTTTCGCGCCTGATATGCTGCTCACGTGTCTGCAAAGCCATACGCAAGGCGGGTTTGCCTTGGCTATCCACTGATACGCCAATGATTCGGCCAGGAATCAAGCGCTTGAAGTCCTCTTTCGTAGCAAAATAAGCCGCATGTGGTCCACCGTATCCCATCGGCACGCCAAAACGCTGGGTATTACCAACAACGGCATCCGCCCCCCATTCACCCGGAGGCATCAACAGCGCTAGGGCCATCAGATCAGCTGCCACCGTGGTGTAAATACCATGGTCCTTAGCTGACTCCACTAGTACACGATAATCTTCAACTGCTCCATCCCCAGCAGGATATTGAAGTAGAATACCAAAGGTTTTATCATTGATATCAAAAGATTTCCAGCTACTCTGCTTGATTACGATTCCCAGCGGCTCTGCACGCGTCTGGAGGATCGATAGCGTTTGAGGAAAGACATTTTCATCTACCAAAAATTCATTGATGGCCTCGCCCTTGTTGCGCTTGTTCTTCAAACTGTAGAACATGGCCATGGCTTCTGCGGCTGCCGTTCCTTCATCGAGCAAGGAAGCATTCGCAATAGGTAAGCCCGTCAAATCACTCACCATCGTTTGGAAGTTGAGCAAAGCTTCTAGGCGACCCTGTGCGATTTCTGCCTGGTAAGGCGTGTACTGGGTATACCAACCTGGATTTTGAAAGATATTGCGTAAGATTACGCTAGGAGTAATCGTGTTATAATATCCTAATCCAATATAAGATTTGAAAAGCCGGTTCTTATTGGCCGTTTCAGCCAGTTCACTCAAATATTCATATTCACTCAAGGCTTCCGGTAAATCTAGAGGCGCAGTCATGCGAATTTCAGCGGGTACGGTTTCGTCTATCAATTGAGAAAGCGAGGATACATTGATAGCCGCTAACATCTCTTCGACTTCGCTTGCATTAGGCCCTATATGTCGATTAGAAAACTGATCGGAAACAAAGGTTTTATTCATGTCTAAAGTCCCTTCTATGTTGGTTAGGTAAAAGATGTGCGAAAATACAAACTTTTGTGGGCTTGCCCAGTCAAAAGTAAGTCAAAATCCGGTAACAAGGAGCGGTGGAAAAAGTTCTCTAATTTCCCTCTTTTGGACGGGTACAAATGACACAAAATGCTGCTATGAAACAGTTTTCTCTAGCTTGTTGCCACATTCGATTATCAGATACCCGGACCAAGTTCCGATGGGAGCAGCCTGAAATCGCACGAAATACACCTGCTCCAGTGAGCAGTTCTTGAGCAAAGAATTGTTGACAATCCTGCTGTTCGTTTCCGAACACTTTTTGTACATTCTTGAACAGGTTACACCTTATGACTTGAATACACCAGATTAATAGTCAACCCCTTACAACTAAGGCATAGGATTTGCACTCCTTTTAAAAGGAGAAGCCAGCTAAACCGTTATTATTCTGGTTGGAAACAGCCATATGCTTCTTCTTTTTGTATTAAACACGAAGACCATGTTCAAGAATTACCTAAAGATTGCCATTCGTTCCTTTGCCAAGCAACGACTCACCTCCAGCATCAATATCATTGGCTTATCCATTGGGATTGCCTGTGCTAGTCTGGGGTATCTTTTTGTACAACACGAGCTCTCCTACGACAAATTTCATGAGGAGTACGATCAGATCTACTGGCTTTCTACCACCATCAATGAAAATTTCAATTTATCAGGCACCCCTGGCCCCTTGGCAATGGATATAAAAAATGAATTCCCAGAAGTGACGGAAGGGCTGAGGTTGGAGGAAGGAGAGATCTTGATCCAGTCTGGAAATGAATTCTTCAAAGAGAAGAGCCTATTTGTGGATGATAACTTCTTTGACTTCTTCAACTTTTCGCTGGCTCAAGGACAGCCTGAGCAAGTTCTAAGTAATCCGGATGGCATCGTGCTCACTGAACGCATGGCCAAAAAGTATTTCGGGCGTACCAACCCCATCGGACAAACCCTTAGACTGCAATTAAGAGGAGAAGAGTACACCACCACCGTCACTGGCGTAGCAGCTACCCCTCCTCAAAACACCAGTATAGATTTCAATATTCTACTTCCCCTTGAAGCTTTATACCGTAACGAGCCCGAGATATTGCTGAGCGCATACGATGAATTCCCTTTGACAAACTTTATTCGTCTCCGTCAACCCGAAGATATACCGGCCTTCGAAGAGAAATTACCGACTTTCGTGAAAAGTAAGATCTCCGAAGAAGCGGAATTTTCCTATGCTTTCAATATGCATGCCCTACACCTTTATCACCTATACGATGGACATACGGCCAATGGTTTAAAAGAACCAGCTGACCTGTCCTATGTCAAAATAATGGGCATCATAGCTATATTAATTCTGATTGTTGCTTGCTTCAATTTCATGAACCTAGCAAATGCTCAAGGGTCTAAAAGACTATTGGAAGTTGGTGTTCGAAGAGTCTTGGGTGCTGATCGAAGACAACTGATTGGCCAATTTCTAAGTGAAGCTGTACTCTTGAGTGTTATCTCTCTTGGTATTGGGATCGTCCTGCTTGACTTGGCACTGCCCTTTGTTGCACAAGTAACTGGATTTCCGCTGGAAATTCAATGGACACAAGGGCAAGTACTATTGCCACTTCTCGGTATTTCTATGCTCACGGGCTTGTTGGCGGGGGCTTATCCAGCTCTACTATTCTCCAAATTAAGAACCGTTCAGACTTTCAAAAGCGGATTCAAGGCAGGTGGAAACAATTGGGTGACCAAAGGAAGTTTAATCTTCCAATTTGCACTTTCCATAGGGCTACTAAGCTGTACTTTCATTATGTATCAACAGCAACAGTATATCAAGGACAAGCATCTAGGATTTGACCAGGAGCAAATAGTGGTGATTCCCACACAGTTCAACTACGAGCAAAGGGCAGAGACGGAAAGATTTGTTGAGCAATTCAAACAAGAGATCAAGGCTTTTCCCAATGTACTAGAAGCGGCAGGGGTATCCTATTCTTTTAATCGTGGCAATGCAGGAATCTTTATCCGGGAGGATGACGGTAGCAATAATATAGTTTTCCAATACGAGGTGGAACCGGACTATTTATCCACCTTATCCGTCAACCTCAAAGAGGGCCGCAATTTCTCTTTAGATCAACAAGGGGATCGCGGAAAAGCCATTCTGGTCAATCAAGCCTTTATAGACAAATACGAAATAGCATCGATAGAAGGCTACAAACTCCCAGAGAAATTTGAGGGCTTAGCCAATCAGGAAATAATCGGGGTATTGGAAAATTACAACTTCTTAGATCTCAAAAGTCAAATTCGTCCCATGGTTTGGGCATATCCTAAGGAGCCCTACTATCAATACATGCTAGCCAAGGTCAGCCCAGAAAAGGTGGATGCGACCATTAATCAACTGAAAACCACCTGGCAAGCTGCAGCTCCTTCCAAACCTTTTGAATTTTTCTTCTTGGATGAAGATATTCAAAGTCAGTACGAAACAGAAGCTAGATGGCAGAAGGCCATTTCTGGCGCAACAATTCTAGCCATTGTAATCGCTTGCCTCGGCTTATTTGGCTTGATCGCGCTGATCCTGATTGAAAGGACGAAAGAAATCGGTATCAGAAAAGTATTGGGAGCGTCGATCCCAGATATTACTTGGCTAGTAAGCCGCCAGTTTGTTTTCTTGCTACTGATTGCCTCTACTTTAGCTATTCCCATTTCCTGGTGGGCCATGCAAAAGTGGTTGGCTGACTTTGCCTTCAGTATCGATATTCAATGGGTAGTGTTCATAGTAGCTATTGGCGTGACTTTAGCTATCGCATTGTTGACGAGTGGTCTACAGTCGGCAAAAGCCGCTACCCAGAATCCAGTAGATGCCCTTCGTTATGAGTAAATAATGGGAAAAGGGTCTAGGGTAATTGCTAGTCCCTTTTCCTCTCTAGCTAATCGCTATATCCTGCTATCTATTGTCCAGCAGTACAGCATTGGTTCGTGTTACCTTAGATCGCTAAGGCTAAGCTGATCCATAGGATCGAACCAGTCTACTCCTTTTGATCCCCGAAACCTCCTCTCATAAGGTCAAAGGCCAAATCTGAGCCATACCTTTTCGCAAGTCCATCCACACTAGCCAAGCCGATCATCCCCCTCACCAAACCCAAAATTCCGCTTAGGCTCATCTATTTCATATTGATTCCACCTTAGAAATACCGTACTTTTGTGACTGCTATAAACTAAACTATTGATATGCGCTTACGCTTCTCTCTACTCTTTCTCTGCCTTTTCCCTATTGTTTTATTTGGTCAAGAATGGTATCAGATCAAAACCAATTTCTCTGGAATTGCCGCAGCACAGTACGTCCCAGAAATCAATGTTCTTTTCATTGATCAAGAAGGAAAAGAATGGTATGGCTCTGATGGTGGCCTATCCTTGTACCATAAAGGTCGCTGGGTAACCTACACCCCAGAAAACAGTAGTATTCCTTTCCAGAAAGTCTTTGGGCTAAGCATGGATGAAGACAATGATCTTTATGTAGCGGCGGAAGAAGGTCTATTTAGAAAAGTGAACGAAAATTGGGAAGAACTTTCCTGGCAGGTCCCTTTCAACGGAGTCAATGACGTTATCGCTATCACCAAAGATAGCTTTTTCGTCGCTTCCAACAATGGTTTTCACAAGTATGTAAATGGTACTTGGACCTTCAATACGTATCCCACTTTGCCCTCTAGGTATGTACGTAATATTGAACGAGCAGCCGATAGTACAATTTGGGCTACCTTCGACTACGCAAAGCTAGATGGTTCAGGACCGTTCGGGTTTGATGGCATTGGGCAATACGATGGAAACGAATGGGTATACAATATCCGCGATCCGCTATTTGGGGTATCAGGTACTATTTTCCCAGCAGCTCTGCGCGATATGGCCATAGATACAAGTGGCAAAATTTGGGCTGCCTCAGCCAAAAAAGGCTTGTTGATCATTGATCTACAAGACACTTCCTACGTCCAAATCGATGCAAGCACCGCTCCGTTCAGAAATAACACTCTTCTATCGATCGATATTGATTCTAGCAACCAAGTATGGATCGGTGCTCAAACCGAGTTGTTACATTATGATCCAATCATCGATGAATTCGAGGCGGTTAAAACGGAAGATGGCCCCTTTACCTTCACCCGGTATCGGCAACTCTATCGAGCCCCCAATGGGGCACTCTGGACCATGGCAAACGGCGAAGTAGGACGGCTAAATCCAGACGGATGGGAAGTAGTTCATTCCTTCGTGTCGGATGGGTTGCATGGCAATCGAGTTTGGGCTATGAATTGTGAATCAGATGGCAACTGCTACATCGGTCTCGAGGATCGTGGAATTGCTATAACGGCTGATGGGCGCTGGCAGGCCTCCCTCTTACAGGAAAATACTTTTCTGGAGAATGAAGCAAGAGATTTCGCACTTGGACCGAATGGAGAAGTCTACCTAGCCACTCAAAATGGATTATACTATTACGAAGAAAATACTTTTGTCCATCTAGAAAACATCCAAAACCGACTGCCCTACCCGATTGTAACAGCCTTGGAATATGATATGGAGCGAGGGGGCTTATGGATTGCCACCAATGGTAGTCGAGCCTTGGGCAATGGTGGCTCAGGGCAGGACGCCGCGGGAGGATTGGCTTTCTATCGACCTGCCACTGGTGGTTGGGAATATTTTACCCCCACGTACCTGGAGGAATTCGCCAGCTATAATATGGGTTATCACATCTGGGATCTAGAGCTGGATGATCAAGGAACGCTTTGGGTAGGTAGTTCTGCGCCTACCAATCCTTCTTACGGTATTTTAAGTGCTTATGACGGAAATAACTGGCGGACTTTTGACCGCCTACAAAATCCGGTTCCGGCGAATGTCACCCACTTAGCAGCAGCACCCGGTGGGGGCGTCTGGTTTACTGGCACCAATGGTGGCTTTGCTTTTACCAAAGACTTTGTCGAAGTAGAAGTGCATACTCCAAACGATGCCAACGGCAACCCTGTTTTTGGCTATCGGTGCATATACTACGATGAGCAAAGCCAATCGGTATACCTTGGTTCTTCTAGTCCCACGAGAATGCTTGAATACAACGGACAGGACTACAACTGGATGGATTTTAGTGAAGTTCCCATCGATACCTTTTCGGGTATCAGTGCCATCAGCAAGGATGAAGCTGGCAACTTGTGGGTAGCCAATAATGAAGAAGGGATTTTCTTACACAATCCAAACGGGGTGAAATTCCCAAATCGGGTTTGGCCTGGGGATACGAATTCAGATGGCCTCGTGAATACAGACGATATTTTAAGCTTAGGGCTTGCCATCGGAAAGGCGGGTCCTGCGAGATCAAGTCCGACAATCTTTTGGGAGGCTCAAAATAGCGAGGATTGGCCGAGCTTTTACCCAGATGGACTGAATCACAAACATGCTGACTGCGACGGCAATGGTTTGGTAGAAGAAATAGACCTGGAGGTTATAAATGAGAACTATGATTTCAAGCATCCCTTAGCCAAAGGACTCTCGCCAGGAGATTTGCCCGATTTAAAATTAGTGTTTAGTCAAGACTCCCTACCCGCAGGAGGCAAGGTCATGGCCGACCTAGTCTTAGGTTCCACAGAAAGTCCTATTGCCGATCTTCATGGCTTACGATTCAACTTACACCTAGATAGTCGATTTGGGGTGGAGACTACCGCTTCATTGTCCTCCACTAGTGGATGGTTACTAGAAAATGAGGCCCCTTTAGCGTTCCTTAGAGCAGATGATGCCGCCTCGATCATCGCCGTCGCACTCAGTAGAACGGATGGACAAGGACAATCTGGTCAGGGAACTATTGGCCAGCTGGAGCTAAGTCTTCCCAACTCAAATGTCAAGGATTGGCAACTGAGGATTGACGAGGTAATGGGAATTACCAGCAATGGATTTCAACGTCCTATCGAAGGAAAACAGAGTACATTAGTAGTATCCGATCAGATTTCAACTGTTTCCAGCTTACAACCCAATTCAATCAGAATATACCCTAGTCTATTGCCTCTGGGACAATCCAAGATCTTCCTGGATACTAAAGAAATCGAAGGGCAACTCTTACTTTTTGGTCCCAATGGCTCCTTGTTAGATCGATTTGCTTTAAAGAACCAGATATCCCTGGATCTTAGGACGGCAGGCTTGTATTTCTACCAGATCCTAGACCAGACGGGGCAGAAAATTCAAGTTGGAAAGCTACTGGCACATTAGTTTATGAGGTCTTAGTGTTTGGCATGCTAAATTTCCAAGTTTTCGTTTTTTTATACCTTTAGATGAGTTTTCGAGCTAAGGGGTTTACCGCTTATTGCTCAGCTACTAGGTACTCATCATAGGGAAAAATGCAGGATCAGATACCAGAAGAAGCACTATGGACCAAAATGGTTAGAGGAGATGAACAGAGTTTCGATCGACTCTTTGAAAAGCACTTTGCGCCTATGCTTATTTTTGGTTTATCCATCCGCAATGACAAGGCCCTGGTCAAAGACATCATTCAAGAGGTTTTTCTAGATATTTGGGACAAAAGAAAAACCTTGCCTACCGTTCAGCATCCTCGTGCTTATCTTCAACAAATCCTAAAAAGAAAGTTACTGAAGCGCCTGCGTTCTGATGGATTACAAACTCAAGGGGAAACGCTGTCGGGATCTAGTCCTTCTTATGAAAGTCTCCTGATTCAGCAACAGGAAGATCAGGAACGGCAAAGGCAACTTGCGTCAGCCCTAAACCAACTCACTCAAAAACAACGGGAAATGATCCAGCTCCGTTTTTTTGAAGGTCTAAGCTATGAACAAATTGCGGACAAGACCGATACACAAAAAAGAACAGTGTACAACCAAATTCACCGGGCAATAAAGTCCTTGAAGGACACCCTACTTATCTCCCTTTTATTACTCCTTCCCTAAGCCGCACCACTCCGAGGCTCCTATTTCACACATAAATATTTTTCTCCAAAATACTGATTTACAAACACTTAAACAACCCTCCTGTGTTTTTTTGAAAAAAAGTCAAAAATTCCGTGGTAAAAAAAGAGAAGGTTTGGCACTTAGTACCAAAGACCAAACTTTTTTATGAATTACACCACCTTTAGTGCAGAAGATTTTGCTGCCAATGAATCCTTTCAGGATTTCTTCCTACATCAACAGCCAGATGCAGTAAAATTTTGGACGCGTTGGATAGAAGAACACCCGGAAAAGTTAGACGAAATCAATGCGGCAAAAACCTTATTGGAGCGACTGTCGCTGGGTATCCAGGCAGAGGAAACACAAGCGGCCTTAAAAGACCTAAAGCAAGAAATCAATCACCGTCGCGAAAAAGGGAGAGTAATCAAAATCAGACGAAGATGGTATGCAGCCGCTGCCGTAGCTGCTGCAATATTAGCTTTAATCGTGGTCCTACCTTTGCTCAGATCCCCGGAACCTAGCTGGGTAGTAGTGGAGACAGATTACGGACAATTGCGAGAAGTATACCTACCTGATAGCTCTTTCGTCACCTTAAATAGTAACTCAAAAATTAGATATCAGGCCGATTGGAGCAAGGATCAAGACCGTGAAGTCTGGATGGAAGGGGAGGCCTTCTTTGACGTGAGAAAGAATCCCAAAATCGGGGGAGCGGAATTTCACGTTCATGCGGAGGAAGCAAGCGTGCAAGTTTTAGGTACTTCATTCAATGTATACCAAAGAAAAGAGGATATCATCGTGGCCTTGGCTACGGGCAAAGTCAGCCTAAATACCTCATACGCTAAGCATCAGATGGAGCCCAATGACGTAATCGAGCTCCATAATGGAGAGGTTACCCAAATCTCGCAAGATGTCAACTTAGAGCTATATACTTCCTGGCGCAATAGAAAATTGGTCTTAGACAACACCTCCATTTCCAAGGTCATTGATATGCTAGAGGAGAATATGGGATTAGAAGTACAAATTGACAATCCTGCGGTACTTAACCGAAAACTTACAGCTACTCTACCTATCAATGAGGTAGACATTCTTTTGACTGCACTCACAGAGATCTATGGTCTAGATATACGAAAAGAAGAGAATACGATCTGGATCAAGTAAGCCAAATCCTCACAACGTAGTTTATGGAACAACAAGTACAACAAACAAAAACAAGCAGATGGTGGGGGCCACGACTATTCCTTCCTGCGCTGCTCCTACTACTTACCTTTGCGGAACTAGTAGGACAAGCTAGCTTCACCAGCTATGAGAGCGGCACCCGAGACAGCAACGTGACTTTAGATGTAGCGCTAAATTCCCTAGCCAAAGAACATAATGCCAATCTACTTTTTGACCCCGAACAGGTAAAAGGAAAATGGGTGAAAAGCTCCAACCTTAGGGGAAGTAGCTTAGAGCAGATTTTACGCAAAATATTGGCTCCTTTTCAGCTGGACTTTCGGAAGGTTGGCAACAATAATTACATCATTAAGCCAGCTGCTGCACCCGTTAAAAAGAAAAAAACCTCCTCTAATTTTCCCACCAATGTATCGCCTTCCGCTCCGAAGGTTGCTGTAATAGAAGTGTCAGGATTGATTACGGATACCGAGACTGGCGAGCCACTCATTGGCGTAAATATCACAGACAGTAAATCGGGGCTGGGTACGGCAACCGATTTGGATGGGCGTTATAGCATCGACGTGGAAGACAATTCTACTTTGCTATTCAGTTATATCGGTTATATCTCTCAAACTGTCCCCGTTCGGAAGCGCACCAGAATTGACATTAGTCTCAATAGTGATGCTACTCAGTTGGAGGAAGTGGTAGTGGTGGGGTACGGTTCACAGAAGAGAAGTGATCTCACGGGGGCCTTATCTTCCGTTACAGAAAAAGAACTGAAGCAACTCCCCGCGACAGGATTAGATCAAGCTTTACAGGGACGAGCCGCCGGTGTTCTAGTTACCCAAAATTCTGGGTCCCCCGGAGGTGCCGTGTCTATTCGCATCCGAGGCATTGGCTCTACCCTAACAGCTGAACCCCTCTACGTTATTGATGGAATACCAGTCGTTAATGACAATCAAGGTACCTCTAGCAACTTTGCCGAATTGGACGGTGGAGGGCAAAACCCGAACGCACTGAACACCATCAACCCAAGCGATATTGAATCCATTGAGATCCTCAAAGATGCATCCGCCACGGCTATCTATGGTGCACGAGCAGCCAATGGAGTCGTTTTGATTACGACCAAACGCGGAACAAAGGGACGATCTAACATCAGCTTTGAAAGCTTCTACGGTCTGCAAGAAATCTCTATGAAGATTCCGGTCATGAATCTCCGCCAGTATGCCGACTACTATAATGATATCGGTTGGGCCCCAATTGAAGAGTTTGAAAATCTTGAGCTATTGGGTGCAGGTACGGATTGGCAAGATGCTGTATTCCGGGAAGCAGGTATGCAGAATTACCAGTTGACCATCACCGGCGGATCCGAAAAAACAACCTTTGCCCTTTCCGGTGGCTATCACCATAAGGAAGGAATCGTTATTGGCTCTGACTTCTCCCGAATATCAGCCAAGATTAATATCGATCATAAATTCTCTGATCGACTACGAATTGGCAATAGCCTGCTGGTTAGTCGAACCAATGAAAACATCACGTTCAACGATAACAGTAGTGGTGTAATTTACACGGCCCTATTAATGGTTCCCAATGCACCCATCCGCAATGTTGATGGTTCCTTTGCCGGACCGCAGGAAGAGATCACCTTATCCTTCGACAATCCTGTTGCCCGGGCCCTAGAAACGGAAGATGTCAACACCAAGGTCCGCGTGCTCGCTAACGTATATGCAGAGTTGGATTTATTCCCTTGGTTGAAATATCGTACGGAATTTGGTAGCGATATAGTCTATTCCAATCACAATACCTTTTTCCCGTCCTTTGAACGGGGAAACTTCTTTGGAAAATCAGGTGTTCGCCGAAGCCTCAACAATAGTATATTCTGGATCAACAAACACTTACTCACTTTTAACAAAAAAATCGGCGAAAATCACAATGTAACGGCCCTAGGAGGGTTTGAGGTGCAGGAAGGGAGATACGAATTTCTGTTTGCATCGCGGGAAAACCTACCGACTAATGATCTGCGACAGATTGCCTTAGGAGATGCCGGCCAGCAACAAAATAATGGCGGCGCAGGGCATTGGGCACTTCTATCCTACTTCGGCCGTTTGAATTATGCCTACAAAGACCGCTATCTACTAACGGGAACAGTTCGTGTGGATGGCTCCTCACGTTTTGGAGCTAACAATCGTTATGGAGTCTTTCCTTCTGCAGCCTTTGCCTGGCGGGCTTCTTCCGAGGATTTCTTCAAGTCCTTCAAAGACCTCAGTAACCTCAAGTTTAGGATTGGATATGGAGCCGTAGGTAATCAAGAAATTGGACTCTATTCCTACAGTGCTAACCTCAGGTCCATCAATACGGTTCTAGGCGATCAGTTGATCACCAGCTTTGCACCAGATAACATCGCTAATCCAGATGTTAAATGGGAATCCTCCGTCCAAACCAACATTGGCGTGGATCTAGGGCTTTTCAATAATCGATTTGAAGTCATTCTAGATTATTATGTCAAAAAAGCGGACGGAATGCTCTTACCTGCCTTGATTCCTGGGACGGCAGGCGGGCTCAATCCACCCTTCGTAAACATTGGTGAAATTGAAAACCGCGGCTTGGAACTTACTTTGAGGACACAGAACATGAGTGGTAAAGTGAATTGGCGTACCGGCCTAAACTTTTCTGTGAATCGCAATGAAGTCATCAGCTTGGGCTCGACTGGTAATCTAGTGGGATTAGTACAACGACTTCCCGTAACGCGCACCGAAGAGGGCCAACCGATCGGCCAGTTCTTTGGGTATGTCATGGAAGGAATTTTCCAAGATCAGGCCGAAGTGAGTGAAAGTCCATTTCAAAATGATGGAACGCGTGCCGGTGACATTAAATTTGCCGATTTAAATCAAGATGGTATTATCAATGATTTAGACCAAACCTTCCTCGGAAGCCCACATCCAGATTTCACCCTCAATCTCACCAATGACCTCAGCTATAAGGGCTTTGACCTAAACATATTCGTGCAGGGTGTCTACGGTAATGAAATCCTCAATTTGATTCGAAGAGATATAGAAGGCATGGCTGGATTAGTTAATCAAGCACAGGTCGTAGATCTCAGATACCGAAATAGCAATCCTAGTGCTGAGGTCCCAAGGGCTACCCACACCGACCCCAATTTCAATCGACGAATTTCCAGCCGTTTTGTGGAAGATGGCTCTTTCATCCGGCTCCGAAATATTACCCTGGGCTACAGCCTACCAAAGCTGACAGCTGCGCGCTGGTCAATTCAAAGCCTAAGAATCTACGTAAGTACACAGAACCTAGCCACTTGGACCAACTACTCGGGTTACGACCCTGAAATTGGTTCCTTTAACCAAAACCCATTGGTCAATGGAGTGGAGAATGGAAGATATCCGACCTCCCGTTCCTACACCTTTGGAATCAATGCCACTTTTTAATCCAATAGCAGCAGAGCAATGATGAAAATCTATACACCACTACTGGTCTCAGCCATGCTTTTGATGTCCTGCGAATCCATCCTGGACAAGCAACCATTGGATCAGTTGACCACCGACAACTTCTATCGTTCAGCCAGCGATATCAACAGCGCCATCTTGGCTGCTTACGCCCCTATGCAAGACATTGACTGGACCGGGAAAGGTTGGATGATGTTAGAAGTCCCTTCGGACAATGGTCAGCCTGGCGGCACTGACCCAGAATTCTCCCCCATCGACAACTTTACAGTAAACGGGGATACGCCACCCGTTGGGGCTTTTTGGGCCATCCATTATCGACAAATTACGTATGCTAATGTAGTGCTGGATAAACTAGGCAATACAGATATTGATGAAGCCCAAAAGAATGCCTTTGCAGGGGAAGCTCGATTTCTGAGAGCTCTTGCCTATTTTGACCTAGTGCGCATCTTCGGAGCCATCCCCTTAATCACTACGCCTCCTTCTTACGACCAGGACCTCCTTTTTCCCCGGTCTAACATCAACGATGTTTACTCACTGATCAAAGAAGATTTAAGTTTTGCAGCCGAACACCTGCCCAAAGTATGGACAGGACAAGATCTGGGCCGTGCTTCTAAGGGCGCTGCTATGGGCATTCTGGCCAAGGTGCACCTAACCAGAAGGGAGTTTGGTCAGGCACGAGATCGGGCCAAGGCGGTCATCGACTTAGGGATCTACGCTTTGATGGAGAATTATGCGGACAACTGGGAACTGTCTACGGCAGACAACAACAAAGAATCGATATTTGAGGTCCAATTCACTGGTTGTGCAGCTTTTGGTACGGGAAATTCAAGGCAGGCCTTCTACGCTCCTTGGGGAGAGGGAATTACCAAAGACAGAGATGGCTGGGGTTCACACATCCCGACCAGCCCTGTCAACAATAACCCCAATACCACTATAACTGATGCTTTTGAAAATGGTGATCTGCGTAAGGATGTTACCATCATGACTCCAAACACCTTCTACCCCACCATCAATCCGGAGGACGGGGGCTATACTTATCCACAAGGTGGTGCCTCTGCCAGTGCTGTCAACATCAAGAAATATGTCGTTGGTTCTGCTAGCAATGTATGCTTCATGAGCACCCCCATTAATGCTCATGTGCTCCGCTATGCGGATGTACTGCTCATCTATGCAGAGGCCCTGATGGAGATTACCGGTGGAGAAACTACTTCTCCTGAGGCTTTACTCTATTTCAATAAGGTACGCGAAAGAGCAGGCTTAGATAAGCTAGAAAAGCTAGATCGAGAGGTAATGTTGCACGAAAGACGCGTAGAACTAGCCTTCGAAAACCAACGTTGGTTTGACCTCGTGCGGACGGGTAAGGCAGTAGAGACCTTGACCCTACATGGTAAGAACATCCAGGAACATCACGTGCTTTTCCCTATCCCTAGTGGTGAACTAGAAATCAATCCTAAGCTTACGCAAAACCCAGGCTATTAAAGCCTCATCCATAGATAATGTCATGAGAATCAAGCCTATCATATTATTGCTGATTGCTGGAATGTACTTTTCCAGTTGCGAAGAAACACCAACCCCTGAATTGATCAGTATCACGCCCTCCTTTGGTCCGGCAGGTACCTTGGTAACCTTTGAGGGTGTCAACTTAGGCAATATCATTGAAATGAAATTCAGTGAGCAAGTCATCAACTTCAACACCGCTTATAATTCCGATAATGCCCTCCTATTCAGAATCCCAGAAAACATCCCCCTAGGGAATCATATTGTCTCTCTTGAAACTGAAGGAGGGTTGGTCAACACCGAATTCCGAGTAACACTTGACCCACCTGAGATTTTTGGCTTCACGCCTGAATCAGCAGACGTTGGTCAGCAGGTAACCATTTACGGCGAGAACTTTTTCGACCCCGTATCCGTGTACTTCTTTGACAGCATCCAAGCTAATATCCTGACCCTATCCGAAGACTCCATCGAGGTAATAGTGCCAGAAGGTGTTGAAAAAGGAAGTCTTACCGTAGTCGCTAATGGTGGGGTGGCACGCTCTCCTATTCAGTTTTTCTCCACCAATACCATCTTAGTCAATGATTTCGACGGCAATGGTGTCCGGGCAGAAACCAACAAGTGGATCTTTGTTGGTAGTATCGATCAAAATGGAAATACAGCTGTCCAGAACAACAACCCCGCGCCCATAGATGGCAATTATCTGAAGCTCAGTGGTCGGGACGAATTGGGCATTGGATGGATTGGTGGTGCAGAAAATCACACCTGGGACACCGATGTATTTGAGACCTTCCAAATCACTACGGACAACAGCAATACCCTATTCGAGATGGATGTGCATAGTAATGGACGGGATCACACGCATGTCCTCATTGTTCTGCTGGAAAAGGATGGTTCGCGAAACGATTTCACTCATCAAATCAAAGTTTCGGGCAGTGGCTGGAAACACATCAGCCTCCCCCTAAATCGATTTAAAGATCTAAACGATGTCCTGATCGATCCGGCAAAGATCAAGACCATCAAAATTCACCTTAACAATGTAGAAGATTCGAATTTACCCCTGGAGGTTAATGTCGATAACATTCGCTTTGTAGAAATACTGTGATAATGGATAATGGATAATGGATAATGGATAATGGATAATGGAATTTCCCAATTCTCCATTCCTAATTCTTCATTCAACCTTACAATTGTTCACGCTCAATAAGCCTTCTTCAACATAATCTGGAATATCATTTTAAAAAGACGAATATGAAAAAATTCCTACACCCTATCTTTTGCTTTTGCTTGCTACTTGCCACAGCTCCTGGCTTCGGTCAAACCTATCTGGACGAGTTTGACAATGACGATCCGGCCTTCATGGATGGTGCAGCTGCCTACAGCTTCAGCGAAGCTAATTCAGAATTGACCATTACTGGTGACGGCAATGCTGGTCCATGGGATGTATTTGTATATAAACCACATGATCCCAGCGCTGGAACTGAGACGGTTGTAGATGCTACCTCTACCAATAAGATATTCATCCGGGCCAAAGCCAGCAATGTGGGAACACAATTGAGATTGGATCTTCAAGATGTGGGTGGATTTGCTACCTCTCAAGCAGGTATCACTAAAACCTTGACCACCGAATTCATGGTGTTGGAATTCGATTTCACCGGGAACTTCATTGATGGTGGATTTGGTGGTACAAGTTGTACTACAGGGCCTTGCAATGTAGATGCTACGATGATCCAACAGTTGGTTTTCTTCATCAATCCTGGTGCAGGTGGCTTTGGAGGAACGGTAGTGATAGACTATATCGCTTTTGGTGAGGAGCCAGACCCAGTGATTACTTCGGATATCTACCAAGATCATTTTGAACAGGATAGCTCCGTCAACAACTTTACCTTTATTGGAGCTGGATATACGGTAGATGTCGATACAGATAATTCAGAAGTGAACATCACTGGAGATGGAACCATTGCCATGTGGGATCCATTGACCTATATCTTCAGAAACCCCAACACTCTAGATACCATTGATATTGACGTTTCTGAAAACAACAAGTTGTATATCAAAGCCAAATCAACGGTAGAAGGTACAGCGCTACGGTTAGATTTGCAGGATATTGACGGTTTTGTGACTACAGAAGGTTCCATCACAAAAATACTAGATACAGAGTATAAGGTATTTGAATATGATTATAGTGGGGTACTCCGTGATCTAGGTTTTGGCGGAACACCTTGTACAGAAAGTACCGCTCCGTGTCCGGTAAATCCGATGCGAATCGCGGATATTGTCATGTTTATCGAACCCGGCGTTGGTGAATTTTTGGGAACAGTTAGTATCGATTATATTTCCTTTGGTAAATCCTTGGATCCACCCGCGCCTCCGGGTGTGACGGTGTATGGTGACCACTTCAACAATGGTACGACCAACTCGGTAACTGACCCCTTTGGTCTCGTCAGTACGGAGGAGGGAAGTGACTGGACGATTACAGGGGATGGAACCGCTACGCCATTTTCAGCCCTGGCCTATGGCTTGAATGACCAATCTACTGGTGAAAGCATCGTTTTAGATGCAACCGGAAATAACCTCTTGTATATCCGGGCTAAATCCACCGTAGAAGGCGTGCCTTTGCGAATCGACCTGGTAGACACGCTTGACTTCGTCACCTCACAACCTTCCTTGACAAAGGTACTGGGTACTGAATTTCAAACTTATGTGTATGACTTTTCAGGTCAGTACATCGATGGCGGATTTGGAGGAACTGCTTGTGAGAATGGTCCCTGCCCCGTGGACGGTTCAGCCATTGGTACGGTTTTATTCTATCCCAACCCTGTCGATGGTGGATTTAATGGAGAAATTGTAGTGGATTTTGTTTCTTTTGGTGCTCCCTTGGGGGCTGATGAAGGTCCTGCTGGTATCCCGAACTATGTTGACAATTTTGATAATAATGATCCCTTATTCATCTCAGACATTGGCGGACTGGTAAGTAGTATCGCCGATAGTGACTGGATCATTACAGGCGATGGAACCTCTGGTGCTTTTGCGCCGCTGGTCTATGACATTCACGATCAAGTAAATGGTACTAGTATCCTAGGAAGTGTGGTAGGCAGTGGAGACAAAATCTATGTGAAAGCTAAAGCTTCGGTAGATGGTACCATACTGCGCCTGGATCTACAAGATGAAGATGGTTTTGTTACGTCAAATCCTTCCGTGCAAGGGACCGTCGGAACGGAATATACAGTCTTGGAATTTGATTATACAGGGACCTACACCGATGGAGGCTTTGGAGGGACGCCTTGCGACGCCGGCCCATGTCCAGTAGATGGCGAGCGCGTTAATTTCCTTCAACTATTCATCGATCCAGGGACTGGCGCATACAATGGAACCGTAAATATAGATTGGATCTCCTTTGGCCAGCCAATTGACGAAAGTCCCGCTGGCGTAGTCAATTACAGTGATGACTACAATGTGGATGATCTAAGCAATATTTCAGATATGTCTGGTTTAAGCAGTAACATTGTAGAGGGGGAATGGACCATCGTAGGAGATGGTAGTAGCGGACAGTTCTCCCCAATTGTATATAGTGCCCATGACCTGGCAACGAATGATAGCTTAGCCATTAATGTCGTAGGTAGTAGTAACCTCCTGTATATACGAACAAAATCCACCGTGGACGGCACAGCGCTTCGCATCGACCTTCAGGACAACAAGGGATTTGTCACGTCGAATCCCTCGGTTCAACAAACCCTTACTACAGAATATTCCATTTATGAGTATGACTATAGCAATACGTATACAGATGGTGGTTTTGGTGGCACTCCTTGTACGGCTGGTCCTTGCCCAGTGGATGGTGAACGGGTAACCGACCTACAGTTTTTCATTGATCCGGGTGTAGGTGGATTTAATGGTACCCTGAGTATTGACTGGATTTCATTTGGACAGGAATTAATGACGAATGTGCGAGAAATTCCTGAATTAGAATCACTCTCACTATTCCCTAACCCAGCACATCATACCCTAGGTATGCGCTTTGATCTTGCCGAAGCTAGTCAAGTAAATGTGCAGCTCTATAACGCGTTAGGCGCTACGGTCTATCAAGAAAGTTTAGGATTACAGCCAGCGGGGCGGGTTTTCCAAGAGCTACAAGTTCAGGACCTACAAGCTGGTCTATACTTCATGCAGGTGACAATTAATGGCCAGACTACTAAGGCCGTTCGGATTGTCAAAAAATAGAAATTTAATACCGATTAAGGAATCAGGAGTGGACCCCATGTTCACTCCTTATCCAACCTCATAAATTGCCTCCTTCCTTTAATTTGTTAGGATATGAAATACACTTACGCTCTTGTCTTTTTCCTTTGCCAAAGCTGGATGTTGCTAGCACAAGACAATTATCACTCCAACTTACAGTCGAATCTAAGTAGTAATTATGGCTTGCCGAGTGGAACCTGGATTTTCACTGATAATGAAGAAGGGAATTACAGCAACATCTCGAATTGGGGAGGGACTCGCGCTTCCGAGTCGGTCACGGGACAAGCCTTTTCTCGGCTTTCACAGATGACGATTGGCGGACAAGGAAATAACCCTTGGGATAGTGGATGGAAGATCAATAACAACACAAGTATCCAGCAAGGAGATAAAGTGCTACTAGTCTTTTGGGTGAGAGCTATGGGGGAAAGTGGCTTGGCCAAACTATTCATTGAGCATGCTACCAATTTCAGTAAAGAAATCTATCTGGATGTCAACATAACAGACAGCTGGGTACAATATTCCGTCCCCTTTGAGTCAACGGGTAGCTATAATGCCAATGGCTTGGCCTTCGGTTTTCATCTGGCTACTCAGCAACAGGTGGTCCAAATAGGTGGGTTCACGGCCATAAATTTCGGTCAACAGGTTAATCTTGATCAAATCCCAAGTGATTTCAATAATGAGTTGTACGGTGGGCATGAAGCAGATGCTCCCTGGAGAGCGGCCGCAGCAGCCCGAATTGAGGAGTTCCGAAAAGCAGATCTCACTATCGAGGCCTTGGATGGACAAGGAAATCCGGTTGAGGATGCCCAGTTTGAAATCGAAATGATGAAGCATGAATTTGCTTTTGGATCAGCCATCACCGCCGCCAGAATTGCGGGTAATAACAACCAGAATGCTTTCTACGAAAACAAAATTCGAAACCTGGACGGTAAGGGCCACGGTTTCAACTGGGTCGTCTTTGAAAATGATCTGAAATGGGATGGATGGGAAGAAGAGTGGTTTGTTTCTCATGATGAGCTGGTCAATGCCGTTAGTTGGCTGAGAGAGCAAGACATTCAGATTCGAGGCCATAATCTGGTATGGCCAGGATTACAATACCTCCCCGATGACATTTTCAACAATGTCAATAATGCCGATTACGTATGGAACCGAATTAATGGGCGTTTGGAAGAAATACTGAACTACCCCGGTTTGAAAGGAAACATACCGGAATGGGATGTGCTGAATGAGATAGTGGTGAATACTAGTCTGGAACCCACTTTTGCCAATGTCCCAGGTAATACCACCGGAAGGGAGTTGTATGCAGATATCTTCAAAAGAGTAAGAGAAATCTCTCCTGAAACCAAGTTGTACCTCAATGATTATGTCACGCTAACCCTCAACAATACGGGTGGCGGGCAGTATGACCTCAAAAAAGCACGAATTCAAGAGCTACTAGACGCAGGCGCGCCATTGGATGGAATCGGGTTTCAGGGCCACATTGGTGGGTTCCCCAATGGCATTCCATCGGTTTTAGCTACGCTAGACGATTTCTACGATAGCTTTGGGCTCACGGCCAAGATTACAGAATTTGACCTACCGCCAATTGTTTCGGAAGAGTTAGGGGCTAAATATCTAGAAGATTTTCTGACTGCCGTCTTTAGTCATGAAAGCATGGATGGATTCCTCTTCTGGAACTTCTGGGATGTAGCTACTTGGCAAAACCCAGGGGCTAACCTTTTTCGGGAAGATTGGTCCCAAACCCCAGCCGGAGATACATTTATAGATCTGGTTTTTAATCGCTGGTGGACCGATACCACAGCCGTAACGGATACTGATGGGCTTTCGGTTACCCGAGCATTTAAAGGGAAATATCAGATCACCTATTTCTGTGGTGGTGAAACAGTCCGAGACACCATTGATCTTACTACCGACGAAAAGTTTACAATCAATTGTGATAACCTGCAAACCAATACCGAGGATCTATCTGCTAGACTTATCGACTTCCGGATTTATCCAAATCCGGCTCAGGAGGTGATCACCATAGAACGCACTGAAAACTCAAAAGCCAACCTCAGCGTGATGGACGCCTTGGGACATGTGATGAAAGAAGTTATATCTCAAGATGCCTTGTTCTTATTGAACGTTGAAGATCTAAGCCCGGGCCTCTACTTTATTCGCCTTCAAACCAATGAAGGTCATGGATTTCGAAAGATGATTATTGACTAAATAAGTTCTATTTTGAAGCACTGCCCGGATGGTACTATACCCGCCTTCCGGGCAGCTTTTAGGCTTCTATTTGGTCTTCTGGGTATATGTATCTATTTCCTCTTCCCACCTTGCATACTCCTCCATAAGCTGCTGAAGTACGTCTGCTTGCTCCAATGATAAGTCCCTATTCTCTGGCAGATCTTCAATTAGATGATAAAGGGAAGTATCTTGAGCACTCATGAACAATTTCCAAGGCCCCTTCCGTAAAGCTTTCTGATTTCGATAACGCCAGGCTAAACTTCTTGGGGGTAATGGCTGATTTTGTAGGAGTAAATTAGACAGATCTACTCCATCCAAATCCAGCCCTTTAGCATCCAGCCCGGCCAAAGTCATGAAGGTAGGCATCCAATCGAAACTCATTACCGTCTGGTCCGTAATGCCGGCTTGAATCCTTCCTTTCCAATAGGCAATTGCAGGAACACGATGTCCACCTTCCAACAAGCTACCCTTCGCTCCATTCAATGCTCCATTGTGCCCAAAACTTTCCGCCCCATTATCGCTGATAAATACGATCAGGGTCTCCGCTGCCAAGTCGAGCTCTTCTACCGTTTTCATGATTCGACCAATCCCTTCATCCATCACCTCTACCATTTCTCGATACGCTCTTGATCTATCCTTGACTGGACCGTAGTAACTGAATTCATTGTCTGAAAATCGATAGGCCGGATCATTACGACCTTGAAAAGGCACGTGTGGTGCCTCATGGGGTACGTATAGAAAAAAGGGTTCATCCTTATGCGCTCTGATAAAATCCACCGCATGCTCCGTAATGAGATCCGTTACATATCCTTCCTCATAGATCGAATCCAAGTTGTGATACCAATCATAAATTCCGGCATTGTCATAATGAGAATGAAAGTCAATATTCCCACTTACATACCCATAAAACGTTTCAAATCCATGATGAATAGGATTGTATGCTGATTGGTACCCCAAATGCCATTTGCCCATAATGCCCGTTCTGTAAGCTGCGCCTTGCAACGCCTTTGCCATCGTGACAACACTAGTATCCAAACCATATTGCCGCGTCTCGCCGCGCACATAAATCACGCCTTCCAATCCCACCCGTTGCTGGTATTTCCCAGTCAACAGGGCGGCGCGTGTCGGGGTACAAACAGAGCCATTGGAATGAAAGTCGGTGAACCGCAAACCTCCTGCCGCCAGTTGATCCAAGTTCGGCGTCTGAATCGTATCATTACCAAAGCAGGCAATGCCCTCATATCCCAAATCATCTGCCATAATTAGGATGATATTGGGCGGAGGAGTAGATTTTTCAGTGCAGGAAGAAAGAAGTAGGATCAAACAACCCGACAGTGCCCAAAGACAGGATTTGCGATATCGCATAGCTAATTGGATTAATGAAGTGATCCAATAAAAATAGGTTTTAGGCCGCTTAGTAGGAACAAAATTGTAATTTGTCACGAAAGAAAGACCGACAAAACAAGTTTCAATGTTCGAAAACCCACTAAGGACAGCTGCTTTCCTATTCTTACTCTTAGGCTTTTCTTGCCAGCGCCATTCTTCCGAAGAAAATGACCGTCCAAATATCCTATTCATCATGTCAGATGACCATACCTCACAGGCTTGGGGAATTTATGGGGGTATTTTGGCTGACTACGTCAAGAATGACAACATAAAACGGCTGGCAGCAGAAGGTATGACTTTGGATAATGTATTTTGTACGAACTCCATCTGCACCCCGAGCCGGGCTAGCATTATGACGGGTCAATATAGTCATCAAAATGGGGTCTACACCCTATCGGAGGCCCTAGAGCCAGACAGCATGAATATTGCCAAGGTGCTTAAGAAAAGCGGATACCAAACAGCCCTCATTGGCAAGTGGCACTTGAAGAAAACACCAAGCGGATTTGATCATTTCAATGTCTTACCTGGTCAAGGACGTTACCATGATCCCATTTTGAAGACGCGTGAAAATTGGGAAGAGGGGGGTCAGGTCTACAAAGGATTCTCGTCTGACGTTATCGGCAATCTCTCGATCGATTGGCTAAAAAACAGGAGTAAAGAAGAGCCCTTCTTCTTAATGACTCACTTTAAGGCCACCCACGAACCTTTTGATTACCCGGCCCGCCACCAAGCGCTTCTAGCTGAAGAAGAATTACCAGAGCCTCCGTCTCTTTATGACTTCGGTCCTTCCTATAGCGGGCGCTCCTTTGATGGGCAACAATTGTGGCGATTAGGTAATCGCTGGGTTGAAGATACGAAGCGAGTCAAGGAAGGGAAAAAAGCCAGATATCCAGGTATCCCCTTTTCACTAGAGGGTTTAGATAGTCTAGCAGCCCGCAAGAAAATCTACCAGAAATTTGTCAAAGACTTTATCCGCTCGGGAGCAGCTATTGATGATAACATTGGTAAAATCTTGGACTACTTGAAAGCAGAAGGCCTAGACGAAAATACAGTCATAATCTACACGGCTGATCAAGGCTACTTCCTAGGGGAACATGGCTTTTTTGATAAGCGGATGATCTATGAACAGGCCTTACGTATGCCATTTGTGATTCGTTATCCAGCAGAGATAAGTGCTGGCAGTCGCAATGCTGACATGATCCTCAATTTGGATTTCCCTTCCCTCTTTGCAGATTATGCCGGTGCTGTGCTTCCCAGTTCCTTTCAGGGTAGAAGTTTTCGAGAAAACCTCAAGGGTAAAACGCCTTCAGGTTGGCGAAAGCAGATGTACTACCGCTATTGGCTCCATCAAACCAACCGACCAGCTCATTTCGGGATCCGGGATGACCGATACAAGTTGGCTTTTTTCTATGGCCAACCTTTGGGCAAACCCGGGGCACATCAAGAAACGACACCTCCAGCTTGGGAATTCTATGACCTCGAAGAAGATCCAGAAGAGGTCAAAAACGCCTATGCCGATCCAAAATATCAGGCTAAGATACAGGAAATGAAGGCTGCGCTGCTCCAGCTTCGTGCCGAAGTTGGCGATACCGATACCAAAGACCCAGTCATGCAACCTATACTCCAGGAATCCTGGGAATAGCCATAGACTTCCGAAGTGGATTGGTCGATATTTAGAGGAATGAGTAAATAATATTTCTCCAAAATTGGCTTAGGTGTTAACTTAGGGTAAAAAGCATTGAGATGCAAGAGAGCAAGTTGATCCA
>JABSSL010000106.1 GCA_013214355.1 Saprospiraceae bacterium | reverse complement strand
TCTCTTTTACCATAGGTAGTTATCCTTAATTTCTCAAGGGATCTGCATAAACATAATTTCTCTCTTTCCTTACCTCGCTTCAGTGTCAATGAACTTTTTGATCGCAACAACGAAACCTAACCATTGTCAAGCCATTATTTTGATCAGATATCTTAAAGAATAAATCTTTCAAATTGTCGTTCCCGTAGTGCTCATTAGCAAAGGGAATGCAAAGATACAACGGTCATTTAAATCTGCAAAACTTTTTGGCATTTATTTTTTACTAAAAATGGCTAAAATTTTGCGATAAGACCTTTTAAACTTTCAATTCCGAATTTACTTCGGTGTGCGCTTTCTTTCAAAGCGGCTGCAAATATATAGAAGGCATTTTTAATTTTCAAGACTTTGTTTTCTTTTTTTCTAAAAAAACTTTGCTTCACATCACAAGTCCTTTACAGTCAACTGCTTCTATCATCTATCGATTTTCTTTTACAGAAATTAACCATCAATTTAAGTTGGAGTCTTTTTTTGTCTTTAAAAAAATCACATTTTTGCAGGGCCAAAATAAGACCGCCTTTTTAGCTTCAAAAAAATAAATCCCAAGGAGGGAAATAGCCCATTCCCGACTATCTCTTTAAATACAGTAATAGTAACATGAAAAAGTACAACTTTTACGCTGGTCCAGCGATACTACCAGCAAGCGTTATGGCCGAAGCTGCAAAAGCAGTAGTAGAATTTGAAGGAATTGGTCTTTCTTTATTGGAGATCTCGCATAGAAGCAAGGAGGTCGTGGCCATACTGAATGAAGCACAAAGCTTGATTCGAGAACTATTGGGCCTTTCTGATGATTTTTCGGTACTCTTCTTGACGGGTGGTGCAAGCACACAGTTCTTTACCGTAGCTCACAACTTATTGAATAAAGACAAAAAGGCGGGCTATGTAGATACTGGTAGCTGGTCAACCAAAGCCATTAAGGAAGCTAAGGCCTTTGGTCAAATTGATGTGCTAGCCTCTTCAAAAGATAAGAACTACAGCTACATCCCTAAAGGATATGACATCCCTAGCGATCTGACCTATTTGCACGTGACTGGTAACAATACCATCTTCGGAACACAAATGCATGACTTTCCAGAAACTAGCATTCCTTTAGTCTGTGATATGTCTTCTGATATTTTCAGTCGCCCCATAGATACGTCCCGCTTCGGTATTATATATGCCGGTGCGCAAAAAAACTTGGGCCCGGCTGGTGTAACCTTGGCCATTGTCAGAAAGGATTTCTTGGAAATGACACAACGCGAATTGCCAACTATGTTGAATTACAATACGCATGTGCAAAAGAATTCCTCCTTTAATACGCCTCCTGTATTCCCAATCTACGTCAGTATGCTAACCTTGAGATGGCTGAAAGCTAATGGCGGCTTGTCCGCGATGGCGCAGAAGAACGAGGACAAGGCCAAACTCCTGTATGATGAGATTGATAGTAACCCGCTGTTTACGGGAGTAGCGGCAATGGAAGATCGCTCATTGATGAATGCGACCTTTGTGATGGCCGAAGGAAAAGAGGATTTGGCCGAGGAATTCTTAGCCGACTGCGCAGCTGCTGGTTGTATTGGGGTCAAGGGCCATAGATCAGTAGGAGGATTCAGAGCTTCGATTTATAATGCGATGCCCAAAGCCGGGGTAGAAACGCTCGTCGGAATCATGAAGGCTTTCGCTTACAAGCACTAAATTCTAGGGAGGAGGAAAGATCATTTTTTCTATAAACTATGAAGAAAAAGGCAATAGTCGAAAACATCAGCATAACTCACGGCACTTCCAGTATCCCTGCGAAGATCTATCTAGAAAGAAGATCTAGCATCCGATATTCAATGGGAAAAAAGGGGCCTATTATGCGTTTGCCAATACTGCTTTCCTCCTCCGATAAGATAAAGTACACGGAACAATTTATCGATTGGGTTCGAAATCAACTCGAAAAACGAGCTGATCTGGCTCAACAATATCTTCCCAAGTCCTATCAAACAGGAGATCGATTACAGGTTGGGCAAAGAACCTATGAGCTCTCGATTACCAAGGGGGATCGCAGAACGCATAGCGCCAGGGTAAAGGATCAGCTGATTGAGTTGAAGCTTAGTGAACACCAAGAGGGATTAGCCCTCACCAAAAGCATCAAAACGCTACTCAGTCGAGTTATAGGTCAAGATTTTTTGCCAGAGATCACCGAACGGGTGCATGCCATTAACCGAAGCTATTTCCAGTCAGATCTCAAACAAGTCCGGCTAAAGTATAATCGATCCAACTGGGGCAGTTGTTCTTCTACTGGCAATATCAATCTTTCTACGCGACTTTTGTTTGCTCCTCAGTCCGTGATTGACTACGTGATTGTACATGAATTGGCACATACCAAGGAGATGAATCATTCTAAGCGATTTTGGAGCCTAGTTGAACAGGTAATGCCCTCTTATAAGGAAAAGGAAAAGTGGCTAAAGCAAAACAGTCATCTTTGTGATTTCTGAGTACTGTGGAACATAAATACGTTAAAAAGCAGCACGGCAAATATCCGAAGTTTTGCGTAGGCATGTCCCAGGGAAACTTCGGATATCTCGCATGGGTTTCTTCAAATAAACTTATGGTACAAAGTACTGAGCTTGAGAATAAAGGTAAAGACCTAGAGCGAAAAAGCCGTCAACCTCGTAAGAAGCTGACGGCTTTTTTATGAATTCGAACGTATCCTCCTTACTCGGCGATAACTTCGAATGAGATTTCTGGTTGAACTTCTTTGTGTAGGTTCAAGACCGCTTTGTAAGTTCCTAATTCCTTCACTTCTTCAGAAATTACGATCTTTCTACGATCCACCTCAACATCGAATTGCTCGTTAAGAGCCATTGCCAACTGTACATTGGTAACACTACCGAAAATCTTACCGCTCGTACCAGCCTTAGCACCAATCTTCAACACCTGGTCACCGATTTTAGCAGCAATATCTTGATAGACAGAAAGTTTTTTCGCCTCTTGAGCTTCCTCAATACGCATCAACTCGTTTAGGCGACGGCGGTTGGTATCATTCGCAATGATAGCCATGCCTTGTGGGATGAGGTAGTTGCGACCGTATCCATCTTTAACCGTAACGATGGTGTGCTTGTCCCCTACCTTATCAATATCTTGGAGCAAAATAATATCCATGACAAGAAAATTAAAAGGTCAACAATTACTTCAACATATCGGTCACGTACGGAAGCATAGCTAAGTGTCGTGCTCTTTTAATAGCCGTTGCCACTTTACGCTGATACTTCAAAGAGTTTCCTGTAATTCGACGAGGAAGAATCTTTCCTTGGCCATTTACAAATTGAAGCAAGAAATCGGGATCTCTGTAATCGATGTGTTTGATCCCAAACTTTTTGAATCGGCAGTACTTTTGACGTTTCTGGCCGATCTTAGGATTACTTAAGAACTTTATATCGTCTCTAGAAGCCATGATTTTTCAGATTTTGTTAGTAAAACAATACTACTCTTCTTCTTTCTCTGCCGCTGGAGCAGGAGCAGGTGCCGGAGCTGGAGCAGGTGCCTCAGTCTTAGCTGGAGCCTCTTTCTCTCTAGCAGGAGCAGATGATCTAGAAGAACCACCGTCTCTAGGAGATTGCGATCTACCGCCGCCTCTTCTTTGGTCTCTTCTATTCCCTCTTCCTCGGTTGTCGCGGCTTTTCTTCTCCTTCTTCTTCACTTTACCAATCAATCCGTTTCTCTTGTCTTCGTTGTACTTTACACCATACTTATCAAGTTTGATGCATAAAAAGCGCATGATGCGCTCATCTCTTCGTAGAGCCAGTTCCAACTTGTCGATCAACTCACCGTTTGGTCCTTGAAATTCAACGGTGAAATATACACCAGAATTTCTGCGATTAATTGGGTAAGCCAAAGTACGAAGGCCCATTTCATCAACGTGGATGATTTCAAAACCTTCTTTTTTGATTTGATCGACATATGTCTGAGCTGTCGCTTTGATCTCGTCCCCCGACAGCACTGGGTCTACAATGAAGGTAACTTCATAATTTTTCATGGATCAGACATAATTTAATTAAAAAAAATACGAAGAAGCACTGACCAATGGGCGAGTGCTTCTCCAAAGCGGCTGCAAAGGTAAAGAATTTTTTCTTTCCAGCAAATGCAGCGAAAACTATATTTTATGTAGAAAAACTAGCGGGTCACAGCAATAGGCATCAGCTTGGGATAACTCCCCTGAATAACGGGTGACTGGCGATTACCGGTGTAACTTCGCACCCTGCTGTAGACAAAATCGAATAATTCCTGAATAGTAATTACTTTGTTTTGATCATTATCCGCCTCGCCTTTTAGACCTCGAATCAGGAAGTGGCTGAAGACTCCCTGACGCAAGCCACTGGACTCTAAAGACGTTTCATCAGATTTGGAGGACATGATCAAAGCCGTACCAGGCTGACTACGGGCCAACGATTCGTAATAAGTATGCAGCGCGGAAGGATACTTGCCATCTCGCATCGCCAACAAGCTGCCAGAGTGGCAAGCGTCTGCGATACAAAGCTTTAATTTTGCTTTACTCTTACTCAGAATAGCATTCACTTCCTCATGGTATAGCTTATTGGAAGCACCATCAAAATCAATAGGTAAGAAGGCTCCTTTCAACCCATGACCAGAGAAGTACAAAAATACCAGATCATTAGGACCTGCTTTCCAAAATACCTCCCGCATCGTCTGGGTAATCTTCAACTTGGTCGCATCTTCATCAATCAAGATTCGAATTTGCTCATCATCTAAAGCGCCCCCCTCTGGGCTTTTCAGAAAGGCATAAATCCGATAAGCATCATCGTCAGGATATTTCAGCACAGGCATGTGATCGTAAGAAGAAACACCGACTATTACCGCCCATACTCTTACATCTGGCTTAGTCGGTTCACTGAAGTAAGCGGGAGATTGACGCAGGCCAGGCTTCTCGTAGGGAGATTGGTTCCCTAAAAAGGTGCCATCTTTCCAGTAGCCGCTGGCCTTCAAACCATCTTGCATATAAAGGGTACCAAAACCATTGAAAGCAGCATTAGCCATTTCTCCATCATACCTTTCACCATTCTGATAGATCACTACTCCTCGACCATGTGGCAATTCGTTTTTGAACGTACCTTCATATCGTGCACCGTCTCTGAAAACATAAGAACCATAGCCATTCAAACAATCCCCTTCGATACATCCATATCGATTATTACCATTGGGTGCATCCGCACTAACAAATTCACCCTCTTCCCAAACTCCGGCTGTCACTTTCCCCTGCGCATGATGCAGTTTTCCTTGACCATGCCGATACCCCTGCTTAAACTGTCCCACGTAGCGATCACCATTAGGATAGTAAAACACCCCTGTACCTTGTGGCTTATTGGTAATGAATTGTCCCTCGTAGCGGCTCCCATCTGGATAGGCAAACACACCTCGGCCACTCTGGCAATCGCCTCTTAAGCAGCCAGATTGCACCGTATATTCATTCACCATATCTTTCTTGCCCTTTAAAGGAGCATATTGTCCATATTTATCTACGGGCTGTCCTCTTTTCCAGTAACCTGTTCTATTGGAACCGTCGGCATACCATTTCGTACCTTTCCCATCCGGGTATCGATGATACCACGATCCTTGGTATTTACTACCATCTGGGTAATGACAAACACCGGTCCCACTAATTTCTCCATCTTTAAAAGTGCCTATATATACGGAACCATTGGGATGGATATATACACCATGACCAGAAGAACAGTTTCCACTGATGCAACCACTTTCCTGCAGTTGATTGCTGCTCGTCAAAAAGCTACCTACTTCTTGTTGTTGGATGAGGCGACCGGCCTTCCAAATACCTTCCTGCCGAGTTCCATCTGCTAGAGTTTTCACTCCCTTTCCTTCTTGTTTTCCTTTAAACCATTCGCCTCGGTAGGTTCCTCCATTGGTATAATAAAAACTCCCTAAGCCTTGTATATCCCCTCGTTTAAATTCGCCGATATACTTAGCTCCGCCGGGGAACAAGAAGATACCTTTGCCATTATTACAATTACCGGAAATACATTGAGCAGAGAGAATGGTAGACAAGAATAGACATACCAAGAGCAGTAAATTCGTTTTCTTCATGGGACACAGGATGACATTATGCGCTGAGGATGCCCTCAGTTGTACTTAAATGTGAGTTAAACTAAAGCTGCGGAGATCGTTGATAAGCATGAGCCTTGTCTCCGTTGGACTGCAAGCATTTACTTTAGTACGCCCCTAAATATACGAAAAACGAATAAGAATGATTCAAATAGGTGAGACCAATGTGGCGTATATTTGCTGTCGGAACAGGGGATCGTAAGGAAATACTTCGCCTGGCCCAAATATATAAATTTCTTTAATAAATAAGCAAGACAATTTAGATTTATTTCTCAAGTATTTCCTTGCGATCCTACTATGGCTGCACGCTTGCTCGATACTAGACTACAATTAAGCTATCGAATCACAGCTACTGGCATGAGTTGGTCAAAACGCCCCGTTAGCGTAGGTGTCTGGACATTGCCTGTGTAAGAACGAACGTTTTGATACACGAAGTTGAATAACTCTGTGACGTTGATAATCCGGTCTCTGTCTCGATCTGCTTCCCCTTTCAAACCTCTAACCAAGAAGTGGCTGAAGATACCTGAACGAAGGCCTCCATCTTCTAAGGAGTATTCCTCTCCTTTAGACGACATCATCAAGGCTGTCCCCCCTCTAGTATCCTCAAAGGCTGCATAATATTTCTGTAGGGCATTTTGCACAGTCGTTTTTGCTGCCAATAAACTTCCGGAATGGCAGGCGTCAGCGATGACCAGTTTATGCTTGGCTTTACTTGCTTTTAGCAGATTATTGATTTCCTCATGCTTTAGGAGGTTATTGTATCCATCGTAGTCCACAGGTAAGAAAGATCCTTGCAAACCGTGCCCGGAAAAATAGAACAAGACTACATCATTTTGATCTGCCCGCAAAAAGATAGATCGCATGGCATGCAGAATATTGCCGCGCGTAGCATCTTCATCAATTAGTAGCTTCAACTGACTATCGGGCAGGGCACCACCTTCGGGGCTCTTAAGAAAAGCATAGATTTGATAGGCATCATCATCCGTATAGCGCAAAGCGGGCATATGCGAATAGCGGGCTGCTCCAATAATCACCGCCCAGATTTTCACCTCTTGGTTTCTATCTATCGAAACCGGGCCCTGATTTACACGCTCATTTTTGACAAATAACTTCTTGACTGGACGACCAAAATCCCAGATGGCTCCAACCGTTTTTCCATTTACATAGTGCATCACCCCCTTACCATGCGGAGCGTGTTGCTTCCACCCGCCCTCGTATCGATCTCCACTAATGTAGTAGATGGTGCCCATTCCTTCTGGTACCCCAGCACGGAAATCACCAATGTATTTAGAACCGTCATTGTAGGTGAACTTACCTTTACCGGTAGCACAGTGAATACTATTGCAGTTTCGGAGATAAGTCGTATCCCCTTGGTAGGCGGCTAATCTTCCCCAATCCGCCAAATACTGATCATCTTCCCATTCTCCCGATACGCGTTCTCCATCCCCAAAGGTCATCAACCCCTGGCCATGGCGCTTGTTCTTGTTCCATTCCCCTTTATAGGTAGATCCATCCGAATAGTACATAGTGCCTTGCCCATCAAAGAGGCCATCCTTAAATTGCCCTTCGAATCGGTCCTCATTTACAAAGTGGAAAACACCTTTCCCGCCGGGCTTATTGTTCTTCCATTGCCCCTCATATATGTTTCCATTCGCATAAGTAATTTTGCCAACCGGGCCCATCTGGTTATTGCTAAATTCACCGAAGTATTCGTCTTTATTGGTGAACACCAGTCGTCCCGTTCCTTGACGGCTTTGGTTGACCCAATTACCGATATATTTGTCTCCATTTTGGTAGTAGAAGATACCCTTGCCGTGAATCTTTCCACCCTTGAAGTCACCAATGTATTTAGCTCCTCCTGGGTAAACACAAGTACCATACCCGTCTTTACAATTTCCTTTAATACAATCCTGGGCTAAGAGAAGAGTGGGGGTAAGGAGAACCGCCATCACGATTACAAGCTCCTTCATGTTATAGTGTTTTTTTAGTGGAGTGTCGCTGCCTCCATTAGATAATCCTAGCTTTAACAAAGAGTTTCGTGTAACGGTAATTTCAATAGGTAGATCTTAAGGTTATTTGCGGATAAAATCAACAGACAATTAACCTTTTTTCGTACACATATATTGTTCCGTAGAAATGTTTTAAGAAAATTTTTAGGCTTTCGTCGCAGCCATGTCAATGCCTACCTAATCACGACCAAAATGGTAAATTTTTAAGCTGTTTAAGCAGCTTTAAAACGGAATCCTTAAATTTGCCTTTATTTTGAATCCTATTCCAGAATTTTAACCAAAAGAATACAAAAATGGTGCAATTGTCAAGACTTTTTCTTCTGTTCATCGCTGTGGCTCTTTTTGCCTGCAATAATACAGCTAGTAGTGAAGCAGCTGAAGAGACCGCAAAAGAAGAAACAGCTACAGAGGAAACAGCAAATAATGCCAATGAGTTTGGCGCCACTTTCGCTGCCAGTGAAGTAATGAGCTACGACGATCTCCTAAGTGAGATGAGTACAGCTGATTCTGTCATGGCTACTGTACAAGGAAAGGTGGAAGCGGTATGTCAAGCCAAGGGTTGCTGGATGAATATCACCAGTGAACAGGCAAATGCTGAAGAGATGATGGTCAAATTCAAGGACTACGGTTTCTTTGTGCCTAAGGATATTGCTGGTCGCCAGGTAATCATGCAAGGTAAAGCCTACCGAGAAGTGACTCCAGTTGATGAGTTGCAACACTTAGCAGAAGATGCTGGTAAATCAGCTGAAGAAATCGCAGCTATTACTGAACCAAAAGTAGAGCTTAAGTTTATGGCCGATGGCGTAAAACTTTTGAGCGAATAAATTTTCCTCCCTGATCGCGTCCCGATTTGAATCAGTTTCTTGCCTGCTTTCGAATGGGGACGCGCCCTTTGTATCCCCTCCCCTCTTGACAGCTTGTTAATAAATCTTTAACTTTGTACCACCAAATATACTTCTGGGGGTCATTTTTCGTTTACATATCGATCCCCTCATAATACATAAGACCCTATAGTAGCAGAGAGGAAACTGATATTTAGGGTGTGCCATCGCAACCTTTAGCCCCAAAGCTCATATAATTATAAATAGCAATTATCCTAAATTGTATTCCTCCACCTTTCAAACCCCTCTTGTTCGTTTAAGCAATTGTGACTCAAGCATTTTCAAACGTCACAATAAACAGAGATTACTAAAAAGGTATTTATGAATTATCACGGAGCAAAGGCCTTCATTCTGGACAAATTGCAGTACGAACTATCGGACCAGCTGACCTACCACGGAATTCATCATACACTGGACGTACTATATACTACCGATGAACTGTGCTATCTAGAAAAGGTATCTCCTTACCATACCCTTTTACTTAAAACTGCCGCTTTATTTCACGACTCGGGTTTTACCATCGGCAACCTCAACCACGAAGAATTAGGTTGTACATTGGTTAAAAAGCACTTGCCACATTACGGTTATACAGCCAGCCAAATTGATATGATCTGTGGAATGATCATGGCTACTAAGATTCCACAAACTCCAAAGAATTTCCTAGAAAAGATTATTTGTGATGCTGATCTAGACTATCTGGGTCGTGATGACTTTTATGATATTGGCGATACCCTATTCGAAGAATTAAAGGCTTACCAGGTATTAGACAATGAAAAAGATTGGAATCGCATCCAGGTAAGTTTCTTGGAAAAACATCAATTCCTTACTCCTACCAATATTAGGAGAAGAGCCGGACGAAAGCAACGATACCTGAATGAGTTGAAGGAATTGGTAGCCACCTACTAAGCCTATAAGCCTCCCTGATCCAAAAAGTCTAAGTCCAATTCGAAAAGTGCCTCACGGGTAGAGTTCTTCTCTGTAAATAACAATCCTCCAAAGACATAAAGCTTATCATCGATAATGCATGCTCCTCTCGAGTGTCCCTTCATATTGGTCCTATATTCTGAAATCACTCCCGTTTGTGTGTTGTAAATGGCGAGGTAATTGGTCTGCCTCGTATCACCGATCAAGATGGCGTATTGCCTCCAAGCCACTACCACATGGCCAGATAAAGGACGAGGTAAATACCCCTCGGACTTCCAACTTTGGCTCTGTAAATTCAGCACCTGAATTTCAGCCGATGATTTTCCATTATAGCCTCCGAAGGTGTACAGCTTATTTTCAATGATGCATCCTTGGGTTTCCATTGTCTCAGGCATGGGGGGTAATTCGCGCCAGCTATTGTCTTCGGGATCAAACTCATGAACGGTATTCAGGTAACCTAATCCACGGGAAGGGTCTGTATGTCGGATAGAACCACCAAATAAATAGATCTTTCCATTCCACGAGGCCGCTGCCACCTTAGCCCCCTCGTGCCGGTTTTGTCCCAATGTCCCGCCACGCTTTGTTTTGGCATCGATGTAGTTGATATCCGGCAAGAGGTAATCGACATAGCGGGTAGCAGATCTCTCAGGCTCAAACTCCCCTATTCCACCAAACAAATAAATTCTATGCTGAGGAGCAAAGTAAAGAGCCGTACTCATTCTTTGTGGCTCCAAAGTAAACTCCGTTCGAAGCTTTAGCCATTTATCATACTTGGCATGGTAGGTATAAATATCCTTGCTTAAGTCTTTTCGGTGCCCTGAACCACCAATCAGATACAAGATATCTCCATCCGTTGCGAATGCCATATCGTATTTACCCTTTGGCATCGGTTTCAATCGTTTGAATTTCAATCGACTGGATTGTCCCAAGAGTCCCAAGGTAAGAAACAGGAAAAGTATAGAAAACTTAAGCGGTTTCATCCACAAATAAGTCTATTCATCTTTTTCCAGGCGCTCAATCAAGCGTCCAGAAATGTGCAAGAATTCCATTTCTGTGATGATGCCAATCAGTTCACCATCCTTCACCACGGGAAGGCACCCAATTTTATTCTTGCGCATGATCTTCATAGCGCTAAGTATAGTAGAAGATGGTTCGATGGTTATCGGACTATGAATCATGATATCCTTCACGTGTACCGCAGACTTCCCATTGATACGATTCTTCTGCGTAAAGTACCGTAACAGCAAGCGAGAAGTAATCAATCCGACCAGATTACCCTTGGTATCCTCTACCGGCATATAGCGAATCTTTTTCCAATCCATCAGCTCAGCCACCAATTCAATCAGATCGTCCTGCTGCACGGTGAAAAGGTCCGTTTCCATGAACTCTTCAATCTTAAGCTTAGCCGGTCTATATTCTTTCAAGTCTTCAACTTTTGGTAATTCCCAGGTGTGAACGGGATCGCCTTTGATCTGGTTTTCAATAATGCAGGCGGTCAATACACTAAGTGCCTCATCTCGACTCACCTCTTTTCTCAACTTCGTGTAAGCCCGTAATTGCCAGCGAGCACCATTCATATGACCTTTGGCTCTAGCCTCAATAATGCCGAGATATTTATCGATATCTGCCTTTTTCACCTTCTGTTTCTCCAAGCCTTTTCTCGCCATTGGCAAGAGTTCTTGAATCACGAGATCACAAGCAGAAATCTTCTGATCCTTAAACCAGGTGAATTTGGTGTCTATTCCAAACTGCGCTGCTTTAGCAAAATTGTCTCGCACATCTTCCCAAGATATATGATCGCGAATATCTTTGATCTTTTCTCCCATCCCCATCATAGCGCCCAACCAAAAGGCCGCGTTGGCTATTTCATCCGTGGTAGTAGGTCCAGCGGGTAGTACTCTATTTTCAATTCTCAAATGTGGTTTCCCATTATCGCTGATACCATAACATGGCCGGTTCCAACGATAGACAGTGGAATTGTGCACTTGCAAAGCCCTGAGTTTAGGCACCTTACCATCTTCGATTAGTCCCAAAGAATTTTCCTCCACCTCGGCACTAAGCAACACTCGGAACCTGGCGATATCTTCCTTATAAATCTCCATGATAGAATCCTCGAGCCATCCCGAACCAAAACTCACCCGGGGAGAACGTTCCCGCATGTGGTCGTGGGTTGTTCTAATATCCAATGCCTGTTGAAATAAGGCAATACGCGTCTCATGCCAAAGACGCTTACCAAATAAGATGGGAGAGTTAGCCGCCATAGCCATAATGGGAGCCGCTAGCGTCTGAGCAATATTATAGTATTGTACGAAGCGTTGTGGAGCCACTTGTAGATGCACCTGGAAACTAGTGTTACAAGCCTCAAGCAGGGGAGAATCGTGCTTTACCAAGATTTCATCAATTCCCATCAGGCGCAGCTCGTAAGCGTTTCCAATCAACTGCTGATTGATCGCCTCCATCAAGGCCTTGTACCTTTCCTTCGGTGTTAAATTCTCCATATCCAGATCAAACTTCCGCAGCGTTGGAAGTATGCCTGTAAGTACCAACTGTGCGTTAAAGTCACCGAGTTTCTTTCTGAGTTTATCCAAATAACCACTCACTTCAGCCTCCATTTGGCTTAGGCAGTCTCCTTTAAAAACCCGTGGTGTCATATTGGTTTCAAGATTGAATCGAGCTAATTCAGACTCCAACCAATCCCACTTTTTTGTTTTTTCGAGTACTTCCGTGGCAATGGTTGCAGGTTTAAACGTACGAGTGTCTACCAGGCACATTTCCTGTTCTGCTCCGATTCGAACCACATCGTCTTCAAACCATTCATGTTCTAGCATATATTCCAAGGCTTGCACATCTCTGAGCAAGTTCTTAACGAAGCATTGCATTACCTCTGGATCACTGGCAATAAGCACTCGTTGTTCACCCATTTTCTAGTTTTTTTGTTTTGGAGAATTTTAGGCAGATTAAATACTTTCTAATATAAGTTGTTTGGAATTATGGGGAGCAGATTTTGAGAAGACCCAAGGCTCGAGGAGGGAATTTAGCCATAGCTACATGACCGACGAGCAACGCAGGGCCTGCTTAAAAGATGCCGCCAGAAACCATAGAACGTTATATTACAAAGTATTAAAGTCCTTGTCCCAACAAAATACAAAGTCTATTCGTTAAAAAAAGCCCAATCTGAGAAGATTGAGATAATTTTGTCGAAATATTGCGTTTGATTCTATACACGATATTTATTGATTTTTTAAACCGGATGCAGATTACTGTGGGAAAAGACTTAAACGAGCTGAAACAAGCATCCTTTTGATAAAAATGGTATGAAGAAGTTAGGGGTTCTTTTGTTAGTAGTAATGCTTTTCTTTGGATGTCGTAAAGAAAGAGGAGAACGGGTATTCGAAATGCTATATCCAAACTTTACTTTTTCCCTACCCAGTGGCTTGTCTCCCTTCACCGCTCCCACCTTTGCCTTTAATAATGAAGCCACCAGTATCGAACTTTATCTACAGGAGAATAATACGGACACTTCCGCCATTTCTGCTATCAATCCTTACAGCGCACAGATTACCTCACTAAATAATACCGCATTCGATTTTTTGGATGAGATCTCGGTAAGGATATGCCCGGCAGGGGTAGTCCAATGCGATGCCTTTGACGAAGCTTTCTACCTGGATAATATGCGAAACCGCACCTACACCAGGATTGAACTGCTCCCCTCTTTGCGAAATTTCAAACCACTTTTGAGTGGAAAAGCGTACCGAGTAGAGATCGTATTTAAGATGAATGATTTTACCCCCGTTACCCTAGATTGCAAATTTGATATGTCTTTTGAAGCCATACGCTAGCGCACAGGGGGGCTGATGATCATATCTTTAGAGTTTGTTTAAACTTCCATCAATCGGCTACGGGCAGAAAATTTTCTCGCTCTCGAGCAATCATGAAAATTTAATCTCCACCCCAAAATGACACAGTCGATGGCTTACAAGAAACCATCGACTGTGCAGGCAGCTATTCTTCAGCGTTGCCCAAATCAACTGAGTGATTTAAACAATAAATCGCTCCAAGTAATAGCCTACCAAGCTTTCTAAAGTAGCCAATGCCAATCCCTTGGCATCTCCTACCTTAAACCCTTGATCCATAAAGTAATCTTCCAAGCGTACTTGAGATTGGAAATAGCTGATCTTCAAGGCTGTAACCAGTTCAGCGTGAAATGGATCTGATGCAGCCCAGGCGTTTAGGCCTTGCCAAATACTTCTATTCCAACTCTCTAATTCTGCCACCGAACGCTTATCTAATGGTAACGGTGCCATAAATAGTTGTGCTCTGCGGGAAGCTGCTGCATTGATCATGCCTGCATCTGCCTTTTCGCGCCCATCTAAATCCTTAGCTATAGTTTCCATCGTTCTGATTTCTTCCCAGCTAAGGAACTGGTCACAAGAAGCTAGTTTCAATGTACCCGCTGCATAATTCGCGAAGGCCGTATGAGCCACGGCTGTTTCTCTGGGATGGACTTCTGCCAACCAACAAGGCGCTCCATATTCATTCTCCGGCGCGGCGTGAATGAAGTGGATATGTAAGATCAGTTGATTCAGATCTTCGTAGGCATAGGTGGCACGATAATCAAAGGGAGGCTGGTTTCCTAGACGTTTACCTTCATAAGCAGATCTGATAGCGGTATTCATCAGACCATTCACTTCCGCTCCTGGCCCTAACTTTCTGAACATCAAGTAGGCTCTGTAAGCTTTGGCAATCGGGGCATTAGACCTTTCTAGTGTATAAACGGCACTGTTTTGATCTAGTAAATGGTTGATCGCATATTGGACTTGATCTCCCTCCTCTTCCGCAGCCGACTTCATCAAGTTGGATAGTGCCTCATATTTCTTGTACTGGGAATTTTGGGCTTTGGCTTTTTCGTAAGCCGCAGCAGTCCCCTTTCCATAATACCCGTCCAAGCTACTTTTATATGCCCTTTCGGACTTTAATATTTTCTGCAACTCCAGAACAGATCCTCGCTTCACTTTCCCTCGGATAGCTGGCAAACTGGCGGGGGTGGCTTTAGGACGCGTATTGCCTTGGGGGGATCTAGCCTGCACATCTCCAGCGGCATAGCTTTCTGGCACCTTGCTGTAGGTCCTGGGGATAGTAGATGGAATCGTCTTCTTAGGAGTTGGTGAGGTGGTATTGGTTCGATTTGGTCGCTCCTTACCGATAGCCAATGGGATCAATGGTTTTTTGATCCGGGTTTCAAAAGCTGACAGCTTGACTAATAAGGCATCATTTACATTTTTAATGAAGGCATCTTTAAAGCCCGCCTTTCGAATCTTGTTCAATTGGGGCTTGGCTTGATTTACATTGCTGAAAACCCCAGCTGCAATTTTCACTTTGTCTGCTCCAACAATGGCATACAGTTCTCCGAAAGCCTCGAATTTGGACCATTCCACAGGTCGATTGAGTGCACGAGTAGCAATCTGGATAATCGTTACGGTTCTCCCCTCCTTAAGGTTCTTTTCTACCACATAAGCGTTGTAGTCCAATACCTTCAGATCATTAGCAACCTTCTGCGCGGCAGCCTTATCGTCATAGCCTCCCAAGAACACCTGGGTCAGGTCTCCATCCATCGGATAGGAGTAGACAAAGCCCAATTTTCTGATCGGGTCAAAATCTGCGGATTTCGCGTTTACAAAGGTACCAACATGGACGGTGTAAAACTTCTGGCCAAAACTGACCATAGAAATACATAAAAGGAGCAAGAGAATAGGGAGTGATTTACTCATAAGTTTGACTTTAAACATACTCTAGGCGCACTGCCCAGCACTAAGAGCAACTAGGCAAGCTGGCCGGGCATCTTTTGAAAAGTAGTAATTGCCAATTTTAACGCGTGAAAATAATTTTAAATTTCATTAGAACTACCTTTATGACGGCATAATGGTAATTTTTTCACTTTTTTGCTTAAAATTAACAGGACTTTAGCATATCTGCTGGTGTAATTACCACAAAAACCATGCCTTCAGGCGGTTATGAATCTGCTTTAGCATAACTACTCTGCTGATACTAGGTACGAGTGAAAATCTAAAATGTTGTCAAAATCCTAAATATTCAGATCGTTGAACTATTATTCCTCAAAAGGCATTATATTTAGAAAAAGCTGAAAGGTAATTGGAGGTTTGACGAAAGACTTGCTTGCTTCCAATCTTTATCTACTGCAACAAAAATCTACCATGAGAAAAGCTTTCATGATCGAATTTGACCTCCCACAAGTGTTCACAGAAGAATTCATGGCGTTAATTCCAAAGCAACGCTATGTTCTCAATGAACTGATGAGCCGTGGCGAAGTACAATCGTACTCCTTGGCGCTTGACAGATCCAGACTTTGGATGATCGCCGTTGGGCAAACGGAGTTCGAAGTCATGGAGCTCATTGAGCAATTGCCGCTTTCCATCTTTATGACTCCGGATATTTCGGAGCTGATGTTTCACAATACGGCCAGCCTTTCATTAGAATTTTCACTGAACTAACGAGCACGCCCCTTATTATTCCACCGGTTGTCACACAGCTGTGCTTTCCCTTTCCATCGCTACTTCTCAGTAGTCAGCAAAGGCTTAGTTTTCTTTTGCCTTTCCAATTGTTTCCACCACTTCATTTTAAAGAAATTTAGTCATTCTTTACTGGGTATTCAGGGTACTCCCAGGAGAAATCTTTAATACTTTTGTGCCTTGATTTTACCAGTTCTTAAAATCTATGGTTGCATGAGAAAAAGAATTGCACTCGACATGGACGAGGTGATTGCAGATATTGAACCCAAGTTTCTTGATCTGTATGAGCGCGAGCTTGGGAAAAAGCTTACAAAAGCAGATCTTCACGGCAAAAAGGTCTACCACTTTGAAGGAGCTAAGCACGTTCGACGGTTTTTATTCGACAAGGGTTTCTTCCGAGATCTGGGAGTGGTGCCTGATAGCCAAGAGGTGGTAGCTGAACTAATGGAGCATTATGATGTTTTTATCACGACCGCTGCTATGGAGTTTAGGAATTGCCTGGAGGATAAGTATGACTGGCTGAAGGAGCATTTTCCAAAAATTCATTGGAAGAACTTTGTCTTTTGTGGTGATAAGAGTATTCTTCGGGCTGATTACATGATTGACGATCATGTCCACAACTTAAGATCTTTTACGGGTAAGGGCCTCTTGTTTTCTGCTTCTCATAATATGAATTCAACCGAATTTACGCGCGTCAACAACTGGTTAGAGGTAAGGGATTTCTTCCGAGCGGAACGAGCAAAAGAATAAATGAAAGGATTCTGGGAACATAAGTTGGTTCAATTATTTGTACTAAAAGCAAAGTACGCCACGACCAGTGCCATTGCTACTGCACTGGAATACGTCATTTTCGGAATTCTCAAATACCAAGGTTTCACAGGAACCTACGCCCACATTATTTCGTATGCCTGTGGAATGGTCTTCAACTTTCTATTACAGAAGCGTTTTATATTTGACCTAAAACGATCAGTAAGCACGGCTTTTCTATTGGCGATGATGGTATCCTTGGGGGGAATGGCTTTGAGTACGGGCATTTTTGTGGGGCTGACCCAATGGGAATGGTTCTATCAAAACGACTATGTCGCCAAGTTAATCGCAACTGGCATTGTATTTTTTTACAACTTTTATCTAAAGCGCTTTGTTTTCGAAAAGAAATTTATCTAAGCTCATGATTAAACTGCACCACCTCCTATTCGCTCTAGTCCTTTTTTCTCTTCCCCAACTATCTGCACAGGAAGATCTGAGTCTCTCCCAAGCCATTGCTAAAGGATTGGCCAACAACTATCAAATCCAAATTGCTGAAAAAAGCATAGAACAGGCGCAGGTGCAAGATGACTGGGCAGTCGCAGGCCGTTATCCGACCATTAATTTCGCCATTAATTCAAATAATAGCTACCGCAATACCAATAACCCAGCCAGTTTCTTAATTCGACAGGATGCCATCACTACCATCTTCGTCCCCGGTGTTGATCTTAACTGGACCATCTTTAATGGACATCGTGTCAAGCTGACCAAGCAGCAATTGTCCGAGCAAGTAAAGTTGAATGAAGCCAACTTACAAATTGCGGTGGAAGGAAGCGTGCAACAAATCATTTTAGCCTATTATGCTGCTTTGATTCAAGCGGAGCAACTAGACGTATTGGACGAGGTATTGAAGGTTTCCAGGGACAGAATCGGATACCAGAAAATTCGTCAGGAGTTTGGCCAGGCAGGCACCTTTGAGCTTCTGCAGAGTCAGGATGCTTATTTGAATGACTCTATCAGCTACATGAATCAGCAAAATGCCTATCAAAATGCCTTGCGAGATTTGAAGTTGGCTATGGGCGTGGATGAGCCTACTGCCACTTATCGACTAACCGATATTCTAATCGATGATGCGCCCGACTACGAATTGGCTAGTCTTCAGCAGCGCATGCTGGCCAATAACCGAAACCTCCAACTCCTATTTGTTAATCGAGAATTGGCAAACCTAGGTACCAAGATCCAAGAATCGACCCTGAAACCTTCCCTTAGTCTTCGTTCTGGGCTCAACTACGATATCAACTATACCACAGGGACGCAAACCTTCCGCAGTTTTGCACCGGGACAGCCGCCCACAGCTGATGAGATTCCCCGAGTAGCAGCGAGGACCTTGACGGGCTTTGCTAACTTAACGGGGACCTATACACTCTTTGACGGAGGAGCCCGAAAGCGCAACATCGAAGCCGCACAAATTAATGAGATGATGACCCAATTGGATATTCAAGATCTCAAGCGACAACTAAACAATCAATTGGAGAATACCTACGCCACTTATAACACGCAGAAGGACTTGGTGAAAGTCGCAGGACAGTTAGTAGAGAATGCTCAGCAAAACCTCAATATTGCAGAGGAACGTTTCCGGGGAGGTCTAATAAATTCCTTTGATTATCGAGCCATTCAACTGAACTTCATCAATGCCAATCAAGCCAAGCTAAATGCCATTTTCAACCTTAAAACGACGGAAACCGCATTGACGCAGTTGATCGGAGGACTTACTCGCTAGCAGGCAGTGCTCGTTCTATTTCTTTACAATAATTTAATACCGACAAGTCCATATTACTTGGGCCATTTGTGATCTTGGGAGGTCTTTACAACGGGCCTACTGCCACAACTTCCTAAGTCATGCGTTTCAATCTGTACTTGTTTGTAGGATTATTACTGCTGTTTGGTGCTTGTCAGAACAACAATCAGCCCTCTCTCTCCAATCCAGCTGAAAAACAAGACTACAGCTACTCTTTTCCAGATAGTGTTAAGCTGGCCATTCAACAGTATTGTGGTTCCTGTCATCAGACTCCCTCCCCTGAACTATTGGATAAGACTACTTGGCAGAAGTATGTACTGCCGAGGATGGGCTACTTACTCGGACGATATGAAGATATTTCTAGGGATAGCTTGATCAAAATACAAGGAATCGCTACTGTCTTTCCCGAAGAGGCCATGATCGCTGATTCTACCTGGAATAGCATTAAGAACTTCTATCTCTCCACTGCACCAACTCAATTATCCAGCAGCTTGCCCTATGCTTCATTACCAAGTACTCAGCAATTTAAAGTCAAATTCCCCAACTACTTCTTGTCTCCCCCCAGCAGTACCTTGGTTCAGTTTGGCAAGCATGGAGAAATCTACCTTGGTGATGCCAACACAAAAAGTCTATTCCTATTTGATTCCCAATTGCAATTGATCAATAAAGCCAAGGTGCGAGAGGGAGCTGTACATTTAGACGAAGAGGAAGGAGATATTAAGCTGACGGTAATGGGCTCTTTTTCTCCAACGGATGCCTCGAACGGCTTCATCTTAGGCTTGCCCAAGGATGGCCAACGCGCCCCCTACTTGATGATCGACAGCCTGCAACGCCCAGTGCATAGCAGCTATGCTGATTTCAATGGCGATGGCTTAACCGACATGGTCATCTCTGAATTTGGTAAGTGGACTGGTGGTTTATCTTGGTGGAAGCAGGAAGGAGAACAGAAGTATCAGGAAGAATTACTACGGGGAAAACCCGGTGCCACCAAGACCATCCCATATGACTTGGACAAAGATGGAGACCTAGATATTTTAGCCTTAATGGCGCAAGGAGATGAAGGAGTCTATTGGTATGAAAATGATGGCCACGGTATTTTCACGGAGCACCGTTTACTACAATTTCCCTCGAGTTTCGGCTCTAGCTTCTTTGATCTGGTGGATTGGAATAAGGATGGGTTGGTGGATATCCTCTACACAGCCGGAGATAATGCAGACTATCCACCCATTGAGAAGCCCTACCATGGCATCTACATCTATCAAAATATGGGAGCGCTCAAGTTTGAAGAAGTATTCTTTCAACCCTTAGTGGGTGCGTATAAGGCCATTCTTGAAGACTTTGATCAAGATAATGATTGGGACATTGCAGCCATTAGCTTCTTTCCCGATTTTGCCCAGCAAGCTGAGGCCTCCTTTATCTATTTAGAAAATCAAGGAAATGTCTTTCAACCCACTACCATTCCACAAAGCACCAATGGTCGCTGGATCACTATGGATGCCGGCGATCCAGACCAAGATGGGGATATCGACCTTTTACTGGGCTCCTTGGCCTTTGAGGTAGTACCTCCCTCTCCCCTACTGCAGAAATGGGTGGATAACGGTATTCCTTTCATCCTTCTGGAAAACACGACAAAGTAAAGTCAAAGCACCAAATCAAAATGATCTCTAGTTAAGGACGGCGACTTTTTAGGCGACTCTTCGTTGCTCAAAGCCTCACGTAGCTAAGGCTATGCCCGGTTTTCGCGCCTTGATTCTTCTAAAAACTCCTTCATCCTTCTCCTATACATTATTATGCTCTGGTGCTTACATCCAAAAAAATGGGACATCGGTAGAAGAAAGCCACACGACTTTACCTTTTGGTTTATATTTGTCTAAAACAATCATCATGGCTAAAAAGTATAAGTTAACAGGCTTCTCTAGATTTTTGGTAGTAATGTTATTTCTCATCCCCGGCGCTTACATTGGTGCCTCTTACTACAATGGTGAGGATGGTATCCAAAACATTAAAGAACTAGTAGGTCTTGATACTAATGAAAATAGCACCAGTACAAGTACCAGTACCCCTGCCACTACCTCCTCTTCCACGGTAACTAATGAAGACCTTCCTAGCAGCGTGAAAATGCTACAGGATGAACTCACGGATCTTCGCAGAAGAATAGAGGCGATGGAAAGGGAAAACAAGGAGCTAAAAGATCAGATTTTCGATAAAAATGAAGAGATTGTCGAGTTACAGCGCAAGCTTCGGGGGGAATAGATTATATTTTTTTTGAAATAATATGTTACAATTCAGTTGGGATGTAAACAAAAGTCAGGTAAATAGTTATTTTTGCTAATTATACCAAATGCGGTTCAGAAATAATGAGATTTACCGGTTTGTCGGTTCTTGTCTTTTGTTTGATCCCTACGATATTGTTCTCTCAAAGCCAAACATGGGAAGGAGGGTTATCCTTTGGCGGGATGAACTATACGGGTGATTTGGTACGTACCACCTTCCCCAACCCACAAGAGACAAACACCTGGATCGGCATCTATGCGAGCCGACAAATCAGAGAACAACTCGCCGTTCAGGCCCATCTTGGCACGGGCGCCATCTCAGGAGACGATCGCAATTACGAAGAACGCAAACTAAGAAGCTTCTACTTCCAAACACAGATTGTGGAGCTTCAAGTTCGACTCCAATGGTATCCTTTTATACGACCAGATCAAGTCAATACACGCTTTCAGCCTTACGGTTTTGGCGGGATTGGTTTGTTTTATTTGTCTCCTAACGCCACCTTAAATCGAGCAAAAATCCCTAATCTTCGGGAGGCCATAGAATTTGATCAAAACAACCCGCCAAGCAAACTTCAGCCCGCCTTACCCTTTGGAATTGGTGTTGATTACCAACTCAATCGTCGTATCAAACTCGGTATAGAAGCCGACCTGAGACTAACCACAACAGATTATCTGGATGGGGTAAGTCAAGCGGGCAACCCAGAAGGAAATGACTGGTATGGGAGTCTGAGTCTCAAGATGGGTTACCACTTTGGGAAAAGTGATAGAGATGGTGATGGCATTGTCGATCAGCAAGATGGGTGCCCCGATTGGGCAGGGCCAGTGGAATTGGGTGGCTGCCCAGATTCTGACGGGGATGGGATTACGGATTTGAGCGATCTCTGTCCTAATATCAAAGGGGACGGCTCTGTAAGTGGGTGTCCAGATCGAGATGGCGACGGGGTTCCCGATCCCGATGATCGTTGCCCAGATGTTGCTGGCCATTTTCAAATGGGAGGTTGCCCACTTAATGATCGAGACAATGATGGTATTCCAGATCAGGAGGACCCTTGTCCGCTACAATATGGTCCGCCCGAACGTCAAGGTTGCCCTTTGATTGATTCGGATGAAGATGGACTCTTGGATGAAGATGATCACTGCCCAGATCAGTATGGATTGGCTATCTTTCAAGGTTGTCCCGATACAGATGGAGACGGCATCCAGGATCGTGAAGATAAATGTCCTACCCTATTTGGTCTTTATTCTCAACAAGGTTGCCCTTTGCAAATTAGCGCTGACGATCAAGCAAAAACCTTAAACCGGCAGGTGCTGGTATTTCCAACGGGCAGTACTAGTATTGAAAGGTATTCCTTACTAGATCAGATCCTGGCCTTCCTAGAACAGTATCCGAACTATCAGTTGATTATTAAAGGCTTTACCGACAAGGAAGGAAATGATATCAATAACCTTCAACTGTCCAGTAAACGGGCCAAGGTGTGTTATGATTATTTCCGTGGAAAAGGAATTGCTCCTGAACGCATGACCTTCAAGGGATACGGCTCAGATTATCCAATCTCAGAGAACCTAACAGAACGAGGCCGCCAACAAAATAGAAGAGTAGAGTTCCAGCTCTTTAGATAACGGTAAGCTATACTACCTTTCTCTTTCCTACCTGACTTAAATCGTATATTAATTTTTCCACTTTATATGCAACTTGCAGGCTAACAGTCCGTTCAAATCTCTATACACCTAATCCAAAACGGAGGGATACACTATCTTTTAATGATTCTCCGACAATTTTTGTGTCTTGGAGTCAGCCTCTTAGCTAGCCAGATAGACCCGTTTGGCCGGCCGGACAGGACCAAAATTATCGGAACAGGATTGTAATCCCTTTCTTCAATTAAGCCTTTTCAAATTCACCTCCATCCCACTACCGTATTTCCACAAACTTATTCTAAACAACACTAAGTAAGTCTATAAGCTTTCATTGCAAGAGCTGTAATGGGCGTAATTATCTGTATTGGCTGTAGCACCATTTGCAGCCCTACGATCGCATTGTATAAGAACACATTTAAATACAAGAACTAAACCTCTTTTTAAAACACAAAAACCATGAAGCATCTTTTCTCTCTCTTACTCTTCATTGGAATGATAGCAACTACTGAAGCCCAAGAGCACGATTGGGAGTTTGGGCTTTTGTTGGGAGGATCAAATATCGGAGGGGACCTCATTGACCCCGATCTTTCCACCTTCAAAGAGACCAATTTTGCCTTGGGACTGCAAGCCAGAAAAATTATTAACAAGACTTTGGGCCTCAGATTGGGCTATTACACAGGAACTTTGACCGGGGAAGACCGAAATTTTGAACGCCTGAGTAGCAGAGGCTTTAGTTCTACTACTCCAATACACGAGTTTTCGGCCATGGCGGAATGGGATATACTAGGATATAAGCGATATAAAGGAGAAACGTTTAAGAAGATCTTTTCTCCCTATTTAATGGGTGGCCTGGGGCTAACGTACTTTAACCCGGAGGTAGACTTTGGCGATAGTTCAGGCAGTACAAATGAAATGATTGCCATGGATCAGGCAGCCGACCTATCTACTTTCAGAGTCGTCGTGCCCGTCGGTGCTGGTGTTAAAATGGATCTCAATCCTCAATGGACGCTCGGCCTTGAATATGGTTTCCGCATCAGCTTCAGTGATTACTTGGACGGGGTGAGTATGTCTGGGAATCCAGATAAAAATGATTGGTACGGTATCGGTGGTTTAAATCTCAACTACCGCATGAGCAAACGTGATACGGATAAGGATGGCGTAGCAGATGCTGATGACGAATGCCCAGAAGAATATGGAATATTAAGTCTAAATGGTTGTCCTGATGGAGATATGGATGGCATTGCTGATGCAGTAGATAATTGCCCCGCCCTAGCAGGTATCGCCCTGTATGGAGGCTGTCCGGATACGGATGGCGATGGCATACTGGACCCCTATGATGACTGTCCCGATATATATGGTTTAAAAGCGCGTGCTGGCTGTCCAATCTTTGATGCTGATGAAGATGGTGTCGAAGACAAAGATGATCCTTGTCCACAAATCGCAGGCCCTGCCGACAATGAAGGATGTCCATACCCTGATACGGATGAAGATGGTGTGCTAGATAAAGATGATAATTGTCCTGAGATTGCAGGCTTGAAAGATCTCGATGGATGTCCTGATGCGGATAATGATGGTATCGTGGATAGCAAGGATGACTGCCCTGATGTGGTTGGCACCTTAGGCAATAAAGGATGTCCCGAAATCTCCACCAAAGAAGTAGAAGCCGTAAGCTATGCGACTAAGAGTGTGCAATTTGAAACAGCAAAGTATGTACTTAAAAGCAGTTCTCATTCTACTCTAAATCAGATCGTCGAAATCCTAGAAAAATATCCCCAGTACGATTTGATGATTAAAGGTTACACAGATGATCGTGGTGATAAAGTAGCCAATAGAAAACTATCTGAAAACCGGGCATTTGCCTGTATGCAATATTTTAGCTTCAAAGGCATTAGCGCCCGTCGGTTATCCTATAAAGGCTTCGGTGAATCTGACCCCATTGCTACAAATTCGACCGCGAAAGGTCGATCTCAAAATCGCCGAGTCACTTTTGAACTGGTAATGGATGACAAAGTCATTACCACCGGACGATAAAAGGTCCCAGGGGATTAAACCCCTACCCTCTAAAACTAAACCACAGTAAAAACGTAAGGCTTGAACCTCGAAAGTAGGTGTCAAGCCTTACCTGTTTTAGGCATTTCTTGTAAAAAAACTCCATTGTCATCGGATTCCTATTTCCTTTTCCTAATTTTAGGCCTCAAAAATAGGATGACCCATCTCAATAAACCTCGCACACGCGCCCAAGAATCCAGAGCTGCCATTGAAAGACTGTACGTCGCCATGCGTCATTTATTCATTAGAGGGAATTACAAACCGCTAGGCGTCTCTGGCGAGGCCATGATCAATTCACTCAAGCAATTATCTCCAGAAATTTACGGCGATCTAAATGACCCAGAACGCGTGGAACTGGATGGGCTATTATATATATTCCAGCGACTTCCTCGGGGAATCGAAGAGTGTAGATTTGTCCGTCTCATCTCACGTGAAGGCTTCGAAAATAGCTCCTTCCAACCCATAGTCCCCCCCAAGAGACGCCGAAACTGCTACCGAATTGATCAGGACCAAATGTACATTGAAATGACAAGAGGGCGCTCCGACATCTATGATGTGTTGACCCACCTCACCTTCATGTACATCATGGCCGAAAAAATCCGCTTAAACAGCCAAGACCACAAAGGAAGAAAAAAAAGGGAATGGGAAATGCTAGAACGCATTGTAGAATTGGATAAGCGAGGGGAAGAGTTCAATCAAGAGGTGGCCTATACCTACCTCAGTACCATGTTGGGACGCACTTATGATGACACCTTGGCGGCATGCGAAAGATTTTCCAATAGTGAAGATGTAAATAGTATTTTTCATATCACCTACTGGCTGGGAAAGCTCTCCTTTGACGAGGCGGTGCATAAAGAGGATCGAGAGATATCTTTCTCCTCCTCCCTTAGAGAAAAGGTAGGGCATCACATCTACGGTGAGTCCTGGGCCCAAAACATTAAAGCCCAGCTCAAAGAACACCAGCTATTAGATCGGCCGATCCATATCATCAGTGCCAATCCACATAGCATTATGAACAGTTTTTTCGCACCAGCAGCCTTGGATAGACTCAACGATGACTTGGATGATATAGCCAGGGACCTCAGTCTGAGTAACAATGATCAATTGCGCAAGAAGGTAAAGAAATTGGCCCTGAAGAATGGTATGATAGAGATCATGGATACTAGTGGCACCAATATTAGCGTCCAGATTTTCGATACAGTCAAAATGAGTAAGATCCCCTTCTCCCCTGCCCTGCAATGGAATAAAGCGACCATCAGTCAGGAACAACCCGTTATCCTGGTGATGGACTATGCCTTTGGAGAGCAAGCCTACGAAACCATGGATGAATTGTTAAAACCCTTTGAGGAAGAGGAGAAGAAAACGCCAATCAAGATCTCCTCCATATCTGTGATGGGCAAAGCAGGAATACTGGAAGGGGATAAAGGGGACATTATGGTGCCAACAGCCCACGTTTTTGAAGGAACTGCCGATAATTATCCCTTTGAAAATCAATTGAGCAAGGAAGATTTCGAAGGATTTGGGCTACGTGTTTTCGAAGGCCCGATGATCAGCGTATTGGGTACAAGCTTACAGAACAAGGACATTCTTCGTTACTTTCACCTCTCCTCCTGGCATGCGATAGGCCTTGAAATGGAGGGAGCTCACTATCAAAAAGCGATCCAAGCCGCTACGAAAATTCGCAAGGGAGGGATTGCTGCAAAAGTATGCGTCAGATACGCTTACTACGCTTCAGATAATCCACTAATCACAGGCGCCACCTTGGCTTCGGGTAGTTTGGGTGTAGATGGAGTTAAACCAACCTATTTGATCAGTGTGAAGATCCTGAATCAGATTTTAGCAGGTGGAGAAGCCTAATCAATAGCCTAATTTTTTCGGCTCAGATACACTCCGACTAAGATCAGCCCCATTCCGGAGAAGTGCGCCAAGCTGATAACTTCGCCATCTAGGGCTCCCCAGAGGAGGGCCACAATAGGGACGATATAGCTGATCATAGAAGCAAAGACAGGGGTAGTCATCTGTACCAGTTTGAAGAATAATATCGAAGCTAGCACGGTACTGACAACAGCCAAAATGCTGATATATCCAAGAGCCTGCCATCCCTGAGGATGTTCCATCAGGGTAGTGCTGAAGCCGGTAGTCAAGAGGTAGAACATCGCTGGAATTCCGACCATGACAAAGGAAATAGAGCTGATAATGATAGAGTTTACATCTCGCAAATAAAAGCCAACCAGGTTAGTACTGGTAGCATAGCAAATGGTAGCAAGTACAATCAGAAGGCCATAAGCCACACTTCCTTCAAAGCCCACTTTCTCTCCGAATAGAAAGAGGCTTGCTGCCCCAATCAAGCCTATCGTCACGCCTAGCGTTTTGGCCCAGGCAAACCTCGTTTTGAACAGAAGCATACCCAAGATCAGAGTGAAAAGAGGAGTCAGTGAATTCAATATTCCAGCCAGGGAGCTGCTCATGTTGGTTTGGGCAAGTGGAAACAAAAATGAGGGTATTCCCGTTCCTGTAATACCAACCAGTAGTAAAACTTTGAGGCGTCCCCAAGGGATAGCCTTCCACTGGTACCACACGAAAATTAGGCAAACCAAAGCAGAGATACTAAGCCTCAAACTCCCAACTTGCATCGGCGTGTAAACATCTACGGCCTTTTTGATGAGAATATAGGAGGTCCCCCAAATAATACTGAGGAAAAGGAGTAATAGCCAGTGTCTTAGTTCTATTCGTGGGCTTGAGAATGGTTCTTGCAAACTATTGGTATTTGAGTGGCAAAAGTAGCATAACAATTGATTTTTTTATCTTAAGTAGTGAGACATTAGATACCCTACTTAGAGATCGGGGATTTTAACCGCTTCTTACCGTATAATTGTATAAAGATTTAGTCGCGATCATGAAGCTAACAGATTTCACCAATTCATTGTTGCGGAATAGCACACCACCGCCTTCTACGGCCAATGATCTTGGCCTTGGAGATAAGATCATGACGGGTGGTGGGAGGCTCATTAATAAAGATGGCACCTTCAACATTGTCCGAGAAGGGCATACGGTCTGGACCATTTATCAGAACCTCGTGGAGATGTCCTGGCCTCGGTTCCTGGGGCTAGTCACTTTATTTTATGGTTTGATCAATGCCTTATTTGCTTTCTTATTCTGGTTGATGGGCCCGCAGTCCCTGAGTGGGATGGCCAACAAAGGGACATTCGAACAATTCAGCCATGCCTTCTTCTTCAGTATCCAAACTTTCACCACGGTAGGCTACGGCGGCATCACCCCCCAAACGCTGGGCGCTGACCTATTGGCTTCCTTCGATGCTTTTACCGGTCTACTGGCTTTTGCCTTGGCTACAGGAATTCTTTTTGCCCGCTTTGCCAAGCCCAGAGCCAAGATTAGATTTAGCGAGAATGCCATCATCACTCCTTATCTAAACGGAGAAAGTTTACAATTTCGAATTGTCAATTTGCGAAGCAATAAGATCATCAATTTACAAGCCCAGGTCACTATGACCTGGTTAGAGCATACCCCTAGCGGGAAAAAACGTCAATTCCAACAGCTAGCGTTGGAGCGAGATAGTGTGAATCTTTTCCCCCTCAATTGGACCTTGGTACATCCTATTACCGAGGACAGCCCACTGTACAAAAAGAATACGAGTGAGATCAAGAAGCTAGAAACAGAGATCATCGTACTGATCCAAGGTTTTGATGAAACCTTCTCCCAAAGTGTTCATGTGAATAGTTCCTACACCTGTGCGGAGATTCTGTCAGATCGGAAGTTCGCCCCTATGTATTATGCCCAAGATGGAACCACCGTACTGGAGTTAGATCGGCTGGATGAGACCATCGTGATTAATGCTCACAAAAAAAATATCTCCTCTGATTAAACCCTCCCATAAAATTAGAGTCAAAGAACCAAATCGTAGAAATTGCAAATAGCGGTAGCAGATATTAAGGATGAACAAATTTTGAACCTAATCCAACGGGAGGGCCAGCAGGAACGTGGGTTTAAGCTACTATTGGATAAATACCAAGAGCGTCTCTACTGGCACATCCGGAAGTTGGTCATTGATCATGAGGATGCTAATGATGTAATTCAGAACTGTTTCATTAAGGTATTCCGGGGAATTCAGCGCTTTCAAGGTAATTCTTCCTTGTATACTTGGTTGTATCGTATAGCTACCAATGAATCCATTACTTTTTTGAATAAAAAGAAAAAAATAGGAACAGATTCCATTGACAACGAAGCCTTACTCCTCGCGGAGAAACTGAAAGCTGATGTATACTTTGATGGCAATGAAATTCAGTTGGCTCTACAGAAGGCCCTGACCATTTTGCCAGAAAAACAACGTATCGTGTTCCAACTCCGGTATTTTGAAGAAATGAGTTACCAACAAATGTCGGAAGTATTGGAAACCTCGGTTGGAGGATTGAAAGCGTCCTATCACCATGCGGTGAAAAAAATTGAAAAAGCATTGAAAGCTAGTTAGTGATATCAATACCAGAACACCACCTATCAAAACGGATAATTTTTGCGTCATGAGCGAAAGAGAAGACATACTTAATGAACTGAAGGATATTGCTCCTGAATTGGCTAAATTCAAGGAAGAACAGTCCGGAACGGGGTTTGAAGTTCCTCCCAGATACTTCAAGGACCTACAGCAGGTGCTTATGCAAGAGGTAAAAGCAGAGATGGATAAGCAGACAGTGGCAAAGGGAGCTGCTTGGTGGGAAAGCCTCTTACAAGGGCTCCAGGCTTTACTTCAACCCAAGCCGGCCCTCGCTTTAGCCACTATTGCTTTATTGGTAGCAGCGGGGATTTGGTTCAGTCAATCTAACACCAGGCTACCCCAGGCGGGCCCAGCGATGGCCTTAAATGAGGATGAAGTGGAAGCCTATGTAATGGCAAATATCGAAGATTTTGAGACAGATGTCCTAATCGAGATGTACGCTGAAACCTTTAGGGAAGAAACGGAGGAACCAGTTACAGAAGATAGCCTAGAAGACATTCTCCAAGAGATGGACGATGAAGATTTTGAGGAACTATGGGAGTCCGAGTCTTTTAATTAAACAACATCTGACAAAGTAAAAACGTAGACGATATGAAGAATAAATTTTTCAAGTGGGGATTGGGCATGCTGCTATTTGTGTCTTTCAGCATCACGCTGTTCGGTCAGAATAGCAAACGCGAACGTATCGAAGCTGAAAAAGTAGCCTTCATCACTAAGCGCATGGAATTAACCCCAAGACAAGCCCAAGGCTTTTGGCCCATTCATACTGAATATGAAAAGGCAGAGCGTAGTATTAAGCAGAAGTACAGAAACCGAATCTCAATTGAGGCCATGTCTGAGGCTGATGCCGAAGAAGCTATAGAAAAACGCTTGCGCATGGAGGAGGAATTGCTAGCCTTGAAGAAAAACTACTTCACCCGTTTTAAAACGGTGATCAGTCCAAGACAGATCCTGCTCTTGCAAAAAGCCAACACGGAATTCAGGCAGTATCTACTGGAAGAAATCCGCAGACGGCGGAGCCGAAGATTTGGCGGATAGCTATCTAGGCTACAACGAATTTGACCTAATATTTTTCCTTTTTATACTATACCGGTTGACTGTTCCTGTCAACCGGTTTTTTCATATCCCTTCCAAGCAGCTAAGCTACTGTTTTCAAAAAAGTGCAGGTTTTGAAAATCGGTATGCAACCCTTCTCCTCAAGGTGCGTATAAAATTTTAACAAATAAGACAATTGATTAAATAGAAAAAAAACATAAAGTGTTCGTTATTAATGGTTTACAGACTTAATCAAACCACTTCCTCTACATTAAGTACCGCTCCTGTAAAAACCGGACCGCTACAAACATGGAGAGGCATTTATGGTACCTTTTTATGTATATTGCACGTACAAAGGAATGAACACTTCAACTTTGTCCTATGAACAGAAAATATAGCCAAGCCCTAGCCGAATTGGTTGCTGCCTACGAAGCTACGGCTCAGTCAGGTGTAAATAAATTTCTCGATCCACAGGCCTACCACAAATTGATCAACTATTATGAGGAGGATGAACAGGTGGATCGAGCACTTGAGGTAGCTGATTTGGCTATTGCCCATTATCAATTTTCGGCAGAGTTCTACACGAGAAAAGCCCACCTACTACTAGAAGTACAACAAGAACATCAAGCACTTGAAGCCCTGCACATCGCGACCATATACGCTCCCAATTCGCTGGAAATTAAGATTCTTGAAGCTGAAGCACTCACTTATCTAGATAGGACACAAGAAGCAATGGAGTTATTAGAAACTTCAAAGCTTAATCTTACCCGCAGCGCCATTGAGATGAGCGAGATTCTTTTGGCAGAATCTTTAGTGTACCAACATAAGGAGGAGTATGAACTCATGTATTACATCTTGGAATCTGCTTTGAAAGAGAATCCAAAAAATAGGGAGGCTTTAGATCGTATCTGGTTGGCCGTTGAATTGTCAAAGCAGTATGAGAGCAGTGTGGCTCTGCATGAATGGGTAATTGATCAGGATCCCTATTCTGCTTTAGCTTGGTACAACCTCGGTCATACGAATGCCTACCTTGGTAATTATGAGGCTGCTATCGAAGCCTACGAATATGCTTTTATCATTGATAATAAGTTTGAGTACGCCTATCGAGATTTTTCCGACTTATGCTTCGAAATGAAGAAGTATCAAAGAGCCCTGGATGGATATCTTGAGATGATTGAACACTTTGAGGCAGAAAGTGAAAGTTTGTTAAGAATCGGGCAGTGCTACAAGGAGTTGGGAAATCTTGACGAAGCTTGGGCTTTTTTCTTGAAAGCCTTGCAACTAGATACACTAAACGATGAAATATATTTCCATTTAGGAACTTGCTACGCTGCACAAGGTTGCTACAAGGAAGCCTTAAAAGCCTTCCAGAAGGCGATCCACATAGAAGACTTACAAGAAGATTATTACCTTGCTTTGGGCGAAACCTACTTTCATCTAAACAAGTATAGTTCTGCCAAAGCAAACTTCCAGAAGGCCATTGGCCTGGCTCCCGAACAAACCCATTGCTGGATTAAGTATTGTCAATATCTCTTAAAGATGGATCTTGGCTCAGAAGCTTTAGCCTTGATGGAAGAAGCCATAGAACAATCTTATGACACTAGTCTAGTGTACGGACAGATTGCCTGCCTATTCTTCCTAGGAAGAGATCAAGAAGCAAAATATAGACTAGGAGATGCCTTGGTGGATGATTTCATGAATCATGATACCCTATTTACTGTCTATCCAGCACTAGCCAAGGAAGAGGCTATTCACTCACAGGTGAAGGTATACTTGGGCATGTAAAAGGAAGCGAAAGATCTGAAATAAAGCCTATTTCTTTTTCTTTTTGTCTTTGCCTTTCTCACCGTTATCATTCAACGCACAAACAGCGGCGCCAATAATACCGGCCATGTTCTGCATGATGGAGGGTTTTACTTCCGTGCTAATGTCCAAACTTGGGCTATACTTTTCGAAGTGCTTACTTGCTCCTCCTCCCAAAATGATCAGATCTGGCGAAAAAAGGCGATCTACATGATTTAGATACACATTAAATCGTGCGCCCCAATCCAGCCAGGATAGATTATCCCGCTTTCTGGCAGAATCCGCCGCAAAGCGCTCCGCTATGTCATCCTGACCCTGCAGATAGAGGTGTCCTAATTCCGTATTAGGTACCAACTGCCCATTCAAAAACAAGGCCGAACCAATTCCGGATCCAATGGTCAAGAAGAGTACCACTCCTTTTTCTCCTTTCCCCAAACCGAAGTAAGAGGAGGCTAGACCTGCCGCATCTGCATCATTCACTACATTGACTTTGCATTTACTAGCTTTAGAAAACAATTTAGCAGCATCGGTATTAATCCAAGACTTATCAATATTGGCAGCACTCTTCGCCACCCCATTTTTAATGATCGCTGGAAAACCACAACCCACTCGACCTTCGTAGTCGAAGTGCTTGACCACGGCAGCAAAGGTTTCTGCCATTGCCGCAGGGACTGCAGGTTGGGGCGTTGCCAACCTAAATCGCTCGCTTACCATCTCTCCTTTCTTCACATCCACTAAGCCTCCTTTGATCCCTGAACCTCCTACATCAATTCCTAATACCAAGTTTTTAGCCATTGTTTGTTTGTTATCAGTAAAGGAACAGATTTAAATCTGCGCTTTTACGTTGGACTTTTGATCTATACTGTAAGTGCAAATATGTATTTCCAAAAGTACGGAAAGTTCTTTCTAATTTATCAAGTGCACGACCATCCACACATCTTCGCGAGGTCTATCGCGGCCATCCTTGCGCACCTTCGCAATTTTATCAATCACTTCTAGGCCCTCTATAATCTCCCCAAAAATGGTGTAATTACCATCAAGGAAAGGGGCTCCACCTATCGTCTTATATGCCTCACGCTGGTCCGGTGAATACCGTTGACCATTTTGTGCTTCTAAGCGATTAAGTTCCTGATCGGTGAAGGTTCTGCCATGCACGATGTAGAACTGCGAACCGGATGAATTCTTTCTAGGGTTCACTCGATCCCCTTGCCTGGCAGCAGCCAAGCGCCCACGAAGGTGAATCAAGGTATCCACAAATTCCGCAGGAATGGTATACCCGGGCCCTCCAGATCCGAGACCTGCCCCCGGCTTAGCATTCCTAGAGTTGGGATCTCCACCCTGAATCATGAAGCCATCAATAACGCGATGGAAAAGCAAGCTATCAAAAAAGCCCTCCTGCGCCAATTTCTGGAAATTCTCCTGATGTTTAGGTGTGTCATCAAAAAGGCGAAGCATCATATTCCCAAAGGGGGTTTCAATCTCCACCAAGCATTCGGTCGGAGCACTGATCACCAAGCGTTCTTCCTTAACCCGCCCCTTGGTTTTTCCCTCTTTCATAGCCTTCAAGCTCACCAAGTAATTGCCAGAACTTCTGTAACGGTGAACGGGGGAAGAATCTGAAGAGGTCGACCCATCTCCAAAATCCCAATAGAAGGAATCTGCCTTTTCAGACATGTTTTCAAAGGAGATCTTGGTTGGAGCCGTCGTCTCCCCTTGGATGGCAAAATTAGCAATCGGCCGAGAACAGGCAGCTACGATAAGTGCTGCGATCAAATAGAGGCCTAACTTCAAACTTCTCACTGCAAACATTCGGATCTTTTTACAAAATTTTAACCGTCATTCTTACATCTTCCACCGGCCGATCCGCATCGCCCGTTGGAACTGTTGCGATTTTATCAATGATCTCTAAACCCTCTACTACTTCCCCAAAAACGGTGTAGTCATTATCTAAGAATGGTGTTCCACCAATCTCTTTATACAATTGACGTTGCGCTTCTGAGTATTTTATTCCTTTACGATTTTCCATAGCATTCAAAGCGTCGTCGGTCAAGGGCTGTCCCTGGACCACATAAAACTGTGACCCGGAAGAGCGTTTCTGTGGATTTGGAGCCTGGGCCATAGCCAGTGCACCTTTGAGATGCGGGGCTCCGATCTCGGGATCAATTTGATAGCCAGGTCCTCCCATGCCCAATTGTTGCCCAGGCCTAGCATTCTTAGAAGTAGGATCACCGCCTTGAATCATAAAGCCATTGATCACACGATGAAATAGAAGTCCATCATAGTAGCCTTCTTTGGCTAACTTGATGAAATTATCTCGGTGTTTGGGAGTGGTGTTATATAGCATCACCTTCATCGTTCCGTAATCGGTTGTGATCTCCGCATAAGTATGATCATCCGTGGTGCAGGCAGTCAGTAGAGCGGCAAAAACCGCAATAAAAAGGATTCGTTTCATAATTTTATCGTTTATGGACTAAACCAGGGTCTATATAGCTATTACATTACCCCTGAAGTCGCTATTCTTCCTCAAGTGCTCCATTTTCAGTTTCCCACTCCTTAAAGTATCGGATAACGTTTCCCTTCAGTAGGGATTCCTGATTCTCCATTCCTTGAGCCTTAACCGGTTTTAGAAGTTCCCAGTGGGGCCATCCATCAGCATCTCTCCCTTTAAAAGCATAGTATCCTTGATAGCTCAACAATCGACAAATAGCGATGTGCATCAGGTCTTGCTTTTCTTCTTTGGTAAAAGTCGCCTGCCACCTGCCCAATTCCTGAATACCTATAATAAAGAGTATTGCATTTAAATCTGGTAATTGAGACTTCCCGAAACGCTTCTGTATAAAGTGCCGTATTCTCAACCACTCAAAATCCAGTTCCCATTCTTCCATCTACTCGCTTTATTAATCTCTATCTTATACCCGGTTTTCTTTTCCTACCGGGTGAAAAAGAGTCACAAATCTATAAATTTATTGCTGAATGACTATTCCTCCCTGATTAGCGCCTGCACTCTTCTGGCTCGCAGTGCTGGGGGGAAACTTGCCAGTAGTCCAATTAAGACTACAGTTAAGGCAACAATCAAAAAATCCACAAAGCGGATACTGATCGGATAAGCCTCCAAAGACATATTTCCTGGAATCGTCACGATGCCTACTGTCTTTTGCAATCCATAGATAGCCAGGGCCAATACCACCCCTGTTACCATACCCAGCAAGCTCAAAAGCATGCCCTGGAATAGAAAGACCCGGACAATACCCTGATCCTGCATCCCCATCGATTTCAAAATGGCGATGTCCTTGCGTTTATCCAAAACGATCATCCAAAGCGCTCCAATGAGGTTAAAGGCTATGAGTAGCATCATTAAACCCACGATAGCGTAGCTTAACCATTTCTCCACCTTCATCAATTTGAAGAAGCTTTCCTCTTGTTCATACCTATTCTGAACCAGATAGGCATCCCCCAACTTACTCTTAATCTCATCGATAATGTCGTCATCGACAAAGCCTGGATAGATCTTTATTTCTAAAGCACTGACCTTGTTCTTCAGTTCCAACAGGCGCTGCACAAACTCTAAATTGGTCAGCACATATTTCTTCTCAAAATCTTGCTGTACGAGGAATACCCCCCCAGGATGGAGTATTTTAGAAACGAAAGGCTTTTCAAATATCCCTGGATTTCTTTTGGGCATATGAACGCTAATGGTAGCAAACAAGTCATCGAGGTTGACCATTAAGGCGTTCCGCATACTGAAGCCAATTACCGCTAGGTCCTGAGGTCCCTGCTTCGTCTTAAACATGCCTTCGCGCATGGTGGAGTCAATGTTGATCACATATCCATAATTGTCCTCCACGCCTTTGATAGTCCCAAAGCTCTGCTTGTCCTTATATTCAAAGAAAGCTACTTCCTCCAAAGTCTGCGAAATCTGCTCAACCCCGTTGATGGAATAGATTTCTTGGAGCAAACTATCGGAAACCGTGAAGGTCTTCCCTTGGGCCGGACTCACTTTGATATCGGGATCAAAGTTACTGTACATACCAACCAACAGATCTTCAAAACCATTGAAGACGGACAATACCAATATCAAAGCAGCACTACCCACTGATAGTCCGAAAACCGCAATACCGGTAATGATATTTATTGCATTGGTAGATTTCTTAGCAAAGAGGTACCTGCGCGCAATCCGTAATGGTAAATTCATCGAGGGCAAAAATAAAAAACTTCGGAACTAATTTTTCCTTGACTTTTAAGTAATGCGCCAATAAGTCTGGCGAATTCCTGACTAATGCATATTGGTGACAAATCCCTGCAACTGCTAGATGATATCACTATGATCAGAAGAAGGGTTCGTAGATCCATATCCATCTACTGTATAACGAAATCTTGACTGGATTTGCTATTGGACGCGGCAAATTTTTAAGCTTCCTCTTCCAATTAAAATTAATCCTGAAAAAGCCACAATTTCTCCGGCAGAAACCTAACTTTGCACAGCTCCTAGTACCAGGAGTTACCCATTTAAGCATCCCAAAAAAATCATCAGCAAGCTACTAATGAGTGAAGCTTATATCTTTGATGCCCTAAGGACACCGCGAGGAAGAGGAAAAACTTCCGGAGCACTCTATGAAGTCAAACCTATCGACCTTCTAGCCACTACCCTCACCGCACTTAAAGAAAGAAATCAGATTCCAACACAGGAAGTGGATGATGTATTGATTGGCTGCGTCACACCAATCGATGACCAAGGTTATAACATCGCCAAGGCAGGACTACTCCATGCTGATTGGGCGGAAAGTGTGGGAGGAATGCAAATCAATCGCTACTGCGCCTCTGGCCTAGAGGCTGTAAACCTAGCCGCCTCCAAAGTTCGTTCTGGCTGGGAGTCATTGATAGTAGCCGGAGGAATTGAGAGTATGAGCAGAGTCCCGATCGGATCTGATGGCGGAGCACTAATGTATGATCCTGAGTTGATTAATAGTGTAAAATTCGTTCCACAAGGCATTGCTGCGGATCTGATCGCAACGATTGAAGATTTTGATCGGGAAATATTAGATGAATATGCACTTTCCTCGCATCAAAAAGCCGCAAACGCTTGGGAGGCAGGATACTTCGAAGGAGCCATCATCCCGATCTTTGACCGAAATGGGCTTCCTCTTTTGAAGCAGGATGAGCATATTCGCCCAGACACTAGCCTGGAACGTTTGGCTCAACTCACTCCCTCTTTTTCCGAGATGGGAGAATATGGCTTTGATGCGCTTGCCAAGCAAGCCTTCCCCATGGTTAGTCAAGTACGTCACGTTCATACCGCCGGAAACAGCTGTGGGATTGTAGATGGAGCGGCTTTATTGCTGATCGGGAATGAGCAGAAAGCTCAAGAATTGGATCTGAAAGCTCGCGCTCGCATTGTAGCAGCGGCCAATATTAGTGTCAACCCGACCATTATGTTGACCGGTGCGGCACCCGCCTCAGAGAAGGCATTGCGCTTGGCAGGCATGAAAAAATCAGATATTGATCTTTGGGAATGTAATGAAGCTTTCGCTTCAGTAGTCCTGAAATATCAGAGAGATTTAGATATTGACCCGGATACCTTAAATGTCAATGGCGGCGCAATAGCCATGGGACATCCCCTAGGAGCTACTGGTGCCATACTTTTGGGCACCTTGTTGGATGAGTTGGAACGTCGGGACCTACAGACAGGGCTAGTTTCCCTCTGTGTTGGAGGCGGGATGGGAGTAGCGACTATAATTGAAAGAGTATAAGCAGCCAGCATGATAAAGTACAAGAAGGATACCGATAATATTGTCACCTTGATTCTTGATATGAGTCACAGGAATGACAACGTGATTAATCATGAGATTGGGCAAGCTTTCCTGCCGGTACTTAAACATTTACAACAAGAGAAGAAGAAAGGTACCCTACGCGGCATTATACTCACCTCGGCCAAGAAGCGATTCCTCGCTGGAGGAGATCTAGAATACCTCTATCACGCCCAAGATGCTAATGAAATCTTTCAGTTTGCAGACGGGCTAAAACAATTTCTAAGAGATTTGGAAAGCCCGGGAGTGCCGGTGGTTGCTGCCATCAATGGTGATGCCCTAGGAGCTGGTTTCGAATTAGCCTTGGGCTGTCATCATCGCATTGTCATCGATAATCCTAAAATCAAAGTGGGCTTGCCAGAGGTAAGATTGGGATTAATCCCTGGAAGTGGGGGTATTGTGCGGCTGATGTGGCTATTGGGAATTGAGCGAGCCTTTGATATCTTAAGCAGTGGGTTACGATACCGTCCTAAAGATGCGCTAAGAGTAGGAATCATTGATGAACTGGCCAAGAACCAAAAGGAGATGATGGAGAAAGCCCGTCACTTCCTGCTACATACCCGAGAAGGTCGACGACCCTGGGATCAGGAACAAGGCCGCATCCCAGGAGGTACAGCCAAGGAACCTGAGATGGCCAAGAGAATCCGCATCTTGGCTACTCAACTAGCGAAGGAAACCTACAGAAACTATCCTGCTCAGCAAGCCATCTTGAATATTTTATCTGAAGGTTCAAAAGTCGATTTTGATACCGCTTGTCGGATCGGCACTAGATACTATACACAACTTGTGCTCAGTCCCGCCTGCAAAAATATGATCAAGGCCTTTTGGTTTGACTACAAGTCCATCAAAGAAGGCGAAAAACGGCCCAAGGGCTTTGGTCGATTTCGGCCAAGGAAAGTGGGCATCATAGGTGCGGGACTTATGGGCTCAGGTATCGCCTACGCTTGTCTATTGAATGGTTTAGAAGTGGTGATCAAAGATGTCTCCCGCTTGGTCGCGGAGCGAGGCCGCATGTATGCTAAGGAGAGAATTCAGAAGGCTTTGGCACAAAACACGATTGCCAAAGAAGAGGCAGAAAGTATGCTGGCCAGAATCACCACCACGGAAGATCCAAGTGAGTTTGAGTCTTGTGATTTAGTCATTGAAGCCGTATTCGAGAATGCTCAGGTTAAGCAAAAGGTAACGCGAGAGGCAGAGGCTTATATGGATGATTACTCCGTGCTGGCCTCTAATACGGTTTCCATTCCCATTACTGAATTGGCACAAAACTCATTGCGCCCAGACCATTATGTCGGTTTGCACTTTTTCCATCCAGCGGACCAAGTTCCTTTGGTGGAAATCGTCAAGGGAGCCAAAACTAGCGAAGAAACCATTGCCCGCGCCTTTGACTTCGTCAATGTCATCAAGAAAATTCCGATTGTGGTAAAGGATGACTGGGGCTTTTATGCTGCTAGAGTCCAAAATACCTTCATTCTAGAAGGCATAACCCTGCTGCAAGAAGGCTGCCCACCTGCCTTAATTGAGAACCTAAGTTTGCAGGCAGGAATGCCAAAGGGCGCCTTGTCCTTGGCTGACGATCTTGGTCTGGCTATGGTTTTGAAATATGAACATCAGGCGGCAGCCCACTATGGGAACAAGTACATTCAGCATCCGGCGGTAGCAGTGCTACAAACGATGATTGATGACCTGCAACGTACCGGCAAATTTAAGAAGGCAGGCTTTTATCAGTATGAGGAGGGAAAGCCACCCCAATTTTGGCAAGATCTAAGTGATCATTATCCGCTAGCCAAGAAATCTTTCCAGGCAAGTGAGATCATTGAAAGGCTCTTGATTGCCCAAGTCATTGAAGCCGTCTGGTGTCTACAGGAAAATGTAATACGCTCCATTCCAGAGGCCAACCTAGGTAGCATATTTGGCTGGGGCTTCCCCGCTTTCAAAGGAGGAGTGATTCAATATATCCATGACTATGGTGTCGATGCCTTTATGAAGCGATGCCATCAGTTTAAGAAAAAACACGGTCAGCGGTTTTCTACGCCCAAAAAGCTTCGGGAACTGATTGCAAAGGATTTATTGGATTAGAAGTCATAGAATCTGCTTGGTTATCAATTGATCAATGACTTGGATATTTTGCTTCAACTCTGCTCTTTTTCAAGAACACTTGATGTTGCTCTTGGTATTAATACGTTCCTCCACTCCAACTACTACAGGCGTAATCCTTCATACATTCTAGTTCTTTCATCAGTCCTCTAGTAAGAATCCTGGAAATTCAAAGTGCCTGCTGTAGGAGATAACTTTTGAGTTGAGGCTGAAAGTTCTGTTGTTCACCAGAAAATTAACGTAGCGTTCAATGATAACATAACAAAAAAAACTATATTTGACTTGCAATACATTTTCTTTTGAACCTATATCAAGACCTGTATGAAAAAAACTCCCTTACTCATTGCGCTTGCGCTCTCTATTGTATTTGTCGCAAACGCTCAGAACTTTTATTATGGCCCAGAGGGCAAAACCTTTCTTGAAATTTCCAAACAGAAAATCCTAGTCAAATTTGCGGAAGGAATTGGACTTGAGGAACAACGTCAGCTACTTTCGAAAGAGAAGCTCATAGTTCCAATCAATGAAAATCAGCTATTACCAAAACCAACAGTTACCATCTTAGATTTGACTGAAGGTCTTGGTGAGCAGGAGGTTCTAGCTCTCCTCAAACAGCTAAATACACTTGACGAAGTCCTGTTCGCTAATCACTTACTTCTTCATGAGGATGGCACGCTACATGGAATCACAGATGAGATCATTCTGAAGCTGGACAAGGAAGATGATCTAGCTCCGATGCGTTTCTTGATTGAAAAGTATGGCACTGAAATAGTAAAGGAGAACAAGTTTGTTCCCTTGCAATATCATTTGCAAGTGAAGGAATCAACTGGCCTCAATGCTTTAGCCGTAGCTAATGCTTTATTTGAAACGGGCCTATTTGAATTTGTGGAGCCTAATTTCCTCAGAATCATGAAACGTATGAATACCAATGATCCGTTGTTGGAAAATCAATGGTCATTGGAGAATGATGGGATTAATACCAGTGAGTATAATGGTGTTGCAGGCTCAGACATGAAGGTCTTTCAAGCTTGGCAAACTACGACCGGGGCCTCAGGTATCAAGATTGCAATCATTGATGAGGGGGTAGATCTTAATCACCCCGATTTAGCGCCAAATATGCTTGGGGGCTTTGATGCCACGGAGCAAGGTAGTGCAGGAGCTCCATCTAATGATGACGCCCACGGGACGGCTTGTGCAGGTATTGTGGCTGGAGTAGGTAACAACAATATTGGTGTAGCGGGGATAGCTTACAACAGTAAGATTATTCCGGTACGTATTGGGTATGACGGTGGTTCTGGTTGGATCACCAGCAATGAGTGGATCGGAAATGCGATTAATTGGTCTTGGCAAACAGCACAAGCTGATGTATTGAGTAATTCTTGGGGTGGTGGCTCGTCCTCAACTGTAATCAATGCAGCGATCGATGGGGCTGTGAACTCAGGTAGAGGCGGATTGGGAACCCCAGTCTTGTTTTCTGCTGGAAATGGAAATAGCTTTGTCAAATATCCGGCATCGTATGAACCTACCATTGCCGTCGTTGCCATGAGCATGTGTGATGAAAGAAAAAACCCAAATTCTTGTGATGGGGAAACCTGGTGGGGCTCTGATTTCGGAACGGGAGCAGATGTTTCAGCTCCAGGAGTGAAGATTTATACTACCGATATTTCGGGTTCTGCTGGTTACACTAGTGGTGACTTCACGAGTAACTTCAATGGAACTTCATCAGCTTGTCCTAATGCGGCGGGAGTAATGGCCTTGGTACTATCTTTAGACCCCAGTCTATCTGAAGCTAATGCAAGGACAATTCTCGAAAGCTCCTGCGATAAAGTTGGGGGATATACCTATAATGATAATGTGGTAGGCCAACCCTCTGGCAGTTGGTCACAGGAGTTGGGGTATGGTCGAATCAATGCAGCTGAAGCTCTTGCGAAAGTGGGTTGTGATGAATGTTTGCAATGCTTCGATGGAATACAAAATGGGGACGAAGAAGGGGTTGACTGCGGTGGTTCCTTCTGTGCTGAATGTATCCCAACCTGCAGTGATGGTATCCAAAACGGCCAAGAAACTAGTGTCGATTGTGGTGGACCTGACTGTACGATCTGCCCAACTTGCGTCGATGGCATCCAAAACGGTCTAGAAGAGGGCCTTGATTGTGGTGGTCCAAATTGCGTGCCTTGTAATGACTGTTTAGAACAGCTTAGCTTCGATAATTTTGACACTGATCTTGGTAACTGGATAGATGGCGGTTCCGATTGCCGCAGAAGTTCTGCCGATGCACAATATTCCGTCAATGGAACCGGCGCTTCCGTACGATTGCGAGATAACTCTTCCTCTTCCGTGCTAACGAGCTCGAACTTAAATCTTGCAGGCTATGCAAGAGTTAGGGTCAACTTCTCCTACTTGACCGTAAGTATGGACAATGCGAATGAGGACTTCTGGTTGCAGGTGTCCACGGATGGTGGTAGCACATTTACGACAGTGGAAGAATGGAACTTAGGAGATGAGTTTGAAAATGAAATTCGGTATGATGAATCCGTAGAAATAAGTCAGGTATTCACGGCCAACACACAATTTAGGTTCCGATGCGACGCCTCCGATAATGGAGACTATGTCTATCTTGACAATATTAGCATCATAGGATGTAATGGGGAGCCAGTTGATCCTACTTGCGATGATGGTATCCAAAATGGACAGGAAACTGGCGTGGATTGCGGTGGCCCAGATTGTCCTGCTTGTCCGGTTGATCCTACCTGCG
>JABSSL010000105.1 GCA_013214355.1 Saprospiraceae bacterium | reverse complement strand
AAACACTTTTTCTCTCGCCGTACAATGGTCAAAGCTGTCAAAGAAATATTAACTCATTTTGGCACTGAGTTTTGCATTAATTTCAAAGAACTTCAGAATACATGAATTCTTTTGTCGCACTACTTAAGTAGTATGACCAAAGTAATCGTGAAATTTTAGGTAGTGAATTTCGAGGCCAGGTGAGGCAGTAAAATCGAGCATAGCCGTAGGCTACGTGAGAATTTTACTAACGAAGCATGGTCTCGAAAGACGCAGCTAAAAATTAGGAATATCTATTGTCACACTACTTATATCAGTTCTTTGTGTTAATCCAGTTTTAGCACTTCTAAGAATGCCTTCTGTGGAACTTCTACATTACCAATTTGACGCATCTTCTTTTTACCTTTTTTCTGCTTCTCCAGCAGTTTACGCTTACGTGTGATATCACCACCATAACATTTGGCAGTTACATCCTTACGTAGGGCAGAGATGGTCTCTCTGGCAATAATCTTGGCGCCAATGGCGGCCTGTATGGCGATCATGAATTGCTGCCTTGGGAGCAATTCCTTCAGTCGTTTACAGATCTTACGTCCAAAAGCTTCTGCCTTTTCACGGTGTACCAGAGCAGAAAGGGCATCCACCGGGTCACCATTTAGCTTGATATCTAGCTTAACCAAGTCAGACTGTCGATATTCAGTGGGTTGATAGTCGAATGAGGCATATCCGCGCGAGATGGACTTCAAACGATCATAGAAATCAAAGACAATCTCAGCCAGGGGTAGGTCAAAAGTGAGCTCTACCCGATCTTGGGTGAGATAGTCCTGCTTCTTCATCATGCCTCGCTTTTCCATGGCAAGTGTCATGATCGAGCCGATATACTCGGGCTTGGTAATAATTTGTGCCACAATGTAGGGCTCTTCTACCCGATCGAGCAAGGTAGCTTCAGGTAATTCAGACGGTGTACGAATCTCTAGTTCTTTCCCTTTTTTGGTGTAGGCAAAGTAGGATACGTTTGGAACGGTGGTAATTACGTTTTGGCCAAATTCTCTATCCAACCTTTCCTGGATGATCTCCAGGTGTAACATACCCAAGAATCCACAGCGGAAACCAAAACCTAAGGCAGCCGAAGTTTCTGGTTCGAACACCAAAGAGGCATCGTTTAGCTGCAACTTCTCTAAGCTATCCCGTAAGTCTTCAAAATCATCATTATCAATGGGGAAGATACCGGCAAATACCATCGGCTTCACATCTTCAAACCCCTTAATGGCTTCTTCGCAAGGATTTTTGGAGTGTGTGATGGTATCCCCTACTTTAATCTCTTTCGAGTTTTTGATACCCGTAATGATATAGCCTACATTACCTGCACTTAACTCCTTCTTCGGAACCTGATTAAGTTGCAGAATGCCGATCTCGTCAGCATTGTATTCCTTCCCCGTATTTACAAACCGAACCAAGTCGCCTTTGCGTACCGTACCATTCATGATCCGGAAATACGCAATCACTCCTCGGAAAGGATTAAAAACGGAATCAAAGATCAATGCCTGCAGAGGCGCTTTTACATCTCCCTTTGGAGCGGGGATCCGTTCAACCACCGCTGACAAGATATCTGTCACCCCTAGTCCTGTCTTTCCACTGGCATGTATGATGTCCTCTAAATCGCACATCGCTAGATCCATGATCTGCTCCGAAACTTCGTCGATCATGGCACTCTCCATATCCACCTTATTAAGGATCGGAATGATTTCCAAATCGTGCTCAATGGCTAGATATAGATTGGAGATAGTTTGTGCTTGAATACCTTGTGAAGCATCAACCAAAAGCAATGCACCTTCACAGGCAGCGATGGAGCGGGAGACTTCATAAGAAAAGTCAACGTGGCCCGGGGTATCAATTAAATTAAAGGTATAGGTTTCGCCATCTGTATGCTTGTAATACATTTGAATGGCGTGACTTTTGATCGTAATACCGCGTTCTCTCTCGATTTCCATATCATCCAGGGCCTGTGCCTGCATCTCTCTCTCAGAGATCGTATTGGTATATTCCAATAGCCTATCCGAGAGGGTACTCTTCCCGTGGTCAATATGGGCAATCACACAAAAATTCCTAATATTCTTCATAGACCGCAAATATACTTGTTTTTTTTATTGAGATGTGCGGAAAAGTGCGCTAACTTCTGCCAGGATTTATCCAAGTAGGAGTTTCATAATCTGCCTTATAGAAGTCAATTATCGCTAAGGACATGTTCTTAACCTAGATTTCATAAATTTGGTTCTCCCATCTTAATCTTAGGGCTTTCTTCCTTTTGTATCAACTCCTCTAGCTTCCTTTTTGTTGCGTTACTGGAAAAATGTTCCTTAAGGAGAAAATTTTCGAGGCGCATTTCGTTATATTTGAAAAGTTGAAATCGATGGAAGCCTGTCCACTATGACCGCAAAAAACCTGGAATATCTACAGAAAGACCTATTGCTTCGAATATCTCGAGGAATGGGTGATGTGTTGAAAGTCCTGCAAGATGTACTCCCCGTAGAATCTATCCGTGCTGCGGAGTTAATCCAGCTACAATCTAGGTTGAAAGAAGCGAACAAGGCCAAAATCCGAGGGACGATTTCCCAGTATGAATTGGATCTGCGGTACAACCGAATTCGCGATGATCTTATCGTGTTCATCCAGTCTCTTGAAGTCACTGATTTTTCTAAAGCCCCGGGGGGCAATAAGAAAAAGCGACAGGGTAGTCTTTTATATAATGTACCGGATCAGATGAAGGTATCCCGGGAGACGAAGTGCGTGATAAGGTTGGCTTATGAGGAGGATGTGATTCTGACAAACATTGAATTGCAACCTTCTGTGGTTTTGAAAACGGTACGGATTGCCGAAGTGATGCAGGCAGAACTACTTGATCCAACCAGCGATCCTGCCTTTTCCATCCGAAGTCTATCCAGTGAGGAGCAGTTCTTAGAAGAGGAGGCTTATACGGAATGGATTTTCTATGTTACTCCCTTGAAAGCTGGCATTCATCCATTATTGATTAAAATTTCCGTTGTTGAAATAGTCCAAGGAAAAGAAAGAGTTAGAGAGATTGTATGGGAGGAAAAGGTGGAAATCTACACCGAGACGGTGAAAACGGTTCCAGGCGTTGCGGGCTTTAAATCCTCCGATTATCGGCTGCAATTTGGCGGACAAGAAGCGGCTCCCCCACCTAAAATTGTACATGATATTGGGTTAGAAACAGTAGATCGACACATAGAATATACCCCCCAAACCCCGACTGATGTAGAGGAACCACAAAAAGAAGATCCGATACAGGGCCCCGAAATAGATAGAAGTAATCGAAAGAGTTACCTTCGCCCACTCCTTGGCCTTTTGCTGATTGTTAGCATTGGGTATTTTTTCTTGCCTCCGATGGATGATAGTGGAGATCCTAATCCCCCACCCCCACCACCAGATTCATTGACAGAAGAAATGCAACTGATTCCGGTAGATTCGCTTATTTCAAGACCAGATACGATAAGAAATCAGGAGTAATTGATTTTTTTTGCAAAAAAAATGATCAGACCTTGAACGGAAGGTAAAGGTTGGTGTATATAGGCATGAATACACGATTGGTAGTTGACTAATTTAAAACGCTTGTAAAGCAATAATTGCCAGAGAAGGAATATGCTAAATTTCCGCTCTTCATATCGAGGGTATCCGGACGCCAAGTTAATGCGACTCATCACCAAGGGAGATGAGCGTGCATTTAGTGTGCTGTATGACCGTTATGGAGAAAAAATGCACCGATACTTCTATCGGATGCTTTGGCAGGAGCAACAGAAGGCGGAAGACTTTACGCAGGAGTTGTTTATGAAAATCATCAACAAGCCGCACCTCTACGACCCGGATCGCAATTTCTCCAGTTGGTTGTTTCAGGTAGCAGCCAACATGGTGAAAAACGAATACCGACGCCATTCTCGACAGCCCGAAATTACTGCTGAACTGCCCCTTGATCTTAGTTTACAAGAAGATTCTTTTTTTGAATGTAGTGATCGGAAGTACTTTAAGAAAGAACTAGAGGCTGCTTTGAACCGTCTTTCAGATGAACATCGACAATGTTTTGTCCTACGGTATCTAGAAGAGAAAAGTATTAAGGAGATCAGCGATATCCTGGATTGTCCAGAAGGGACCGTGAAGTCACGATTGTACTACGCGTTAAGAAAGTTGGCAAAGTCATTACATTTATTTAAACCAGAAAGCTATTAGAATCAATAGAAGAAGAATGAAACAGCAAGCTAATTTTTCGGAAAAGGTACTTCAGCTGATGACTGATAAATCTTGGGACCAGCTCTCAGGGGCAGAAAGAAGTGTGGTATTGGAAGAGACGGATCAAGCTACCTATGAAAATTACCGCTGTTTAATTGGGGTGAGTAAAGCCTTGCACCAGCAGACTCCAAGCCCTTCTCCTGTACTTAAGGATCGTCTAATGGCTCAAATGCGGCAACGACATGCTGCACCCCAAAAGAAAGCCTTCTGGGAGAAGTGGTTTCAGTGGGAGGTTCCTGTTTGGCAAGTTTCCTTAGCAAGTTTGGCCTTCGTTCTGCTGTATCTTTCCGGCATACCTGGCAATACCCCTGGTTTAGATAGCTCTGGAAGCGACCAGCCTTTCTTTCAAGGACCTGTCGATACCGTTTTCTTGGATGTAGAAGAAGCACCAGAAGATAGTTCTGATCAGCGGCAGCAGTTGTTGGAGTCAAATCTATTCCAATATTTACCTTCTTGGCTGAATACCAATAAACCCTCAAGAGTCCAGACTGCAGCTGAGCGTACCTTTGTGGCCGCAGCTCTGCCCGATTCTGAAACTCATCTATTACCACCCACTCAGGCAGTTCTATCTGCTCAGCAAATTATTCCGCTCGAATTATTGGAGATTCGAGGGTAAATCTTTGTGAACCTGTCTTGCGCTTTTCTTTTCCCAGATTGAAAAAATGATGCACCATTGACAGATTGATCTTTCGGTGCGTTCTAACCTCCAGCTTTCACGATTGTATAGCCCTCCCGCTAACAGATCTTAACTATTCCTTCCTTTCGGGTAACCACCCACTGATTACCTACACTAAATACTTAGAGGCACCTTCCATGGTGATCCTTCCTATGGAGTTTTACTTCTGCCTTTCCCTCGAAAAATTTGTGTGAGGTGGAGCTGTAATCCCATAAAGGAATTCTTTATATTTAATTAATCTACACATCTAACCCATGGTCATGAAAGGTCGATTATTGTTTTTCTTCCAGATTTTGACATTTGTCAGTCTTTTTTCCCAAGAATCTAAAGAAAACGCTTCCATTACGGCAGATACTGCCAAAGCTCGAACACTCATCCAAGAAGTTGATAGCTTGACAAATATCCGGGATTATATACAGGCCCAGGAGAAGCTTAACGAGACAATTGGAATATATCAGAGGTCTATTGGCAAGAGCAATGAGTTGTCTGATGCTATATACCGTATTGGATTATTATCCTATCTGCAAGGAGATTATGTGAAAGCTATCAAGGAATGGGAAAAGGCACTTGAAATGAGACTCAAGGTGCCAAACCCAGATCAGAAAAGAATCCTAGGTACCTACCAAAACCTAGGGGTTCTTTACAGCGCATTGAGCCAATTTGATAAAGCAATCCAGTACAAGATTAAAGCAAGTGAAGGAATCCGGACTTTATATGGTGACGGGCATTTACAAACGGCCCATTCGCTAAATAGCCTTGCAGTTGAGTATACAAATCTGGGAGACTATGAAAGTAGTCTGGCTTATCATCAAAAGGCAATTGAGATCAGGAGAGCCCAGCCGGATACGCTGATGTCGGATATTGATGTTTCTTATTCTAATCTTTCAATAGTTTATTACAGGCAAGGTTTTATTGATAAATCAATCAGATACCTCCAAATTGCCCTTGACCTCATTCTAAGGAGGTACGGAGATGCTAGTAAACAAGCCGCAGATGCCTATGTCAATCTTGGTAACTTATTCAAAAGCAAGGCAGATTTTGAAAAAGCACTTGGATACTATGAGAAAGCACTGAGAAGGTATCAAGTATTATTTCCTAATGGTCACCCCACCGTAGCTACGATATATTCTGGTTTCGCAGGTATTTTTAACGAAGCTGGAGAGCATGAACAGGCTATTGTTTTCCAAAAGAAGTCCATCCAATACATTATGCAGAAGCTGGGTAGAGCAGATATGGTTGTAGCTGGAGAGTACCATAACTTAGCACGTAGCTATCAAAGCTTAACGGACTACAAGACTGCCATTGAATACTATGAGAAATCTAAAGACCTATTCATAAAAATTGTTGGGGATAAGCATCCTAATTTAGCTACCGTTGTAAGTGGTATTGGGCTCTGTTATCGACACATGGGCGACTACGAAAATGCCTTGGCTTATATGGAAGAGAGTCTGACTTTGCGCAAATTAGGTTTTGGAGAGATTGATCCAGAGGTCGCTACTTTCTATTTCCAGCTAGGAAATATCCATGAGGTAATGGGGAATTTTGAGAAGGCGATGAAATCTTATGAGAAATGTCTAAAATCTTTTGGTTTTAGAGAGGGGGGAGACCTGGCTAATGTTAGTGATCTTTATCGGTTAATCCCTTCTTTATATACTACTTCTGCACTCCATCGATCTGAATTCCTGAGGTTAGGGAATCCTCAAGACTTGGAGAAAGCCGATCAATACTCCTCCTATACAGCCACTGTTATTGAGGCGCTTACAAAAGATCTTGGCCCTAATTCACGTCCCAATCTAGTTTCGTTGTCAAGTACAAATTACAAGGGTTGGTCATTGGTTAATTATCTGAGGTATCAGCAAACCAATGATCCCAAGTACTTCGATAAAAGCTTTGCATTTGCAGAATCATCCAAAGCTTTCGCCCTTCACAAGGTCTTTAATGAATCGAGAGCTGTCAAATTTGCAGGCATACCCACATCTGTGCTAGAACAAGAGGAATCACTAAGGTTATCTATTACTAATTTAGAGAAAAGGCGACAGGAAAAGTTGGCCACTAAAGTACCACAGGGCGATAGTACATTTCTGCGGATCAGTGAAGAACTCTTTAACCTGAAGGCCGACTATGAGCGGTTTAAATCGACTTTAGAGCAAGATTTTCCGCTGTATTATCGACTGAAGTACGACTTCACTACTGCAAAATTAGATTATTTACAAGATAGCCTGCTACAGGAGGATCAGACACTTCTGGAATACTCAGTAAGTGATAGTAGCATCTTGATCTTCACTATTCAGCAAGATGATTTTAGTGTAACTGAAGTTAAGGGCTCTTTTCCGTTAGTTCAATGGGTTAAGGACTTCCAGGCCTCTTTGACTGGATACTATGGAACAGAGAAAAAGAAAAGATCTGATGCCCTCTACGGGAAAACACTTAACGCCTACATAGATTTGGCTTCTAAGCTTTATCAACAATTGATTGCTCCCGTAGAGGCTAAGCTCCGAAAAGAGGTGATTATAATCCCAGATGGAGTACTGGGATATATACCTTTTGGAGCACTATTAACAGGCAATCCTGGCAAACGGTCAAGCTTTGACTCCTATCCTTTTTTCTTTAAAAAGCATCAACTTACTTATTGCTACTCGGCCACTCTACTTCAGCAAATGATCAGAAAAAGGCATGAGTCTCCGCCGACAAGGAGTTTATTGGCCTTAGCCCCCTTTGCCACGCAAGGGTACTCAAAATTAGATCAAGGGGTTGATATTTCTATCAAGCAACTTCCAAATGGGGTCGATACCATCATTGTTAAAGAGACTATTCTGAGAACAGACTTATTGCCCTTACCTAGTAGTGGACCGGAGGTGTCGCTAGCCAGTGAACTTTGGGATGGTAAGTATTATTTGGGGAAAGATGCAACAGAAGAATTGGTATTTGATTTAGCTAGCCAATACAGAATCTTACATCTATCTACTCATGCAGTAGCTGACGAAAGACTGGGAGACTTTTCCTACCTAGCTTTCGTTGAAAAGGAAGACAGTCTGGAAAACGAATATCTATACGTTAGTGAATTGTACAATCTAAAATTAAATGCTGATCTCGTCGTACTCTCCGCTTGCGAGACTGCTAATGGTGAACTGAAAGGCGGCGAAGGCATCATCAGCCTCGCCCGCGCCTTTGCCTATGCTGGGGCCAAAAGTATGCTCACCACGCTTTGGGTTGTGGATGATGCCGTAGCGAAGGACCTCACGCGAGACTTCTATATCCACCTCAAACAGGGCGAGACGAAGGATCGAGCCCTGTATCTGGCTAAGCAACAGCACCTGAAACGGAGTGAGAATAGTCATAAACACCCCTTCTTCTGGGCCAATTTCATTGCCGTAGGAGATATGTCACCATTAAATTAGAAGTAAGATTTAATACTGAATATCAAGGGGTAAGCATCCGATTTATGCTTGCCCCTAATTTTTTTTCAAAAAAAATCACCGATAGGGTAACCGCTTCTCTATTCTCTACACTAAAGGGCAAAACAATTATTCAATAAACTTCTAAAGCTTGTTATTATGAAAAAGCTAACGATCAGCTGCGCTTTGATCGCACTCTTCACTATTTCCGCAACGGCACAAACCAATTCCGTTTTTGTTGGAGCTACGGGCGGGTACAACTTCTCTAATTTCCGTTACCAGGATCAAAATGAGGATTACATTAATACTGCCTTGGGGGGGGTGGTTGGAGGAGCAACCTTTGGTGTCCGCTTCAACAAATGGGCGATTATCAGTGGTATCCAGTTTAATCAGAAAGGAGCCAATGTAGAGACGCCCACTGAATTCTTTGACCGGGACTTTAATAACGACGGATATCAAGATTATGGATACTATGATTTGAAAGAACGACTAAACTACTTGACGGTTCCAATTATGCTTCGATTTCAGTTGTTTGGCGAAGAATCAGGCTTGACACTTGGAGCAGGGGTAGCCCTGAATTTTGGATTGAATGCAGATATCTCGGGAAAATTCCAGATGCTAGACTTTACCGGGGATAGCCGACAAATCATTAGTGAATTTGATATTGAGGACATTATGAGTCCTGCCTTTCTGGACTACGGGTTTGGAGATGGCTTGGATGATGAATACCGAAAAATGGAAGCCAGTTTTGTATTGAGCCCAGGTTTTGTAACTCCGGTAGGGGAGCGCGGAAAACTACACTTTAAGCTCAACCTAGACATTGGCATGGAGGATTCCTACAATAATCGATTCAAAGATACCTTTGGAATATTTGGACAACGTTTTAATCATTCTACCTCCTTCACGGTAAGCTACGAGCATCATTTTGATTTCGAGGCTGGCCTTAAATACTAAGAGTTATGCTAGTCTGCCAAAACTGTGGAGAAGTACATGCCATTGGAACCCCGCACTGTCACTATTGTAATATGCCTGCTAGTTTAGTTCCAAGGCCTCAAGTAGGCGAAGAGCCGGTGCAAGAAAAGGAGATAAGGATGACGACTTGCTCGAACTGTGGAGGCGAGACCTCTAGTGAAGAAAGTAAATGCACTCATTGTTCCTTCCCTTTACCTAACAATACATTGGGGGATAGCCAAGATAGACCATTGCCCCTTGTGAAACTTATCCGAAAGACCGGATAATCGCCATTAATTATCATTCTCAATGCTGGGTTGCAGAGATCAATAGCCTTCAGTAGGCCTGGAGATAGTATGTTCACTACTCATCTGAAAATAGTGCAAACTTGAGGATATTGATCCCAACCACGGCTTGACCATATAACAACCTAAATTCAAGTACCATGTCTAGAAGAAGTGCTCAGATGTTCAACTTGTCCTTTTTGGACTTACTATCGGGAGCATTAGGGGCTGTGATCTTTTTGTTTATCATTACTCCAAAAGGAGGCGAACCTTCAGCAAAAGTACCCCAAGTTATTGCCTCTATTGATACTTCCCAGCAACAGATTTTTGGCTTTCTGCCCGATAGTCTTGTGAATAGAAATGCAGGGGACACCTTATTGGTCTTAATCAGCGGATTGAAGGAAATGCCAGGTACGGAGGAATGCCCTCCTATGCCTCCTCCTACCCCTTGTCCGGTGTGCCCACGCTGCCCAGAAGTCAAGAGCATCGAGCAGCCGATTGCTTCGGCACAACCAGCGGTGGAACCGAAAGAAGTAGTCAATAAAATCCGGGAGAAACCCGTAAAGCCCTCAAGTCCGCAAAAAGTCTTAGTGAAAACTCCACCTCCCGAAAAGGGCTACAAAGGCGATCCGCCCTCCGTTCCTTGCAAAGTCTCTTTCGAAGTAACCTGGGAGGATATAGCAGATAATGTGGATCTCTTTGTCTGTAAAGATGGAAGTTGTGTTTATGGGCGCAAAAGAAAGCACAGCAAGATAGGCTTTTGGGATAGTGGTAAATCAAAAATTGGTTGGACGATCGGGGGCGATGTAAGAACGACCCTGGAAGCCGTTCGACAATTTGATCAGGTCATTCCTGGTACCTACAAGCTTTACGCTCAATTCAAGGATAGTAAAAAGAACAGATCCTCAGTATCCATCCGTGGGTTGGTCTATACGCGTGGCCAAAACAGCAAAGAAAAAGGAGAACGTTTCTACAAAACACTCAAGCTCAACCGCAAACAAAGAACGCTTATTGGAACCGTCAATTTGAGAGCTGATGGCTCCTTCTCAATAACAAAATAATTAACAACCATTTTAAATACAACCATCATGAATACTCGAACGCTTCAACTCATTATCAGCATTGGCGTAGCACTTACTAGCTGGATTATCTTAATTATTATGGCCGATCTCTTTAGTGGCTTTCCCGCTGTATCCAGATTAATAGCGCTGTTAGGAGGGACAGGGAATCCATTCATTCATTTATTGATTTACGGCGCCTTCGTTTATGGATTACTTGAACTGCGTAACAATCATAAATATGTAAAGAAACAATACGAAGGCTTCCACTTAAACCTACTTCCGGTGGAGGATCAATTGGTGATATCCCCACAAGATGTAGCTAAAATCAAGCTCAGCGCGATAGATCTTGAAAAAAGAGGATTTCAATTCTTAGTGGCTAACTTCATCAAGAAAGCGTGTACGCAATATCGCAATGACCAATCCATCAGCGACACCCTGCAAGTCCTAGACGCGCAAGTGGATAACAATAAAAATGAAAGAGAGGGAAACCTCGAATTGGTACGATATATGATTAATGCCATCGTTTCCCTGGGTTTCATTGGAACTTTGATTGGCCTTTCCACGGCTATTGGCCTTTCCCATCTGGCACAAACGGATGAAGGTATGCCCGAAATAACTCGACACCTTAATATGGCCTTTGATACGACCCTGGTGGCTTTATTACTGGGCTTGGTTCTAAATTTCTTTTACCATCGATATCTAGAAGATCTGGATACCTTTTACTCAAGAGCAAAATCCTACATCATTGACAATTTAATCAGCCGAATTTATGTCGTCAATGCTTAAATCTAACGGCAGTTATTACCAACATTTTATACAAGCAGAATCCCTTTCAACATCATCCCTACGAACTTTGATACTCCTGTTTAGAGTGCGATTTATCGACATGCGCCTTAGCAGTATTGAATGGTTGTTATACCATTAATTTAATGGGAGGCCCGGGGCAAATGTCCCGGGCTTTTTCTATATTAGTGTTTATCGTATATATGATACTCCAACCCGGACCCTTCGTCAATCCAGACATTGCGAATACAGTAGCAAGCTGGGCCACTGAGGAGGATAGCAACTTCTAGCGCTCATACAATTTCATTGCTCCTAAAATGACCGAAACATGAAAGAAACCATCCTTTCGCTTTTTGCCATTGTTATGCTAGGGTTCTACCTTAATAATCCAGTTGCTGATGAATTGGACCCCATTAGAGACTTATATAAGCAGGCTGAATATGTGGCTGCTTTAGAACTTTCCAACAAAACCTTGAACAGTTTGGATGAAAATGCCAAGCAAGAGCTTCGTGTCGACTTACTCACGCTGCAAAGTGCTAGTATGGTAATGTTGCACGACTATAAAGCTGCCCTTCAACAGCTAGAACAGGCGGAGCAAATCCTCTCATCGGCGCAAAATACTCGGCGTTTTAAGGTGTGGAACCTGCAGATAAAGGCTTACCTAGCAATAGGTGACTGCGTCACTACCAAGAAATTGATTGATCAAGTCTTAGCAGAATTTGAGGGCAAGGATACTTCCAATGAACTGGCTCATACCTATGCTTATCTGGGAACCTATTGGGGGGAGCTTGGAGATGATCAACAAGCTGAACAATACTTCCGCAAAGCGCATAGCTTGAGGGTTCAAAATGCGGAGCAAGATCCATTGGGACTGTATGAAACGGCAGAATATTTAGCGCTCGTAAAGCATGCTGCGGGAGATCATGAGTCAGCTATTAAAATCTCTTTGGATGCCCTAGACGTATTGGATAAGCATCAGGGCAGTTATTTTCAGAGAGCTTCGATTTTTAGAGATTTGGGAGCGGGTTATCGGGAACAGGGAGATGGGGAAACTGCCATACAGTACCTAGAAGCAGCCAAAGATTTGCTAATTGAACATGCCGAGGATGCCCCCATTAAATTAGCTAAATGCTATCACGCGCTAGCAGCTACTTATCGTGAAGCTGAAGATTTCGAAGCGGCAGAAACACATTTTCAACTGGCAAAAGAGATATTCGAAAGTGACCAGCGGCTAGCTTTCCGCAATAGCTTGGGTTTTATGCTACATGATTATGCATTGCTCAAATTGAGACAGGAACAGTTTGATCATGCGGAAGAATTGTTGACGCAGGCTAGCAAGTTGATTAAGTCTGACTTTCCAAGTTGTGGATGGTTTACTAATCAAACCACTCAAATCCGATCTACTCGGGCTGACCTCATCTATTACAGAAAGCGATATGATGAAGCCATCCTTGAATACAAACGAATAATTAATCTGATTAAAACTGAACTCGGGGAAGAGAGTACTTTTCTGCTTCAGCCCTATAATAATTTGGGTCTAACATACCGGTCCCTATCGCAGTTTGATAGCGCCATGGTATACTATGATAAAGGGCTTGATCTTATTCATCCAAAGTGGCGCCAATTGGATGCTTTTGAAGAAGCCATCCGGCCAGGTGATTTTGCCTATCTACTCTGGAATAAAGCAGAGAACCAGTATTGGAACTTTAATGCAGGTGCTAGTCTTGATTCGTTGCGTAGTTCTTTTGCCTACTACGATGCTTATGCTCGATTTTTAGATTATATGCGGGGGAGTTATTTGGAAGAGGCAAGTAAGATCGGTTTTGCGAATATTAACAAAGTAGCGTACGAGAAGTGTATCGGTGTCCTATTGATCTTGCATCAACTTGAACCCAAGGTGGGGTGGGATCGTAAAGCTTTTCAGTATCTGGAAAAAAGTAAATCCCTAGTCTTGTTAGAAGCGGTGAATCGCAGTAGGGTAAAACGTTTTAAGAACATAAGTACCGAACTAGTTGAGGAAGAAAGTCGATTGAGAGGTTTGGCCCTTGCTGCGGAGAATCGATATCAAAACCTCCTCAATAGGCTTGATCCGGATGATAGTACCGTGCGCAAAGCAAAGGCGGAAAGCTTCCAGCAAAAGAAGGTATTCTACAACTTACTGGATCGAATGGAGAGAGATTATCCTGACTATCACCGCATGATGCATCAAACGGAGGTGCAAACCTTAGAGGAGGTGCAAGGTGGTTTATCGGGGCCTGAGCAGGCCATTCTATCCTATTATGAAGGCAATTCAAATATTTATATTTTCCTGATCACCCAGGATGGGTTCAGTCATGGGGTGGTCAGAAGAGATTTCCCACTCACTGAACTGATTGATGAATTTCGAACCAGTATTACCGCTTATCATGGTATCCCTTTGGGAATGAGAAGAGATAGCATTTATCAGGCAAGCCTAGGAAAATATGTTAAATCTGCGCAAACGCTATATAGAAAGCTAGTTGCTCCCATAGAAGATGAATTGACGGGAATTAAGGAGCTAATCATCGTTCCGGATGGTCATATCGCGAACATCCCATTTGCTGCTTTACTAAGTGACCAACCTGGATCCATCGGGCGATTTGATACTTATCCTTTTTTACTCAAGGAATTTCGTTTTAGCTACTGTTATTCCTCAAGCATGCTTAAGGAAATGACTCAGCGTGATTTTGGAAAAGGGCGGAATGATGGCGTTCTTGGATTTGCACCTTTCTATCCCTTGGATACAATCTCAACAGGATCGGCAGATGTTGCTTTTCGGAGAAGTTTCGCGGATTTAAAATATTCGAAAGAAGCGGTAGATTTTGCGGTTAAGCAGGAGGGGGGACTTGCCCTGATACAGAAGGAAGCAACCAAAGATCGCTTCATCAAAGATGGCTCCAAATATAGGATTCTACATCTCTCTACACATGCCATAGCAGATGCAAAAAATGGAGCTCAATCGTACTTAGCTTTTTACCATCCAACGGATCATGAACGGCTTTATGTACGAGAACTCTATGGTCATAATCTACAGGCAGATCTAGTCGTATTGTCCGCTTGTGAAACCAATTTAGGGCAATTAGAAATTGGGGAAGGCATTATTAGTCTTGCTAGAGCGTTCGCCTACGCAGGGGCTAAGTCTATCCTTACCACTTTATGGGTAGTAGAAGATGCGGCAACAAAGGACCTGGCCATTAATATATACAAGAACCTTAAAGAACCAGGAACGGGCAAGGTCATGGCCATCCACGATGCTAAGCTGGCGCATGTACGGCTAAGCGATAATACACGAAAGCATCCTTTTTTCTGGGCCGCTATGATTGGTGTGGGGGATATGAGCCCATTGCACCCCTAAAGCCAATTATTATTGCACCTCGGACAGAAGCTTGGCGACTCTATCTTTATAGGTGGTAGAATAAGGATCGTTGGCTAGTTCTTGCCCTAACTTTTCAAAGGCCTCTTTGTACTTCTCGTACTCCGCCAAATAGGATAAGAGTAAATACCAGCGGGATTCTTCATGCTTGGGCACAAGCTCATTGGCCACCAAAAAGGCAAATTCCGGAATGGCTTTTTCGTAATCCTTTAAGCGGAAATAAGTATGCCCACGGAGGTAGCGGACATGGCTCTGGTCTCCGGATTTAGGAGATCCTAAGAAGTCAATGGCTTTTTGATAGTCATCGCTATCAAAGGCTTCTGCGGCCTGAACTACGGCCGAGGAATCCGTCTTGGCATCACCAGTTCTCAACTGCGGGGCGAACTTTGGGAACGCTGTTTGTCTATCATCGTAAGCCGCGATAGCTAGCAAGCCGTAATCCTTAGGAGGAGGGGAAATCTTCTTTGGAGGTTTGGGAATGACTGGCCCCGGCTTAGGATTAGTAGTTGTTGTAGTGTCAGGTGGTTCAATGGGAATTGGAAAACCCTGTATGGCGATATTGTTTTCAGCTGTCGAAGGATCTTGCGCGAGATATCTGCTTACCCCGATTGCCGTCAAGATTAAGACCGCAATGGAGGCTGCCATCCACAGAAGTCGGCGGCGGCTAGCACCTATCGGTACTACCTTGGCTGGGGGCTTATTTGGGTTATCCACGATGCTTTTTTTCGCATCTTCTTCCCCAAATGGGTTGACAGGAGGAGCGTCTGCCCAGGATGTGATACTAGATCTAAGATCTTGTTCGATTAATACATTCATGCTTTGATGTTCGAGTTTTTGCAATTCGAACTCCATCGCAAGGTCTTTCTCCTTCGATAAACGCTGCTCAAATATCTGCCGCTTGGCCTCAGACATTTGCCCCGTGAGATAAGCTTCTATTTCATCGAAATGATTCGACTTAGACATTGTCAAGATCTATATTTAAGGCCCCCGAGAGGCCTGGATTATCTAAAAAGATGGCTCTTAGTTTCTTCCGGCAATTGAACGCTTGCTTTTTGGCTAGAGCAGGACTACTGATATTGAGCAGTTCCTTGATCTCCTTCATAGAGTAATCAAGTTTATACAGGCTCAGTAGTTTTCTACAATGCTCATCCAACTTACTGATGGCAAAATTGATAAGTGACTTCCTTTCTTCTTTGATAAAGTCATTTTCAATGCTTTCTACATTTTCCTTAATCAATTCTGCCTTCAATTCGGAAAATGGTTTCTGCTTGCGCTTGTACGTTAGCCAACTCCATTTGATGATGGATCCAAAGTAGGTCATCAAGGCACTTCCTCCTTCAAATCGATTTTCTCTCACATTCCGATCCAGAACTATAATCGATTCTTGGAAAACATCTTCCACATCCTCCAACTGCCCTCCCTGATTTTGAATGTAAGCTCGTGCCCAGCTTCTTATTTTTTCATCGCTGTAGAACTGATAAAAGGCCCAGTTGCGTTTTCTAGAATCACTACTCTTGATGCATTCGATCAGCAATTGATCTGTAATCTCCATGTACTTAGTGCAGTATTTTGGGTTTAGGTACCCTGATAATGGGAATTAATTTGCTTTTTTTTGACAAATCATAGCAAGAAGGAATGTAGAGTACTGTCTTAGACAATGTTGGGGCCTTCACTAGTGATTTGCTGGGCAACCAAACTCAAGAGCCAATAGGACTATGAAGTTAGTGGGTACCATTGGGGCTTTACCGGTATCTAGATAAAGATCCCCTTAAGTATTATGATATATCTTTATTCCTAAAATTACAAAATTGCTGAATTTCTTTTCAATTGCTTTTTCCAGATAGCACGATACCCGCTTCGTTTAAATCCGTTCGGTCGCTTAAATGTTTTCTGCCAGGGGGTGGTATCCTGCCATTCTTCCCAAAAATCTCTATCTTTGTCTAGATTTCTCAAGACAGCTACCTAAAACTCCCTCTCCTCCTTGGGAATTTGTTATTATTGTTCTGTTTCAAGCAGCCATGTAGCTACCTTACAGCATAACTACCAGACCAAATTGAGGGAATCATAATCCCTTATAGTGTATTACACCTAGGACGCAGGAATTATATCCTTAGCAGTCTATTCCACCCGTTAAAACAAAATATTTTTTAAATTGGTAAAACAATTAGACATACTATCATCGTTAGTAGTGAAAATGAAGCGCTTTATGAAGAGGAGACTAATCGCCCTTGTAATTCTTTCTCTTGCTATCAATATCGTTTATGGTCAAAGCCAGGATACGATCAGATTGAAGAACCCTTCTTTTGAGGACTACCCTAGAGTCAGTAGTGCCCCTTCAGGTTGGCTGGACTGTGGCTTCCCTGAAGAAACGGAGCCAGATGTACAACCAAGCCCTAACAATGAGTTTAAAGTCCAGAAACCGGCAAATCATGGCTATACCTATTTAGGTATGGTAGTTCGGGATAATGATACCTGGGAGTCTGTTGGTCAAAAACTAAGCCAGCCCTTGAAGAAGGGACAATGCTATAGCTTTCAAATAGACTTGGCGCGATCAAGTACTTATATTAGTCAAACCAAGACTACGGGTAAGGATGCCAATTACAATACACCTGCCAAACTGAGAATTTATGGTGGCTTTGGGTATTGCGATAAGAAATTCCTCCTAGGAGAAAGTAGTATGGTGATCAATTATAACTGGAAGCGCTACCTATTCAAATTTGAGCCGGTAGATGATTATTCCTACATCATCTTGGAGGCTTTCTACCAAACGCCAACTCTTTTCCCATATAATGGTAATATCCTGTTGGACAATGCTTCTGGTATCATCCCCGTTGCTTGTGATGAGGAGATTGTAGCAGAAGTAAGTCAACCAGAGCCTGCTGAGGAAAAAGCTTCCAGCCCTCCTCCAGCTCCTAAGCCTGAGGTAGTGGAAGCCAAACCACCGGTGAAAACGCCTGCTACTCCCAAACCCGTGACGCCGGCACCTGCAGAGAAAAAACCCGTAGCGGCAGAGCCTGCCCCTGCGCCGAAGAAGGAGCCTGTAATATTCCAAGGTAAGGAAATCGGAGAATTGAAAGAAGGTACGACCATACAGGTCAATAAACTTTTCTTCGAGGCCAATAAGTCAACAATCACCAGTGAATCTATCCCGACTTTGGATGAGATCTATTCCTTCCTCATTAGTAATCGAAAGGTAGTGGTTGAAATCGGAGGGCATACTAATAATTTACCTGCTCCGGATATGCGTGCTAAGCTTTCTAGAGAGCGGGCGGAAGAAGTGGCTAAGTACCTAGAGAAAAAGGGAATTAGCCGTACTCGACTTCAAACGCGGGGTTATGGAAGTGCCAAACCTATTGCGGATAACAGGACGAGACAAGGACGTCAGAAGAACCAGCGGGTAGACATCAAGGTATTACGAATCAATTAAGGATTCATCTTTAGTTAGAACCTAGTCTGCCCTTCTCAATATAGCACCTGTAGTGCTGCATATACCCGAAGTTTTCTATAGTTATGCTGTAAGAGAACTTCGGGTATTTTGTGCCAATCCTATTGAAAAAAATTAACTTATCTGCCGGCGCCTTGGTGAGCTCTACAAACTTTTGAGCGTACTTCCATTGTGGATGAATGGCTCACATACTCGCTTACATTTCCTGGTGCTCCTATTCAAGAGAAATTACTGATAACCTAGGCTACGATGAAGTATCTCTCGATCCTTTCCTTCTTTATCTTTTTTCAGTTCAACCTATCTGGGCAAAGTCTGAAGAAGGGTGGCGAAATGTCCATCGGACAAACAATTGAATTTGAATCAAAAATCCTGAAAGAAAATAGGCAAGTATTTATACACCAGCCGAAGGGCTTTTGGGGTATGGATGAAAAGATGAGTAATCTTCCAGTGGTATTTGTTCTGGATGCTGAAACTCAATTTCTACATACGGTCTCCACCATCGACTTTTTAAGCGCGGCTCCCTTGGGTAACGATCTTATTCCGAGATCCCTGATTGTGGGCATACCCAATACCAATAGAAATAGAGACTTATCTCCGGTCAAAGGAATGATTGCCAATGACAGCACAACTTTAGAAATAACCGGAGGGGGTGGAATATTCTTAGACTTTCTGACGGAAGAACTCATTCCCTTCATTGAATCAAATTACTCCACCTCTAAGCATCGAACCCTCATCGGTCATTCTTTAGGTGGACTCATTACCTTTGAGGCACTATTGCGAAAAAGGGAATACTTTGACAACTATATTTCTATTGATCCAGCCTTAGGGTTTGCCGATGGGACATACATGGAGGAAATTCTAGACACATTGAGTACTGCTGATCTTTCTACAGAGCACCTATTTTTTGCAGTTGGTAGTACGAAACCAACATTTCTGACAGAAGAAGAAGTTATGATGGACGATTCAGACTTTACGATCATGAACTCCATTCCTAATCGGGTATTCCTGAAAAAGATTAAGAATAATCAATGGTCACTCAATATTTCCTCTAAGTTTTATCCTAATGAAAATCACTTCTCCATTCCTCATAAGTCGACCTATGATGGTCTAAGAAAACTCTATCATTATTACTCCTTTCCTGAAATCATGGATTACTATCATCCGAAGTATCAGGGGAAATCAGATTTGGTAGAAAGAATTAGGGCGCACTATGAAATGATTACTGCGAAAATGGGGTATGAGGTGGTCCCAATGGAAGGATATTTGAATTCGTTTGCATTTGGAATAGCTCCATCGGGGAGAGAAGATTTGGCGCTTGCGTTATTTGAGTACAACATCGAGTTGCATCCTAATCATCCCATTGTATATAATAATCTGGGGTACTACTATATGTCAAAAGGAAATACAAAAGGAGCGCTGAAGGTATTCAAGGAATCCATTGAACTTAAACAAGATGATTCGGTGCTTGAGATCATTAAGCAACTGGAAAAGAATTAGTTGAACTTGATACGACTAAAACACCAAGAGTAGCAGCTACCTTCATTTATGGCCATTGTCCCAACTGTTTTGTCCAATATCAAAGAGCCTGCATACACTGTTTGCAGGCCCTTTGATAGGCCTCAATACCAGGAAAACATCACATTAATCTCGGCACTTGGCCCCAAACGTTGCAGCGGGTTACCAATGGTGAAATCTAGAGCTAAGCCAATCTTCAGTTGACTATTCCCCAAGTTTAGGTTTTCCCCTGCGATAAAGCCCATTTCGGTATGCAAAAAGGTATAATCCAATGCCAAGGCGGAGCCTAAGCCAAAACCTATCCAAGCAATCTGATTGTGTTGGTAGCGGGCATTACCATCAATTCTAAACAGATGCGCAAAGGAATCTGTCTTACTTTGCCGAAGTGGCAAGTAGCGAGCCCAGCCCGAGAGCTCTAGATAAGAAGAGCCATCTCCGAATCCGAAAAAATCAAAAGGGATGTACCCACCTGCCACCGCATAATAGTGACGAGGCTGTCTTAAACTGTAAATCAACTGGTCCTCCCCAAATTCTGCACTAAAACTCAATATTTGTGGGATAGAAATGCCGGCATACCAAATATCCTCATTGAAGTAGAACATTCCTAAACTGACATCGGGATTCCAAACCGCTCCAGCGACAATATCCTCCTCTGGAACATCGAAGAAGTTAGAATCGAAGCCATCGATTCTTGAGCGGGTTTGCACCAGACCTAAGGAGAGACCAATGGAAAGCGCTTGGCGGCCTAGGCGGTCCAGTGGAATCATATAGGCAAAGCGCCCGTAAGCACCAACGGTGGATAAGGCACCCGTTCGATCTGACATGAGATGCCCACCCACTACGATATTGTCATCTTCTAAAACGCCCTCGAAGTTGAGAATCTGTGTGTTCGGGCTGTAATCCCAGTTGAAGCCGTTTCCCAGCCATTGGTGGCGATCCGTAGCAGCTATGGAAAAGGTGTACTCATCAACGGTGAAGTTGTTGGAGATGCTAGCAGGGTTTACTACCCCCCATTGGTCTCGATAGAGCGTATAGGGCGTTAGGAGTTGGGAAAAAGCCACTTGGCTGAGGAATAATAAGCCTATGAGTGAATATAAGTATTTCATGTTGAGTGTTATCAATTTGCCCAGTTGGTAGCACAAAAGGTTGCTACCAACTGGGAGGTTTTTAAGTGGTTATTTTAGGAGGTATATGATTCCTTTCTCAGGTTGCGGTTTAGTGCCATCGGCAAGCGTCCCCTCGAACAGGAAGTAGTAAGCCCCGGAAGGCAACAGCAGCCCCTTGGTGTTTTGGCCTTCCCAGCCGACCAAGGTGTTCCCTTTCAAAAGATCAAATTCACTAGAATCGAAAAACTGAGAATAGATCAACTGACCCCAACGATCAACAATAGTAATTCTGGCATCACTGAGGTTTCGCAATAAAGTGAATTTCCAAACGGGATTTTTCCCGGTCGGGCGAAGGGCTTGCTTATACGAGATGATCTCAGAGGCTAGGAATCTGACCGTTAGATTGACATTGGCTTGGCTACATAGGGCCCCACATTCTGGATCATTGTTGCATACTTCATAGGTAAAGGAAACTTCAATATCCTCCTGTACATCAAAATCTCTGATATAATATAAGCCGGCTAAAGAATCCGATAACTCACCAAACTCAGGTTCTTTGATAATGGTAAAGGTCAATTGACTATCAGGGATGGTCTGCGTGATGGCATCAAACAGTAAGTCTTTATTTAGGAGTAAGGCGGCTTTATCGGCCTGTAGCAGCACATCCTTGTCTTGGGTGGAGGGATTCACGGCGTGATAGACGGTCACGGAATCTCTTACGATACAGCTACCCGTATTCACAATCCAAATGAAGATATTCTCTCCACTGATTAAGGAGTCTACTACCGTGTTTGGATTTTCGGGTTCGAGGATCCTGGCGGGGGAGGAGGTGAACCAGGTTCCCGTGGTCCCATCCGGTAAAGTAGCGGCCATGGTCACTTCTGTATCCCCACAACTTAAGATATCCTCTCCGCCACTCACGGCCGCAGCACTTTCATCTAAGGTGATGAATAGCGGTCCAAGTTGATCAGATTCACAGCCATTGATGTTGTAGGAGGCAAAATAGTCTCCTATATCGTCCGCCGTGAAATTTTCTAATTGTAATTCAGACTCATTAGTCACAAATGCGCCACGCGGTGTTTCCCAGAGATAAGATATCTCTCCATCTAAAGGTACGTTTACTGCCAAATCTAAGGTCTGCCCGGAACATAATACGGTGTTGGTTGCGCTCAGTTCTGCCGGGGCCGTGGGGGCTGTTGCAAAGGAGAAAGGCGTGCCAGCAGCCACAGCCAAACAGCTATTGTTGAGATCCACTTGGCCATTCCCATTATCCTTACCAACTACTGCGGAGATGTAATATTCTACTCCAGCTTCCATTTGACTTTCGATGAAGAACACGGTGGGTTCATCCAGGATGGCAAAGATTACATCGCCGAGCACTGTTCCTGCCGAGCTATGTATGATAAATTGGCGAACTTCACCTTCTCCAATGACTTCCCCTGTGTTGTCGTAGCTTGCCGTCAGGACTTCATTTTCACATGCCATTAGTTTCTCCGTCCCCATGGTTCCCACAGCCACTGTACAAGGATTAAAGCACTCTATCACGACTTCTTGGGAAACACTACATTGGGTTTGATCGGTAACAATAACAGTGTATACCCCCTCGGATACTTGAGCCAGATCTTGATTTGTGATATCATTGGACCACAGATAATTATAGGGAGGAGTTCCTCCCGTCACTTCTATGTCGATAGCGCCTGTCGAAGCGTCACAGATAGATGGAGTGACACTAACTATTTCTATGACAGGGGAAGGGATTTCGTTTACGGTAGCGGTATCAGAAAAGGCAATACAGCCATTCCCATCGGTAAGGGATACGAAATATTGTCCAGCGCCTAATTCTTCTAGGTCCTCCGGATCATCATTATCTCCCAAACCATCACTATTCCAATCGAATGTAAATGGGGCCGTTCCTCCATCAATGCTCAGGTCAACGAAGCCATTGTTTTCACCACAGCTGGCATCTGTACTCGTGAGGCCTAGGAATATTGTGGTAGCATTTCCAATGGTGAAATTACCACGCACATCGCATTGGTTTTGATCAATCACCTCTACATTATAAGTTCCTGCTGGCACGTCCAACAAGTCTTCTGTCGTACTGCCATTGGACCAGACAAAACTATAGGGAGGAGTTCCGCCTGTGATAGTCAAATTGATGGAACCATCACTGGCCCCTTCGCAAGAGGCTGAACCAATTTGAGCATCGCTAATTTCCAATGTTTCCGGTTCGCCAATGGTAAAAGTCTGACCAGTCGGACAATTATTGGCATCGTTGATGCTTACATCATAAGTTCCAGCAGCCAAATTCTCCACCGTTTCGCCCGTCGCTCCATTAGACCATTGGATATCATAGGGAGCTGTTCCGCCGCCTACTTGTAGGCTGATGGAACCATCGGAAGCCCCGGCACAAGACGCATCCTGGATATTAAGGGGCTCGATGAAGATGGGATCAGGTTCACCAATCAGCACCGTAACGGTGACTTGACACTGATTAACGTCTGAAACAAACACTTCATAGCTTCCCGCTGCCAAGTCCGTTCTGGAAAGTGCGGTGGATTGATCTGGCCAAATCACGTTATAACCGGGCGTTCCTCCAGTGATGGCTAAGGAAGCCTGCCCATCGGCACCTCCGTTGCAGCTGACAGAATCGGTAGTTATGACGACTTCAATCGCCTCCGGTTCCGTGATTTCGGTACTGGTCTCTAGGGTACAGTCATTATTATCGGTAATCGTTAGGAAATAGACGCCAGCCGTGAGGCCAGGGTTCGTTGTTCCCGTTACTTGATTTGACCAATTGTACGCATAAGGAGGTGTACCCCCTAAGGCCCCAACATTGGCAATACCAGTAGCATCACCGTTACACAATACATTTTGATTATCAAATGCAGCTTCTAGCGGTTCATTAACACTGACTTGTACCGTAGCTGAGGCAACACAACCATTGGCATCAGTGCCGGTCACCGTATAATTTCCTGCTTCAGTAATTTCAATACTCTCAGTAGAGGCACCTGTACTCCAGCTGTATGTATCGGCACCGGTCGCGGTCAAAATCGTAGACTCGCCTGCACAGATGATCGTGTCTCCTAAGATAGCTACTGTAGGTAAGGCCAATTCAATGAGACTCACGGCCGTACGTGTCGGACTGGGACATCCACTAGTGAGCACGAATGCTTCTGCATAATAAGTTCCAGGAGCAAGAGCGGTAAAAGTTGTGCTTGCTTGGAAGAGCAATTGTCCACCACTCGCTGCATCGTACCAATTAACCGATAAGGTATCTGCTACACTAACCGTCAGAGGAGGGATGTCATCGCCTATGCAATACAACTGATCTCCACCACTAATAGGAGCAGGAATATCCGTTGGACAACTGCAATCCGGTGCGGTTACGGTTTCTTGAGCACTACACTCTACATTCGGATCAGTAATGATTAGTTGTAAGTCAGTACCAACTGGGATGCTGGTGATAGAAAAACTTCCGCCACCGTTATCTATGATTTCTCCCGAAAGGGCTGAAAGGGTATGTGTACTTTCAATTTGTACCTCAACACGATATGTTGTTAGCGTAGGATCACAATTCACAGATTGAACTTCGATTCCTGGCAAGGGATTCACTAGGACTGTGATAGAATCAGTAGCCTGGCAAGCGTTTCCGTCTTCAACTACAACCGCATAGGTAGTGAGTACAGTCGGACTTACGTTTTGAGATTGCCCGGGGGGCAGATCATTATCCCAAGTAAAGGTATAATCACCATCTCCACCCGTCGCAGAGGCGAAAAGGAATAGTTCTTCGCCAATGCAAATGCTAGTATCTGGACCCAGGTCGACGGTTGGGAGTGGGTTAATTGTGATCGTTACTTGAGCAGTAGCGGTGCATCCATCGGCATCAGTTACAGTTACAGTATATATAGTCGTTTGCGTGGGCGTGACGGTATGTGATGGGCCAGTCCCCAGACCATTGTCCCAGTTGAAGATATATCCAGAACCACTGCCACCACTAGCAGTAGCAGAGAGTAGGACATTTTGACCGGCACAAATGCTAGTGTCTGTAGTAACGTTTACCGTAGGGCTTGGCCGAACAGCTACGGTAACCTCATCTGTGGCTGTACAGTTGTTCCCGTCGGTCACGGTTACGGTATAAGTGATCGTGTCTGTTGGTGTGACTGTTTGTGAAGGGCCAGTACCTAAGCCATTATCCCATTCGAAGCTGTAATTTCCATTGCTGCCTCCGGTGCCAACTGCCGTCAAGGTAACTGGACTACCCGCGCAAATGGAGGTGTCCGGACCAGCAACTACCATTGGCAACGGATTGACGGTTACCGTGACCACATCTTGATCTGTACATCCGGCTTCGTCGGTCACCGTGACGGTATAAGAAGTAGTTGTATCAGGACTGACAGTGTGTGTAGGACCATTACCTAGACCATTATCCCAAGTGTAGGTGTATCCTCCAGCACCACCATTCGCAGCGGCTGAGAGTAGAACAGATTCACCTGCACAAATACTGGTATCAGGTTCAGCAAGGACGTTGGGGGGTAAACTGATGAATACATTAGCGGTATCGGTGGCCGTACAGTTGTTTCCATCTCTAAGAATTACCGCATAGTCTGTGTCAGCGGAAGGGTTGACGGTATGGGTAGGTCCTGCTCCTAGGCCATTGTCCCACAAAAACTGATAATTGGCCCCACTTCCACCACTCGGAACAGCAATTAGGACTACCGGCTCGCCTTGGCAAACGGTTGTATCTGGCCTAGCATCTACGCTAGGTAATGGATTGACTATTACGGTGACCTGATCTCGATCGGCACAACCAAAGGAGTCGGTTACCGTAACGGAATAAGTAGTACTTGTATCTAGTGTGACATCATGTGTCTGTCCGTCACCCAGGCCGTTATCCCAAGTGTAGCTGTATCCATCGCTACCTCCACCGGCAGTCGCTATTAAAGTTACTGTTTCTCCTGCGCAGATAGTGGTATCTGGGGCCGCCATTACGGTAGGACGCTGATTTAGAATTACATTGGCGGTATCGGTATTGACACAACCATTTCCATCTTGTACGGCCACTGCATAGTCAGTACTAATCGTTGGCGTTACATTGTGGGTCTCGCCAGCACCCAGGCCGTTGTCCCAGAGGTATTGATAATTGCCTCCACTGCCCCCGCTAGCGGTAGCGATTAAGGTAAGTGAGGCTCCCTCACAGATGGCCGTATCTGGGCTGGCTATCACGATGGGAAGTGGATTCACCACGACTACCGCTGTATCTGTAGCGGTACAGCCTGCTTCGTCCCTAGCCGTAACCTGATACACAGTGGTAGAAAGCGGGTTGACCGTTTTAGCTGGCCCCGTACCCAATCCATTGTTCCACTGGTACTGTACAGTGCCGGTTCCTCCGGATGAAATGGCTCTTAAATTAGCCGTTTCACCTTCACAGATAACAGGGGGGATGGCGATAGCCTGAGTAGTCAACTGACAGTTTTGTATGGTGAAGCACAATTCTTCACTCCAACTACTTCCTGCAAAGGCATGATCAATGGCTTGTACCTTGAAACAGTATTCGCCATCTGGCAAATCTTTAACTAACCATGATCGAGTTTGGAACTGGTTTCCTATTTGGACCAAATGGCGATAACCATTGTCAGGATGACCGTGTGGTTGTAAAAAGATCTGATTTTGTACATCATACAAAAAGGCTTTGTAGGATAAAGAGTTGGAAGGTTGTTCAGGGTCAAAACCGTCCTTCCAATTTAAAAGGACATCGGTTTCATTGATATCTACGTCCAATCCTGAAGGTGGACTAGGGGGAGTATTGACTTCACAGGTAGATTCGTTGAGATATAACAAACCCCTATCTTGCCAGACTGTCTCTGAATTCGTTTCGTTATAGGTGGCGAAGTACTGCTGGTAGATATCAAGAATTCCATCATCATTAAAATCCACCCATTCAGGACGGACCCCTACTTTCAGAAAAGAAAGGTTAGGGACACTGAAGTTGATATTTTCCGCAGCTAAGGAAGTGCCGCCTGTATTTTGGAAAAGTTGGGTAAACTCCACTACGTTGGGAGCCGTAGGACTGGAGGTGTATACAAAGGTACTGGCCACTAAATCGAGAAATCCATCATTATTGTAATCTCCCAACCGCAGATGTCCAAAGCCTTGGTCCAGGACGGGAACCTCTGCAAAGTCTAGATTGTCATTGAGGTAAAAACGGGTGGATGCACCAAACTGAAACAATCCTGAGCCAACTACATCCAAATCACCATCATTATCAATATCTCCAATATCAAAGCCCCCCAAGCCTTGTCCTGTGGAACCCACATTGGGCCCCAAAGTGAAGGTTCCTTCCTCATTCAAGTAGATATTAATTTGATGTGGAAGGTCTGGGATGAATGGGTTTCGTTCTTCGGTGATGACGTCGGTGTCCCCATCATTATCAAAATCTGCTACTCTTAGATCTGACACGGTGTTTTCTGAAAACTGATAATCGGTACCAGGGCCAAAATCCAAGCCGCCCCGGTTTTCATAGAAGGCCAAGCCATTAAATTGGGTGAAAAACACACTATTGTAATGGACAACATCTAAGTCCCCATCATTATCATAATCTAGGAATGCTGGCCGGGAAGTTGTCCAGCCTTCGATGGAATTGAAGATTTCTTTGCGTTCGAATAGTCCTCCATTATTTACCAGTAGATAGATAGCTGTATTATCGACAAATACGATATCTATATCACCATCATTATCCGCATCTCCCAAATCAAAGTGTTCGGCGAGGATTTGGTTTTCAGTCCAGGGATCTAGGAGTGGAAGCGTCCCTTCTTTATTTTGCAGTATATGTAGTTGAGGAGGGTTATCTCCGTTATCCTGAATAATTACTAGGTCTTTATCGCCATCATTGTCAAGGTCTGCAAATTTGGAATACCTACTAAAACCTGGACTAGTCTCTTGGTCTAGGGTATAGGCGGGACAAGGGGCCGGGCCAATGGTGAATTCACCTGTTGTCCAAGGGCTACCGCTATAGAAATTATCAATGGCTTGCACCTGCCAAGCATACTGACCATCTGGAAGGTTGTTAAAAGTCCAACTGCCACTGCTGCCGTGGCGTCCCGGAGCAGCTACTTTCCGCAGTCCGCTGCTTTGATCAGAACTGGGGGCGTGTAGGATTTGGCCAGTAGTTTGATTGCGTAAAAAGATCTCATAGGTTAAAGAAGCACTATTTTGATTCGCATCCGCGCCAATCCAGGAAAGGTTTACGCTATTGCCGTCGACTTGAGAACTAAGGCTGGTAGGGGCAAAAGGCCGAGTATTGTTGGGGCAGGTAGATTGGGGAGCATTCCCTTGGAAGTAGTTGATCGCAATACTAGCGCCAACTACAAAGGTAGCATTAGCGAAATCGGCGGTATTATCTTTGTTGAAGTCGGCAAAGTATGGAGCACTGAAGGTGGTGCTAGGACCGAAGATGTCTGGCGTGAAGGAGCTACCATCATTTCTGTAGATGGTGTATCTTCTATTGAAAGTTTGACTATTGCTGGTGTAGACCATGAGGTCCAGGAATCCATTGTTATCGAAGTCAAAGGTGACGATATCAAATATGTTTTCATTGGTACCGGTTGAGGTGCTTCCTACAAAACCATTGGTGCCAGAAGGGCCACCTCGATAGTAGCGGAAATTAGCTCCAGGGTTATTCGATTGGAAGCCATCACCCCAGACAATCATATCTACCGTACCATCATTGTCAAAATCTTCAAGGAGGCTCCGGTCGGCGGATGGTGGTCGAGCGATGGCACTGTTGAAAGTTCCATCTCCTTGATTCATATAGATATCTGGGAAGGTTCGGAAATTACCAGCAGCATCTGCTCCTTCAAATAGAGCCCAGCAATCGTGATCGCCATCGTTATCAATATCTCGCCATTTGACGTCAGTTACGGTATTTCGTCCCGAACCACTGATGGCAAATAGTTCTCTTTGAGTAAAGCCCAAAAAGCCATCATTCTCCAGGATAAATACGGCTCCATTTGACCGTCTGGTGACTCCGCAGCTGATGTCTAAATCCCCATCATTGTCATAGTCGACGAATTCGGGGGTACCCGCAAAGGTGACGCTGGCAGGAGCTGTGTAAACAGGGACCAAGGTAAAAGAGGTGCCCGTATTGAGGTGCAATCGAATGGCATTACCAATATCGGGATCGATAGATACGATATCGAGCAGGCCATCTCCATTGATGTCTGCCAGATCGAAGCGATCTGTGGTTATTATGGTGAAAAGGGAAAAGCTAGTTCCATTATTTTGGAAAAGCCTGATTTCGGGTGGGGTAGTAGAGGTGTTGTCGACAAGTTTTGGCCGAAAGGCGAAAAAGTCTAAATCACCATCATTATCCGCATCTGCGAACCGACTGCCGGCAACGAAATACTCCAAGGAATTAGGAGACAGTTGATCAAAGCCAACCGTACAAAAGGTGGTTTGTGCAGAGAGGTAGGCATAGGAAGTTACGAATAATGCGACAAGAGTTATCCGAGCATTAAACATGGGATGAAAGTTGAGACACAGGTTTCAAGGGTACTGATGCAAAACAACTGACCCGCCTTAAGTACTTATTTGGTAATCCCCAAATCGGTACCGAAGCATACCCTTATAAAAATAAGTAGGCTGGCAGTCAGTTTGACGGTGAGGAGTAGCATATTGCTTTCCTCACCGTCATAGGGTTGAGTTTTATGGAGCTTCTTAGAAGCTGTTTGAATTTGGCTTTTGGAGTTTGTTACAGGCATATTTTTTTGCCAATTGAGGCTCTTTTTGAGGAGAATAGCAGCGCTATTTGACGAAAAAAAGCCGAAAAGTGGCGGAAAAAAGGTCGTAACAAAACCATATGGTTAAATTCAAGTAGCTTCTTAGTGAAGGATAAAAATTGGATAATCTCCTCCACTCTCATTCTCATTCTTTTTCGGCATTTGGTCTTTGCCTTTTATGGTCTTAACCAAGCCGCGTACACGTTTTTTCAGGAAGTCATATAGTTCATCAAAAGTGATGTACTTGTTACTGTCTGTATCGGCCAAATAGGAGCCGCTATCGTCCGTGCAAAGTGTGTTGTTGAAGGCTTCCATGGTGGCCTCCGTGAAGGCACCATTTTGCCATTGATCGTCTTCGTAAGAAAGTTGATCCTGTTGACTAGAAGTAATCACATTTAAGCCAGGGTAGGCATTGTTGATTTTTTCTAGTGCGCGGCGCACTTGGATGGAAGATTCTCTTCCGCCTTCTGCTGCACCGCTATGACAGGCATCGATGAATACAAATTTCTTACACTCAATACCTTCCAAGATTTCAAGGACCTCCTTCTGATAATCGATCATGGCTGCGGTGGGGTACAGATGATAATCTGAGGCCAAAATCTTGAAAGATCCATTGTCTTCTTTTCCATGTGATGAGATAAATACGATCAATACATCATCATCTTTAATCTGGTCTTCTCGGTTTTCGTTACGATATCGACGCTGAAGATCTGCAAAAGCTGCATAAATGGGGGTTTTTCTGGTCTGTTCCGCGCTATACAAGGACTCAACAAAAGCTCTTTCATAGGTTTTATCCTTGCCTGCTTGATTTTGGAACATCGAAGCGAAATCCTTGGCGTCATTAGTAGTGTATTTCAAATCCTGATGTGGAATGCCAATGGATAGCACGTGTAGATTAGGCTTCCTGGGCGTATAGTTTACGATGAGCTCTCGAGATTGCAGAATACCATTATCCGTTTTGAATTCAATGGTGATTCTGTTTTCACCCTCTTCCAATGGAAGTACATTTTCGTAAGCATAGCGAAACTTCCCAGCACGTTGTGTAGGAGGTTGTAAGTTTTCCTCATCCATTTTAGAATTGTCCGGCGTTCTTCCATTTATTCTCACGCGTGCATCTTGCGGGGAAAGATTTCCTTGGGCGGTACTAATCGTGGCTTCAATACGGAAGTTGGCGCGGTCCGAAGTAACGCGTTTGATATTCATCTTCGCCTCATTGGGGGAGGTAAATAGAATATCCTCAAAGCCATCTGCCGCTACGTATACATCAAAGCTCACATTGATGTTCTTACGGGTTCTCTTCCCTTGGGCGTCGATGATTACGCATTCTATGACCGTACTAGTTCCTTCAAATTGTGCCTTCTTTTGCACCCTGATATTCAAGCGCTTGAGGGCACGAGGGAGGATCTGTCCCAAAGGTAGCTCACGGCCCCCTAATACCTGGATGCCTTCTGGTGCATTGATGATCACTTTACCGCCATTGGCTACTTGGTCACCCTTGTTTTCTACCTCTAAAGTGATGTTCCGAGGACTGAATTCCGTATTACCTTCTGGCCTAACGAAGTCCTTGGCAATAACCAGCGTGGCTGGTCTTGGATTCTTGGTCTTAATTACTTCCGTAAAGGCTGAAATTGGCTGATTACTAGACAGTACTGTAACACCAAAGCGATTATCTGAGGTCTCTGCAATCTGTTTGGCTGAGACCGGAATACGGACTTCCCTCGTCTCGCCTCGCTTCAAGGGCCCCAGATAAGTATTGGCCCAATAGGAAATTTCTTGGTTTTGACTCTGATCCACCAATCGGACACTGACATTGTCTAAATCGAATGATTCTTGATTCGTGATGTTAAAGGATACGTAGGAACGAGAGTTGGGCTGGAGGTATCCATCAGCCGTTTTTAACCAAAACTTGGTTCTTGCGATGTTGAATTCTCCTTTGGCTGAGATAAGGGTAGGTGGTTTTAAAGCGGCGAGGCGGGTGACCCATGCTCCATTTTCTCGCTGATTGGTACGGCCAACGAAAAGGAGGCTTTCGTCATGCAGCTGCAAAATATGGCGCCCTTCGTCGTCTTTTTCTTTGCCGGGATCTACTTCCCATAGACGATCTCCGCCTCTACCTACACCAACTAGACGTACATTGCTATCTCTAGCTCCACGTGCATGGGAGTAAGTTTTGCCAACAACGACAAATTCACCAGAGAAAGTTTCAATGACTGAAGAGGCCAAATCATCTTCACGCCCTCCAAAGGTTGCAGACCATTGTTGGGTGCCGGAAAGGGCATTAATCTTAAGCAACAGCATGTCTATTTTTCCAAAACCTCCATTGATCGTATTTCCTACTACAACCACACTTCCATCTGCAGTGATGATGAGATCTTGGGCTTCTTCCCATCCTTTTTCTCCATATTCATGGCCCCAAATATGCTTGCCGCTAGCATCGGTCTTCACCACGTAGATATTGTCTTTTCGGGTATCACCAGATTTGACCGTATTACCTGTAACGAAGATTTCATTCTTGGCGTTGACTTGCATTCCCTGTACCGTACCCATGGGCACAGCGACTAGGGTCTTGTCCCAAATCTTTTTGCCATCACTATCAAACTTATACATCCACAATCGACCATCTTTGATTCCACAAGCGACCAAACTTTGATCTTGTAGCATGACCAGTTCATAGAAGCGATTTTCCGCTCCAGTGCCGAGGTCTTGCTGCCAAATTTCATTGCCTTTTTCGTCTACCTTAATTAGCCAACCAGCGGCTTTAGCATTGAAAGAGGCAGAATAGCCAGCTAGAATAAAATGGCCATCAGCCGTTTGTACTATAGATTGTAAGACATCATCTTTTTTACCGCCGTAGCTCTTACGCTTTAGTTGAGTTCCGGTACTGAAGTCGTAGAGGACAAAAAGCCCATTTTTACCGCCCCCATGTACTTCTCCAACGGCAGCAATATTACCGTTGGTAGCTTCAATCACCTTGCTGAGTACATTAGAATTATTGGTGCCAATGATATCATCCCAAAGGGGTGTTTTGCTAGGCTGGGCGGCCAAAAAGAAGGGGATAATGGTTGCTAGGGTTATGAGTAAGCGTTTCATCGTTGAGTTATTCTGAGACGTTAACTTTTAATATTATAGGTACAATTTTTCCTTCGCTTCTGGTGCTGACATCAAATCCCATCCCAGAGCGAGAATAGGTAATATCAGTTGGTGTAATCATCCATTGATTCAGCTTTTTGTAAATAGAACTAACCAGATCATCTTGGTCCTTGAATAACTTTTCACAGAACGATTGGAGTTCTTGAGTGATTTTTTGGGTGGAGAATAGGACCACCAAGTGATCTTCTCCAGGGTTATTGAGCGCCAAAACCTTCTTGCCACCAGGAATGTTCAGTAAGGCGCCTCCACTCATGACCATGGCTGATTCGCGAGCTTTTAGATTGATATTGTTAGATTGTTTCTTGGGGAAGTGCACCTGGATTCTACCTGTTGGATCTACACTAAAGACATAAATATAGCCATTGTCGAAACCACTCTTTACATAGAGTTGAAATCTATCCCTAACCTTAGATCTTCCCGCTAGGGTGTAGTAGCCATTTTGTAATTTGACTTTGGCCTCTTCGAAGATGGGCTCGTTACCATTCCATTCGCCTGTAAATTGCTGAAAACCAAAGGAACCCGATAGGTTTCTGAGTCTTCGAGTTTCAGCGGAGGCAGCAGCAGTGGAGGTAGCCGTAGCTGTAGCCGTGGCGGCATTGGGGCCATCCTGGGCAGCTACATTTGCTTCTTCCGAAAGATCAATTGGCGCCCCGTCCTGCAGAATGAGCGCATAGGCATACCGACAATACTCTGCAAAATGCGCATAGCGAACCCAAATGAAGCCATCGTCTCCCCAGTTTTTTCCCCAACTGTTCATGATCTTAAAGGCGCCGGCCATGTTAGGGTCTGGATTTTTGGTTCTAGGGCGAAACTTGTCATCATTAAAGCCCACTACTACCATGGCATGGCCTCCAGCTGGAGTCTGACTTCCGATAGCAGGCCACCAGCTTTTGTCTCCTTCTCGGATCTGTAGAAAATTTTGTAGAATCCGCATCCCGATCACTACGGGTTTACGCTGGGACAAAACACGTTTAGTCATTTGAATCTTTTCCTCTGCTGGGGCCTTACTCTTAAAGAGAGGAACATAGTCACTGATCTGATATTGCCGAGCGCTTGCAAAGAGGTTATCGGTAAGCTCTCTGCCGCAGTCGTTCACATCAAAATCATATTCCTTGGCTAGGCAGTTGCCTTTTTCTAGGAGTGCTTCTAAGGCTTTGCTGATCACAATTCCGTTGGTACAATCTCCTTTTTGTACTTGATTGTAAATAAATAAGGCCGAATTGGCATTCTCTGTGATCATACTTTTATCCGTCCAGTCATTGGCTATGGCTCGTTCAATAGTCAGGGCTCCATAGCCAGCTGACCAGCCAACACAAGAAGAAATATCTCCTTGGTGCCGGATTTCAGGACAATAGGGCGCCAGGTCTACCTGGCGCACCATTGCTTTTGATCCTTCGAATTGAATTTCGCTAGAAGTAAAGGCTTGCGACTCATAGGCTTCATCATCAAATTCCAAGCCTGTCGGAAAAGACTGGCTAAAGACTGGGACAACGAACAGCAATAAGGCGCAAATACTTAGTATTCTATTCATCGTATCAATGGATAATTAGTTTTTTATTGACCATTTGTCCTTCGACTAATAGTTGTACAATGTACATTCCCGGGGCCATTTGTGAAATGTCCAGCTCCGTAGCATTGGTAGCATTCACCCGTTGTGTTAATAAACGACTTCCTTGCAGATTGAGCACATTTACCATCATGTCCTGGGTACTAATCTGGTGATCTACTGCTAGGAATACCGTGTTTCGGGCTGGATTGGGGAATAATTTGATACTACTTGGTGGAATGACTTCACGAGTAGGACTAACCATCCCAAGGCAAATCTCTATTGTCCAGCTATTGAAAACACCTCCATCATCTGGTACGCCGTCTGCTACAGTTAGTTTCCAATCTCCATTCGGGTTTTCGCCAATAAAGTTAGCTAAAGAATCTTGAGGAGCATAAATGATATTGTTTTCGTAAGGACACTCCAAGGCAGAAAGTGGGAAAGGACTCAAATCATCGAAGCCAATCTCAAAATCTTCGGAGTCAAAGCATTCTTCTTCGATCAAAGTTACGGTGGTACCTTTTGGACTTTCTAGTCGCATCGTTAAATCTCCAATCCAACTGTGCGCACCTTTGATATCTATCACTCTAATCTTTTCAACGATATCCTCATCACTTCCAAAAGGAAAGTTAATAGTTGAGGTGTAATCTCCGGAATCTGCTACATCGATATTGATGGGAAGATCGAGGCCATTCAAGGTAATGCAACCCTGGAAATTGTTATCCAAAGTGGTAAAACTAGCTGTAGGGGACCAATCTCCAGTACCGCAAGCATTGTTTCCTCTTACTCTCCAGTAATGTAAAGTTCCTTGATCTAGCACTACGCCAGGTAGATAGGTAGTACCAACGAAGTCAACCGCCTCTGCTATAATATTTTGGAAGTCAGCATCAGTAGCCAGTTGCAAGGAATAACTGTTTACATTAATTACAGGGTCCCAACTGAGTGGTTGCGTCAATTGAGCACCATCGGAGCCGTTAGCAGGCTCTGTCAAATTCACCAAATCGGGTACGTTCTGTAAGAGGACCAATAATAAGGTGAACTCCGAAGTACTGCCTCCAAAGCTAGCCTGTACCGTAATGGTATAATCATCGGTTGGTAAAGCACTCAGGTTCCCTAGCGTCAAGGTCGTACTTTGGTCTGCTTGCAAGCTTGAAGAAGCAAAGCTAGCCGTCATGGCTCCTGGCTTCTCTATCACACTCAAATTCACAGAACCGCCGGACCCTGCCGTAAGATCGAAACTGATTTGGTTGTTGTCTAGTGCACAAACGGCCTGATAGGTATCTGCAATAGACAAAGCTTGGCAACCATCCTGGTACTTGCCATCCAGCAAGGTAACACCAGTTCCCTGAGGATCTAGCCAATCTCTTAGACGTGTATCCATAGAACCTGATCCTTCCCAAGATTTATTGATCCAGCCGTAGAAGTCTGTTTGCTCACCGGCGCCGCAATTCACATCATCATAGACCAAACCTCCGAAGAGTTGGCCGATTACATAGCCATCTTGGTTAAATAGAGGAGAACCAGATGATCCTACCTCCGTCACACCAGAATCCCAGTCTGGTACTATGATATAGTTGCCGTTTTCATCGGCATCACCATTATTAGTACCTTGAAAAACAGCATCATTCTCGAAAGAGATCCTTTTCTCCATACTTTGTGGATGGTGAATGCCGATCACCTTGGTAGCCATAGTTTCCGTTAGATCCCACCCCACGAAATAGGCGTTGGCGTTGTTTGGAACAGCATTGTCAAATTCAATTAGGGCAACATCTGTCTTAGGGGTACTCGCTCTTAAACTAGCACCCATATTAAAGACACTTAGTTGTCCATCTCCGTCCGCTCCACTAGCGTCACTTCCCAAGTCCCGGCAGCTACTATTTTGGTAATTCCAATAGGCGACAATGGTCGCGGCATTTTCTGTATCGATATCGCAGTGATTAGCGGTCAAGAAGAATGGCCGACAATCCTGATTCGTATTGTTGATCAGTGCGCCAGAACAAGTACGATCGCCATTTAAAGTGTACATCGCTACGGCTTGAATCTGATCTCGAAAATCTTCTATTTCAGGGTGACCATTGGCTGTACCGCAGTTAACATCAATATGGCATGCAGAGGTGGTCATTAAACTATTGATACCCATGAAGTCGTGATTGACCTCACTAATCTCTAGCGCAAATTGATCTACTTCATCTTGAGGTATCTGAGCTTCGATTACTACATCATCTCCTAGGACGATAGGCGTCCAAAGTCTTTCATGCTCTTTATTATCAGCACTGGTCAAGGGCCCTACCAGGTCCTTAAAGTCAGTGGTATACAAAATTAGATTGGCATTGGGAGGTAAGCGAAACTTACTGAAGCCAAAATTCAGAGACTTAGCTTCTTTTGAGGTGATTCGCAGTCTCCAAACGGCGAGGTTTCCTTGGGTAGATATCCAGGTACCATCCTCATCCGAATTCCAATCAACTAGGAGTTTATGAGCAAAATGTGGAAGCTCACCAGCTTCGCGGTTTTTCATTTCTTCATCGTAAAGCCCTTGGTTGTCGAGCTGTACCATGCGTTTTTGTTCAACTGTGGAAAGATCTCGGTTGATTGGGTTGATAGTTGCGTTCTGTGCCCCCAGAAACGGGGTTATAAATAAGAGGAGGCACAAGTGAATTGTAAGCTTTTTCATTTGAAAGCATTTTCATCGACTGAGGGTAGAGATAATTGCTATCCTTTCCTAAATCGAAACTTGTTGGGAAATTAGGTGATAAAAAGTATCCAAAAATACGTGCTAGAGGTGGCTTCTAATTGTTTTTGATATCCATAACTCCGTCTACTTCGTAGCTGGAGACTTCCTTCAATGTTTTTAGCTTGGCCAAAAAGCTGTCAATTTTATTAGCCGGAATGGTGGCGGCAAATCCAAAAAGGAGACCACTGTAGTATTGAGTAATTTGTGTGGGTTTAATGTCCAGTTTTTCCTTAGCAAATTTAACGATTTGCTTTTTAGCAAACTTCTCTGCTTCACTTTCTCCTCCCGCGCTAGGTCGATCGCTACCTGGATTATCCTTTTCAAACTTCTCTATTTCGGGAAAAGCCGAGGGATCTAATTGGATAATGTAACTCGTAGCTTTGTTGGAACCACTCGTACAAGGGCCTTCGGTCGTTTTGGATACGCCTGCCTTTTTGGCCAAACAAGGATTATCATAGGTGTTTCCATCACAACCGCAGACTAGCCGTTTTTCCTTGGTACAGGGATATTCACCTTTCAATGATTCGTCTATACAGTCATCTCCACCTCCAGTCATTTTCTCAGTGACCGCCTGAGGATTGTTTTTGGGAGATGTATTGCAACTGGCCATGAATACCATGACAAAAGCCAGCAAGAAAAAGGTATAATTTATTTTCATGTTGCAGAATTTTAGAAGTTATGAAAAGGGGATGGTGATGACGCTAGGCTAAACCAAGGTCAAGATCGATGTGATCACCAGATACGAATAACAGGAAAAGATAGTGCTAGTGCTAACTGAGGGATAGTAAGTCTGAGACAAAGCCATAAAGGGGAGCTGGCTTCTACGTATACGGGACAAATTTGCGATGATTCAAGGGTAAAGGTCAATACTTCTTGGATAGTTAAGTCGAAATCGTGGATAATTGGTCGACTTTCTACTTAAATGGATAGAACGGCGATCAGGCAGTCCATTTTACGAGAAACCTACTAAATGGAGAAACTTTTATTTGAGACTAGAGAATGCTACGGTAGTAGCAAGGAGAAGATTGAGATGGAAACTTGAGCAGGTAAAACAACTAGCACGGTAGGGTGAACATCTTTTCCTCAAAAAGAGAGCTTTTTTGAGCCATTATTTAAGAAGAACAGCTCCAGGCCAGTTGACCTGAAGCTGTTCTAAATGATTCAGTTTTTAAAGATCTTCAAACGCTGAGCGTCTGTTAATCTATCCTTCTTCTATTTAGTTCTTCGCACGAATTACGTACAATTTGTGGCTGCTAGGACTGACTTTGTAGTAGTAGTATCCTTTTTTGTTCTTCGTTCCGCACAATAGTGCACCAGCGAAGTTTGGAGCTGCCATAGAAGTTCCAGACATGTATCCGTATCCACCATTTTTGTAGGTAGAGTAGATGCTAGAACCAGGAGCTGCAAAGTCTACAGGTGGCTTACCGTAGTTAGAGTAGTTGCTAGCGAATCTGTGTGCCCACCAGTATGGACTCTTTTGAGTAGCAGCGATAGTGTAGATCTTAGATCCGTTTACACGGGCAGGAGTAGCTCCTCTTGCATGCTTGCTACTGTTACCAGCTGCGATTACAACGTAGATGCCTCTGTTAGCTAGTCTCTTGATCGCTCTTTCTACTGCAGTAGGGGGAGCGGAAGCACTGATAGATCCACCCAAGCTCATGTTAACTACGTCACCTCTGATTCCATATCGGTATACGTGGTTCAAACCAGCCAAGATACCAGACCAAGATCCACTTCCGTAGCGATTCAATACTTTTACAGGTACAACCCAAGCATTGTAAGCAATTCCTTTTGCACCAAAGCTGTTATTTTTACCAGCTGAAATACCAGCTACGTGTGTACCGTGACCATGAAGGTCTTCTGCAGTATTCTCACCTGGAACAAAAGATCTAGCATATACACCACCTCTTACGTTAAGGTCAGGGTGATTCAAGTCAATACCGGTATCCAATACCCAGATCCACTTACCGTAGCCGTTACAGTTACAACCACCAGCTACCCAGTTACCATAGTCAGCATATTGTGGTGCCCAAGCCGCGGCAGTATTACCTTCGATAACGGATTCTACTGAGTGAGCAGAGATCTCTACTTCTTGATCTTCGATTACTTCACTGGTAGATTTGGAGCTTTTGGCTTTTGTAAACCAACCGCTAGCAGATTTTTTGTTTTTCAACTTAACAGAGAAACCACTCTGTGCACCGGTAAAGATCTGGTCAATTTCTGCTGCAGAAACGCCCATTTCACCAGCTGCTTTAATAATAGCCTTTTTCGCAGCAGCCTCGTGCTTTTTCGCCGCTGCCGCTCGGCTTTCACGACTAGTTTCACTGGATTTTTGCTGAGCAAAAGACTTAAACTGAGCCTGATCTTCATTCAAAATCACGATGTACTGGCCAGGAATTTTTTTGGCTGTACTGGTTTTGGACTTCTTAACAGGAACTTCAGTGCCCTTAGGCGCAATTGATTTAGCAGTTTTTGATTTTTGTTCCTTCACTAGGTCGCTTTCCTCGCTAAGGATGTCAGATTTTCCAGGGTTTCCTGGATCTTGAGCGAATGCAACAGTAGCGCAGATTGCAAGACAGAAGAAGGTTAAAAACAAATTTCTCATGATAATAGTGATTTTTAGAGGTTAAATGTTTTCGAATTGGTTACCAGAGTTTTCGGTCAAATCGAAAGGGTTGATTAACCACTGTATTGAAATTAATTGCTTACATGTTATTGTAAATTGGAGGTCAGGATATGTCCTCCAAAAAAATAATTTTAAGATTTTCTTAACATTTCGGGGTGATTTTTTCAAAACGTCATTGTGTAACCCTAAAACAGGGGGGGGTAATTCCGGCCAAATTATTTCAAAGAACTTTGTGAATTCGATTATTAATGAAGCCCCGATGGACTGTGTTACCACTTAGTCAAAAAATATTTTGCTTTGCCTTTTGTAAGGAGGATCAATCGGTACGGACAATACCATTCAGCCTCAATTAGGAGCAATTGATCAAAATCTCATTAACAAGCAGCTAAGCGAAGTAAAAACCAGGGGGTTGTGAATCCAGTAGTTACGTTATCGTGACGCTTATCGTCATCTTTCGTTTAGAAGACTTGGGTGATGATGCAAGAATGTTCATTGATGACTGCGAATCTATCTGCAGCCCGGTAGCATGAGTCTGTAAAACGTGCGATTGTTATTCAGAATAAATAAGCTCGCAATTTTAGATGAGACACATTTTCAATTTGGTGTTTACTAGGATTACAAACCGAAATTAGAATAATTTCTCCGAAAAAAAAAGAAACAAGGCCTTTTCCTTTAGGAGCTGTGGCTAGGAGTAAGGTACTTAGTAAAGGCAAAAAATATTATCTTCTTGACAATACACTAGTTACCAATAACTAATAACCTGTACTCCGTTTTACTATGTTTTACAGTACTTAATTTTTTTTCTTTTTCTTTTTGGTTTTAGTCTCGCCGAACGGATTTAGTCCGTGCTCTTCTTCCTCATCGTAATATTCTTCCTCCTCTTCATAAGGCTTTTCCGTATTACCTTCACTGGCCATAATATCATCCCAAGGGCGGAAGCTGAAGGCTTCGATAAGGTACATATCAAGATGTTCCTCTTTCATCCGGCGGGCGTCATAGCGTACGCGAGTCAAATAGTCAGTGAATTCTACTGCCAGTTTGATGATACCGAAGATGGCTACCAAAGGTCCTGCAGCATAAGTGTCACTACCAGTAACATCGGCCACGTCTCGTTCGAAGGTTTGAGAATATTCATCCTGTAGCTCCCTCAAGGAATTCTCCAGGTTGCCGGAGTACATATCCGGGTATTTTCGGATCATATTGAGCTTCTTCTTATTGAGGAAATCATATTTGATGTCTCTCAATTTCAGGTTGAACTTGTTAGCTATGGCCGTGTAAGACTTTCTGACTTTAGTTACTTCAGAGGCTTGAAAGTCCATCTGGTGTGCCTTAAAGGTGGCGGCTAAGCTTTCCGCTTCAAGTCTGATCTCCTTAAATTTTGTCATGAAGTCGGTTTCGAGGAAACCCACCAATGCGGCATCCAATTTTGCTTGCCGACGGGTTGTTGCCGCTTGTTCATCAGAGGTACTCATGATCTCCTTCACATTGAAAAGTGTCTCTTCAAATGACATCTTTTCTTGCGCAAGGGACAAGGTAGAACTAAGACATAGTGCAAGGAGCAATAAAGTCGTTTGTAGAAATTGGTTACGCATGATTTTTAGTTTTATTGAGGTAGAGTATTAATTAGCAAATTTAGTTTTGGAGGCCATCTCGGATGGAGATGACCTGTTGTTGATAAGAGTGCCCATTGTCATCAGCCAATCTATCTATTTTTTCGGTGCAATTACCTTCTTTGGCTAGACAAGCTAATAAGCTATACCAATCTGCGTCTTCCTGGTATCGAATATCATTGCTGGCACTGACGAGATCAAAGGCTACTTCAGCCTCGGTATACTGCTCTGCCTGGTAATAGGCATGGGCTAGATAAAACTGTGCAATAACGTAATATTCATTGCTCTGTGCGACTGAATCGAGGGTGGTTATGGCGGCCTGATAATTTCGTTGTTTCAAGGCACTGATCCCCTTGGTCAAAAGGTCTTCGAAATCAACTGTGGGATTCCCGCGCCGTATATTATAATCTGGAGCTTCGTAGTTCGCGGCGGCCAACTGAGGTCCTGTACTTCCCAGGTCACCACTAGTATTAACCAATGAAAAATAGCCAATTAGCAGTAGTAAACTCGCAGCTAAAGATAATAAAACCATCCGGTTTCTTTTTCTTTTCTGTAGGGAAATAACCTTCCCTCCCTGCTCCTCTTCCTCCTCTAGGGCCTCTAGTTCACTCTTTAGAGATTCTGCGATTAGGAAGTCAATAGCTATATGTGCAGCCTGACGCTTTTCGAATTCATGGGCAAATTCGCTATCGGTATGGACCTTTTGATCGAACGTTTGTTGCTCCTCTACTGAGAGGTCATTGCTTAGGTATTTTTCGATAAGGTCGATATGATTATTGTTCGCCTCCATGGGATTATCATTTTAAGATGTTTTTCAAATTTGGTGCTTTGTCTACAATTTGTAACAATTTTTGGTAACAGTTATACTTTTGTCTACGGGCAATACTCCCGTCTTTTAATCCTACTTGCTGAGCAATTTCGTCCATACTGTAAGAGAGTTTCCAAAGTTCTAGGATCTTACCACACTTAGTATCCAACTGGCCTAATAGCTTCCTCAATAAATCTTTTTGCTCTTCGGCCAAGGAAAGGGATTCAGGGTTTTCGTGTAGCACCTGATCCAGTTGTGCTTCTTCCTCAGTATAAACGATCTTCTTATTCCTTTTCAATTTGTTTAGCCAGATAAATCGGCAGGTGGAGTACAGATATCCTTTGAGCTTTCCTTCGCCCTTATAACTTCCCCTGCGGATATTTTTATCAAAAGCTATAATTCCTTCGTGAAATACATCGACTCCATCTTCATGGTTTCCATTATGGTTTTTTACGAAGGCAACGATTTGGTTCTTTAAGGCTTTGTCCCTGTAAATGAAGGCGATAGCTTTCTGCCGCTCTTGTCCTCCTGCTCCAATAGCTTCGATAATAGCCTTGTCAGAAAATGTCGTTATCATATTCATGTGGGTTTAACAAACTAAAATGTCCTCTACTTGGAGGCATTTTTTTCAATTTTTTTAGACAAACTGGATTTTTAGTCGAGAACTAGGTTCGAATCTAATGGGTACACAAAGACTGACGAAAAATGTTAAGTGATGCGGTCGTCTAAACATCCGGTAAAATAGCGCACTGATTTTGCACGATGTTTGGGACTAAAATGTAAACAATTAAGCATTTGGAAAGCCGAAAATACGGGTTCGTACCGTTTGTAGCAAGTTTCATGGTTTTCTTGGGTTTATATTTGGAATAATCGGCCAAAGAATCCTAATCCTTAGGTATCTGGCGAATATTCATCCAAAGATAGAGCAATTACAAAATACTTCTGCTACTTTGGTAGGCAAAAGATTTCAGGAGTAGAATGGACCGGCTTGTATTACTTAGTTGCCTTATTTGGTTAAACGTTACGGCGAAAGCCCAAAATATTCCCCCAAAGATCGATTCTGTGCTTACCCAAGCGGATCAAGCCCTGAGCGAAGCGGATTTCGCCACGGCTCAGCAGTTGGCCACCAATGTTTTGGCCCAAATCCAGAATAGCCCGCAAGAGTACCCATCCCAAATCATTTTAGCTTATCATATTTTAGGAAATGTAGCCTTGGAGCAATCGGCTCTGGATTCGGCCTTAATGCTGTTTCAAAAGGGGCTTACCCTAGCGACAGGAGATCCTGATCTAGATGAATTGGATTTGGCGAAGATATACAATGATTTGGGTAACTACCATATGAATATGCGTGCTTTCAATCTGGCACAAAATAGATATGAACAAGCCTTGAAGATTCGGAAAAAGCGTTATGATTGGGGGCATCCAGAACTGGCGAACAGCCATTCTAACCTAGGCAACTACTACTTGGCCATTGGACAGGACCGAGTTGCCGATAAGTGGCTAACCTCTGCTTTGCGGATGCGGCGACAAGAACTTCCAGCTATTCACCCCGATCTCGCCTCTTCCTATTATAACATGGCAGATCTGCGGTTTTACCAAAATGATTTCAAAGCTAGTTTTGAGTATGCGGAGAAGGCTAAAGATGTGCGAGCCCAGCTATATCCAAATGGACATCCTAGTCTAGGAAGAAGTTGGTTACAGATCGCTAGATACCATCAAGCCCAAGGTCGACTAGTGGAAGCCCGAGAAGCCTATCAGTCGGCCATTCAAATCTTCCGTCGCTTCCCTAGCCAGCAGATGGACTTAGCCAATTGGCATACCCGCATGGGGAATAGCCTAGAAGAAGAAGGACGCTATGCCCAAGCCCTATCGCAATATGACAGTGCCTATCAATTGCGCGCTGGTTTGTTTGTGGTGCACTCATCTATCAGCGAGAGCCTTAATGATATGGGGAATTGCTATGCTAACCTAGGGGATTACGGGAATGCACTTTATATATATCAGGAGGCACTACGCGTACTGCAAGAAAGTCCTTACCAAGATCAACTGTATTTATCTGCGCTCTATGAAAACCTGGGGACTAGTTGTAGGAGAGTAGGGCGTTTGGAGGAAGGTCTAGTGTATTTGGAGGAGGCTTATGGCATTAAAGCTAAGACACTAGGAGGAAATGATCCAGACCTCGGTACATCACTAATCAACCTGGGCAATGCCTATTTAGATCTGCAGGAGTTTACCGAAGCTGAAAACTATTACAAGAAGGCGCTGGCCCTTGCGGAAAGGGCCTTTGGGGTAGGACATATCAGTACTTTATTGCCGATCAATAATCTGGGCATCTTTTACTATAACCAGCGCAAACACCAAGAAGCGCTCACTTATTTTACCCGAGCCTACGAAGTGGCCAAAGCGAGCTTTCCGGAGAGATCCCCAGCACTGGCCAACTACCTCAATAATATCAGCCTAGCACATGGCCGACTACAGGATCCCCAACAAGCCCTAAGCGTGGCTGAGGAGGGTTTGTCTCTGTTTTCTGAAGATCAGGTGGAAATCCCGGCCGCTTATTTGTCTTTGTTACAGTCCAAGGCGCGCAGTCTATTGGCAAAATCACAGGACCAGGCCACCTTGTTGGAAGCCTACCAAACCTATGCGAAAGCTACCCGTTTCTTGGATGCTACCCGTTTGATTTACGAAGATGATCTTTCTCGCCAGACTCTAGTGGCTTCCAACTTCGAAATTTTTGAAGGGGCCTTATCATGCCTACATGCCTTGATAGAGAAAGGGGAAGCAGGAGAGGATTGGGAGGAGGCTGCCTTTAATCATTTCGAGAAAAGTAAGAGTCTGAGTTTGTTGGATGCTTTGTTGCGATCCAAGGGGCTCAACTTTAATGATTTACCCGAAACACTGAAGGAGCGAGAGAATATGATTCTGGACAAGATCGGCTATTGGGAGAAGCGAAGATACGATTGGCTCAATAGTAGTAGTGAAACGGACAGTAGGGATTCCATTATTCAGCTCAATCAAGAGATAGCCAAGTGGAAGGGAGAGCATCGAACCTTGATGGAGGAAGTGAAGCAAATGGACGCTCGATATTACCAATTGAAATATGATCAGCAGTTGATCAGCAGTGAACAGGTGAGAAAGGAATTGCTTTTCGGAGAAAAGGGACTGATAGAGTATTTCTTGGGCCAAGAGCATCTCTATATTTTCTTATTGACGCCAGATCAGAAGCAACTATTCAAAGTTCCTTTTGATTTTCAGTTGGAGCGTTGGATGGCTAATATAAGGGAAGCCATCACGGCTTTTCCCACGGCAAGTACGGAATCGGCTAATATATTCCTAGAGGTATTTGCGGATTACACCCACCGTATCTACGAGAAGGTATTTGCCCCTTTGGCAGATCAGGCTTTACCCCAAGAATTGATCATCATTCCGGATGGAGCTTTGTCTTATCTCCCTTTTGAGTTGTTGCTGGAGAAATACCCAGAAAAAATATCTCGCTTTAAGTCTTATACTTATCTCATTAAACGGCATCAGATCAGCTATGCCTTCTCCGCTACTTTACTTCATCAAATGGTAACTAATTATCAGGTTAAGCCTTCGAAATTCTTTTTAGGCATAGCGCCCAGCTTTGCTGAGGACGGTCCCTTTGATCCATTAGCCTACAACCAGCAGGAGGTAGAGCGGATTGGGGAATTAATGCAACCCGCCCAAGTGAGCAAGTATGCTACCGTGGAGGAATTCAAAGCTGAAGCACCTGCCTACAATATCATTCACCTAGCCACCCACGGGGTACTGAATGATAAAGCGGATGCTTTTTCCTATATCGCACTGAGCCCCGATAGCATCGAACAAGATCAAGGTGTTCTTTTTACGCGAGATCTTTATGATATGCGGCTCAATGCAGCCATGGTGGTACTGAGTGCTTGCGAAACTGGCTTGGGCAAATATCAGAGAGGGGAGGGGATCATTAGTTTAGCTCGTGGCTTCGCCTATGCGGGGGCCAAGAGTACTTTAACCACACTTTGGAGTATTGATGATGAGACGACGAAAGAATTGATGTATCAGTTCTATGAGAACATTCAGCAAAACCTACCAAAGGATGAGGCTTTGCATCAAGCCAAAATTCGTTTTCTTGAAGAGCAGTCGAATATCAAAGCGCATCCTTTTTACTGGGCTCCCTTTATACTGATAGGAGATGTTGGACCGATTGCCGTTGGGACGGGCTGGTCTTGGTGGTGGCTTAGTATACCGGTCTTACTTATCATGGGCTGGCTGGTTAAGAAATGGTTCTACATTTCCGAAGTCTCGAAGACTTCGGAAATGTAGAACGGCCTTACGGCTGCACGACCAATCGCTTGCTCCCCATCAACCGTTGATCTTGAATCAGACTGATGATGTAGACACCTGGCGCCAGATCCTGTACTTCCAGCGGCATGTTCACGCCCATCGCAGAATCGAGGTCGATCTGTCTCACCGTTTTGCCAAAGGCATCCCGGACGATCAGCTGAGCTGGCTTATCCTGGAAGTTGTCCAAAACCAA
>JABSSL010000104.1 GCA_013214355.1 Saprospiraceae bacterium | reverse complement strand
ATGCCTATTCGCAACTGGCCCATTATTCTTAATCAGTTTATTGCTATTTTTGACGAAAGAGTCAAATTATAGTTCTTTGGGCTTAAGCCCTTCATTTTTTAATTACACGTTTTTTAGGATACTGTCTCGTTTTCTCAAAATTACGTCATTGGATGGTATGCTTAATTTTCCTGAACGGGAATATCCGTTCTTGATGTCCTTGTAACAGGCTTTTTCGAGATCTTAGCCTTCCGAGTTTTATAGTAAGCCTTACCTATTTTTCGCTTTTTCATATCCTGCCGACTAGCCTTTTCGGTTGTTTTATTAGCTACTGTACCTTTTCTGTTTTTGTACTTATGGCGGGCACGTGCTTTGTTCTTCTTACTCTTTCTCTTGCTTTTCTTATAGCTTTTACCGCTATGCCTTTCCGCCTGTTTTCTTGCCTTGTCCTTCCTTCCTTTTTGATTTTCAGCAACCACATCTGTCTCCATCCCGCTTTTGGTGTTCTCCTCTTGGTACATTACCTCCTTTTCCTCTTTATGGTCCTGCTGTAGGACTTTCTGGGAAGCTTTTCTACTTACTTGAGATTGTGCTTGAGCGGCATTTCCCAGTAATAACATCAAGAGTACGTAGAAAGCCATGCTTATAAACTTATTCCATTTCATGCTAATATGATTTTAATTAGTAATCAGCAAATAATGTCTTGCCGCTTGTTCACATCTGTTCTGACGCAGCGAAGTGCATAAGTAACGTTAGCTGTCTTTCTTTAACACTTTTTTAAAAAATGTTACCTTTAAAGTCCGGTGGCTCCAACTGACCACCAAGCTTATTTTCACTCCTTTTGGATCATCAATTGAAATTAATTGTATGTACAGAAAAATCGCCCTAATTATTGGCTTAGTGCTAGCCATTAGTATGCCTGGCCTGGCCCAGAAGAAAAAAAAGAAAGAAAAGGAAGCCGAAAAGATCACCTCTCCCATTGAGAAGTTATCGGTCAGTGGTCTAAAGTTCAGATCCATAGGCCCGGCTATTACCTCTGGACGGATTTCGGATATTGCTGTCCATCCCGATAACAAATATGTCCAATACGTCGCCACCTCCTCTGGTGGGGTTTGGAAGACGACTAACAATGGAACTACTTATACCCCTATTTTTGATCGCCAAGGTTCCTACTCGATTGGTTGCGTAACCATTGCGCCCAGTAATCCCAGTACGGTTTGGGTGGGTACTGGTGAAAACAACAACCAGCGTTCTGTTGCCTATGGCGATGGCTTGTATAAATCAGAAGATGATGGTGCGAGCTGGAAAAGGGTTGGTCTTGAAAATTCAGAACACATCGGAAAGATCCTGGTCCACCCAGAAAATGAGGATATCGTCTATGTAGCGGCTATCGGTCCCTTATGGAGTAGCGGCGGAGATCGTGGCGTCTACAAAACTATCGACGGAGGTAAAACCTGGATGTCCGTATTAGCCATTGACGAACATACCGGCGTTAATGACATCGTTATGGACCCACGCGATCCAGATATTTTGTATGCTGCTGCCTACCAGCGGAGACGACACGTTTTCACCTACGTAGGAGGAGGGCCCAAAAGCGGCATTTATAAAACCAAGGATGGTGGCAAAAGTTGGGAGAAAGCCAACAGAGGGCTTCCTGGAGGAGATAAAGGTCGTATTGGTCTAAGTATATCTCCAGCTAATCCAGAGATCATTTACGCTATTGTAGAGGCTGCTACCGGCGGAGGCTTCTTTAAGTCTACAAATAGAGGAGCAAGCTGGAAAAAACAAAGTGGCCATGTGACCAGTGGAAATTACTATACTGAAATTGTGGCACACCCCACTCATCCGGACATTGTATTCTCCATGGATACTTGGCTGCAGTGGACCACTGATGGTGGTAAATCCTTCAAACAGGTCAACGAAAGATTCAAACACGTTGATAACCACAGCATGTGGATTGACCCAGATCATACGGATCACTACATTGTAGGCTGTGATGGTGGTATCTACGAATCTTTTGACGGCGCAAAAACTTGGGTTTTTAAAGCGAATCTTCCCGTTACACAATTCTACAAGGTAGCGGTGGACAACACAGAGCCTTTCTACTTTGTATACGGCGGAACCCAGGATAACTTTAGTTTAGGTGGCCCTTCTCGAACTCGTAGCCAGAATGGCATAGTCAATGAAGATTGGTTTATCACCAATGGAGGGGATGGATTTGAGTCTCAGATCGACCCCAGTAATCCCAACATCGTGTACGCTCAATCTCAATATGGAGGATTAATCCGCTACGATAAAGCAAGCGGCGAACAATTGGGGATTCAACCTAAGCCTGCCGAAGGCGAAGCTAGTTTTCGGTGGAACTGGGACGCTCCACTCGCCGTATCTAACCACAAAGACAGTAGAATCTATTTTGCTGCCAACAAACTTTTCCGCAGTGAGGATCGAGGTAATACTTGGGAAACCATCAGCGGAGATCTGTCAAAGCAAATTGATCGAAATAACTTAAAGGTGATGGGCGAAGTTCAAAGTATTGATGCGGTAGCCAAAAATGGTTCTACCTCTCCCTACGGCACCATTGTGGCCTTTTCTGAAAGCCCATTGAATCAGCAACTGCTGTACGTAGGAACGGATGACGGCCTCATTCAGATTACTAAAGACGGTGGCAAAAATTGGACAAAAATCGATGTAGATCAAATACCTGGAGCACCCAAGCAAACCTATGTCAACTTTTTGCTAGCCTCCGAGCATGAGGAGAATACGGTCTATGCCATTTTCAATCATCACAAGTATGGTGATTTCCTTCCTTATGTATACAAGAGTACTAATCAAGGACAAAGCTGGACGGCGATCAGTGCTAATTTACCTAAAAGAGGATCAGCTTATAGTTTGGCAGAGGACTTTGAAGATGCTAAGCTATTATTTGTCGGAACAGAATTTGGCTGCTTTTTCACCAATGATGGAGGACAATACTGGAAACAACTCAAGGCTGGATTACCAACTATTGCAGTTCGTGATATAGCTATCCAAAAACGAGAGACAGATCTGGTGCTGGGTACCTTTGGACGTGGCTTTTATGTAATGGATAATTACGCTCCTTTAAGGAATCTGCAAGAAGAGGCGCTAGCCGAAAAAGCCAAGATTTTCCCAGTCAAAGACGGTCTTATTTTTATAGAAAGTACCCCTCTAGGATTGCGAGGAAAAGGCTTTCAAGGTGATGCGTACTTCAGCCTTCCTAATCCTTCCGTAGGTGCAACTTTTACCTATTATGTGAAGGACAAGGTGGAAACCTTGAAGGCCAAGCGCCAAAAACTGGAGAAAGAAGCCAAGAAGAAAGGAGAAGAGATTCGCTACCCTACTTACGAGGAGCTGAAAGCAGAAACAGAAGAAGAAAAACCCTACTTACTGTTCACTATTCGCGATCAGTCCAACAACATTCTCAAGCAAATTAAGACTCGACACGCTACTGGGGTGCAAAGAATTACCTGGGATGCGAGATATCAAAGTGTAAACCCGATCAGTCTTAGCCCCAGGAATACAAGTAATCCTTTTGCCGGATTAGATGAAGGGATTCTGGTAATGCCAGGCTCGTACACCGTTTCTCTATCGGAGAGCATCAATGGCAAACTTGAAGAATTAGTTGGCCCTACCCCATTCCAATTGCGTTCCCTAGGTGGTGTGACCTTGCCAGCCACTGATAGAGCAGCACTCCTAGCTTTTCAGCGTGATGCACAGCGCCTACAACGAGCTATCTCAGGTGCCAATGGTCAAATAAGAGACATGGGCAATAAATTGCGCTATATTGAGAAAGCCATCTATGCCGTTGAGGGGGCTCCTGAAAACTGGCTAACTGAGGTGAAGGCGGCTAAGGATAAACTCGCTGCCATCCAAAAGATGATGTACGGAGATCGCTTGGCAGGCCGCCTTGACAAAGCATCGCAGCCGTCCATTAACAACCGAATGGGATCTATCACTTGGGAGATGTGGAGTTCATCCTCCGCCCCCACCCAAACGCATCAGGATGGACTAAAAATTGCTCGCAAGGCCTTTACTTCTGTCCTGGGATCCATCAACAACTTAAGAGACCAAGACATTGCGAAACTAGAGGAAAAACTGGAGAAGGCTGGTGCACCATACACACCAGGAAGAAAGGTTGAATACGGGAAACAGTAGACTGATATTTGATCGTTAGACTAAGTAAAAAGGGCGAGCTCCGAAATCAGGAGCTCGCCCTTTTCTTTTGACACTAGGAATTAGTAACCTGGATTCTGGGTCAAATTCGGATTTACATCCAAAACATCTTTGGGGATTGGAAACAAAAGACGCGTTTCACAATCATTTGTGGGTCGCTCCTTTTGCCGCCAGGTTTTCGAACAAAAGACATCATGACGAATCAGATCTTGTCTTCGCCAACCTTCCCAGAATAGCTCCCTTGAGCGTTCCTCCAGGATCTGTGTTCGAAGACTTTCCTTTGTAAAATCGCCTGCCACCAGAGGAGTTGCTGGATCATAAGATCTGGCTCTGACTTGGTTAATCAGGTCAATGGCTCCCGTGAGGTCGTCCAATTCATTTAATGCCTCTGCTTGCATCAGCAAAACATCCGCGTAGCGGAAGATCACGATATCATTATCTCCATAATTAGTCTCGGTACCATCCAATTCATACTTCCTCACCCGATAACCATTCAAGAAGTTAACCTCGCCACGGAAATCCATGACGTAGTTAACTGAGTCTCCGGAAGCCGTCAGAATCACGTCTCCTGTGCTAGCCAATTGTAGACCACGTAAAATAGCATCCGATCGACGATCATTAGTAAAATCAAAAAGGCCAGAGAATTCGGGTGTCGCTGCGTAATTGAAGAATCCACTGGTCGACGGATTTTTCGTATCAACCTGCGCAGGATGGACACTTAATCGAGATGGGTGAACAGCGGGATTCTCTGTTGAAGCCATGATAATCTCTTCTGCCCCAGTAACCGAGTTATTGGTTTTAAAAACATCAAAATAGTCATTAGTAAGTCGATAATCTCCGCTACTGATTACTGCTGTACAGGCATCTCGACAGGCGGCCCATTCTGGAGTACCCTTAAAGATTTCTGCGTTTAAATATAATTTAGCTAAGATCGTTTGAGCTACGCTCTGCGTTACCCGGCCATATATTGGATCTTTGCTGAGCTGAGGAATGGTTTCCAAAAGCTCTGTCTCAATAAACTCAAACACTTGGGCTCTGCTTACTTGTGGAACATTGATGTTACCGGTCAAGACATCCTCTTTGAACGCTTGAATATTTCCAAATATATCCAGCAAGAGAAAGTAATTGAAAGCACGTAAAGCCCTTGCTTCTGCCTGCTGTATGGTTGATATATTGTCATTGATTTGAGGAACAAGTGCCAGAGCTGTATTGGCGGCATTAACTGCATTATAAAGGTCTGACCAAAGGATGGTGGTCAAGGTATTATCCGGGGTCCATAGATGACGAACCATCTCTGTTATGGCCGCTCCGTTACTGAGGTGGCTACCCAAACCTGGAACCCCCACCTCATCTGCCGATAAATTACTAATGGGAAGGTAATAATCTCCAAAAGAGGATAAGGCCTCATACGAATCGTCTAGAGCATCCTCAAAATCCGAGATGGTGAATTGTGGTTCATTGGAAGCAGTAGAGCAACCAATGAAAATAACAATAGTTAGTCCTAGTAGATACCTTATCATAGCATTTCTTCTTTTGGTAATAAATAGTGTTCAGCTTCTGTAAAAGGGAAAGCTGTCCTTAAATTAGACAGCATATTGTATCCTAAACGTTGTGTCCAAGCAGTAGGCTGCCCCAGCTTTGGACAAAGAGATTGCAAAAAAACAAAAAACCCTGGTACTAGACCAGGGTTAAAAACTTTATCTGAAGGGTAACTCTTTGTAAAACATAACTATGCTCTAAAGAGCCCCAATGAATCAAAATGGTTGGTTAAGCGTCCTTTCTTTATGCTACTACTAGGAAACAGAAGTTTCTGAACCTAGAACAGAACCGATATAAGCCCGGTTCATTCTAGCAATATTCTCTACAGAAATACCCTTAGGGCATTCCGCTTCACAGGCAGTAACATTGGAACAGTTACCAAAGCCCTCTTCATCCATTTGCTTAACCATAGCCTGTACTCTTCTCTTTGCCTCGACTTGTCCCTGTGGGAGGATACCTAAATGGGAAACCTTGGCAGAGGTGAAAAGCATGGCAGAAGCATTAGGGCAAGCCGCTACGCAAGCTCCACACCCAATACAAGTTGCAGCATCGAAAGCTTGAGAAGCTACATCTTTTTCCACTGGAATGGAATTGGCATCCTGCGCTTGTCCTGTATTTACAGATACAAATCCACCAACTTGGATGATACGATCAAAAGCTGATCGATCTACTACCAAGTCTCGGACTACCGGGAAGGCTTTCGCGCGGAAAGGTTCTATCACGATAGTATCTCCGTTCTTGAAATGTCGCATGTGTAATTGGCAGGTCGTCGTACCGCCCATTGGGCCATGCGGTTGACCATTGATTACCATACTACAAGCTCCACAGATCCCTTCCCGGCAATCATGATCAAAAGAGATAGGCATTTCTTTCTTCTCTATCAATTGCTCGTTAAGCACATCCAGCATTTCTAGGAAGGACATATGCTCACTTACATCATCTAATTGATAGGTAGAAAAACTACCTTTTTTATTTGCATTTTCTTGTCTCCAGACTTTCAGCGTTAGCTTCATAATTGGACGCTTAATTTTTATCAATATTTTGTCGTTCTCGGATAATTGTTGTGTCCTCAAGTCAGCATTTTAGCTAGAAACCTCGCTTCCTCTGGGTAAAATTTTCCAACTAATATGCTATTCACAAAAATTGCCCAAGAAGGTTATTTGTAAGAACGAGTTTTAAGCTCTACGTTCTCAAACATTAATTCTTCTTTGTGCAATACCGGCTCATCATCCCAACCTGTGTATTCCCAGGCCGCTACGTAGGCGAATTCATCATCTCTACGTAAGGCTTCTCCTTCCTCCGTTTGATATTCTTCGCGGAAGTGACCTCCACAAGATTCTTCACGGTTCAGGGCATCTAGGATCATGACCTCTCCCATTTCCATGAAATCAGCCACTCTCAAAGCCTTCTCAAGCTCTGGGTTGTACTCATCATTAGAGCCAGGCACAAATACATCCTGATAGAATTCCTTGCGCAACTCCACCACCATTTGGCGAGCAGAGCGAAGACCGTCAGCATTTCGGGACATACCACAGTAGTCCCACATGATCTTACCTAAGCGACGGTGGAAACTTTCTACAGATTGGTTACCCTTTACATTTAGGACTTGATCGATGCGATCCTTAACCGCTTTCTCCGCTTCCATAAAGGCCTCTGAATCCGGATCGAACTTAGGGGTACGGATATCATTGGAAAGGAAAGTACCGATAGTGTAAGGAATCACAAAGTATCCATCTGCCAAACCTTGCATCAAGGCCGAAGCACCCAAACGATTCGCACCGTGATCCGAGAAATTAGCCTCGCCCAAGGCAAACAAACCTGGTACATTAGTTTCCAAGTTATAATCCACCCAAAGTCCACCCATGGTGTAGTGAACTGCCGGATAGATCTTCATTGGCATCTTATATGGATTTTCCCCAGTAATCTTTTCGTACATTTCGAAAAGGTTACCATATTTCTCCTCTACTACTTTTTCCCCTAAACGGGTGATCGTAGCTGCGTCTGGGTTATGAATCCCCTGCACATTAGCTGCAGACTTACCATAACGCTGAACGGCTGCCGCAAAATCAAGGAATACTGCCAAGCCAGTAGGACTAACCCCCAGGCCTTCATCACAAGCCACCTTAGCTGCTCTAGAAGCTACGTCACGAGGAACCAGGTTACCGAAAGCAGGATATCTGCGCTCCAAGTAGTAATCTCTATCTTCCTCCTTGATATCTAAACCAGTCTTCTTGCCTTCGCGAATGGCTTTAGCATCCTCAAGTTTCTTAGGCACCCACACTCGACCATCATTCCGCAAACTCTCGGACATCAAAGTCAATTTCGACTGATAATCCCCAGATACAGGAATACAGGTTGGGTGAATTTGGGTGAAACAAGGATTGGCCATTAACGCACCTCTGCGGACTGCTCGCCAAGCTGCAGACACATTACAATTCATGGCATTGGTTGACAAGTAGAATACGTTACCGTATCCGCCAGTCGCCAACACCACACAGTGCGCCGCATAGCGTTCAATTTCTCCCGTCAATAGGTTACGGGCAATGATACCTCTCGCCTTACCATCAACCTTCACAATATCCAACATCTCATGGCGATTATACATCTCCACAGATCCTAAGGCAATCTGACGAGACAAAGCTTGGTAAGCACCAATCAGAAGCTGCTGCCCGGTCTGCCCACGTGCATAGAAGGTACGGCTAACCTGCACCCCACCAAAAGATCGATTATCTAATAATCCACCATAATCACGAGCGAAGGGCACCCCTTGCGCTACGGCTTGATCAATAATATTACGGCTAACTTCCGCCAGACGGTGTACATTCCCCTCTCGAGACCGATAATCACCACCTTTGATGGTATCGTAAAAGAGTCGGTACACGCTATCTCCATCATTCTGATAGTTCTTAGCGGCATTAATACCACCTTGTGCGGCAATACTATGCGCTCTTCTTGGACTATCATGGAAAGTGAAACATTTCACATTATATCCTAACTCTCCCAAGGTCGCTGCTGCACTTGCGCCGGCCAAACCGGTACCTACCACGATGATCTCGATTCTTCTTTTGTTATTCGGAGCCACTAGCGGAACGGTCGACTTGAACTTCGTCCATTTTTCCCCAAGTGAGCCAGGAGGTACTTTACCTTCTAATTTCATAGTCAGATTCGTTTAAGCGTTACGCAAAAGGAACATGAAAACGGGAATCACTGCAAAACCAAGGGGTATAACCACAGCAATCAGTTTTCCCAATACATGAATAAATGGTGTGTATTTTCTGTGGTTCAATCCTAATGTTTGGAAAGAACTTTGGAAACCGTGCCACAAGTGAAATGCAATCACTAGCATGGATACCACATAGAAAATCACGTAGAAGATGTTTTGATAGGCGGCCGCTACAATAGTATATAAATCCTTGTATTCTTGTCCATCATAGGTAGCCATCGGTAAATTTCCCAGCTTCATCTGCAACCAGAACTGATACATATGTACCAGGATAAAAACCAACACGATTGCCCCTAACCATCCCATATTGCTGGATAGCTTCGCAGAGGTATTGACTGCGCGAGTGACCTTTACAGCATACCGTGTCCCTCCTCGTGCAACTCGATTTTCTCTCCAGATCAGCAGGCCTTGTACAGCATGCAATAAAATGGAACCATAGAGAAGATAGGAAACGGTTTTGATCACTGGGTTTGTAGTCATGAACTTGGCGTACACATTAAACTGCTTTCCGCCATCATCAATCAACAGTTGGAAATTCCCGATCAAGTGAATGATCAAAAAGGAAATAAGAAATAAACCGGTCAGGCTCATCAGCAGTTTCTTTCCAAGAGAAGAGGTCAGAAACCTAGAAAACCAATTCATGTTTTTTGCTTTTAGGTTTTGTTGTGCCTTTTTGCAATTTGCTTTGGATTTTTGGCACAATCCTTAAGAATTAATTGGTGGTTTATCCAAAGACTACAAATCTATATTATATAAGCCGCTTTCCACAATTCTTGTTTAAAATCACTAAAAGTTCCTTTTTATTTAGAATCAATACAAATAGGAAGGATTCGAAACTATTTTATGCCGGCAAATAAGCAAGTATTCCGGGCGGCGAACTTATCTTTGAGTTAGAGGTTAGAGTATATGTAATCTCTAAAAAACTCAAGGGATTACTGTATCTATTCGAATTATGATCGTTCTACCATAGGATGCCAGCCTCAACTTACGGATGGTGGACTTCTGGCAGAACTAAGAATGAAATAAGTAGAGATGGCGAAAGTAAAAACCAAAAAAATCGATTTCGTTGCTTTTTTAGAGCAATTCCCTCTATTGGAACCACCGATATTATTAGGAGAAGATAGTCATCATGCCTTTAGTAAGGCTAACCTTCCTATTCCACTGGCACTCATCAGCCACTATCTGATTCCCATTGACGGGGAGGAACCCGATGAAAATACGGAATTCATTGCTTGCTTCAGATTGGATGGTCTGAAGGATATTCATGCTATCGTATATTGGAAGGCAGGCCTACTAAATTACAATTATGTACTGGTCACTTTTGACAAAGCAGGGAACTTGATAGAAAAAAGAGTGATTGCGGGAACTTTTTACGATGGAGAAAAGTTAACACAATCAGTAGCAACAATCGACGAAGATTGGATGATCTCAATTGCTTCCGGCCAATCCAGTTCCCACTCCTCTGGCTTTTCTGCTACTGAAAGTACAGCTTACCAGCTTGAAATACTCCCTGACGGGACCATCGTTAATGCTTAAATCCAACCATTTTAGAATTTCATTACCAACTATATTATTTTAAAACCACACAACAAACCCAATTTTAACATTCAATTGCTCCAGGGCATTTCCTATCGGCTGCTTAGCCGTGAGGAAGTAATTGTCCTATTGGAGCACCCAATTAAGATCATGTTTAAGTTTCGGTCTTTGAGTTGAGAAGGATCAATTTTTTGCTGAAACAAGGCGGCTGAAGTGGATGATAGCCATAGTTATCAAGCCGATTTAGCCAACGTAGTGTCAGCGAAAAAGAGATATTCGTAGACCGATTACTGAAATTTAAACATGGTCTAAACCAAGTAATGGAAGTACCCCTTCCATAGATAGAAAAAACAGATAATGACAAAAAAGAAAAAAACCAAAGTAAAAGGTGCTCAATTGCGGCCAAGGAAGCTGCAAAGTGAGATCATGCGACTCTTTAAAAGAAATCCAAAAAAACCCTTCAACGCTAAGCAAATCATCCGCAAACTTAAGATAGCTAATAACAAGGATAGTGTTCAAAATGCACTAGAGGCCTTAGTTACCGGAGGCAAATTACTCGCCACTCAAGACTACAAATTCAAACTCGGCCGCAGTGGAGCTATTGCCTCTCGACGCCGAAGTACAGATATTTTTTATGAAGGTCGGGTAGATGCCACTAGAACCGGCTCTGCTTATATCATCGTACAAGACTTAGAAGAAGACATCTTCGTTCCCGCTAAGCATATGAATACCGCCATGAATGGTGATAAGGTAAAAGTGCGAGCATGGATGCGACCTGGTCGACGGAAAATGGAGGGAGAAGTAGAAGCAGTGCTCGAAAGAGCGGCGGAATCCTTTATTGGAACCATCCGGCTATTCCCGAAACATGCTATCGTAACGACCGATGGCTTAGGAAATCCTTTTGACATTTTCGTAGGACTAGAAAATACCAAGAACGCGAGCGATGGGGAGAAAGTTACGGTAAAGATCACTAATTGGGACAGAGGTCCTCGCTTCGATCCCGAAGGAGAAGTTAGTGTAGTATTGGGGGAGGCAGGCAGTCATGACATCGAAATGAAGGCCATCTTAATCAATAAAGGCTTCGATCTGGTCTTCTCGGAAGAAGCCATAGATATTGCAGAAAAACTCCCCGCAATCATTAGTGAAGCGGAAGTTGCACTACGCCGAGATATGCGTGACATCACCACCTTCACCATCGACCCGGATACGGCAAAAGATTTTGACGACGCCCTCTCCTTGGAGTTCCTGGAGAATGGAAACTATGAAGTAGGTGTACACATTGCTGATGTTGCTCATTATTTAGAGCCTGGTACAGCCTTGGATAAAGAAGCTTTTCAGCGTTCCACCTCCGTTTACTTGGTGGACCGTGTACTTCCCATGCTACCTGAGCGTTTATCCAATGAACTTTGCTCTCTGCGACCTCATGAGGATAAACTGACCTTCTCTGCAGTATTTACTTTTGACCAAAACGACAGACTGATAGATCGCTGGTTTGGACGCACTGTCACGCATTCAGATCACAGATTCACCTATGAAGAGGCACAACAAGGACTGGACACGGGAAAAGGGCCGTATGCTAGTGAGCTAAGAAAACTCAACCGGCTAGCGCTTAAATTGCGCAAGGCACGCTTTAAGGATGGCTCCATCAACTTTGAAACCAATGAGGTCAAGTTTAGATTGGATGATGAGGGCACTCCATTGGAAGTGTTTATCAAGGAACGAAAGGATTCCAACATGCTGATTGAGGACTTCATGCTGTTGGCTAACCGGGAGGTGGCCACCTTTATTAACAAAAAGGCAGCAGGTCATGAAATCCCTTTTGTGTATCGAGTACATGATGAACCTGATCCCGATAAAGTCGAGGAGTTTGCGCGCTTTGCCCGAGAATTAGGCTTCGAAATGAATGTAAGTTCTAAAACGGAGATTGCACGTTCCTTTAATCGCCTCAATAAAGAAGCGGAGAAGGTGCCAGCGCTGAAGTTATTGGAACCCATTGCTATCCGGACCATGGCAAAGGCAGCCTATTCTACGGAGAATATTGGTCATTATGGACTGGGGTTTGACTTCTACAGTCATTTCACCTCTCCTATCCGACGATACTCCGATGTACTAGCACACCGAATACTCGCCTTGAATTTGGTATCGGAGGATCCCTATCGAGTCAAAAAGGATCCCCTTGAGGAACAGTGTCGACATATATCTCTCCAGGAACGAAAGGCCATGGAGGCCGAGAGAGAATCGGTCAAATACAAGCAAGTCGAATTCATAGAAAAGCATATCGGGGAGACCTTCGAAGGACAAATCTCTGGATTTTCGGACTATGGTATTTATGTCGAATTAAAAGAGAACTACTGTGAAGGAATGATCAGCTTCGCTACCCTACCGGAACCCTTTGATCTTGCCTCTAGCCGCTTGTGGGTGACGGGTATGCACAGTGGCCAGCAATTGAAAATGGGGGATGATATTTGGGTGAGAATTGCGGCTACGGATCTAGCTCGACGGCGCATTGACATGGAATGGGATGAAGAAGCGGAAGCGTAATACATCTGATCCTTCGAATTAGCAAATAGCAGAAAAAAACAAGGCCGCCCTGAAGGCGGCCAAAGCTATCATGAAGGAAAACGGTGTTAACTCTTTTTGGGTACCATTACAAGCTACCGAGGTATTGCTGAATGGTATGCAGCGACCGCTGAAATAAGGGGAGAGTGAGTGTTTGGCTAGCTCGGTTGGTCCTCAGGTTTTCAAAACCTAAAAACGAACGATCCAAAGTCCCTTTAGCGATCGCCACTACAATTATATCTTCCCCCACCGGTACCAGCGGCGAGGAAAATTGACCATCGAGCTCAATATCATTCCAATTAAGCTTTACGACGGTCCTTCTATTTTCAAAAACTAAATAAACGGCACTGTTCTGTCCATCAAAGTGAAGAGGAAGCTCTACCATCAAATTCATTTCCTCAGGGCTTACCTCCGACATGATGAAACGGCTGCAGTTCCACCAACCTAATTGTTGTGGCTGCGCTTTGTAGGCATTCAGTGATTCTCCATCTTGGGTCAAAATCTTGATGGCTCTTACCGGAGGCTGATCAATGTAAACCTCCGTAGCTCCAGCCCATTCTGATACTATTCCTTCCTCTTCTAGTCCATAGTACAAATTGAGATCTCCCGTAAATTCATCCGCAGGAATATCCCAATCAATACTGATCCCTGTTCTCAAGACAAGGGGCTGGCCATTCAATTTGGCCTCAATATGCAGTGCACTCAATGTTTCCAAAAGACGACCATTATTCTGGGCAGGCAGTTGGAACTTAATCATCTCACCTTTGTGGATGACTTCGCGAATCTTTATCTCAACCTGTCCTACCAAGGAATCAGATCCATCTAAAGTCATGAAAGCATTAGCAGGAATCGCCAAACGGCTTCCATTTCGCGTGAAGAAAGTTTGGGCATGGGTTACTTCCCATTGGAAGGTTTCGGTGGAACTGGCTATATCATCCAACAAATTCGAAACTTGCCCTTTCAAGTCCTCAGCCCCTAGTTCGTAGGGAATGAAAACATCTTGGTCTTTTTGGCAGCTTACGAGAAGTAACGCCACCGGAATCGTTAAAAAAAGCCAGCGCAGTCGCATGCTCATCTTTTTCTTCATTGCTTGTCTATTTACTTAGACCCGCCGACTTAATTTTTTGCTGCCTGAGTTTCAATTTATTTCTTATTCCTCCTCTTTTAACCCTAAAAACTTCTATACTTTTTGGAGTAGAATTGGGTATTAAATTTAAAAAAGGACTTCAGCTAGGCTGAAATCCTCTTCTCAATGCTAGTTGATCTAAAAAGACTAATAAGATTATCTTGAATCCTAGAAATCTATCGCCAATCCAATGATCGGTAAAAGAGAACTAGGAGAATTTATAACCTCTACCAAGGCTCTTGGTTCAATAACAACGCCAGTCTCATCTCGATCAAGTCCAAATGAAGGCGGTTCTGGGTTATTTTGTGCCAGTGCATTTTGAATCTCAAAGAAAAGATTAAAGGTATAGGATTTAGCATTCCACTTCTTGTCTATACGTACATCTAATTGGTTGAATGGGGCCAGTTGACTTTGACCCAAGTTGGAGTAGTCTAGGATGAGCACTGGATAGACTGGCAAACTGGCTTCCGGATCCACGGGAGGGAAGGGAGTGTTCCCAGCATAACGATAGCGAACACTAAATTCCCAATTCCCAGGCAATTTGTATCCACCGGTAAAAGAAATCAGATGCCTGCTATCCCAAACTGAGGGTCGATAGACACCGTCCAAACCTGTAAACTCACTTTTGAAGAAAGTATAAGCCAGAATACCGTAAAAGTTCTTTTGTAATTTCTGTTGATAAAAAAGCTCTAGACCATAGGTTCGTCCTAGCCCATCACTTACCACTTCTTCATTCCCCAAGACTGAAAAATCAGCCCCTTTGTTCGCCAGAGAAACGCCATCAGCAATGGAAATGGGATAATTCGTGTAACGCTTAAAGAAGCCTTCCGCACTAATCTTAGCAAACTGACCCAGTTTGCGTTCTAAGCCAAGCACTGCATGAAAACTACCGATGTAGGGCACATCCTTGTTGGAAAAATTACCAGCTTGATCTTGATACCCAAGGATGGTATAAGGAGCAATCTTGTAGTACTGTCCCAAAGAGGCACTAAGTCGCCATTTGAAATTTGGATCCAAGACATAGCTAATGGCTGTTCGTGGCGAAAATGTCTTGAGCAAAGTTCCACTTTCCTCCGTGTAGCTATTGTCATCCATCCGAAAACCAAGGGTAAAATCCAATCGACCATCCATAAAGGATTTCGAGGCTTGACTGAATAGTCCATATTTCAAAAAATCCAGCTCTGTCAAGAAAGTATTGTCAAAAGCAATGTCATTGGTTTCATTCGTATAGATGGAACGGGTTAGATTCACTCCAAAATTCAAAGACCAATCATTCACGAAGCGGGTATAGTGGTAGCGCAGTTTCTGTTCTGTTTCACGGCTGTTGTTCTTCAAGACTAAACCTGTAAGGTTCTCATTGTCCAAATAGCGAGAAAAGTCATTATTCAGGATATTGGTACTAAGAAAAGTATTCATAATCCCCTTTCCATTCTTCAGTCTTCTTTTCCAGCCAAATCCGGCAGTGGTAGTCCATTGCTTGATGACGGGTACCTGATCTAATACGGCCTGCTGTTCAGGATCAAAATCCTCTGGTGCCTTCACGCTGAAGTCGTCCACGGATCCAATACCGGTCACAAAAATGCTGTTGTACTCATCAATATCGTGTGAAATCTTATACTGATAATCCCAGTAATCTGGTCGGATAGGCAAACCGATCAACTCGAATAATGCCTGAAGATAACTTCTCCGCACTGATAGGATGTAGGAAGTATTAGATTCCGTATTGTCGCCCTTGAATAAAGGCCCCTCTGTAGTCAAGGCTGCTTCACTTGCGCTAACCCGTAAATTAGTTTGTCGCGTCCGTCGATTGCCTTTACGTTGGTCAAACTGCAAAACACCGCTTAAAGGATTGTCGTACTGTGCGCCAAAGCTTGAGGAGGAAAGTTCTACTTCTTCTATAAAGTCTACGTTGAGCAGACCTACCGGTCCGCCGGCGCTACCTTGGGTACTGAAGTGATTAATGTTAGGGATTTCAATCCCATCTAGATAGTAAACATTTTCATTCGGAGCTCCTCCCCGGATGATCACATCGTTCCTAAACCCACCTATGGATCCAGATACACCGGGTAAACTTTGAACCACCTTAGCAATATCATTGTTACCCCCGGGATAGGTCTTGATCTCCTCAGGAGATAAAGTCTGCAGAGAAAGAGGAGTAGCAATTTTCGTCTGAAAAGGGCTAGCTGTAACGACCACCGTCTCTAAGTCTAGTCCGCCCTCTTGTAAGTCGAAGTTGATATCATCATTTCCTTTAGATTGAATGATAACGTTACTTCTTGTGTTGGTTTGGTAGCCCAGATAGCTGGCAGTAATATTGTAACTTCCAGGTACAACACTAGATATTTCGTATAAGCCATCAAGATCTGTGACAGATCCCTTTTCGGTACCCTCTAGTCGGATGTTAACGCCAATCAATGGCTCTCCGGTCTTAGCATCTTGCACCTTACCAAAAATGGAGACTGTGTTTTGACCCATTATCCCCGTTATAAATAAAAAAGGTAAGCTTAGTAATAATACAATCCTTCGAAATGAACCCATTTTACTATTTTTTTGTATTAATTACAGCTATAACACAGTATATTGCATTTGGTTTTAATTTTCTGTCAAAATTTTTCGTCGGTCAAGATTTACGCTGTAAAGACACTGGAGATCATTTGACGAAGGCCCCCGCCTACGGATTCAACTGATGTGTCAATACCATGACCGAGTACTAGACATCTTTACATGAGTTATCAACCTATTAAAGCACTAATTGATCATTTCGAAGCCTTCGAATCCTCAACTGGTCAGACAGATCTGGGACAGTTCGCCAGTTGGCTGAATAATACCTTAAATGGACCGCAAGCAGAAGAGGCCGTGGAGCAGAAAGCCGAACAGGTAGATCAAGGTATACTCCAATCCTTTGGCGAGTTGTCTCATCACGCTAGGCACTACGTTAAAAAGCTAGTAAGGGATACTCCACTTTCCAGTTGGAATGATCTGGTAGTGGTTATTGTGCTGTATCATATGGGGAGTCAAAGAAAATCAGATGTGATCCAACAATCTCTCATGGATCTCTCCCCTGGCATTGAAGTATTGAAAAGACTGATCAAGAGAGGAATAATAATTGAAGAGCCTGATCCGGCGGACAAACGAGCCAAAAGAGTGGAACTTTCAAAGGAGGGCCGGGCACTATACGAAAGTTTACAATCCGAAATACAAATTGCTGGTCAAATCGTAGCCGGAAATCTAACGACCAAGGAAAAGTGGCTGATCCTTCCGCTTTTACAGAAACTTGTACATTTTCACCAGCCTATCTTTGTGGACGATACCGGCGCTAGCTTGCAAGATATATTTAGGAAGTACATAAAGAGCCGTCCAGGGACTTAATTCCTGGACGGCTCTTTAGACCTGCTAACTGGTAATGTAAGTAAATCCGTTCTAGAAGATTACTCTGCGCAAGCCTACATTCAGGCTACCTAATACATAATTCTGCTTCAAAGGATACTCTTCAATGGTTGATGATTGGGTATACATCCTAAGGCTAGGTTCTAAATAGACATGCGTACGGGCGTTCATGCGATAATACATGCCAATGCTACCGTACCAACCCAAGCCAATTTGACTCTTGTATGCTGGATAAGCATCTCTAGAATCAGAAGAAAAGCTAACGGGTTCCTGATCAGTGGGGGAAATAAAATCTCCTTTTTGCTGATAGGTCAGATTGAGGTACATCCCCGCATTAAAGGCAAAAGTCATCTTATGGTGTGACAATTCGTAACCCAATACTAGCGGCACGTCTATCATCCGGAAACGATTCTGCGTCTCCACCCGGCGCTGCCCCACCACGATGATGGTATCCCTACTGATAATTTGACCATTATCATCTTGAACTTCAGTGATGGTTAGTTGTGTCTCATCATCATTGATATACTTGAATTGCTCATTAAGTTGTGTGTAATTCAAGCCTGTACGGAAAGCGAAGCCACTAGGTGAAACAATCGATAAGCGAGCTTCAGCATTATAAGATAATTGTGCAGATTCGGTTGCCGCTCTTCCACGCGCATACGGGATAAATTCTCCCTCTCTTGCCTGCAAATCACGTAATGAACTCGTCACTCCCGTAGAAAGCTCCCCATACCAGCGAGGTTTGCCGGTCTTAAATGAAACGCACTTCAGTTCTGTCGCTCGATCAGCAATAGCTAAAGGTGCTGCCGTGGCATTTGGCAAAGTCGCAAAACTGGCAAAACTAGCTCGGTTGGCAGCTACAGCACTTGAGGCAACGTCTTCCAGCTCGTTCTGGCTAGAAGTGATCAGCTCGGTAGTGGTTTCTGTTTCCACTGCAATTACCGGAGCTGCCGTTTCCTTCGTTTCATTTACAGTTAAAGAATGGGAAGTTTGAGTAGGTGTAAGTTTCTTATCGATAGAATTCTTTGATTGAACAATGTTTTTTTCTTCACTTAGAGATGAAACAACTTGCGTAGCATCTGAGGTTTCCACCTCCGCTATAATTCTTTGAGTAGTAGTAGCTTCCGGGTCAATTGGAAAGAATCCCAACTCAACATTGCTGTTGGTGTCCTGATTTAGTATGAAAACGCTGAGGGCTAGCACAACTGTTGCTGCAATGGCTAAACCTCCTTTGTAGTAGCGGAACCGATTGCTAAATTTAGCCTGCCAGGATCTTTTGGCATCAAGCTGCTGCCAGAGAGCGTCCGGGGCGTGGGCCTCATAGTGGCGCAACTTGCGCCTAAAAGTGTCGTCCAAGGGATGTTTTTGGCTCATACGGCTATTTTTTGAAGCTTTAGAATTTGGGATTGCAGCAATTTTCGGGCTTTCACCAACTGGGAACGAGAGGTACTTTCCTGACATCCCAGCATTTCTGAAATTTCCTTGTGAGAATAACCTTCGATGGCATACAGGTTAAAAACTACGCGGTACCCGTCGGGCAAATCTGCAACTAACTTAAGCAATTCTTCTTCGTGTAGGTGAGCGTAAACTTCGGGTGGAGCTGAACTTTCTGGTTGTTCCTCCACTCCTATCTGTTCGTATGTAAAACTCTTTTTACTGTAATTTTTGAGTGCGGTATTAACCACGATCCTTCTAATCCATCCTTCAAAGGATCCTTTGTATTCAAATTTACTAATATTATTATAAACTTTAATAAAAGCGTCCTGCAAAAGATCTTCCGCTTCCATCTGATGGCGTGCGTACCGCAAACAAACCCCCATCATCTTTGAGGCATATCGCCTAAAGACTTCCTGCTGGCACTTACGGTCTTCCCGCATACAACCCTCAATTAGTTCGCGTTCAGTCACTTGCAACTTTTATTCCCTCCGAAAGAACAGCTCAGAAACCTAAGGCCTGTATATAGTAGACCTTGGAAGTTGCCATTTTGCTGCCTGACCTCAGGTTGTTTTTGAATTCATCTCCGTATTTGGCTCGAATACTTGAGATGAATAGTATAACGCCATGAGTCTTCCTCATGTTTTATCAGGATGACAGATTAAACAAGTGGAATTTCAGTCCGGCTGTCACACCTTGATATTATCTCCCAAATTAAGGCATTTTTTCCATTAATAAAAGGAGTAAAACAAAGTTTAGCAATCGAACCGAAAAGACAGCATCATACCGTATCCAGAGCAATTTTAAAGCTGCAAATATGCCATTGCTAGCGGACTACTATTGGGCTTGCTGGCCAATCCGAAACACCTACAGCCTTCAAGAAATACAGGCCCGACGGTAGGTGCGAAACATCCAGTTGGAATTCTTCGTACTCCCCCTGCAGCACTTTCACCCGCTGTAACTGCCCCAGGGAGTTAAATAATTGAAGCTGAACAACCGTGAGCCCTTCTCCTCGAATCCATAGTGCATCAGTAACGGGATTAGGGAAAAGACTCAGCTCTCTGGAAGGTTTATAATGTACCGATTCGATATCTGAGTAAAAATATGCTCCATCATAATCGGTTTGCTTCAGCCGATAATAACTGGTTCCTGATGAAGGTCGCTCATCTAGAAAGGAATACTCCAAAGTCTCATAGCTGGTGCCTGCGCCTTCAATTCTAGCCATAGAAGACCAGTTCTTAGCATCAATAGAACGTTCGATGTTGAAGTAATGGTTATTTTCTTCAGTAGCCGTAGCCCAGCTCAGTAGGGCCCCCTCCCTAGATTTTACAACAGAAAAGTAAAGTAGATCCACAGGTAGTGCTGACCCGCTAAAACTGGCCGGGACATCGACGGGGAAATTAGGGGCGGACAAATCGTTTGATTGGTCACCCGTACCATCCTGTGTATCCCAACTCCCTGCAGCAATCTGACCAGCACAGTCGGCTACTGTGGTATTACAGATTGTACTCCCATCATAGACCATCACATCTTCACTACCACTGATAGAAATGGCAGTAACTCCAGCGGCTAGGCCAGTGTTATCTAAAGTCCCATTAGCACCAAATCCAGTGTTTCCGATAGCGCTTAGGAAAGTAGTAGGCGAAGCATTGTTGAATCCTACAAAGGCATACAAAACTTCATTAGATGCCGCCAAATTAATTCCTCCCCCACTTACAGAACCGACCGTGACGGTCGTGGTTCCATTCGTTTGATCAAAAGTGATCACGGTACCAGCAGCAATGGCACTACCTCCCGTATTCCAAGTCATCACGGCCTCCCCTGAATTAAAGGCGCCTCCTGACCCGATCGGCATGCCATTCCATTCCTTATCCGTGAAGTAAATGGTCGAGGAAGCGGGTATTTCTGCCAAAGCCACCACTGCGAAGCCGTCGTCTCCATCGGCATTGAAACCTACGAACATCAGTTCACCTGCGTTGATCTGCCCAAATCCAATTTGCGGCAGGAAGGCCATTGATACTAATACTAGAAAGTGTTTGTAAATAGTGTTCATCTAGTTGTTTTATAGTGTTGAATGTTTAAGTTGTCTAAGCCTATCTCGCTACCTCGTTGAAGCTATCTTGACTCCGTGGCCCCTCCTGAATCATTACGTTCAAAAAAGGCAGATTCAGCTGCATTGAGCAAGGTTCAATGAACAGTCATTGGACAATTGTCCAAACTATTTGGTGTTTTAGTTAATACAGTAGCCTCAACCTGAGGAGGTTGAATAGTAAGTTGTAAGAGGAAATTTTGTATTAGTGTTTTGCGAAGGAGTCCAGGGTTTGGAGTCGCACGATTACATCGGATAACAAACTATAAAGGAGGGCTCTCCGGTACTTATCCACGAAGAGAAGAATAATTAGGTAGGCAAAGATAGCTTTTTCATCTTATCAAGGTTTTATTTATCGGTTTTTTTTCAATATAAAATCGCTGAACCTTTGCCTGATCCATAAGTTATAAGAGGTATGAATGTTATTGAAGAACAACAGGTCGTTACCATCACTTACGAACTCCGTGAAAACGACGGTCAGGGAGAGCTATTGGAACGGATGAATGCGAATTACCCGTTCATCTTTCTTTTTGGAACTGGCAAACTCTTGAAATCATTCGAGGATCAATTGTTTGGCTTAGGAGAGGAGGATGCTTTCGAATTCGTTTTGCGGCCCGAACAAGCCTATGGTCCCGTTCAACAGCGGGATATCGTATCTGTCCCGAAACATGCTTTCGAAATCGACGGCGCCATCCCCCCCAACATGCTAGTGGAAGGTAACTATGTAGCGCTAACCAATGATGAAGGCAGGACATATAATGGCAAAATCTTAAACTGGACAGAGCGTGAGGTTACAGTTGACTTTAATCATGCTATGGCAGGTAAGACCCTGCACTTTAAGGGAGCAGTTCTGAATATTCGCCCGGCCACCATTGATGAACTGGTAAGACAGCATTACATTGAGGACGATGGAGTGCGAAGACCTGATTTTGGCGAGTCCTCTTCATTTCTTTAATGCAAGTTGTGATGAATATGGGATTTGATATTGATGTACAGTTGAGTCAGCGAATCACGCAGCTTTTAGATGGATTATGTGAGGGCTTATACGAAAGAGAGGAATCGATTCGCCTAGCCCTCTTAAGTGCAGTTGCTGGAGAAAGCATTTTCTTGCTAGGGCCTCCGGGTGTGGGGAAAAGTCTGGTTGCCCGTCGACTGAAGCATGCGTTTAAAGATGGGGTATCTTTCGAGTATTTAATGAGTAAATTCAGTACGCCGGACGAGGTATTTGGCCCAGTTTCCATCAAGAAGCTCAAGGATGAAGATAAATACGAACGGCTTACAGAAGGCTATCTTCCGCAGGCCAATGTCGTCTTCCTTGATGAGATCTGGAAGGCAGGCCCTGCCATCCAAAATGCCCTCCTAACCATATTAAACGAAAAGATCTACCGAAATGGTCAGCAGGATATGCGCGTGAACTTGCGCGGCATCATAACTGCCTCCAACGAACTCCCTCCTGCCAACCAAAATCTTGCTCCCATTTGGGACCGATTCCTGCTACGACTGGAGTTGGACAATATCCGACAGTTTCAGAACTTCTTGTCCATGATTGTGGAAACAAAGGATGTCTATGAGGATAGTATTCCTGTGGAGGTCAAGCTAGGGGAAAAAGAATTGGCAGACTGGGACGAGCAAATAGATCAAATCGAGGTACCACCTGAAGTGCTCAATACCATCCAGGTAATCAAGGTCAAAACCGAGGAACTCTATCGAAAAGAAGTCGCAAATAGTCCGTTGGTAATTAATGATCGCCGTTGGAAGAAGATCATCCGCTTATTGCGCAGTGCCGCGTTTCTAAACGGCCGATCCAAGGTCGACCTGATGGATTGTTTCTTAATGCAACATTGTTTGTGGGGAAGACCTGAAGACAAGCCACGCATCAATGAAATCATTCAGGAAACCGTTAGGCAGCACGGCTACACCTTAGCGATTAATCTACAATTGATCAGATCTGAGATTGATGACTTACAGCAGGATGTGAACGAGGAGATTAAGGTCAAACATACGCAAATAGACAATGAACTACAGGCCATTAATGAGACCTACTTTGCGCTAGAAAAAACGGACCAGCAGTTTGAGGGTGTATTGGTGAATATCCAGCAGTTTAGGCAGTTAGATACAGAGGAGTTTAAAGTAACCAATTTATATGATGAGGGTTACCAGTTAGTGAATAGGCTGAAAGCTAAAAAGGCCAAAGATCAGTATGCACTCATTGTTCGCTACAATGATGTGGACCACGTCTATCCACTGCGCACGCAGAAGACCGAGCAGGTGGCCTACATCTACAAGAAACCGCATCGTATCGTAGCCGAATTTTGGGACGGCCGACATAAGGACCTGCTACAGTACATCGACAAACAGTTTCAGAAGATCGAGAACGAGCTACCCGCTGCTTGGCAGCACTTATCCAGAAACCTCTTTGTAGATCCAGCCTATGCTAAGATTGTACAGGCCAATCTGGAGGAAGTTCGTTCAGAACTGGAACAGCTCAAATTACGTCTTGAAAAAATTCATTTCTCCTACAGTAGTCTATAATGAATAGCAGTGAAAGAGTAAGCCTGGCCTTCGAGCAGTTTATTGAATTTGGGCAGATGCTTGATCGCAAGATGCGACAGTATCTGGTCCAATACCTGCAACATAAGTTCCAAGGTACATCACTAGATTTACCACAACTCAAAGAGGCCTACTTCAACTACTTCAAGACGGCTTTGGATGACCTGGCAGCCATTCCCAACATTCACGAGCTGAGTGGAAACCAAGATTTGCTGCAAGAACGGCTCATCTTAGATACCTTGCGGTGGCTCCGCAAAACTTACCAAAAGGTAAAAACCAAACATCCATATCAACAAGAAATGGATCGATTGGGCAACTGGGCCATTACCCCTTTGCACGTTTTTTATGGCCGTTGGTCCATTCTCGTCGCCTACCTCGAGCAGAATTATGATAAAGAAGCCCTAGAAACGCCTTTTTTCAAACATCAAATCCAGGCATTAATTGATGAAGCAAAAGGAGAGGTAAGAGCAGCGGATGATCGCAAGAAGGTAGAGATGCTATTGAACGATTTGCTGGCACAATGGGATGCGCGCCTGCATGCCAAAATACTAGCTTATCAGCTAAGACAGCTAGAAGATGAGAAAGAAACCTTTCTAGAGCTGATGTCCGCCAAGGTGCAGGAATATCAACAACTCACACATTTGCTCAACCCCTTTACAGACTATCTAGGTTGGGATTTATCTCGGGCACTCTGGCAAGATGCCTCCTTTGACCTACTCAATAAGTACCACGAATTATTGCAAAATGAGCAATCCCTACAGGAGTTAGCGGATCTTCTCGGAAGTATGCGAGAAGCCGAGATTGAAATCGAAGAAAAGAAGTTGGAGAAAACGATTGTAAGGCAGGAATGGATCAAGGACGAGTTTTCCAAAGCAGAAATTGTAGGGGTTCGGGAAAGTGATGACCTCAATAACTTATTGAGTAGTGAAATTAGCCTACTAGCCTCGGAAGATACCAGCTCACTTTTTCTCAAGAAGTTTGTCGATAAAGGCTTACTCACCTTTCGATACGAAGAAGATAAGTTGGTCAAAAGTGAGGATAAATTGACGGAGATCTTTCAAGGGCAGCGACGGAAAGAGAAGGGGCCCTTTATCGTGTGCGTAGATACCAGCGAAAGTATGCGTGGCCGTCCCGAGCAAATTGCGAAAACTCTAACGCTTGGCATTCTCAAAATGGCCATACGAGAAAACCGACGCGCCTACCTAATCAATTTTTCCATCGGCATCAAAACCCTTGATCTACATGACATTGCCAATTCTATGGATGAGTTGGCGGCCTTCCTGGGCATGTCCTTTTATGGTGGAACGGATATTAGCCTGCCTCTCTACGAAGCGGTCCGACAACTCAGAAGCGAAAACTATGAAGATGCGGATGTCCTAGTGATTTCCGACTTTATCATGTACAAAGTCGATCAGCGCGTTTTGGATGACATCAAACATCATCAGCAAAACAAAGGAACTCAATTTCATAGTCTCACCCTTTCCGACGAGCCTAACACCTTCATTCTAGAACAATTTGATACCAATTGGCAGTATAACCCGAAGGAGAAGGGCATCATGCGTGGCTTAACCCAAGACTTGAATACACTATCCGATAGATTTTAAAGGAAATTTAACGAAAAGAAAGGCGACCTCGGATCAATTTTTGCGTCTTAATAGCGTTAGCATTAAAGAAAATTCTAAACGCATTGACTAGGAACGGATAAAATCAATTACGATGAAAAACTTCAGTTTAGCCTTTACGCTACTTTTATGCTTTGGGCTTAGCCTCAGCGCTCAGAACAACTACTACAGCAAAGCCGGCGATTCAGATCCTGCTGCAAAATCAATCCTGGATAAACTTCGTAAAAAATACGATAGCTACCAAGCCCTGGAAGCGGACTTTACCATGACCATTGCCTTGGCTGACCAACCACAAGAAATCCAAAAAGGTAAGATTGCTCGCAAAGGTGACAACTATCGCTTTGAAATGGGTACTCAGATGGCCCTTTGTGATAATACGGCACTTTGGTTAATCATGCACAACAACAAGATGGTGCAGATCAACGATGTACCAGACGAAGAGGAAACCAGCAATAGTTTGCTTTCGCCCCAATCTCTATTCACCTTTTATGATTCGGGAAAGTTCGCCTACCAACTGGTACAGGAGGTAGATCGTGGAGGAAAGGTGATTCAAGAAATAGAGTTCAAGCCATTAGATGAGTTTGCGGATTATTCCAAGCTTCGCTTGAATGTTAATAAGAAATTGAACCAGATCGAAAGTGTAAATGCCTTTGCCAAGGATGGCTCTAGATTTACTTTCACCATCGATAAGCTACGTCCGAATGTCTCTTTCCCCTCCAAGCACTTCACCTTTGTGAAGAGTCAGTTTCCGGATTATGATGTGGAAGATTTGAGGGAATAATTCAGCCTGTAGTGGTCTCTCCCATATAATGCTTTCGTAAATTGGACTACATGTCTCCGCACTGTTGGCGCCCACAATTCGGAAATGCGAAGGCGGAAAACCCTACGATTTAGGGCCTTTTTCCGATTTCGGATTTCCGATTTCCGGCTTTCAAACAGATTTAAGCTGAAAATCCATACTTTTGCAGCAAAGGAAGTAGAAGTACATGGGCTTAAAATCACTACTCATCAAGCCGATAGCGCGGAAGATAGCCAAGGATATCCAGCATTGGTCTCAGGAAGCTTTGGCGGCGCAGGAAGAGGTCTTCCAGCAACTCATGAAGGGAGGACGCCGAACCTCCTTTGGAAAAGATCATGGATTTTCTGATATCCAATCTTATGAGGCTTTCCGGCAACAAGTCCCCGTCAGAGATTACGAGGGAATCAAGCCCTACATTGAAAGAATAAAATCTGGCGAAGCGGATGTCCTGTGGAAAGGCTACCCAAAGTATTTCGCCAAGACCAGCGGTACCACTTCCGGTGTCAAATATATTCCCCTTACAAAAGATAGCATCCCCAATCATTTCGGAACAGCTAGAAATGCGCTATTTAATTACTTTGCCAGAACGGGCAAGGGAGATTGGTTGGATGGAAAAATGATCTTCCTTTCCGGCAGCCCAGAACTGGAGAAAGTCGGAGGGATCAATACCGGGAGATTGTCAGGTATTGTGAACCACCAAGTTCCTTCCTGGCTCCGAACCCACCAGATGCCCTCCTACCCTACCAATTGTATAGAGGATTGGGAAACCAAATTAACTGCAATTGTAAACGAAACACTAGAGGAGGATATGCGCCTCATCAGTGGTATTCCTCCTTGGGTTCAGATGTATTATGAGCGATTGCTGGAAAAGACTGGCAAAAAGTATGTCAAAGACATTTTCCCGCACTTCTCTGTTTTTGTGTACGGTGGAGTCAATTATGAACCCTATCGAGCCCAACTTGAGGCCTTGGTAGGTAAGCGATTAGATAGTATTGAAACTTATCCCGCCTCAGAAGGATTTATCGCTTTCCAAGATGACCAGGATGATCCTGGCTTACTTTTAAATGTGCATTCCGGAATCTTCTTCGAATTTGTGCCTGCGGAAGAAGCCTTTAGTGATAACCCTACTCGTCTATCTTTGGCTGAAATAGAGTTGGGGGTCAACTATGCGCTTATCATTAATAATAATGCGGGACTTTGGGGTTACAATATTGGTGACACGGTCAAGTTTGTATCAAAAGATCCTTATAAGATTTTAGTGACGGGAAGAATAAAGCATTATATCTCGGCATTTGGAGAGCATGTGATTGGCAAAGAGGTAGAAGAGGCGCTTCTGAGTGTAGCTAAATCTGTAGACATTCCCATTGTTGAATTTACGGTGGCTCCACAAGTAAATCCGCCGGAAGGAGGACTTCCCTACCACGAATGGTTTATTGAGTTTGACCAGCCTCCAACCAACATCCAGTCTTTCGCTAAGCAAGTCGATGAAGCCATGGTTAAACAGAATATCTATTACCAAGACCTCATTGACGGAAATATTCTTCAGCAACTTAAGATTAGGCCCTTGCAAAAGGATGCCTTTCGGATGCTAATGAAAGCGAATGGTAAGTTAGGTGGGCAAAATAAGGTTCCTCGACTTTCCAATGACCGGAAAATGGCTGATGTCCTGCAGCAATGGATCCTTAAGTAGTACGACAATTGAATAGATGAAGCTAGTCCTGCATTTTTTCTCCGTAACATAGATCACCAGCATCGCCTAAGCCAGGTACGATATAGGACTTTGCCGTCAACTCCTCATCAACAGCACCCGCCCAGATATTGGCCTTTGGGAATAACCTACGTATATGCTTTACCCCACTATCAGAAGCGATGGCCGTTACCACATGAATCTCTTTCGGACTGCCATATTGAGCCAAGCCTTCAATAGCGATTGACATGGAAGCTCCCGTTGCCAACATTGGATCAGCTAGGATTAGGATGGTTCCGGTGAGGTCCGGGCAGGATACATATTCCATATTGATCTCGAAGGACCCGTCTTTATGATGCTTACGGTAAGCCGAGATAAAAGCATTATCAGCTTGATCAAATATATTGAGTAACCCCTGATGTAAAGGCAAGCCCGCTCGCAGAATCGTACCTAAAACGATCTTATCCGTAGGGACTTGGATCTTGGCAATACCAAGTGGTGTCTCGACCTCTTTTTCCTGGTAGTCCAGCTTCTTGCTAATCTCGACAGCCAATATCTCGCCAACCCGTTCCAAATTGCGCCGGAATCGCATGCGATCCTTTTGGATGTTCACGTCACGCAATTCCCCAACAAATTGGTTCCCAATGTTTTGATGTTCTGTAAGCTTAAATATCATGAGCAGGTAGTATTCTAATCCGACAATAATACAAAGGATCTCTGGCAATCTGTCTCTTTTGGAGGGAGCGTTTTTTGGAAAGTGTTGCTAGTTCACTCAGGTAGAGAGGGACTTAGTCTTGTGCTGCGTGCTCCAGTATGTCCTCGAAAACAGTTGTCCAGCCCGCCCAGCCAAATTGTTCTGCAAAAGAACTATTGTGCCAGAGCAAGGTGAAAGTGCCTCCGTACTTTCTTACTTCATCCATCATTTGTTGAACTCGCAGTGCCGCCTGTTTTGGCTGAAGTTTTAGGTAGAAATTTAAACTAACATCCATGACAGCAAAGGGGTGCACCCTTAAATCTGTCCGTTCTTCCTTTTGTAAATCGTACCAGGGAAATGGCCCAGTCATGCCGGCTCGATAGCCCACCTGATCGGCGTATCCCATCGAATAATCATCCGTAATTCCTAGGGCAATCAAGCGACGATAAGTGTCGGGTAAACTCAACATCAAAAAGTGCTGTCGGCTTTGGGTCACCTCCTTTCCCGTGATTTCTACCAATCTATCCCGCTCCTTTTCCACCCTTCCGGGGATGGTATTGGATGCAAAGGAAGGATGAATTCCGACCGGGTAACGCTCTGCTATTTGTTGAATTAGGACTCTGAAGTCTGGATTGTCAATAGCTGCGTTGAGATCATATTTGCCAGGATCTCCTAAGAGCCAAAAATACATGGTGTCTAACTTATGCTTATCCTGCATACGGTCCAGGTATTTGAAGCAATGAAAAGGATCGTCCAATTTCCTTTGGAGCACCTGTATTCGTTCTGCTAATCCAGCCCATCGTCCGCTCAACAGTTGTATCGCCCCTCCGGCCAGTAACCTCCACCAGGGTCGATGCAGGTAAGCCCACGCCATATCTATATCAAAGGTCAAACGAAAATGAAAAGGTTTTGTGGATAGCTTTAAAGTTGGCCATTTTGCCTGCAGTGTTTCACCGAATCTTTGAGCCCACTCATTCAAAATGGGACGATGCAAAAATTGATGTTGGTAGGCTAGGCTTTCTGAAGCGGGAAACCGCTTGTATCGATCTGGCTCAAATGGTAAATATTCTTCGTAGCGACTTACACAGTAAAAGATCATCGCCAAAAGGTCAAAAGGCCAATCAGATGGTGCTCCCAGCGGGAATAAAGCCGGACGCCCATCCACTTCTACCAAGGCAGGCTTTTGCGGTTGAATATCTCGCTCAAACAGTAGCGAACTAGCCTTCAGGAAGAAAACATCGTCAGCGTGGCGACGGTCACCGTAATGTATCTTAGGTCCCTGGTAGGTCTGATAAAACAAAAAATCATCGGTAAACGTATACTCTAAAGAGACTAGGTGTTGGAACAATACCTCAAGTGTATACGCTAAGCGTGGACTAGGAGAGGTGGAGTAGATAAGCATACCGATTACTTATGAGGTGAAATTTTCGCTGCAAGGCTATCATTAATTTTGCCAATTCCTTTATACTCTACAATAGCGAGCCAGTTGTAGTTCCATATGGATAATTCCAAGCCAGCGCAGAAGCCTAGGTTTGCATCAAAATCTGCGATTATATGTGTCTAGACAGTAATTTCCCGATAATGGATATTGGCAAGACATATTTCTACTATTTAGGCAGAATAATAAAACATTTGCGGGAATTGTCCGTTGATTTCAGTAAATTTATTGCAGTATCATTTTCTCAGAACACCCAAGCAACATCATCAAACTATTAAAGCCGTCTCCAATGAAGCAATTTTTAGGTACCATACTCATCTGTAGTTTCGCACTCGTTCTGAGCGGTCAACAGCTTATCACGCCTGGGGAGAACTACTATGACGATAACAAGGGGATTGTCTACAACAAAGAGTTTTCCGTTTTGGCAAGATTTCATACTCATGGCTTCTCTATGGGGGTGAATATGGGTACGCTAAAAACTTACTACCTCACTCGTTTTCTCAATTTCGAGATTGGGGAATTGAAGCACGGCAAGGAATTCAAGCAAAGTCGAGATTTGCAGCCCATTTCTAACCAAGTTTCTCGAGCTTATATTTTCGGGAAACAAAACAATCTATATGCACTACGGGCTGGCTTTGGAGAGAAACGATACTTATCAGAAAAAGCCAAGCGAAGAGGTTTGGCGGTGGGCATTAGTTACGAAGTCGGGCCAGTACTAGGCCTACTAAAGCCCTATTACCTGGAATTGGTACGTAACCAGGAGAATGGTGATCCAGTATTCATCATTCAAAGTGAAAAATACGGACCAGAAAATGAAGATCTTTTCTTGGACTTTACCCGCATTTACGGCTCCTCCGGCTTTTCTAGAGGCTTAGGAGAGCTTTCGGTCGTACCCGGTGCCCAGGCCAAATTTGCCATGCATTTTGACTGGGGAGCCTTTGACGAGTTCGTTAAAGCAGTCGAAGCTGGGGTGATGATGGACTTCTTCTTCCAGGAACCACAAGTAATGATCGAAACGGAAGGAAGTGGGGTCAATAATAGTCCACTATTTCTCAATCTTTACATAAATTTGCAGTTCGGAAAGCGCTGGTAGGCTAAGACCAATGGATTGGGTTAAATAATTCGTACCCTTCCACTAGCAACCATAGCTTGTCGCTGCTTCCACAGGTAAAAGGAAGCCTCTATTTTGTATTGCTTGTCATTGCAACAAAATAGCGCTCCCATTTGTCTTTAGTAGAAGCATGCTGGTGATACCAAAAAATGACCAGTACATTGCCTCACTGTAAATACAGTTTCATGCTAGAATTACCAATAGTAGATAAGCCTGAACGGAAAAAAAAGCCGGATTGGTTGCGTGTCAAACTGCCCATCGGCGAAAACTATAAAAAGGTACGCTCCTTAGTAGATGAATACAATTTACATACCATCTGCCAGAGTGGAAGTTGCCCAAATATGGGCGAATGTTGGGGCGCTGGTACCGCTACCTTTATGATCCTAGGTAACACCTGTACTCGCTCTTGTTCTTTTTGTGCGGTAAAGACCGGGCGTCCACCAGAGTATGACGAGGACGAGCCCAGAAGAGTAGCTGAAGCCATCAAATTGATGGAGGTAAAGCACGCCGTCATCACCTCTGTAAACCGAGATGAACTGAAGGACAGAGGGGCTGAGATTTGGTACCAGACCGTACGCGCTGTCAAGGAAATGAGTCCTTCTACGACCATTGAAACCTTGATCCCAGATGTAAAGGCCAACTGGGAAGCCTTGGAAAGAATGATCGAAGGAGGGCAAGGGATCGTTTCACACAACATGGAGACCGTGGAAAGGTTGTATCGAAAGGTACGTCCTCAAGCCAAGTACCATCGTAGTTTGGAACAGATCAAACGCATTAAGGAATACGGGAAACGAACCAAAACAGGCTTTATGGTCGGTTTAGGAGAGACCGAGGAGGAAGTATACAAGATAATGGATGATTTGGTGGAACATGGATGTGATGTGCTAACCATCGGGCAGTACCTACAGCCGACAAAGATGCACCTAGAGGTAGCGGAATATATCCATCCGGATCTTTTTGCTAAGTACAAGGAAATCGGTCTAGAAAAAGGATTCGACTTTGTAGAAAGTGGTCCCTTGGTACGTTCTTCCTATCATGCAGAGAGACATATTTAGTCTAATTTGAAAGTTGGAAATACGAAGTCGGAAATGGCCATGATGCACCATTTCCGACTTTGTTGTTTTTAGTATAAAATACTAATACTATTTTTTCATCCTCTTCGAACTGCCCATTACTTCGGGGAAGCCTCCACTTCAAAATCTGGATGGAGAAAATCAATCACATACTCAATCAGTGCTTGCTCCCGATACTCAAACCATTTTTGTCTGACCCCCTCATCAAAATAGAGTTGGTCTTTGAAAGATCGAAAAGGTTTTCTACCATTCAAGGCGTTCACTAAACGTGTTCTTATTTCTCCTTCTGGGATTTCCTCCACAAAACTGGCCATAAAGCGAAAGCTTTCTCTAGAAGATGGTTTTTCCACATCAACGTAATCTGACCATTCTGCGAGGATTTTCTGACGCCTTTCTTCTTCTTCCTCAATGGGATCATAGTAGATGTCATCCCAATCCAGGAGGTCGGCTATTTCGCCGGTATCTTTGTTAACCAGGCATCTCATACCAAGTTCTAGGAACTCGGCAATTTCCTTGATTTGAGTATAAGAAAGCTTCATACGAGGTGATTTTCTCCGTTATGTAGAAGAAGGCCTAAAGATCAGTAAAACATCAAAGCACCACTTCCTCCCCCATCTCCGATTTCACACCCACAATTCAATTCACGACAGGGTTGTATAATTTCAAATCGCTGCTCTTGGCAGGTAATCTCTGTTGCGCAAGCCATCATACAAGAAATGGTGTAATCTGCTACTTCTCCCTCGGACGAGCGGGTTAATGGGATCAGTAAAGAAGTCTTCTTGTCGTCATCCAAATAATCTGCGGTGATCGCTAAGAAACTAGTCCCTGCCATAGTATTCATCTCTTGGCATTGGATGTTTTCTACCCAGATTCCTTCAACACCGGACAGAACGGTAATCAAAGCGGACAATTCGGCTTCCGAGCCTACTTGATAACGAACTTGCTCGTGTTTGATAAAAGACGGATCCAGATTGCTGGAAGTAAGCGTGGATCTTTGGCAAGCTAGCAGTAAGCCGAAGAGGACTACTCCCCAAATTAGAAAGCGATTTTTCATACTATTATGTGTTTTAGGATAAGATTTAATCAATCAAATCATAGTCCCATTCCCGCTTGAAGATCAGGACGACCTCCTTTTTGCCATTGCTATCCATATCCATGGCAAAACTGGATACCAACTGCCAGCCCTTCTCCCCGTGAAAATTGAGTTCGTTCTCCAAGTCTTGCAGTTTGAAACGGGTGACAAACAAACCTTTCTCTTTTAGTTCTACAACTTTGTATTGGTATTGCTTCTTATTACTTTCCATAGACGGGTGTTGAAAGAAGTGATTGTAATTTTTAAACACGTTCTCAGTTAATTCTGTAAAAGCGCCTCTATAAATATAAGGAAAGGGAGAATGAGAAGCAATGGTATGGGGCCATGCCTAAAGAAAGGGAAAGGCACAAGTGTTCGACAACGAATATTGATATCAATTTTGTTTTAGTGTCAAAAATGTAGAGAATGGTAAGTGCGCATATTCAAGGTTTGGAATAATGGTTAAGTATGCCATTCTTCTATAAAATTAGCCCGGCACTTGACTGATCAAATACTCGGGCTAAGGATTAATGTATGAAACTATTAGACAGAGTTACTCAAGTAGTAGCGACCATTGAATAACCTTTTCTTAATACAGTTCTTTGAGGTATGAGACTATTACATTTGACCTAATTATTTGGCAAGGACTGAGGTTGCTCTCAGCACATTTTTGACCCATCGGTAATTGTTTTTAAGCTGCCAATCCGTCGTGATGCTCTAAAAGGTTTGAACGAGAACAGCAGACACAATGTCCTTGCCTATTTCCATGACCGCTAGATGATTGGGATGTACCTCGTAGGTCTCCAATGCCTTTTCGTCTTTAAATTCGAGCAAAAGAGAATATTGATAGGCGCTATTGGATTCGGTAGCCTTCATCCAGACGGCTTTTTCCATACCGTCGATCAAGTCTACCATTTCGTAGAACTTGTTCTTACTGGCCGTAATCTTTTTCGGATCGGTTCCGTCCTTATAACTGACATAAATGATTCTTCTAATGGGCGTTGTAGGATCTCTTTCATAACTTTTGACATCTGCTGCCGTCATATTGACAATTTTCCAGGTCCCATCTTTCTTCACTAGTGTACGCTGTTCCTTTTTATATTGGTCTTTTTCCTTTTGGTCAAAGCTTACCCAAGCCAAATCCCCATCAACGAGATACTTGAAGTTAGTACGCTGAAAGTTTAAATCTCCGCCCAAATTTTCTTTCATCGTCTCCGCCAAAGTGTTCCAGTCATCAAATTGAAACACAGCTCCTTTATCTGAATACAAAAAATGCACCTGGTCTTTATACCAATGGCTAGCCCAAGCCTCAAAGTCCTCGGAAAATACCGCCTGGGTTTCTGCATCGATCACCTTACGGATTGCCATTTCTTCTTTTGATTGTCCTATTAGGACATAGCCTAGACAGCTGCAAAGCAGTACTAAATAAATACTTCTCATAATTAAATTGGTTATTTGTGGAAATTCATATACTTGTAAATCAGCACATTGTAAAAGTATACGAATGACAATCCTCCTGGTTAATATATTGTTGCGGTCCCTTTCTATATTGTTGCAAAAGGGCTAGAACCGTCGCATACTAGAGGACAAGTCAGCGATTTCATGGTCGATTTGCATGCAGTAGAACGGTGATTTACCTCCTAGCAGATAGGTAATCTTGGAGATGCTTAGATCGGTATTTGGAGGCGATACTTCTAGTTAGGGCTTTGGGCATACAATGGAGGTGGGATCTACTTAAGCATAGAGCTTTCGTTAGTTCTTTCTTCAGTTTGAATTTTAGCCGTTGTTCTCTCCTCAAGCTTACCAGCAAAAGTTGGTCGTTTTCTGTATTGACAGTTAGCTTCCTTGGTTTTCAAGCACCGCCTTTCTATACACCAAAAGTCATCTCGAGTCTTATTCTCAAGATGACTTCCAGCATTTGTTGGTAGTAGTTTAGAAGTAATATCCTATCCCTATAATTATCATGGTATTTATTCGCTCAAACCGAGTATCTCCTAAATCCTACGGTAAATCTTCGACTTCCAACTCCGGTCCTGTAAAATTAAACCCAAGGCTCTCCTGAACTTGTTCGCTCAGCTAGTATCCCAGCTAAAGGAATTCACCAGTCAAAGAAGAATCAGTATTCTATTTACTCCTCAACAACGATGGATTTTCCTTGGATGTCAATGGTTGAGAAAAAGCCGAGTGCCTTATATTGGAGTGGTTCTTGGCTTTGGATATTTCCTGCTATAGATGCTGGTGGAGGGTTACCGGTAAAAGACAGACCTTGACTACCTGTTAGGGTATACAATTCAAAGAGGAAATTATAATAGGTCTCCGAGATACTAATTTGCTCCACTAAAACACTATCTCCAACCTCCAGTACAGCTTCTTCATTTGGATTAACTCCTATTCTGTTTTCGCCATCAAAAAACTCATCATTTAAGATGATTGTTCTAGCGTTCCCTGGATCTGGGATTACAATGAGTTCATTATTCCGGTAAACCCGGTAATGATAAAAATTAGGAATACCGGGAGGATCCTGAGAATTGATTTTTACAAAAAAGCCCTCATCCGTAATGCCAGTCTCTTCTTCGAATGTTGTGTAAATACTATCAATGGCAGAACCCTCTACCAGTCTGTCAGTAGCCGAGTAGTGCTTGCCTTCCCAAACTATTTCCAATTCATAGGTTTCTCCCACCATTGCCTGAAGTTCAGTTGTCCCGTAGAATCCTTCTTCTAAGTAGGTCAGTGGGTACACGCCTTGAGCGGTATGGAGTTCAACCTGCGCATTATCCACAACTGGTGGAGGACCATTATCTAAAAAATCAGTAGTAGTAGTTAAACGTATTTGCTGAAGAGAAGGCCTGCCATCGTTATAATGTTCGATGCCACCCTCAACTACTAGAATCGGTTCACTTTGACTTAGACTAAGTTCGTCAGTTACAACCGTTTCACAACTACATAATGAAAAGGTAACCGCGATGGATAGAATTATTCTGTTCATGATTATTGTTTTTTGCCAAAATTGAATTGATAACTAACACTAGGTACAATACCGAAATAAGAAAGTCGAACTGCTTCGGTTAAACCAGTAGCTTTCTCCACATCATTCACTGAACTCAATTCTCTGAAGAATATTGAGGCTGCATTTTGCCGATTATAGGCATTGATTACGCTGAAAATCCATGTTCCTTTCGCTTTCGAATTCGGTTTAGGACAAAACTTTGCGGAAAGGTCCAACCGATGATAAGCAGGTAACCGATTAGCATTTCGGGTACTGTAATCAGTTACTACCAACCCATTTTGCATATATCTACCAGAAGGATAAGTCACAGGTCGACCGGAGCCAAAAACCCAGCTACCACTAAATTCCCAGCGTGGATTAAGTTGATAAGCCCCTACAATGTTTAATTCGTGAGTTTGGTCGTAATTTGTCGGAAAAACCTGCCCATTATTTATGCCGGGAATCTCCTGCTCGGATCGAGCTAAAGTGTAGGCTAGCCAGCCCGTCAATTTGCCCACATTTTTCTCTATTAGTAATTCTAGGCCATAAGCCTGCCCCTTGCCTTGAATGACCTCCGTTTCAAGGTTTTCCGTAAACAGTAAATCAGCTCCATCAACAAAATTTGTCACATTGTCCAACTGCTTGTAAAAAGTCTCCACGGTCAGGCCTACAGACTTAAACACACTAGAATTTGTGTAGCCAATCGAGACCTGATCGGCGCGTTGAGGCTCTAGAAAAATGTCGCTTGGAGTCCAGATGTCTAATGGAGTGGGTGATGTAGTATTCGAAATCAAATGGAGGTACTGGTACATTCGATTATAGCCTGCTTTTATGGACTGGCCTCTGGTCAATTCATAGTTCAGTGATAGCCGAGGCTCAAAACCGGTGTAGGTTTTCATGATACTATTCCGCCCAAAAGTACTTTGCCCCACTATTTCATTTTGGGTGTAGCTCCCTGTTGCTGGGTCAAGAACCAATGGGGCTTCATCAGCATATTCGTTCAAAACGGAAGCCCCCAATCTGTAGAACATGGAACCACGCAACCCATACCTTATTTTCAGTTTTTCATTGAGAGATTGCTCAAGATCTATGAACGCGGCTCCTTCTAATGCTTTCTTAGATTGAAACTGGGTAGGTATGACAGGAGAATTCTTTAAGGGTGAAATATCGGCAGGATTAAATTGATAATCCATTACATCAAGGCCTATCCGGATAGTATTATTTGGGCTCACAAACCAGGAAAGTCGTGGCTTAAGATTGAAGTTGCGGATACTCGATGACCATCTCAATTCTGATCCACTGCGAAGAACGTCTAGGCTATAGTCATAGTTACTAAGGATCCCGGAAAGTTGAAAGAATAATTGATCGTTTAAAATACTCGTCCAACGCAACGTACCAGAAGCATTACCCCAGGATGTACCTACCAAGCCTGATAGGTTAAAGCGATCCCGACCAAAATACCCAGACAGGAACAATTTGTTCTGATCATCTAGTTGATAATTGGTCTTTACATTCAAATCGTAGAAGAAAGCAGTATTACCTCTGAATTCGCTGATGAAAGAAGTAAATAAATCGGCGTAGGATCGCCTGGCCGCTACCAAATACGAACCGCGCGAGTTCTCCTTCTTCTTTGCTAAAGGTCCCTCCAACGAAAGTTTACTGGAAATTAGCCCCACCGTTGCTTTTCCGGCGAAGTTGTTCTTGTTCCCTTCTCTTTGTTGTACGTCCAAAACAGACGATAGTCGCCCCCCGTAAATCGCGGGTATACCACCTTTGTAGAGTGTGGCAGTTTTGATCGCGTCAAAATTAAAAACCGAAAATAGTCCGAAAAGGTGGGAGGCATTATAAATCACCCCATCATCCAATAAAACCAAATTTTGATCCGCAGCTCCCCCCCTAACATTAAAACCGGAAGAGGCCTCATTTACACTCGATACGCCTGGTAATAATTGAATAGATCGTATGACATCGGGTTCACCAAGCAAGGCGGGTAATTGTTCCAAGGTTTCCGCCTTTAAAGTCTCCACCCCAATATCTGTTGTCTGCGACTTCCTATCTTCGGCCGTGACTACCACCACCTCTAGCTGAGCGAAACCTTCCGTTAGATCAAAGCCAAGGGAAGTACTTTCTTTAATGGAAAGCTCTTTTTTGATCGATTGATAACCAATGTAGGAGCATTCCACTTTATACTGACCTCTAGGTATCGAAATACTATAAAAACCGTATTCATTGGTAACTGTTCCCAGTGTCTGTTCATTGATGACTACACCATTAACTACCGGGTAGATCACCACGGATGCTCCAATAAGGGTTTCCCCATCTGTAGCACTCTTAACATATCCCGACAAGCTTACTTGAGCAACCATATTGCTCACGGTCAAGAGCATGAATGCTAATAGAACAAGAGAATGTCTGACCATAACTTTTTTTTCTTACAAAGCTATGGGGAACATTGACCAGGAGTGCGTAACCTATGTTACCGTTTTGGGCGGTCTGTTATTTTTTTTCGGATCCTGCTTAAGGACGGTCTTGTGACGCCAAGGTAGGAGCTGAGGTGCTTGATGGTGACCCGATTAGTAAGATGAGGATACTGCTGCATAAATAGGAGGTACCGCTTTTCAGCATCCAAAAAGTGAAAACTACGAAGTCGGTTTTCGAGTGTATTGACCACAAATTCGGCTATTAATCTTCCAAAACGTTCTAGCGTCGCATATTTCCGGTATCCTTCATTTATGTAATCATAGTCAAAGCATAGAAATGACGAAGACTCAAGACATTGAAAGTAATACTGACTGTGGATTTGATTTAGGAAGGCAGAGTAGTCCGTAACAAAACTTCCTTCAGCATTAAATCGGGTGGTTATTTCCTCTCCTTTATCGTTAATATAGTACCCCCTAACTAAACCTTCGGCAAGGAATCCTATTTCTTTATGTTTAGTAAATGGATCAAGAAATAATTGATTTCTTTGGTACTTGCGTTCTTGCAGTCCATTTTCCAAGTACTCCAAAGCCTCAAGTGGCATCTTTGGATCGATCTTCTTTACCACTTTCTTAAAAAAATCAAGATGGTCACTGGTCATTAGTAGCGTTGAAAATTTAGTACGTGCATTATATTAGGGTTTTCGGTCGCTTTCAATTCCCTATATCTATTTTTTTGACCTCCCCCTTCGGCAGGATGATCATATACTCCTTCTCTGGCTTTGCTTGCTTTATTTTCGGTTGTTTGATTTTAATACGTAATTCATACAAGACTTGGATTACAGGCTCAACCACCACTGGGTTGATTACAAAGTCAAATTCTTTATTGACTATCGGCCGATAATATAAGGTATTCCGCTTTTGAGATTGGTTAACACGGGAAGATTCCCCTTCGTTCAGCGATGAACTTGAGTATGCTTGATAGGATTTATAACTCTCTACAGGATAGATGATTCGGAAGCCATCTACCAACTCTTTTTCCAAGGAATCCAATTCTATGGACAGTAGTTTTTCGTATCTATCGAGCTTTTCCTGCACTATCAGATCTGCTTGGTCCATCAATTTCTTTTTCTCCCCTTTGATATCATTCGCGATGTAATCCACCCCTATCAAATCGTATATTTCATTTTCGGAACAAATTCGAACCAATTCCGTCAATTGATTTGGCGCTTCATATTTTAGGTGCAGATTTTTCTGTAGCTCAAAACCGACTGGAATCTCGTTATAGCTCTTCTTGCTGAAGACCTTCTTTTCTTTTTCATATGCATACTGTGGGGCAAACGATACCATATCAACGACGAGCTCAACTTGCTTCATATTCTTTATGGCCGTTGATACTTGCTTGATCCTTTCTTCCAATAGCTGATGGGTTTGCTCGATCGTCTCCCCCTTTTGACTAATATTAAACATCGCCACATAATGATCTGCGTGTACGTTATTTAATCCTTTCACCTTGATAATCAGATCGCTATTGGAGTTAAAATTCACACTGATATTGCTCTCTCCTAGTTGTACCCTATTACTATAGTTTACATTTCCTGATACTTGTCCTATCGCAAAATCCGCAATCAGCAATAACCATATTGTATATCTTAGACTCATAAGTTTCTCTTTCTCGAGATTTAAAATCTGGGTAATTGTTCTATCTTCTTTCCAGTTGCTTATTTATTTGACTTCTCGTAATCACGCTCTAGTAGACTTTCAAGTACGGATTGCTGCCAGTCCTTCATTTGTTTCTCTAGGCGTATAGCAATGGTAGGATTTTGGGCTATTAGATTTTTCTTTTCGCCTGGGTCTTCACGTATATCATAGAGTTCCTTTACTTCCTGCCCTTTTTGCTCATCAATGATCAATTTATAGTTGTCATCTAGAATGGCTCGTTCTCCTAGAAAGTCCTCTGGGCTAATGCTGGTATGCCGGAAGTTCTGAAAGTTTCTGGTATAAGCCCCCCTAAGTTTTTTCACCAGGGGCGTTGTTCCTTTCTGCTTTTCTACGTCAATGTAGGCAGTGTCTTTTGCTAGATGCCTAGTATCAAAGTTCCAGAAATGGATAGGCTGTGCACGTTCTACTTGTTCTCCTTTAATTAGTGGCAGTAAGCTCACCCCATCCATGGGACGATTGGGAAGTTCTAAACCTACTAGCTCACAAAGCGTCGGAAAGATGTCAGTGGTCACCGCGTTCATTGCTGACCTGATGGGGGCCTGTACTATTTTAGGCCATTCAATGATACCAGGAACGCGCGTCCCCCCTTCATATACAGTACCTTTCAAACCATGTAGCGAGGAGTGGTAGAGCCCACTAGAGGGAATTCCATTATCACCGCAATACCAGACCATGGTGTTATCTTGAAGATCCTTTGTCTTTAGATGATTTCTGAGTTTTCCAATGGCGCGATCCATCGCAGTAATTTCTGCAAATCGTTCTTGTAGAACGGAATCGAGTGGACGTTCGACTCGTTCGCCAGAAGTGAGTGAAGTTAATCGCACGTACTGATTGGCTAAGCTATCTGGTAAATTTTCGTAGAGCGCTAGATCGGTTGGCAAGGCTTGGTAAGGCTCGTGTGGTGAGCCAAACCATACCACAATAAAAAAAGGGCTGCTACTGGACGTATTTTGATTGATAAAGGATATGGCTTTGTCAATGATTACCTCTGATCCCTCTCCTACTATCTTTTCCGGGGCTGCCCCATTGTGAGAAAGAGTGGGATTCATCTCGAAAAAGTTGTCATGAGATACCCAAGTATCAAACCCCATAGCACCTGGGTTGGTCGGGGACCCTGCCTTTACGGGGCCTAGATGCCACTTACCAAAATGAGCCGTTGTATAACCGGCTTCTTTAAGTAAGTGTGCAATGGAAACCTCCTCAGGTCTAATGGACCAGCCTGGCGCAAAGGTGCCATAGCGATTGGGATGTCGCCCCGTGATAATACTGCCTCTGGTGGGGGAACAACTAGGATGGGCCGAATAGAATTTATCTAGAATGAGTCCCCCTCCAGCCATTTGGTCTAGTACCGGTGTTTTGATGAAAGGGTGCCCTCCATATCCTGTTTCTTCCCAACCGTGATCATCCCCCATCAGTAAAATGATATTAGTGGGTGGCGTTTGATGGGCTTCAGCCTCCTTGTTGGTCAAATTGGAACAACTGAAGCATCCTATCCCCAGGCAACTTAATAACAGTAAGATTTTTGACACTAGTTTCATGTTACTTTAATGAATCATTTGTAACAAGATCTTAAATAGTTTGCAAATGAACCTGATAGAAGAAGAACTGATTTACTGATTATCGGATCCATTTCTTGCCCCGAGATAGGTATTTCACCTTCTTGCTTGGGGCTACGAATCACGGCAACGGTCTTATGTAAGGAATGTAGTTGCGTCAAACAAGGCTAAACATCATAGACTAGGTGCTATACTACTGTCCTTTCTACTTTTTAGTACGCCGATCAACACTACGATTACATAGGCCCATAATATCCAGGCCCCAAGTACTATTGCCTGCTCAACCGTCAATTTTGGAAAAACAGCATCATGAAATTTCAGACAAGCAACATCACAAATCATTCCTGGTATTGCCATTAATACTGCACTTTCAAGTCTTTTGCTTGCTGTTAATTCATATTGATTAAACACCCAGTTCATTAAAAAATACAAGCTTGGAATTGTCCCTAGAAAGAAGGTCGTCAGAAGAAAGGTGTTTTCTATTAAGAAGAAAGCGTTTCCCCAAATCCGAAAGATCAAAGTTGCTATTAACCAAACGGAAAACCCAAATGATAAACTGAAATGCTGATAATTCATAATTGTTTTTTTGATTACAGCAACAAAGTTCACCAATCGGATCTAAAAGCAAATTGACTTAAGTTAAGAAGTCCGCTTGCTAATTCTTGCTCTAATTCTGCTTAAGCTTTCAGCTTTCACCCCAATGTAACTGGCCAATTGGTATAAGGGGACTCTATTTAGCAATTCAGGGGCAGTCTGTAGTAGATTAAGGTAGCGTTGTTCGGGACTTGAGATGATAAATGTCGACAACATTTCTTGATAATTAGCTAATTCCTGTTCCAGGATAATGCGCGAAAAGATCTCCAGTTTTGGAAACCTTTCTAACAACTGTTTTTCGACTTCATAGGGTATTAAGGCTAAGTTGCATTCTTCTACACACTCTAAATAATGGTTGGCAGGTACGCGCTCTGTAAAACTTCTGATCGAGGTAATAAATTGGTTCTCCGTGTAGAAGAAAGTCGTTTTTTCTTCTCCATCCACCAGATAGAACAATCTAACACAGCCCTTTAAATTAAAAAATGACATTCTAGAAATCATTCCTTCCTTTAATAAAGTATCCCCTGCCTGGTACTGCTTTACCGCAATTGCGGATAGAATACTCTGTGCTTCTTCCTTGTTAAGCTCAACAAACTGTGATATATATTCTATGAGTTGATTTTTCATCTTTCTTTTGTTGCAAAAAGGCTAGGAGCGCCGCTCACTGGGAGGCACCCCAAAGGTATTTTTATAGATCTGTGTGAAATATACTGGTGATTTAAACCCTACCTCATAGGCAATCTCGGAGATGCTTAGATCAGTATTAGAGAGCAGTTTCTGCGCTTCTCGAAGTCGGATCATACGGAGGTAGATAGAAGTCGATTTTCCGGTTAAGGCTTTGATCTTTCGGTGGAGTTGGGATCGACTTAAAAACAGGACTTTCGCCAGTTCTTCAGAACCAAACTTTTCTTTCCCCAAATTGTCTAAGATAGTCAATTCAAGTTTCTCCAGAAACGGATCCTGAATCTGTTCTTGCTTTACTGTAGGCGAAGCATCCGTCAATAAAGCCTGGCTGTACTTCTGTTGCAGTTGCTTTCGCAACTCTAGCAAGTTGTCCATTCTAATCAGCAACTCCTCCTCAGCAAAAGGTTTGGCTAGATAGGCGTCTGCTCCCTGCGTTAGTCCTTCGATTCGATCTTCAAAGTCCACCTTGGCGGTTAAAAGAATAATCGGAATATGATTGCTACGTTCATCCTCCTTAAGCAAGCGACATACTTCGTATCCATCCATCTTAGGCATCATCACATCACTGATAATTAAATCAGGAATTTGTGCCCAGGCCATATCAACGCCTTCCTGACCATCCACCGCATGGATACATTGATAACGATTTTCTAAGGTCAAGCGCAGATATTGGGCCACGTCCGCATTGTCTTCAATCAATAAAACTAAGGGTAGGTTTAAGGGATTGGCATCCGAAGGCGACTTGTTAGGCCGGCTTTCAACCACTTTCACTGGGTCCTGGATAGCCGTTTTCGAAATGGCAGCGGTTTGAGTAATGGGTAATTCGATAAGAAAAGTACTACCTAAACCGATTTCGCTTTGCACACTGATGCGTCCCCGCATATGATCCACCCACTCCTTCACCAATGCTAAACCGATCCCGGTACCTTCGTGTATTTTAGTAGTACTGGTATCCACCTGATGAAATCGATCAAAAATATGCAGCAGCTGCTCTTGATCAATACCCTCGCCAGTATCCCGGACTTGAAGTTGCAAGTAATTATCTTTCCTACCCAATTCCACAGATATCTCCCCTCCTGCTGGCGTGAATTTCAGTGCATTGCTCAATAAATTGGACAATACCTGTTGGATCACCTTGGGATCAAAATCCATGTTCAAATGCTCTAGATTGGAGGAGAAGTGGAGATCAATCTCTCGCTGCTCGGCATAGGAAGTAAATGATCCAATAAGATAGCTTACATGGGCGATGATATCCGCCTGAATTAGATTTAGCCGCATGTAGCCAGATTCCAATTTCGAAAGATCCAGCATCTGATTGATCAGCTCAAACAATTGTTGGCTATTTCTTTGAATAAGCTGCAGCTTAGGTAGAGTCGTTTTTCTAACCTCTTTTCTGATTTGTTGGGTAATGCCCAAAATTACCGTGAGCGGAGTTCGGAATTCGTGGGTAATATTGGTATACAAGTTTGTCTTCACCTGATCTAAATCACGTAATCGCTTATTTTCCAACAAAGTAAGCTGCCTAGCTAATTGAAAACTATATAACTTGTAAATACCCCAACCTAGCACAATTGCATAAGTGAGAATGGCCCACCATCTCAACCACACAGGAGAGAGCACCCTAAAAGAAAAGCTAACCTCATCTCCCCAAAGACCATCATTATTGGCCGCTTTTAAATGAAAAGTGTAGAAACCAGGCCGTAGATCGGAATACAAAATATCGCGATCCTCTGCTGGTGTACTCCAGTCCTGATTCAAGCCTTCTAACTGATACCTAAACTTATTCTTATCTACCTGGGTATGACTAGTAGTTGAGAAATAAAACTCCAGGAAGTTCTTGTTGTAGGGTAATACCAAGTTCTGTGGCAGTAAGTGTTTATCTGTGGGTTGACTTGAATACCGATAGATATCATCCTCCCGATCCAGTAAGGCGACTTTATTGATAAAAGCTTGCGGTTTGATCTGATTCTTAGAGATATTATACAGCGGGAAATTTACAATACTCGTCTTACTAATGGCCCAAAGCAAGCTATCTCTACTTTCCATTAACCGATAGTGTGCACTAGCCTCATCAATCCAGCCATCCCTTTTATCAAAGCATTCGACAGCTCCAAATTGCCCGCCTAAATCTATTCGGCAAATTCCTCCCTGGCTCACGACCCACATCCGCTCCAGCTTATCCATATGCAAGTCGAATAAAACATCTGAAAGCAGTCCATCTTCAGCTGTCCAACGACGGGCCACCTGCAATTGCTTAGCCGACTCAAACTGGCACTGCCATAGGCCCTCTCCTTGGGTACTCAACCAAATCTGGCCGTTATATTCCTGTACTGCCGTGATAATGGGATTCGGGTTAGCGGCCAATGCTATTTTGCTGTGAACTAGCACATCATCCTCTATGACATACAAGCCTTTGTCACTAATCGCCCAAACACTCCCCTCCGGCCCTTCAAACATATCGACAAAGACAGGAAAGTCTGTAGCAACACCAGGAATGGCGGCTACATAGTTTTCGAACTTGATAGTCCCGTCCCTTTTCTTCACTACTTTACTAATGCCTCCATCTCCCCCTGACCATAAATTCCCCGCCCTATCTCCAGAAAGAAAGTATTGTCCATTATCACTAAGTCCTTCGCGGGTAGAGAATACCTTAAAAAGATCTTCTTGTTTATAGACTAGGCCGCCCATACTTGTAGCAAACCATAATGCCCCCTCATGCTCTTCAATATCACCTACAATAGAGTTGAGCGGCACATCCAGTTGAAAGGCCGTTCTGGCTGAATCTGAATGGTGGAGATTTACCCTTGCTTGATTACCCCCAATATAAATCTCTCCAGTGCTCAATTCCACAATGGAATGATTACTCCCTGACCAAGGAACATCTTCTTCCGTCTTAACTTCGAAAGTATTGGGACTAAGTTTAAGAAGATCCCCTACACCCCCTATCCAAAAATTCCCTTCTCGATCCAAAATCATATTTTTAAAATACAAGCTTGCGTATCGATCAAACGTATGCAATAGACTCCACTTGCCTCTTTTTAATTCTAGCAATTGAAAAGTCGTCAGGAAGTAGGTGGCTGTATCGGTTTTGGTAATAATGTAGGTTACAGGAGCATTAGTAGTCTCCTTTACAGGTGTTACTTGCCCTTTCTGCTGAAAAAGTACTGGCGTATCCTCAGAACCCCAGAATACACTATCTTGATGGAAAGCAGCAATCGCTGAATATTGATGTATAACCGTGGTGTCTTTCCAATGTATCTTAAGATCAGTCCCATCATAAGATGCATGTCGGTTGTCCAATCCGATCCAAATAGCCCCATCGTTATCTATATCCAAAGCCCAAACTCTAAAATTCCCGGCGAAAGTTTCCCAAGCTGACCTAGAAGTAATGGGCTTAATTTCGACCCTTTCTCCTTTTTTGAGTCTTGCCAAATCCATGGAGGAAAGAGCGAATGGCACAAAACCTAAACCGCCCACCCAGAGCTCGCCCTGCCTTCCCAGTTGTAGATCTTTGATATGTTCCTTAGGTACTTCACAAGTGGATTGGTCGATATTTAGAGGAATGAGTAAATAATATTTCTCCAAAATTGGCTTAGGTGTTAACTTAGGGTAAAAAGCATTGAGATGCAAGAGAGCAAGTTGATCCAATCTCGAGAAGAATGG
>JABSSL010000103.1 GCA_013214355.1 Saprospiraceae bacterium | reverse complement strand
CCTTTAGTAAGGCCACTCCTTAGTTTCGCTCAGGGTGTGAGTACTGAGCGGGTGAGTGTTGTATTCACTTCAAAGATTTTCATGCTTCCGAGCTAGTCATCCGAGGTTTCTTTTAGGCGGGACAAAGACCAACTTCGGATGACTAGGCCTGCGTTAAGCCAGAATATCCTTCACCACCTTTCCATGCACATCAGTTAACCGATATCGTCGCCCCTGGAACTTATAGGTAAAGCGCTCGTGATCGATACCTAGGAGATGCATCAGGGTAGCCTGGAAGTCATGTATATGGACAGGGTTTTCTACAATGTTGTAACTGAAGTCATCCGTTCTGCCGTAACTCATTCCCTTTTTAATCCCTGCTCCAGCCATCCATAGACTAAAACATTTCGGATGATGATCACGTCCATAGTTCGTATTGGTTAGGGTACCTTGAGAGTAATTGGTACGGCCGAATTCTCCTCCCCAGATGACCAGGGTATCATCTAGTAGCCCCCGTTGTTTTAAATCAATAATCAGGGCGGCCGAAGCCTGATCCGTCTGTTTGCATAAGCGAGGAAGCTGACGGGGGAGGTTGTTGTGATGATCCCACCCACGATGGTATAACTGGACAAATTTTACCCCTTTTTCAATCAGGCGCCTGGCGAGCAAGCAATTGGCTGCGTAAGTGCCCGGATCTCTGGAATCCTCACCGTATAGATCATATATGTAGTCAGGCTCTCCCGAAATATCGCTGATTTCGGGTACGGAACTCTGCATGCGAAAAGCCATTTCATACTGCGCGATCCGGGCCTCAATTTCTGGGTCATTGAAGGTTTCGAGTTGTCCTTCTTGCATCTGACGGAGTAGGTCTAGCTGAGCTTTGCGGTCCGCTTGTGTGATGCCTTCTGGATTAGAAAGATAGAGTACAGGGTCTTTGCCAGATAGAAAACGAACCCCTTGGTGTTTGGAGGGCAAAAAACCATTACCCCAAAGTCGAGAATAAAGTGGCTGACCTCCGCCATTTTTGGTAATCAAAACGATGAATCCCGGTAGGTTTTCATTTTCACTCCCTAAACCGTAATTGACCCAGGACCCGATCGAGGGCCGGCCGGGGAATTGCGAGCCCGTCTGTACAAAAGTGGCGGCGGGATCATGATTGATCGCCTCCGTGTGCATGGAATGAATAAAACACAATTCATCTACGATCTTGGATTGGTAAGGCAAGAGTTCACTCATCCAGGCTCCCGATTGACCATGTTGCTGGAACTTGAATAAGGAGCCAGCTAAAGGAAAAGAAGTCTGACCTGCTGTCATACCGGTTAGTCGCTGCCCGAGTCGGATAGAGTCTGGCAATTCCTCGCCATACATCTTATTGAGCAAAGGCTTCGGGTCGAAAAGGTCCATCTGCGAAGGGGCGCCACTTTGGAACAGATAGATTACTCTTTTGGCTTTGGCGGCATAGTGGGGAAGACTTGGGAGTCCATTGAGTACAGGGGACGTAGCGGTAGCCATGGCACTTGCCGGATTAAGCAAGGAGGCTAAGCCTAAGGCTCCGAAGCCCATGGCAGACTTAGCCAAGAATTCTCTTCGGCTTTGAATCGGGCGATAGTTGTTACAGGAATCCATATTTGAATATTAGACTTTCTTACAAAGAGTGATCATTTAGTTTTTACCATTAGCTTACTTTCCATGCTTTCACATTGATCTCTCATCTTTTGCAGAACCTCCTCATAATTGGCGTCATTGGCTAGGTTCTCCAATTGATTTGGATCTGTTTCTAAGTCGTGTAGATACTCATAGGGTGGGTCTTGTTCGTAATAATTGGCATAGACATATCTTTCTCCCCGAATCCCAACATATTTAGGGATTTTCTTATTTCCCATCCGATGCTCACAAAAAAAGCTTTTACGCCAAGCTTCTTCATTATCTTTTTCTAACACGGGAACTAAGCTTCGTCCTTGGTATCCTAGTGGCTGGTTGATACCAGCTAGATCGAGGATGGTGGCCGGGATGTCAATATTCAGGGCCATATTATCCCTGGTTTGTCCGGCCGTTTCCTGTGGAGCCCGTGGATCATAGATGATCATTGGAACTCGAAGTGATTCTTCATAATGGCTCCATTTTCCGGCAAAGCCTCGGTTACCCATATAGTAGCCATTGTCGGCAGAATAAATAATGACGGTATTCTTATCCAGGCCTTTTTCTTTGAGGGCCGCGATTACCCTTTTCATGACATTGTCATAACCACTAATCATTCGCAGGTAGGCACGCATATTGATCTGGTATTTTTCTTCGGTATCCCATCGCCAGAAGTAGCGTTCCCGGTTCAAGGAGTTTTTCAAAAACTCTGGGTGGTTTTCATAGATTGTGGGGTCTGACAATTCTGGGTTAGGCATTTCTAGATCTTCGTACAAATGGGCCACTGCTTTTGGGTAGGGATAGTGGCCATCATTTCCCGGCGTTTTATTTCCATCAACGGCATGCACAGCATTGAAGCTCAAGGAAAGACAAAATGCTTGATCCGGTGATTGTTGATGAATAAATTCCACTGCCTGGTCACCCTTGATCTCAGCAGAATGGCGCAAGCTTCCATCCTCCAGTTCTACAAAGCCTGGCGTATTTCGCTCTGATAGCTTCCAAAAGTCAAACATAGCAGGGAGCATGCTATCTCTTTGCTCCAGCTTCACCCCCAACTTGCCAACAAAGCCCGTATTGTACCCTGCTTGTCTGAGCAAATAGGGGTACGAATTGCTGAGGAAGGATTGTTTAATGGGGGGCTTACCGAAGGTATAGTTGTGGGTAGTTTCGTATAATCCGGTCAAAATAGAGGCCCGGCTAGCAGCACAGATCGAAGTGGTGACAAAGGCATTGGTAAACCTTACTCCCTGGGCTGCAAGTTGGTCAACCATCGGCGTTTGTACGATTGGGTGACCAGCACAGGACATTAGGTTATCTCGTTGATCATCAATGAGGAAAAATAGAATGTTTGGTTTGACATCGCTTGATTGATCATTCTGCTGACATGCGCTAATAGTAGAAGCTAATGCAAGCAAACAAAATATAGATTTCAATACTTTCTTCATATATCACTTTATTGATCTACCAGCTTTAGCTAGCATGGATTCTATGCCTTAAATTGGAGCCCATCTGATCATGGTTTTGATCAATCCCACTCCTTATTTATTACCGTACCTGAGACTTTCAAACGATTTGCTGAAAACCTGGTCGATCGGCTTACTTACCCCGCTCGAATGCTAGTGGGGCACTTCGGCCACTTTGCTTAAACTCCTCAAGCTTATTTTTCATTTCGGCTACTCTTTCAGGATACTTGCGGTAAAGATTTATCGTTTCACCAGGATCAGTTTCTAAATTGTACAGTTGTCCAGGAGCATCAGGATCTGTGTCTTCTAGTTTGTAAGGACTCATGCCCCATTCGCCCTGCCGATCATAATTATTGCCGCCGGAACCTTGGTGATCCAGGTACTTCCAATTACCATCACGGATCGACATGGCGAGTGAAATGGTTTGTTCCAGTAGATATTTTCGAACGGGCTGGTCTCCCTGTGTGCCCAGCAAGATGGGGAGGATACTATAGCTGTCTTCGGCTGCATTTTCAGGAACCTCCACACTTACGATTTCTGCACAAGTAGCCATTATGTCGGTCAGACTAATCATTTGATTGCTGATAGAATTAACCGCAACCTTCCCCGGCCAGCGCACGATAAAGGGCGTACGATGCCCACCTTCCCACTGATCACGTTTTACACCTCGCCACGGCCTAGCCCCATCGTGATTATAGGTTTTGCGCATATCCAAAACGGTAGGCACCTCGGGCCCGTTGTCGCTGGCAAACATAATGATGGTATGCTCATCCACTCCTAATCTTTCCAAGGTTTGCAGCAATTCTCCAACGATATAATCCATTTCAAAGATGAAGTCACCGTGTGGCCCCGAATTGGTTTTCCCTTTAAATTGATCTGCTGCGAAAGAGGGAAGGTGGACGGCCTGCATGGAATGATACAGAAAGAAGGGCTTTTCTGGACTGTTTTGGACATGCTGTTGGAGAAAGGCTTTACTCTTTTCCAAAAAAACCAGATCTACTTCTTCATGATTAAAGTTGTCGGCGACCATTCCTGGTCTACAATCATTTGCATACGGGTGTTTGGGCAATGCACTTTTATCCAGTAGTTCCGTCGCAGGGACAGGTATTCGATCTCCATCTACATAGGCATAAAGCCAATCGGTGGTGGGGCAAGAAACCGTACCAAAGAATTGGTCAAAACCGCGATGAACAGGACCGTCAGGTATGGCCCGAGCATAGTCGATCTCCTGTACCCCTTTCACCCCCCTGTCTTTGATGGTGTCACCTTCTTCATTGAAGAAAGTCATACCTATATGCCATTTACCAAAACAGGCTGTTCGATATCCTTTGTCCTTTAGCATTTGTGGTAAGGTAAGCCGGTCCTCGGCAATCAAGGAAGGTCCCTGTACCCCAACAAATACACTGCGCATGCCGGTGCGGAAAGCCATTCGACCGGTAAGTATACTATAGCGAGTGGGGGTGCAGACGGTCGATGGGCTATGCGCATCCGTAAATCGCATACCTTCCTCAGCAAGTCGGTCAAGGTTGGGAGTGGGAATTTTGGATCGCGCATTATAACAGGCCACATCGCCGTAGCCAAGATCATCGGCGAGAATAAATAGGATATTGGGCAAGGTAGGGGCTTCCGGTACTTGATCAGCACAGGAAATCAAGATCCAGCAGAGGATAGCTGCTATGCTTACTATTGTCATGGTTTTCGTTCTTGCTTGATGACACTGAAGATACTGAATTACAGTTTATTCAGTGATTTTGTTTGTTTTAATCCATGCCATTGGGCATTTAGGAGTCGGAAGCGAGAAGCCAGGCTGCTAAATATTCGCCCTATTGCTTAGCATTATGATGTCTGATAGCGTAATGATCTGACTTCTATTATCTAGTTCGATCTTCGCTCAATCCAACTCAAACGTAAAGGTATTGAAGGTTTCTGTACTCCACGCCAAATGCCAAGTACTTGGCGATAGGGCAAAGTAGGGAGAAAAAGTTCGAACCTTTACCGTTTTGCCATCCGGTAGGAATTCGAGGATCCGTAGCCAGCCGTCACCTCCATTTCCGTGCCAGCCCCCTCCTAGAGCCTGTGCGTTGAACACCATTTGATTCACCTTTTTCCCCGCAGCATTTTCATCAGTTCGGAATCCGACATGGGCTTCGAAATCATCGGCACCGCCAATGTGCCCTGAGCAGACCATTTGAATATTATTAGAAGGCTGAACCAATTTTTCCCAAACGGCCTTTCCGTAGTTCCCATCGGTAATGGGGTAGTTTTCTTTTTCTATGTGTTCACTCTGAGCGTTTAGATAGGTGTGCGTCAATAGTATGACCGCGTGATCTTTATAGGTATCTTGGCTGATGAGTGCTTTGGCCCAATCTATCATGGCATCTCTAGGTGCGAATTCTAGGTTAACGATCAGGAATTTTTTGCCGTGTGGAGAGATGAATTGATACATGGCGTTTTCCAGTGTTGGCCGATTTTCAATATTCTTCCCTACTGCTTCTAGTAGTTTTGCGCTGACCCAATTTCTGTCTACTGGAAAATACTGGTCGTAGTTTGATTTTCGGTGTTCTGCATTTTTGAAACCAATGTCATGATTTCCAGTCGCTAAAATATACGGGACTCTCCCGTCCAAAGATTCAAAGGCTTGCGAGACAGCCTCCCACTGTTGCTTACTGGGAAGGTTTCCATTAATATTATCTGGAACAAGCATGTCATTCTGCTCTACCAAATCTCCGGTGCAAAGCACCATTTTGATATTTAAGGGATCAATATGCTCACTTATCCAGGCCGTCATTAGGTCAAAAATGGGCTGATTTCTCCCAAACTTCATATAGGTCTGAGGATCTGGTAGCAGGATCATTGACCAGGAATCCGGATCTGATAGTGCCGGTTTTTGATAAGCCTCCTGCGCATGCAACGGAATGCTGGAAACGCATAGGCGCAATAACAAGATAAAATAGAGAATTCTCATTTGACTTTGCGTTAAGTAAGAATCAAAAGTTTAAGGGCGCGGCTAGTCTGCTCAATCACTGCCCTCATTTGCTATCCCCTCCATGGCGCCTTTCCAACCCTTGGCCAGCTGCTGAGACAAGTGCTCAACGACCACTTTGTTTTCTGCTGTGCTAGCGATATTAGTGGTCTCATGTGGGTCCTCTAGGCGGTGATATAACTCGGCTTCCACGTATTCACCTTTGGTACCACTATTGTGATCCCAAGTATACCATTCAATGTAGTGATGTTCTGGTGTGTTAATGGAATAGCCCATATAACGCTTGCCATCTGCGGAGACTTTTGGACGCCGATGAAATTGACTAAAGGCGGCAGTCTTCCAAGAGCGGGTGGGGTTTTCCAAAAGGGGGACGAAACTGAGTCCCTGCATATAATCTGGGACCTCAATCCCCGCCAATTCGCAAAGGGAAGGGAACAGGTCCACTAACTCGGTCATGGCCATCGTCTGGACACCTCGTTGCTTCTGTCCGGGATACCGCACGATTACGGGTACTTGTAGGTCGATATTGAAATTTGTCATCTTCCCCCAACTATTGTGATCCCCTAACTTCCAGCCATGATCCCCCCAGACTATGATGATAGTGTTTTCATATAGGTCCAATTTTTTCAAATGTCCCATTAGATCGCCCAGCAGTGCATCTACATAACTTACACTAGCATAGTAACCGTGCTTGAGAATCCGTGCGGTATCCTCACTCATGCGATAAGAGGAGGTAGGATGGCCGATATGACCAAAACCATCATAGTGCCGCAATTCGTACATCGAATTAGCTGTGAATATGGGCGAGCCTTCCGGTAGTTCTGGGTTATGAGCTAAGGGAATGCCTTGAGGATCGTAAAGATCCCAGTACTTCTTTGGAACGGCAAAAGGGAGATGGGGTCGGAAATAGCCTAAACCAAAGAAGAAGGGCTGATTCTTTTGGGCCAAACGATCCAAGGTTCTTTTGGCCAATTCTGTTTGGGCACCATCGTAGTATAGGGTGTCGTGGACATCAGCGGCCTCCCAGGCTGGTCCCGTGTTCCAGCCATCGGCATATCGGACAGGTCTAAGTTTCAACAGGGAATCTCGCTTTACCACTTGAGATCGCTGTACTTCTTCGGAGATATAGAAAGTTTCTCCATCCCTCCCTAGCCAGTCCGGTCGGAGGTATTGCACTGGACGCATATCCGGCTCATCCCATGACACAGAATCCGGCATGTAGTTGTGAAAGATCTTACCAATATTAACGGTGTGATAGCCGAAGCGCGAAAAGTATTGCGGCATAGTAACAGCCGCCGGATTGATCGCTCTGAATTTATCCCCCAAATGCCAAACTCGGGTGGAATCAGGGCGAACACCGGTCATCAAGCTAGCCCGCGAAGGAGCACATACGGCAGACTGGCAAAAGGTTTGCCGAAAAGTCATGCCTTCGCTAGCTAATTGATCAATGTTAGGGGTGATTGCTGCACTATCTCCATACGCACCCAGCGCAGGACGAAGGTCGTCAATGGAAATAAAAAGTACGTTCGGTGACTGACTCTCCTCGGGTGGCGAACATTGAGCCAAGCCTAGAATGAGTAAACCGAGTGTTGACAAAAAATAAAGAGACTTCTTCATGCTTCCGATTCAGGTCTACTATTGTTCGAATCTTTCATATTTCAGGATGATCCAATCGGCATTTAGCACATATTGGCTATCATCTTTCTCATTCTTAAATACCAAGTAGAGTGGCCCTTTTGCCTCGCTAGCTTGCAAGGGAATGTCATAGTATTCCTTACCGGGTTTCTCGGAGCTATTATAGCCAAGTTGAGCTTCTCCCAAAACTTCACCATCTACGGCATTGGCACGTACTTCAACCCTGCCTGCATAGGGGTAATCCTTATTGTAGGCTGCTGCCAACTGTATGCTCTTTAGGTTCTTGAAGCTGATATCATTAAATTTCAGATAAGAATTGTGAAGGATAGAGCCTACCAGCCGGGCACCTTGGGCATTCCATATACCTAAGCCCTTGCTCCGTTCAACCGCATCCTCAGCTTCAATTTTTGGAGTGATGAAAACCATTTGTTCGCTGGTGGACAAGGTGCTGCCCTCTACGACTGCGTTTCCTTGATCCAGATAGGACGCCATTAGAATATATTTCCCGCCCGCTTTCTTCGTGAGATGGTCATCAAAAGTAATGGAGCCAGCAAGTGGGAGACTGTTATCCGTATCCTCCGTCTTTGGACCTAGCGTTAGGATATAGTCAATGATCTTTCCGACTTCATCTACGCTCAGCTGCGGATGAGCCGCCATCATGGTCTCTCCCCAAACCCCTGAACTCCCTTTGATTACCTGACTAATCAGATAGTTTTTGTCCTTGCTGGAATACTTCTGGGCGATTTCTTCATACGCCGGTCCATTGACCTTCACTTTTTCTGCATGGCAAGCGCTACAGTCGGAGGCATCAATCAATAACTTTCCTTCTGGCAGGGTATTCTGCTGATGACCTACGGTGGCCAGCACGATATCTTCTCCTTCTGGTAAGTAGGTGAGGGTAACCTTGACTTTATCTTCCGTAATACTTCCATCTGCAGTGGAACCATCCTCTTTATCCTTTACGAGTACTTGATAGTTTATTTTCCGGCTATCCCAGTAGATATTGTCCTCAACGTCCGTTTCAATCGTCAATTGTGGAGGCTCGTTGCCAGCCATGATCTTCTGCGTCGTAGTGGATGTTTCTCCATCCGGATCTGTAACGGTTAGTTGCACGGTATAGATGCCCGCTTTCTCAAAAGTGAAGCTTGGATTTACCTCAGTGGATTGTACTTCCGATTGATCAAAGGACCATTCATATTTCAATTGATCCTGATCAAAGTCTTCCGAATCCTCCCCTTTGAAGGCTACTGTCAAAGGTACCGCACCGACCTCCTTGTCCGCTAGCATCCTAGCAATAGGAGTGCGGTTGCCTTTTATGTATTTAATGCGGCTAAGGCGAGCATCCATATTTTGGGCGTTCCATTTCTGGCCATATTCCAAGATATACAGATTTCCGTCAGCCCCGAATAGCATATCCATGGGATGAGAGAATTCCGTATTGGGCATGAAGGATTCAGCCTTGACATAATTATGGTCCTCATCCAGCGTAACTACATAGACCCAATCCCTCATCCATTCATACACAAAGAGCTTATCCTCGAAATAGGCAGGAAACCCTTCGGCCTGATCTTCGGCATGGAATACCGGCCCCGCCATGGGGTTTACCCCACCCTTACCTAGCCAAGGAAACTCCTCCGAGGCGTCATAAGAAAACCAGATCATAGAAGGCTGAGCAGGTGGGAGCTCTTGTATGCCTGTATTGTTCGGTGAATTGTTGACCAATCGCATGGGGTCAAACTTTTCGCCAGCTTTTTCGGCTGTAAAGTCATAGTCATTATACAACTGGTTATTACCTCTGGTGTAGGGCCAACCCCAAAAACCTGCTTTACGTGCCTGATTAAATTCTCCCATACCTTTCGGTCCTCGCTTAGGGTTGGTCTTTCCCGCATCAGGACCTACGTCCCCCCAGTAGAGATAGCCGGTTTTACTGTCAATGGAAGGGCGGAAAGGATTCCGGCAGCCCATGACGTAGATCTCGGGACGTGTATTGGGTGTACCGGGAGGAAATAGATTGCCCTCAGGGATGGAATAGGTGCCGTCATCTTCGGGCTTAATCCGAAGGATCTTTCCCCTAAGGTCATTGGTATTGGCAGCTGATTTCTGCGCATCCCAAAGGGCACGACCAGGTCGTTCATCGATGGGGGCGAAACCGGAAGATTCAAAAGGGTTGGTATTGTCGCCCAAGGTGATGAAAAGGTTGCCATTTGGCCCAAATTCTAAGGCGCCACCGCTGTGGCAACATTTGCGAATGGTGGGTATGGTAAGGAGTATCTTTTCAGAGGAAGCGAGCAAGGAATCTCCGACTAGATCAAAACGGGAGACGTGCTGGATCGGCTCATCTCCGGGGGCTGAATAGAATAAATATATCCAATTGTTTTCTTGATATTTTGGATCAACGGCAACACCTAATAAGCCATCTTCATTTCCATAAAAAAGGGGGACCTGTGCAATCTTCTTAGTCATTCCTGTTTGGAAGTCATGCAGCTTAAGGGCACCTCTTCTTTCCACAAATAATAGGCCTCGGCCCGGCAGCTCATCCAATTCCATAGGTTCGTTGAGGTTGAAATCCAAGATTTCCTTTACAAATCTAGTCTCCTCGGGGACACGCTGGGTGGTGGCCAATTGATAGTCTAATGCCGAAGTGCCAATGGCCGTACCCAAAGCCTCCGCCAGTTCTTCAACAGATGTGAAATTCTGGGGAGCAGCTTGACTCATGTGCTGGTGGTACCAAGGCCAGGCCTGCTGGATTTCTGGCAGTGCTTCGATGCCCATTACACGACCACCAGCCTGCTGAAATCGTTCCACATCCGCCCTTTGGACATCATCCAGCCTATCCCCGCTGCTATGCAAGAAAATCAGGGCTGCAAATTGCTGTAGCGAGTCTTCGGTAAAGACCTGAGCTTGGTCAGTGAAGCGAGCTGAAAAATGTAGGGATTTACCAAGTTCTTGGAGTTTAGCCTTGGCATTTTCAATCGATTCCTGATTGTCATCGGTAATCTGACCAAAGAGTAGAACTTGATCTTTTTGCTTTCCGCAAGCGGCCAGTACAACGAATAGGCCAAATATTAAAGCGTATCTTAAGATCTGATGCATGTTGGTGTTCTTCTGTTTTGTTTGCAATGAAGTAAGCGGTGTCAGTTGTTCAGCTGCTAGCCGTTGACTTAGCGGATCTAAACATAATGATAGAGGTATAAATAATTACCCCAATTACCACCCAACGCAGGGTGTTGAGGGGGAGTGATTTTACGATAAGCGCTGCAATCAGCACAGCAATGGCCCCAGGGATAGCCATCGATACGGCTGCCTTGCGGTTATAGGCTCCTTCTTTGATGAATTTAGCCGAGGCAGGTGGCATTAAGAAAGCACAAGAACCCATCATGATCGGGAAGGCTACTAATGGAGACATACCTAAGGCATAAACTAAGGCCATGCAAGGGGCGTACAAGCCTATCCCTACCGTCATCAAGGCACCCAAAACAAAATTTACAGCGATCGCCAAGGCCAATTTCCAACCCGTCAAACCAATGGCTTCTCCACCACCCTGGATCCAATTTAGCTGACCGGCCAGCATGAAAAAGGCTGTAACTAAGAGGGCGAAGCCCATCGTCAATTGAATTTTGCGGACGGCAAGTTTTGAGACCACACCTGCACCAATTACCGCTCCGGTGGCCGCTGAAATTAGCATGAAAATTAAGGTGTAGGGTTCCACTTCGACAATCTGAATAAAGATCAAGGCTTGAATGAGAACCGGGACCGTGTTGGCTACATTTAGGGTGCCGGGAAGCAGTCGATCTTCCGTTTGTTTGGTGAACTTAAGGAGAGCTGTTTGTGGCGCAAAGGCTCCAATCCCTAATACATCAAAGAAATTGACCACAAAACCAATGATAGCGGTTTTGATAACACTAATCTCTTCCAGGACATTTCTGTGCTTGAAAAAGTCTTTTCCCAAGGTGTATATGAAAAATATAGATAATACGACGAGTGTGATCCAAATTACGGTAGTCATAGATAGCAGATAATCCCTCTAAAAGTAACATTTTCATTCGAGTTGAAATAGGTTTTATCTGTAAGTACTAGATCAGGTAGTCGATCCTCATCTCTCCTGCTCAAACCGCAACACATCCATCAGTACCCAAGTGTTGGGATCTAGCTTAAGGCCTGTCGGCTTTGATTCAACCTTAATGGTAAATCGATTTGATGAGCCTTTTATGGAAAGAAGCTCGAGTTGTGGGCTGTTCTCTTCTTCAAAATAAAGCGCAATTTCTATTGGCATTTCAAACAAACTTCCATCTTCCTGAACTTGATCTAGAGCAATTTCAACTTCCTTGGAGGTTGGATCATACTTCCACCCCCCCGTAACTTCCAATGCTCCCGGTTCATATAGCCACTGCTGAAAGAAGATAGAAAGATCCTTGCCAGAAGCTTCTTCCATCTCTCGTTGGAAATCCAAGGTACAAGCATGGCCATTCCGATACTTCTTGTAGTAAGATCTGATACCCCGCCAAAAATTGTCTGTCCCCACCACTCCCCGCAACATATGCAAGATCCAACACCCCTTCTGATACGTTTGGATGGTCGTTACTTTCCGCATGTCTTGGAGGTTGTCATGCACAATACGATAACCGGGGTTTAGTGAATTAAAGCGATCCACGATCTCCTTGCTTTTATCCAGTTTTTCGAGAAAGGCGTCTCTTCCATATTCGTGCTCAATAAAGAGAAGGGTGAAATAGGTAGCAAAGCCTTCGCTTAGCCAAACATCGTCCCAATCGTACTCGGTGACTGAATTGCCGAACCACTGATGAGCTACTTCGTGGATAATGATGTTGCGCCATCTCTCGCTACGTTTTCCAGTAACGGAATTATCGCCATACATGATGGCTGAGGCGGCTTCCATTCCACCTCCGACCGCATTGCTCTGAATGTTAGCTAGCTTCTCGTAGGAAAATGGGCCGATGTAACTGCTGTAGAATTCTAGTGCTCTTTTGGTTGGAACAGCAAAGTCGTAGAAACCTGCCTCTCTATCCTGATGATACACCCAGGTTTGTATAGACTTCCCTTCAAAGGTATCCACTTCTTGTACAGCGAAGCGAGCTACCCCTAAGGTAAAGAGCCAGGGTGCAATGGGTACCGATTGCTTCCAGTGCGTCAGTCGTTTCTCCTTAGGCAAGTCTGTTTTTTCTACAAGCAGGCCATTAGAGATAACTTGGTAATGGGCTGGTGCGGTCACGATGAATTCGCAGGTGGCTTTGTCATAGGGGTGATCGATCATGGGGAGCCAATTCCGACCCTTATTGGGCCAGTTGTCACTGAAGAAACATCTATCGCCGTACTTATTATTTCCAATGATCAATCCCGTGGCGGGAATGCCGTGATAATTAATAGTAAATTGAAGCCGTTGATCTTTTTGGGACGGGGCGGGAAGGGAAATGAGCAAAACATCCTCTTGGTGTTGGAAATCCACCGCCTTTCCAGCGGATTGGATATCGAGAACGCTCATGCCCTTACTACCTGGCGCATTGAATTTGCTGATTAAGTCTAATCGTAGTTGTGCTATGCTATCCTTTAGAAATCGGACATCAATCGTAGTTTTACCTTTTATCTCATCCGTCTCGTCCGAAAACTCAAACTCGAAACGATAGTTCAAGGCGTCAATATCCGCGTTTTTAGGGTATGGATCAGTTAGCGCAAGGGCAGATAGTGCACTGCAGCAGAGGACCACACTTGAGCATATTAAATGAGTTAACTTGGATTTCATACTCGCATTCAATTTTCAATAGCATAAGCGGAAAAGGTCTTGATATCGGGTTCTGCGCTGGAATCTATAATAGTTAGACGCATAGCAGTAAACTCCACCGGCTCAAACCGATGGATAAATTTATGACCAATACAAGATCCCTTAAAAATATTTTGCCAGCCTTTACTAGTCTTTCCTGCCAACTGGAATTGTCTGACTCGCTCTCCTTTGATGATGTTTTCCTGTAAAACCACGCGATCTATTCGCTGTTTGTTTGGAAACTCTAGTAAAATGCTGTTGCCCGATCCCTGGGTACTGGCAATCGGATCAGTATAGTATCCTTTGATCGCTGCCCCAAATTCCTGCAATCGTTCTACGTCTTCGGCGGGCATCAATCCTTCTGCATTTGGCGTAAGCCCTAGGATGAGCGTTGAGTTTCGACCTACTGACTTTTCATACATATCCACCAACTTTTCTACGGGGTAGATATGTGCCTCGTCGCCGGGTTCCCAGAACCATTCATGTCGACCATTGTAGCCTCTAAGAGGGGCATCGGACATGGCTGGCACCCAAAATTTCCCCTCAGGATCTCCTTCCTTCAGTAGTTTAAAGTTATCCTTGGCTATGTCTTTTTTAGCACTTTCTCCCGCTCCCGTAGCAGGGTAGGGGAAGGTAGCCCAACAGGGATAGCTAACGGTCCCTGATTCCGATCCGCCCCATCTGGCTTCCGCTAGCTGAGCATTATGGTAAAATAGGCAATTGGGTTGATATTGCCTGACAATTGGCAACACATCTGGAGAACCGTTTTTCGGATGATCCGCACCACCATCAAACCAAATTTCAAACAGCTCTCCATATTTAGTACACAATTCCTGGACCATGCCTTCCGCCATTTGTTTGTACCAGGCTTGTCTGTTCTTCTGGAATTCACCTTCGCCATTCACCTTAAAGTTGTGCACACCCAAAAAGGCATTCCAACGGATTCCGACATAGATGGCGGGTTTAAGGCCATATTTTCGGCAGGAGGCTACGAAATCCGCTACAATGTCTCCTTTCCCGTCTCGCCATTTGACAGCTTTCAAAGAGTAGGGATTTACCTCGGATTGATACAAGGCGAATCCCGTTTCATGTGTGGCGGTCAGAATTGCAAAGGTCGCACCAGCATCCCTCGCCGCCCGAATCCACTGGTCCGTATCTAGTTGGATAGGATTGAATATTTGATAATCGGGAATGGGTTGAATGCGATTGTTCCCCTGTCGATATTTCTTTCCATCGAAAACATGTAGATCGTAGTGGAAGACTACCCCCAGTTCTGCTTCTTGCCAGGCGAGTTGACGCTGATTTGGGAGAGGAATGGCCGCATGTTGAATAGGAAGAAAAACAGTGTAGGACTCATCCCCTTTTTTGACCGCCACAGATAAGGTTCTCGGAAGCCCATCCTCTACAAAAACAAAAGGACGCTCCATTCGGTCAGGTACAATACGACTGCCATCTTCCAGTTGGATGACTTTGTTTTTTAGAAAGTACTCATTGGCCTTTTCCCAATTCACTCCATCCGCTGAGGTGATTAAGCCAATGTATTGATGTGCATGAAATACTCCATAGAATCTTTGCCGACCTTCATCAAACCAGATCGACATGTCTTCTGTATCTAGGTCATCAATCACGGCCTTATCTTGCATTTGAAATGGTCCATCAGGGCGATCTGAAACGGCTATAGCTTGATTGCGAATAAATCGTGGTTCATTCGGTTTGTCTCCTTTCACAACCAAATAGTAGCGGCCATCAGCACCTCGGTCAACGGCAGGGTTTACGGTAAGCGTAGTAATTGGACCCTCAGGTTCTATTAGGGCCTGAGGCTGTCGAGTCCAAGGTCCGGTAAGTGAAGTGGCCACGGCCACGCCAGTCCGTTGATTTTCTCTCAGCGCCCTGCGGGTGTCATCCGCTAGGGTTTTTCCATGGGTGGCAACGAGATCTTGATCCGTAAATGCTTGCTGACCCAGATTGGTAGAAATATAGTACAGATAGTATTTTCCTTCAAAGTACTTGATCTTTGGGTTGTGCGCAGTTATGGCATCCCAATGGCCTTTTCCTCTGCCTTTGATGACCGTCTCTTGGTAGGTCCAGGGACCGGTGGACTGATTCGAGGTGGCACGAGCAATTTCTGAATACGTTAACCAACCTGAGAAAGTATATTCTTTCTTCCAGCGGGAATAGAACAGATGATATTTACCTTCTGGCCCTTTGATAATGGAACTTCCCCAATTGTAATAACCTTCGGTCTTAAAAATCTGATCTTCGGAAATGGTCGATATTTTGTCATACAGATACAGGTCATCAGCTTGGGTCTGAGCCCATAAAAGTTGTAAGGTAAATGCAAGGTAGAGTGTTAGTTGGTATTTCATTTGCACTATATTTAACCCTGCTAAAATAAAACCCAAGATGAAGATTCAAGAAATCCCTCCTACAAAACTCCGTGAACTTCAAGAAATCAGCCAAATCGCCTACAGCACTAATTTTGGGCACCATTGGGAGGGAAATGGACTAGCCCTGTATTTGGAAGACCAATTCAATGCCGAGCGATTGCAAAGAGAATTCCAAGATCCCGAAATAGGATATTACTTCGTTCTAGTAGAAGATGAGGTTGTAGGTTTTGCCAAAATGAAGTGGCAAAGTCTATTGCCAGAGCATTCGGAAGATTCCTGCTGTGAATTGGAAAAAATCTACATGCTACCATCCGAAAAAGGTAAGGGCCTAGGTCGTTATACCATGGAAAAGCTCATACAGCAAGCTAAAATGAAGGATAAGGCTATCTTTTTTCTGTGTGTAATTGATACCAATACAGCCGCTATGGCCTTCTATGAGAAATTAGGCTTTGAATTTCATAGTAAGACCACTTTGGAGGCACCGCTCTTCAAGGAAGACTTGAAGGGAATGCATCGGATGTATCGCCGATTGGCTTAGTATCAAGCGGTCTTCGTCAAATTGAAAAATAGGGCCTAGCAGTATAAGTATATTCCATCTGGAAATGATTGGGCGTAGTTCTAGCTTTCACTAGCTCTTGTGTGAGGATTGAATTGAAGAAGGTTGAGTATAATCAAATCCATTTTGCCCAACAAAGTATGCCGAGTAAACTGAAGCTCCAATTACATGATATGAAGAACTTCATCTTCCTGGGCATTTCTTTCGAAAAATGGTACATGCAACTGCTCTTAAGAGAACTAGAATTCCAGAATTGCCAGTATTAGCTCATTCGCTATGCTGCTGGGCAAAGGAAAGCCACTAAGAAGTTAGGTACGAAGAAGACCTCTATACTGCCAACCTTCAGCATGATAAAGATGTAGATATCAGCTTTATCACGCCAGTTCTTACTTGCAGTCTTGGAAATGGAGTAGGAGAGGGGGCGCTTTAATTCCCTCTCCTACGCAGTCAAATCGCGTATCTCCGCCAGAAAGAGGCCGGATTCATCTAGTTATTTAACTTCATAATCTTGCATGTAAAAGCCGGCCATCAATGAAGGGCCTTTAGCTGCAATCGCCATGTGGTCAGGGTGTTTCTCATAAGCCTTTAAAGCTTGCTGATTTGCAAATTCCAACATCAAGAAATGCGTATAGGTCTCCTCTTTATCTGGAGCTACCATCCAGATGGCTTCGGTCATGCCTTCGATCTGATCACGCAGGCCCTTGAAGGTCGTTCTGACATATTCGATGTCATCGGGGGTAACTTTCGCATTAAATTTGAAGTAAAGGGTTCTGCGTATGGTGATGTTCTCTGTGTTTGACGTCGCACTAGCCACTTGGGCCTTTGCGCTGCTTTCGGTGGATGCTTGTGCAGAAAGGCCGTTAAAGAGGAACAAGCTGAAAAGAAGAAGAATTGTTGATTTCATGGTAACTTGATTTTTAATTATGATGGAATAAGGAAATAAAGGAAACTTTTGTGCCTGAGATAGCATCAAATTTCCTTTCTATAATGATTTTTAGTGCTTCAGAAAGGCTTGGGAGGAGTGAATTCACATTTATCAGACTATCCTAAGACATGTTCGCCTTGTTCCAAGGGGGGGCTTACGAAGTAGGGTAAGTTTTTCATGTTGAAAATTGTGCAGTGTTTAAATCGGTTAACTGCCGCCGGAGACTAAGGTCTCAGTTTTTCGGCTCCAAGGTCTGCATATATTCACTAAAAAACCAGAATAATTCTCCGATGCAAGAAATGTAGGGTTTCTTGCAAGATTTGTTAGGGTTGATCTAGGATTGGCCGTCTACACATGTTCTGCGGTGAGCAAAATTCTTTAGGTATTCCTGTGCTGTGTATTTTTTGTAAATTAACGGCATGACCACCTTTAAAGTTTTGTTGACCTGTATGCTCCTAGTCTTACTAGCTAGTTGTTCTCAAATACAGGAAGACGGAGATTTAAAGCAGAACCCCTACATTCTAGAATTGGATCAATACTATCCTTCCCGAGGTAGACAAATTAACATGGATTCGGTCTTAAAACCAGAAAGAAAGGTGGCTACTGCTCAGAAAATCCCACTGGAGCAACAGGTACTATCACCTAGGGTGCCAAGAGCGTTTTATCCAACAGAAAGAAGGTCCCTTTTCATACAAGGGACAAGAGTGAATGAAAGCCAAATGGAGGACCCTCCCTACGTGGCATCTACCGGAGATCAATTGAAGCCAAGTTGGCCATCATGGACGGCTGTACAGACAAGCTTGGACGCACAGTATATTCATAGCCATTCTATCAAGGACATTGGAAAAGGTCTACGATCAGGAAATATTTGGACATTGCTGGAGGATCGATCAGGAAAAATCTGGATTGGTACCTGGGGAGGAGGAATTAGCGTATGGGATGGTAGTGGTTTCACGCATTTTACCACGAAAGAAGGCCTAGGTAGCAATGCCGTAGTAGATATTATCGAGGACCAGCAGGGACAAATTTGGATCGCGACTTATGGAGGGGGAGTCAGCGTCTGGGACGGTAGCCTCTTTACTCATTTTAACCAGTCTAATGGATTGCTGGACGACGATGTGAACTTTTTACTGGAAGATAGTAAGGGGCAAATCTGGATTGCTACTTCTAAGGGCCTAAATAAATGGGATGGCCAGGGCTTTTTTCAATATACCAAAGCGCAAGGAATTAGCAGCTACGCTTTTAGAGGTTTGTTGGAGGATGTTGAGGGGAACATTTGGATCGCTACGAGCGATGCTGGCATTATGGTCTTGAATGAGAAGGAAGGTGGACCATCGGTTACCCACTACAACAAGGAAAATGGTTTATTAGATAATTTAATTATCGGCTTTTGGAGGACTCAGAAGGGGGCCATTTTTATTGTAACACTTCAAGGCTTCCATTCCCTCCAAGCTGATACGGTAAACCAATATGATTTTCCGATCGGAATTGCGAGATCTGAATATCCGGGCATTCCGTTTCACGAAGATGAAGAAGGTAGAATCTGGATAAAGGAGCAACAGGATATCACGATATGGGATGGCGAAAAGCTGCTACAATATATTAAACCGGAGGATTTCGGAGAAGAAATATTGTGGGAAGCGATAAAGGATCAACGAAGACGAATTTGGCTGGCTACTAATGGAGGAGGCCTCAAAATTATAAATGAAACCGATATCGAAACTGTTGCACTTAGTGCAGACCTCTCCAATCAGTTTATTCGAACTTTATATATAGATCATCAAAACAGATGCTGGTACGGGCATGCTACTGATGGTATAAGCGTTTCCAATGGATCACAGGTTTCCAATTTTTCCACCAAAATCACACCTGCCACTTATGATATTTGGGCCATCCTGGAAGACCAACAGGGCCAAATTTGGTACGGGGGGTATAATGGGCTAGGCGTTTGGAAAGAGAGCAGTGTAGAACACTTTAACCAGACAAATGGGTTGCAAGATATCTTCGTCCGATGTTTGGCAGAAGGTAATAACGGGGATATCTGGTTTGGCACTTCTGGGGGAGGGGTTGGTGTTTGGGACGGGGAAGGTTTTCGGTATTTCACCGAAGCGGAAGGCCTCAGTGACAATAACATTCGAAGCCTGCTTAGAGATCAAAAAGGTCAAATCTGGATTGGAACCTACAAAGGAGGAATAAATCTCTGGAGGGATTCTTCCTTTGTTCATTTTTCTACAAGAGAAGGTCTGCCTGGAAATAGCGTGTTCAAAATCGTGGAAGACCTAGAGGGAAGAATCTGGCTCGGAACAGATAATGGTCTTTGTTTTTGGGATGGTAAAGGGTTCTTTCATTTGCCAGCACTTGAGGGCTTACCGCACTATGTGGAAAGTCTAATTGTGGATCGTGATGGGAATGTTTGGGTAGGAGCAATCAATGGAGTCTATCGACTTTCCTGGACCAAAGATCAGAAAAATCTGCTGTCGCAGTTCTATGAAATGCCGGACGCAGAAGGTTACGAAACGGTTCGTTCCATGGTGATTGATGAGCAAAATGTATTATGGATGAGTACCCCCAGTGGATTAAGTCAATTGAATCTGGCGGGCTTGAGCCAGGATAGCTTAGCACCAAGCCTCGCTATCGTTGAATTAAAGGCTATTCTTGACGAAGTTGATTGGCGACAAGTACAAAGCGCGAAGGAGAATAATGAACAGCTATTCAGTTCAAAACTACAGTTGCCTTTGCACAGGATTCAATTTGATTCTGTACTTGCACAAGAAAATTTACCCTTGGGACCTAATTTCCCCAATGATTTCAACAACCTGCACTTACGCTGGTTGGCAACAGACGCTACTCCTGAAAAGTTACGGTACAGTTATCGGCTAAGTAGGAAAGGTAATAAGGAGAAGTGGTCTCCTTTAGTCAAGAGGAATGAGATAGATTTGGCAGATTTACGACCGGGACATTATAGCTTTGAGGTAAGAGCTGTAGATGGCAACGGTTTGTGGAGTGAGACAGCAAAATATGTATTCCGGATTCGTCCGCCATGGTGGTTGAGTCAAATGTCCTATGCAGCATACCTTATATTAGCAGGGGCTTTATTATATAAGCTTTACAGGTTCCAGTTGAAGCGTCAATTGACGCTGGCAGAAGCGAGACGTACAAAGGAATTAGAAGAGGTAAAGAATCGCTTGTATGTGAATATGACACATGAATTTAGAACCCCGCTCACTATCATCCTGGGCATTGCTAAGCAAGTAAAAACTCAAGTACAGGAAAGAGTTGCAGACCATGTAGAAATGATCCAGCGGAATGGGCAATTGCTATTGCAGTTGATTAATCAAATGCTGGATCTATCAAAGTTAGAAGTGGGCAAATTGTCTCTGGAGTTGGTCCAGCAGGATATTATAAGTTTTTTGAGCTATCAGTTGGAATCCTTTCATTCTGCCGCCGAAAACCAAGCCATTCAGCTCCACTTTTTGTCGAGCGTGGAAGAGCTAGTGATGGATTTTGATCCCAAACGCCTGCAGCAGGTGGTTTTCAATCTACTCTCCAATGCCTTGAAATTCACTCCTGAAGGCGGCCACATTTATATGCAGATCACTCCTATCCAGGAGGGACAATTGGAGATTAAAGTAAAGGATACTGGTGAAGGTATTAAGCAGGAAGAATTAGAACGGGTTTTTGATCGCTTTTATCAGGTCAATTCAACAGATACCAGGAAAGGAGAGGGAACCGGCATTGGCTTGGCTTTGGTTAAGGAATTGGTGAAATTGATGGAAGGGGATATCAAGGTGAAAAGCATAAAAGGCAAGGGGACGGAATTTTTCTTCCAGCTGCCGATCAGACAGGAAGCAGAAAATTCAGTTTTGGTCGAGCTCCAGCAACCAGTGGTACTTGCCGCCCAAAAAGACCAGAGTGAGTTATTCCCAACTGAATTATTTGAGGCACCCAAGGTCTTAATCATAGAAGACAACCAAGATGTACGACAGTACATTGCCATCTGTTTGGGTTCGCATTTTCAACTGGAATTTGCCATGGATGGGAAAGAAGGTGTACAAAAGGCCTATCGATCCATCCCAGATGTAATTATAAGTGATGTGATGATGCCGCTGCTCGATGGCTTTGAAGTATGCGAACAGCTCAAGAGCGATCGCAGGACCAGTCATATTCCCATTATTATGCTCACGGCCCGGGCAGACCAGGAATCTAAACTTAAGGGTTTACAGTATGGGGCTGATCTGTACCTAGGCAAGCCCTTTGATCAAGAAGAGTTACTTATTCAGCTAAATAATTTGCTACTTCAACAAAAGAGATTGAAGCGCTATTATCTCCTATCGACAACGCAGCTGAGCTCGGAGCAGAGTGACCTCCAACCACTGGAAAGTTCATTTGTCAAGGAAGTAAAACTGGCTATCGAAAAGCACCTAGGAAATAGCAGCTTTGGTGTAAGCGACTTAAGCAGGGAAGTAGCGCTTAGCCCTTCTCAGTTGCACCGAAAATTGACGGCATTAACGGGTCTATCCGCCAGTAAAATGATTCGCCGGGTGCGGATGAATGAGGCTAAAAGGCAGTTGCAAGACCCGAGTCTTTCCATATCTGAGATAGCCTATGCATGTGGCTTCAATGATCCCGACTATTTCTCCAAGGTATTTAAAACTGAATTTGGAGTGATTCCTTCTGTTTATCGTAAGCAGAATAGAAGTTTCTAGGTAATCTGTTCACCATCCACCGGCAAGAAACTCCCTAGCTACTATTACAAACTGATCAGACCAGATAGAATTTCTTCCGACAATGCCGGCAGGAATATGACCTTCATTCGGTATCACCCAAAGGAAGGCATTAGGAATCGCCTTATAGGAATCGACAGGAATATCAATCGGAAAAAAAGCATCCCTGTCTCCATGTACGATCAAAGTGGGACATTTAATGGTGGCCAGATAAGGTGGTGTGAAATTCATATCGTGATAGACCTCTGCCATATTTCTAAACTGTGCGTACAGGGCGCTGATTTGTTTATCTCCGCCTGGATGGATAGCTCTCAAAAAAGTCAGCCAGTTTTCATCTTGCGACTCAATCGTACTGCCCCTTTGTATGGCTCGGCAGGGTTCTGGGAAAAAGGAAGTAGAGGCAACTAGGATCATCGCCTCAATTCTTGCACTATCCATCGTCGCCATATGCGTCAGGGTCATTCCACCTGAGCTGTGGCCAATGGCTTTAAACTGCCTAATATTGAGTTGGTCCATTAAGGCGTACATATCCATGGCCGACAACTGATGGGTAAACTTATTGTTTGGATTAGAAGAATGGCCATGACCCCGAAGATCAGGAACAATCAGTTGATGCCCTTTAGAAAGGTCTTCAATCCAGGGGTCCCACACTTTGCTACTCACCGTAAAACCATGAAGCAACAATAGAGGAGTGCCACTTCCATAAGTTTTATAATGAATCTTTAAGCCATTTACTGCTACGTACTGACTCTCCTGGGCGTCAATGGAGAGAGTGCATCCCAAGATTAGAAAAAGGAATAGGAATTTATGCATGTATTGGATATTTATGGCAGGTACAAATAGGTCCATCTAATTTAAGAGGCCAAATTTTTTTAAAGGGATCTTTGTTAAGTAATACTTAACTATCGGGAAATTAGAATTTTTCGAGAAAAGGCTCCTGCTTAAATGACCCAAAAGCCTATAGAAATGATGCTATGCGAGATTCGTAGGGAAGAATGCGAGAATTGTCGGGGTCAGATTCACAAGCCAGCTCACAACTATATTATAACTTTAATTAAGCTACTACAACACTTCTTTTCAGGGATAGCAAAACAATAGAAAAGATCACCTAGAACATCGGTAGGCTAACGCTTCTCCTGCGCTCCCAACTTTTAAATAAGCATCCGAACTGTCGCATCTATTTGGCAAAGCAGGATGCTGCCAGTAATTCCTTACTCATCGAAGAAGGAATCAGCGAACCTATTTTCGAAGGGAATTTACCGTCAGATATTGTCTTCTTGGGCTTCAAAGATAACCGTCCGGCAGGCGCAGGATAAGTATGACTATCTTGTATTGGAACAAAGAACTTCGGAGCAACGCTTTGGGTTGGACATCGAACACAAAGAAGGGCAAGCCATAGAAAACAATTTGACTTGTGATGATTTTGAACTGGATACAGCAGGATATCTCAAAGCATCAAACCTTGATGAAATAGCTGTTCCCTGGAGTTCTAGCCTGCAGATTGCGCATGCCCTGACGCAGCCGCCCGTTCGCTTGGCGTTGGCGCTGTCCTTGCTATTGCCGAAACGATGAAATGAGACATTTGGGTTGTCTCTACCTAACTCGCATTCGCACTGGCCGTTACCTGCTGAACCGCCCGTACTTCTACGGCTATACCGTTTAGCACGGCGTTTCCTGTAGGGGCGTCGACGAGCTGTTCGGAGGTGAGTTCGTTGACGTTTACGCCGGGTTTCTGCTCTGCGACTCGGATTTTGGTTCCCTTTAATTTATGCCCCCAGCCATGCGGAATGGAGACCACGCCAGGCATGATATCCTCACTTAACTCTACCGTCAATTTGATTTGTCCCGTTGCAGAAGATACTTCTACAAAACTACCATTAACAAGCTGTCGTTTAGCCGCATCTTTCGGATGCATGAGGATCGTACAGCGGTTAAGTCCTTTGACGAGTCGAATGCTGTTGTGCATCCACGAGTTATTTGACCGAAGATCACGCCGACCAATGAGGAGCAATGTATCAGAGCTGTTTTTTAGTTGTTCGATTAAGATGGGGATGCGCTCTAGGTCTTCTAGAATGCGTGGGAATGCCAAGTTGATCCGCTTGTTTTTGGTGAATAGGCGTTTAGGTAATGCGGGTTGCAAGGGGCCGAAATCCAGACCATGCGGATTGTCCTTGAGCTTTTGTAGGCTCAGTTTGTGTTTGCTGAATAAGCCGTAAGGGCCAATACGTAAACCAAGGTTTATGCGTCTTTCCGGGGTGAGCCAGGAAAGAATGCGATGCTTCAATCCAAGCAGGAAGGAGTTGCCTTTTTCTAGGCGTTTTTGCAGTTCTAGGATGATTTGCCAATCATATCTTTGACCGCTATTGATGGGAAAAACTGGAGCGGAGAAGTTAGCTACATTACGTAGGGCTACGATATTCAGCACAAAATCATAGTGTAATACTTCTAAGGCTGTTGCCGGCGGCAAAATAATGTCAGCCTGGCGAGTAGTCTCATTCAAATAAATATCGATCGCTACCTGATATTCCAACTGACTGAAAGCCTTATCCAGCTGGCTACTATTAGGGGCAGATAGAACAGGATTTCCCGCCAGGGTAATCATAGCTTTGATCTGGCCTTCCCCCGGGGTGAGCATTTCCTCTGCCATCACCGTACTAGGCAAGTCTGAGGCGACTTCGGGCATACCCCGGACCCGACTTTTCCAGCGGAAAGCTTTGGCCTCATGTTTGAGTAGCTTGACGAAGTCCATGGCGGGTAAGGGGAACATCACTCCGCCCGCCTTATCTATGTTTCCGGTCAGAATATTAATCGCATTGATCAGCCAGTGGCAAAGGCTACCATATTCCTGTACGGATACTCCCAAGCGGCCGTAACAAATGGCTTGTTCCGCTGCGCAAAAATCTTTGACCATTTGTCGAATGGTGCTAGCTTCTATACCAATCAGCGGAGCAACTAGGGCTGGTGTGTAGGGCTGACATAATTCTCCAACGGTTTGAATCCCATCCGTGTAAGCGCTAACCCGGTCTACTTGAAGTAAATCTAGTTCAAAAAGAACATGAACAAAGGCTAGCAGGAATAGCACATCTGTGCCCGGGCGGATAAAGTAATGCTCGTCTGCCAGTTTAGCGGAACGGGTCCGCCGTGGGTCAATAACCACAAACTTTCCTCCCCGTGCCTGCAAACGCTTTAATTTTCCCTGAATATCGGGCGTAGACATGATGCTGCCATTACTCACCAAGGGGTTAGCGCCCAAGGCTAGGAAATAGCTCGTGCGTTCCAAGTCTGGCACGGGAAACATGGCTTGATGACCAAACATCTCGCCATTGACAAACATCTGTGGGAGTTGATCCAGCGAATGCGAAGCAAACCTGTTCTTTGTGCCCAAGGCCTTTGCGAAATCGAAGAAGAAGAGTCCCGTTCCGGTATTGTGTACTCCAGGATTGCCCATGTATAGCCCTAAGGAATCTGGGCCATATTTATCCCGAATGGCATTCAGCTTGGTTTCAACTTCATCAAAGGCCTCAGCCCAACTAATCCTTTCCCACTCCGCACCTTTTCGTCGCATCGGGTACTTGAGTCGATCCGGGTCATTGTGGATATCCTGCAAGGCTACTCCCTTCGGGCAGATATGCCCTTTGCTATAAACATCTTCTTTATCTCCTTCAATCTTTACTACTCGATCTCCTTCCGTTTCAATTCGGAGGCCACACATGGCCTCACATAGATGACACGTCCGATAATGCACTTTCATGGGCATTGACTTTCTTTTTGGTAGAGCTAGAATAGGTATGGTTAGCTTGTAGGAATTGGCCAAAGCGTTCTTGGCCAAAGGCAGCGGAGAATTGGCCATCTTCCCAGGCTATTTTTCCACCAATCATGACCAGTTTTACTACTTCGTCATCTCGATTCACTAATCGATCACAATCTTCCAGGAAAGGAGCGGTGTGGTATCCGTGTACCTTATCACTCAATTGCTCCGGGTCAAGAATTACAAGGTCAGCTCGCTTACCCACTGCCAAATGTCCCGCATCAATATTGAAAAAATCCGCATTTTCCTTAGTCAATCTCCAGATGGCTTTTTCATAAGACATCAACGGTTCACCTTTCTCATGGGAAGCCTGTACATATCGTAGCACCCGAATCGGCAGATTATAGAAGGCCATATTGTTGATATGGGCACCGGAATCAGCGAAGCCAATCACTACATTAGGATCATTGTAATGAGGTTTGTAGCGAGAAGGGTCATGGTTTCCAATTGTCGTTTCCCAAAGAATTTCCTTATCCATTTCCACCACTAGATCCAAAAAAGCATCTACTGGATGTTGTTCTCTTTCTTCGGCAATCTCCAAGAAGGATTTACCGATTAAGGATTTGTCAGGCGCTTCAATCACGTAAGCATCGCCGAAATCCTTTTGCCAAACCTTGGGCGTGAGTTTGCTGCGGTAATTCTTCTTAAAGGTCTTGCGGTACTCCGGATCCATTAAGGTGGTATTCCGCTTTTTTAGATCTCGGGAAAGGTGGCGGGCCAATTCTCCTGCTGGAAATTCTTCAAAGATCACCAGTTCCATCCCCTCCGCATACACCCGGAAAGGCACTGGAAAAGCTTGCATCCGAAAATCTGCTCTTAAGAATCGATTGTAAAAGGCGGAAATGGCACTCACGATGGGACGAATAAAGGGATCCCCTTTCAAGTCCATCAAAGCGACCAAGGAAGTTTTAAGTGGCTTTCGCCAAAAGAAGGCCGCACTTTGCGTCATATACCAGAAAGCACCGACCCGGTTAACGAGATTGGGTACACCCTGTAGGTGTGCTCCTCGTTCGCGCACAATCCGAGTGAGTGCCCTTCTTTCTGGGCCTTTAGCGTAAGCGGCGGGAAGCAATTTTGACCAATGCCTGCCATCCATTTTATCCCAGGGGTTGTGCTGCATCGAAATTCCTACAAAACCAGCGTCCAGGGCAGTTTCGAGAATTTCCCCCATTCGTTGGATTTCTTCGGAGCTTGGGCGTTCGGACTTATCCAAAGATCGATCGATGCCCATTACGGCAGCTCGTATGTCGGAGTGACCGATAAAAGAAGCCAAATTCGGTCCGACGGGTAAGGTGTTGATGTGATCTATCCATTCCTCGGGTGTGGACCACTTCTTTTGATCCTTGAGAATGGGGAATAGAATCTCCCTAGGAAAGGCTTCCACCCGGGTGAACATATCACAGCAATCTTCGACCTCCGCACAAACGAAGGAAAGCGAGCAGCCTCCGAGCATTACGGTGGTCACTCCATGCCGCACAGATTCCTCCAAGCCTGGCGCAACCAATACTTCACCATCATAATGCGTATGATTATCAATGAAGCCCGGTGTGATCCATTTACCGCTGGCGTCAATGACACGCGTATCGGGATCAATCGGAATATCTTCTGTACTTATGGCTTGGATGAAACCGTCTTCTATCAAGAGGTGGGCTACTTTGGATGGGTTTTGTGTTCCATCGAATAACCGACCATTTCGGATCAAAGTGGCAGGCATAGTCTATTTTGTTGAAGGTAATTCGAAAACTTCAGCGAGGGAGGCCCTGAACAGAAGTTAGTAGTTTAAAGATAAAATTTGTTGGGAGTATTCCAGAAGTTGACCCGTATAAAGCAGCTGTACTGCTTCAAATTGTACATTTATCTACCACAGGAAATAATTTAACTAAGATGTTACTCCGACCTGCATCTGGAAAGTTTTATCCATATTTCAGTTATTTAGTCTAGAATATCGCCTTACCTTGTTGATCAAAGTCCAACAATTATGAATACAAAGGAAAAATTTGAACAGTTTATGGGACTGCACCAGTCAGGTAATCCCATTCTACTATACAATGCTTGGGATGCGGGCAGTGCCAAGGCCCTTGAAGAGGCTGGGGCTACCGCAGTAGCAACGGGTAGTAAGCCCTTAGCACTGTCACAGGGCTATCCAGATGGTGAGCACATTGCATTTGATCAGTTGCTGACAACTGTCCAACAGATCGTGAGCAGTATCAGTATACCGCTCAGTATTGATTTCGAAGGAGGGTACGCCAAAGCGGATAATGTACGCTTGGCGGAAAATACATCGCGTCTCCTTGAGACAGGTATTGTTGGTGTCAACTTTGAAGATCAAGTCATTGGGGTCGGAGGGGTATTTGATATCGATACCCAAAAGGTTCGTATTGCTACTGTTCGTAGTGCCGCCAATAAGATGGAAGCTCCGCTTTTTATAAATGCCCGTACAGATCTCTTTCTGCAGGAAAAGGATAAGAGCAAGCACGCGGGATTGATGGATGAGGCAAAGAAGAGGGCGGAAGCCTTTGCGGCGGCCGGAGCAGATGGTTTTTTTGCTCCAGGCTTGGATAATTTGGACTTGATTGTTGATTTGTGCCAAAGTGTAGCATTACCGGTGAATATAATTAAACTACCCTCAGCTCCGGCAAATCAGGATTTAGCCAATGCGGGAGTTTCCAGGATTAGTTACGGCCCCTTTGCCTACCTGGAACTCATGGCTACCTTTCGAGAGAAGGCGGAACAGTTGTTCAGTAAGTGATGCCTTTTGTACTGGCATGGACCTTGTGACAGATTGATATGATGGACTGGCAACCTTTAAGTCTGACCTTTCGACTGGCCTTTGTGACCACGATCTTACTCTTTATCATAGCTATCCCATTGGCTTACTGGTTGGCCTACGTGAAAAATCGAGTAAAACCGGTCATAGAGACCCTAATTAGCATGCCGCTAGTCCTCCCTCCGACGGTGCTTGGGTTTTACCTACTCCTCGCCTTTAGTCCTAATAATGCGTTTGGTCAGTGGTTGGACGCGAGCTTAGGTCTGCGCTTGGTGTTTTCTTTTGAAGGGCTTGTAATTGGCTCTTTGCTGTATAGCCTACCTTTTATGGTTCATCCGATTCAATCCGGTTTTGCCAATCTTTCCCCTTCTTTAAAGGAAGCTGCCTACATCTTGGGAAAATCCCGATGGACGACCCTGACCAAGGTTTTACTCCCAAACATACGTCCCTCCTTGCTCACCGGCATCGTATTGTCCTTTGCCCATACTATTGGCGAATTTGGGGTGGTCTTGATGATCGGTGGGAATATCCCGGGACAGACCAAGGTAGCATCGATTACGATCTATGATGAAGTGGAGTCCTTGAATTATGCTGCCGCAAACACCTATTCGTTAATCTTGTTTGTTATCACTTTTTGTATCCTCTTGTTGGTCTATCTAGTCAACGGTGGTCATGTCAAAAGCTATTGGAAATGATTGACTTTAGACTAGAAAAAAGGCTGAACTTTGCCGAGGGAGGGCAGCAACTAGATGTTGAAATTCAGCTAGAAAAGGGACAGTTCGTGACCTTGTATGGTAAATCTGGAGCAGGTAAAACTTCCATCTTGCGCATGCTAGCGGGTCTCTTACGACCTGACGCTGGACATATTGGAGTACAGGGGCAACAATGGTATGATTACCAAAAGAATATCTTCCTATCCCCACAAAAGCGCCAATTGGGTTTTCTTTTCCAAGACTATGCACTCTTTCCAAATATGAGTGTGCGAGAAAACTTGCTTTTTGCCTTACCTAAAGATCAACCAGATGCCATTATCGCTGAACTAATTGAATTGATGGAGCTACGGGAATTACAAAATCGTAGACCCAATCGACTTTCTGGCGGGCAGCAACAACGAGTAGCCTTAGCTAGGGCACTGGTACAAAAACCACCGCTATTGCTTTTGGATGAACCACTTTCTGCACTGGATCAGGAAATGCGACTTAAGTTACAGGAGTATTTGCTGGAGATTCATCAGAAGTATGGCCTGACCACTATTCTGGTAAGCCATGAACCTAATGAGATCTTGCGATTGTCCGATACGGTGTATGTAATTGAACAGGGCCAATTAGTCAACACCTGCACTCCTCAGGAGTTGTTCTCGGATACCGTTAGTCAAAGTTTTTCTTGCATTGGGAAAATCATCTCCCTGTTTGAGGAAGAGGGACAAGTAAAACTGAAATTGTTAGTCCAGGAGCAAATTATACTGCACCGGGTGGCAAAAGCAAAAGCCAGGGGTTGGGCAGTTGGGCAGGAAGTAGAGGTGGAATTGGACTTCTCTTCAATCCGAGTGAAAAAATCTAAGTAGAGCTTCGTATCTTCAGCGAGCTTACTGGCGAATGAAGTCTAAGGCCCCATTCGCTCCGGAATTCTAAAAGAATATACCATGAATTTTCCCAGTATCTTCAATGACGTCATAGGCCCCGTAATGCGAGGGCCATCCAGTTCACATTGTGCCGCAGCTTTGCGCATCGGCCGGATGGCTCGCGACTTGATGGGGGGTGTTTTGCAGCAAGTGATTGTGCAGTACGATCCCAATGGGTCGCTGGCTACTACCCACAAGAGCCAAGGGTCCGACATGGGCTTGTTTGGTGGATTACTGGGATGGGAAGCCGATGATGACCGTTTACCACATTATCTGAAAGGAGTGGAGGAGGCTGGGCTCGATATTCAGATCCAAATCGAAGATATCCAGGCCCATCACCCCAATACCTATAAACTTACGCTTTTCAACGAGCTGGAGATGCGGGAGATGACTGCCATCTCTTTAGGCGGCGGTATGATTGAGGTGGTGGAGATTGATGGTAATGCGCTGCACATGATGGGGGATTACAATGAAACCCTCATCTATACCAATCAGCCTGAACAAATATTATCGGAGCTAGAGATAGCGGCCAATTCTTTTGATGAGGTTAAAGTACATCAGGGACGTATTCCTTTTATTCAGATCAAAAGCCAGGCCTTTCTATCTGCGAACTTGAAAACAAGACTTTTGCAGTTGCCGGCAGTGAGCCAGCTGAAGGAGATTGATCCCGTTTTACCGGTGCGTTCTCGCCAGGGACTTTCTGTGCCTTTTCGCACCTGTGGGGAGATGTTGGTCTTCAATGAAGATAAGAATTGGCCACTTTGGAAGCTGGCCCAGGCCTATGAAATGGCTCGCGGTAATCTCTCAGCGGAGCAGGTATTTGAAAAGATGCGTACGATCATTCGTATCATGCGCGCTTCAATCGATTCAGGCATCCAAGGAACCACCTATGAAGATCGTATTTTGGGCAGCCAGTCTCCGCAATTTCAGCAGGAAATGTTGAAAGGGAACCTAGTACCAGGAGATGCACTCAATCAAGTTATCTTATTTGTCAGTTCCATGATGGAGGTGAAGAGCTCTATGGGCGTAATCGTAGCAGCTCCAACGGCGGGCTCCTGCGGGGCATTGCCCGGAGCCGTATGGGGCGTGGCGGAGCGTTTGGGCTTGGAGGAGGATGAAGTGGTGAAAGCGATGCTAAGTGCGGGCTTGATTGGGGTGTTTATAGCCGAAGGAGCCACCTTTGCTGCGGAGGTCGGCGGCTGTATGGCCGAGTGTGGATCAGGTTCGGGCATGGCAGCTGCAGCTATTGCGCAGATGGCGGGAGGGGATTTGACTCAAGCGCTGTCAGCGGCCTCACAAGCTTTGCAAAACGCTCTGGGAATGATCTGTGATCCAATCGCCAATCGGGTGGAAGCGCCTTGTTTAGGGCGTAATGTGATGGCGGCATCTAATGCTTTATCCTGTGCCAACATGGCCTTGGCTCAGTATGATGCTCTGATTCCTTTAGATGAGGTAATTGCTACCATGGATGCTGTCGGAAACAGCATAGCCCACGAATTGCGCTGTACGGCTTTAGGTGGATTGTCCATCACGAAGACCTCTAAAGAGATTGAGCAGCGACTGCAAATGATGGAAGGTGGAGAGGAGACATTGACCACTGCTGCTAGGCGCTTTAAGATCTGTTGATCTTTCATAACAGAAAACTTCAGTGTGATCATGATAAATTATGTCCTGGTTAGTGTTGATGAGATGAGTGTCACAAAACATGATTGTATTGGGTTGTTTAAGGAGGAGTAATGGTTTAGTCACATTTTGCAACACTCACTTTTCAGTCTCTGCCAGAAACAGATAAGCTACTTTACCGTTCCAAAATAGCTAGTAACTGATCCTGGTCTTGTACGTTAATGATTTGGCCGGTGCAGTCTTCACAGCCTTCTATTTCTTCGCCGCCACCTCCATTGCAGAACTCCTCTGGGCAGCCTGGAAGACAAAGGGTAGCAGCGACTGTCATAGCAGCCATGAATTTTCTGAAATTTTTCATGTTGGTTGATTTTAGTGATGATGACCGAGCAGTGGTCATCATTGGGTTTTGGAAAATTTAGTTGTCATTTGGCCTACCTGTATCGCATAAATACCAGTAGGAAATTGGGTGATTTCTAGGGATAGAGAATTTGGAACTTGGCCCGATTGAATAACCTGGCCATGCATATTCACGATCCGATAATTCTGACCAGCAAGGCTGGCCATAGGGGCTAGGTGCAAGGTTTCCCTACTTGGATTAGGAAACACTTTTAGAGTTTTAGGTGCCTTGTTAATTTCTTCTGTCGGAGTAGTTTGTCCAGGGCACAGAATAGCAGCGCTGTGTATCACATTTTTCATCGCTTCGCTCGAGGCTTTGCCCCAGGAAAAATTACCCTCCTGATTGCCGAAACCTTGATTGTACAGGAAGTCCATCGTGTTTTCCGCCATAGTCTTATACTTCTCCTCACCACTGACGTCATAAGCATAGGCGTACAAGCCTGAGATTAAGCTTTTGCCTGTCCAGTATACATAGTCATCAGAAGTACCGCCTAACCAGAACTGGGGTAGGCCGGGCTCGGACGGGGAGTACCAAAAATTATAGTAAGTCTCTTCGTTAGGGTTAACTCTAGCATACTGATCTACAAAGTCAGCCAATAGCAATAGTTGATCTTTAGTCGCCTGATCCTCAGGGAATTCCTTCAAATACTTCCAAACGGAATCGCTAAATAAAGCCATCATAAAGGTTTGCTCGCCCGGAAAATCGAGGCCTCCTTCGGCGCTGTAGCCACCGATCATGCCATAGCTGTTTTGGGTGGCTAGAATACGATCAATCACATAGGTTTTGAAGGTCTCCAGGTAGGACTGTTCGCCAGTTGCTTTCCAGGCCTCCAGGCAGGCAGAGGCATTTTGGTAGGCTAGTCGCGCATTGGGATTATTTAGGCCCCAGAGGTGGTAATCACGGATACTTCTGGCAGCCCGGAGCCCAACTTCTCTCGCTCGTTCATCGCCAGTCAGGTAATAATAGTACCAGATGCCTTCTCCATAATGTTGGTTGTAATGACCGGTCGAACGATGGTTCAAAGAATAGGATGGATTGTAGCCATTCATCCAATCATTCTCCTCATAGGTTTGGAAGCATTGGGTTTCCATGTTATTCCAGGCCATGGGCAGCATCACATCAAAGAAGCGTCGGTCGCCCGTCTGTGCGAATAGGCGGGCACTGGTCAGCATGGCATCGTAATAGTTGTTGCCCCAGGTGGAGAGGTCGCGATTCTCTCCTAATTCCCATTGATTACGAGGAACATCTCCGAAGTGTAGATTCCCATATAAATCAAGAGCATCCCGATTGCTCAAGTGGTTATTGGTAGTGGTATTGATGAAGTTATTGAGGTTACTCCATCTACTGGACTGGCAACTTCCCAAGGCATAGAATGCTTCTGTTGCGACCAAATATGCTGGGTCTACATGAGCAATCAGCGGAGATTTACTGAGGGTCTGACTCCATTCTTGAGCATTCGGAACCATGCCAGACGAATGGAAGTAGAACAGGTATTCATCTCCAGAACCCATGGCGACCCAAAGGAATTCCTCAGTTGGTAAAGCTTGTAGTTCGATGCTACCATCAGCGGATAGTCGTAAACCTTTGGGATATTTCTCCCAGAAGAAACGAGAGGAAAAGGTGAGTCCCCATCGGTCATCTGAAAGCGTGGCCCAGCCATCGGCTTTGGTTCCTGCACTTAATAGATTATTCTGTTCTTTAAGTTCGAATTGAAAAGGCGTGGCTACGGTGGGGCGATCCTTTTGTAAAAGGGAAATCGATCCTGTACTTAGGGAACCAGCAACACCTTGTCCACTTGTTCCGACCCGGTAGGAAAGATCTCCCGAGAGATTGAGGTTCATTCCTAATCGGTACTCTTCCACGGATTCCCCAAAGGCAGGAGAGCCGGAATCTCCCAGACTGCTCACGGAGGTGCCATTGGCATAGCTGTGTCGAACTTTCAGGTACGGTTTCCCCGCGAAGGCATAAATACGTGTTTCATATTTCAGGAAGAAATTCCCTTGTGTATCATAGTGCCTGCCTTCTACCTTGAGGACAACCTTCATTGGCCCTTGCTCCTCGATTATTATTCGACTGGGAGCGGCCTGTTTAGAATAATATGCTGCACCACTACGCGTGGCTACCCAGCCATCAGAACTGGCCTTGGAAATGATTTCCTCACTGCTTTCAAAGCTACCATTTTCGTTCAGATCAAGAAAGGCTTGATCAATGAGGTTGTAATTGAATTTATTTACAGAGAAACGCAGAGGCCCTGTGTTAACTACTATTTCAGCTTCAGTTTCGTCAACGGTTAAATCCGTCTCAGCAGTATAGGAACTGTTAGTAATTAGCTGATACTTGGTTGTTGCGTTAGCTGGAACACTGGCTTGGAAATCACACTTTACCCAGCGCACACTCCCATCTCTCCACCTGGACATGATCCGAAACTGGGCATCGATATCTTCGCCCATTGGACTTTGGATGCCTAATTGATCAAGGCTATTAAGTGATCCTTGTGCAAAAGGGACGCCCAGGGTAATAGGGGCAGCTTGCCTGGATTGACCGCTGGGTTCAGGAATGATAATATCAACCTGTGTCCAGCTTGTGAAATGGCAAGAAAAGGACAGGGTGACAAGCACCAGTAACTGCTTGATAGAACTCATGTTTTCATTAGTTAATGCAAGTTGTGATTCATTCTAAGGAGCCCAAATGCACAAGATGTTTGCGGTAAAATCCGGCTCTCAGCTGTGTTTTTACAACATCTTATTTTTTGCGCTCATTCATCTCAACTTGGGTAGTTAGTAGGGTTATTTGATCGTCTTTGACAGCAAAAAGCAGTAGTCTTATTGTGAATCATACGGAAGTGTAGTCGGAAGGAAAACCTAGAGGACAGGCGTTGAAGCTGAATCCATGTTTTGCATCTGGTTTAATCCTAAATCTGTTCTATTGAACGCTACAAAGGTAGTGGGGTCAATCGGGCCATAACAGGAGGAAAACCGCCAATTTTTTAATTGATGGGAAACGTGGAGCTGTTTTGTTTGATGAGTTTATTTTGTGTTTTAGGTTAAATATTTTAAATAAAACATAAAATAATATACCTTTAAGATAAAATTATATTCGGATGCGTAGAATGTCAACCATTGGGTTAGCCTATCGGCTTTGCCAGCTATCGATCCTGCTTTTGCTAGTGTTTGCAGCTGTTTTTGCAGGTGGAATAGGCTATGCACTTGTAGATACTGAAGCTTTCCCGAATTGGGTGATCAATGAACTGTTTGATGCCGGATATGGGTTGGGCGGGATCAAATGGTGCCCAAGCTGTCAGGGCGAAAATGATTTACATTTCTCGGGCATTACCATTCCCATGAAGCTCTGGTTGCTATTGCGTGCTACAATCTTTTTTTCCATGGCCTTTCTGATCGTTTTGGAGCTGAAAAAGGTCTTATTGTCCATTCGCGATACCGCCACTTTTTACCGGGCCAATTATCGTTCTTTCAGTGCCATTGGTAACTACGGATTCCTGATCAGTTTTTTCAGTGCGTTCAACTTTTATGTGCAAGGAGGGGAGTCTCTTTTCAATCTCAGTATCCCCTTTCTGGAATTGGGCTTTTCATTGGGGAGCTGGGTATTAGCCGATATTTTTTGGGAGGGTAAACTCCTATTGGATGATAATCAATCCATCATTTGAAATGAGCATGTTTAAACCTGCCTCCTTGGTGCAAGCTAGGTGGAGAAAATCATGCAATTGCTGCAGAAATAATTTCAAGACATGAATATAGTAGTAACACTCGATGTAATGCTGGCTCGCCGGAAAATGAAATTAATGGAGTTGGCGGAAGAGGTAGGGATTTCAGTAACCAACCTGTCTTTACTGAAGACTGGAAAAGCCAAAGGAATCCGCTTTGCCACTTTGGCGAAGATCTGTGTGGCGCTGGACTGCACGCCGGGAGATATCCTTCAAATTGAACATCAAAAAGTTCCTCACTATGATTGATACGATACTATCAGTAGTGCAGCAAGTGGCTATCTTCTTCCTGATTCCCCTTATTTTCTATTTAATCAAAAGGCCAAAACCGCTTAGTTTCTGGCAGTATATTGGTCTTACGCCTTCCACCCGCAAGGCCAACCTATTGGCGCTGGCCCTTAGCCTGTTTCTAGCGACCTTTATGCTAGTATTGACCAGCACTAATGCAGCAATCGCCGATATCATGACGAATCCCAAAAGCGTCACCGGGGCCATGCGACAGCTGGGATTTGGAGGAGAAGCCGTATTGACCATAGGACTAGTGGCCATATTTAAGACGGCCTTTGCAGAAGAAGTTTTCTTTAGAGGTTTCTTAGCCAAGCGTTTGATAGCTATGACAAACTTTTGGACAGGGAATGTCATTCAAGCTGTACTTTTTGGTGCTATTCATAGCCTTTTATTCGCTACGATAACTACTAATTTTTGGTTTCTCGCCCTAATCTTTATGGTACCGACACTTGGAGCATTGGCCAAGACTTATTTGAACGAAAAACTAGCAAATGGTAGCATTGTTCCTGGATGGATTGCCCATGCTAGTGGAAATATACTGGCTTACAGTTATGTGGCCTTTATCTTGTGAGGTGAGGTAAAAGTGAGGAAGGATGAAAAAGAGAGAAACCATCAGTGAAAGGCATGATTCCCGCCCTTGCACTGATGGTTTCTACTGACTTTTCTCTTAAAAGCCATTCAGGCTCGCAAAACGATCCAAATGGTAGTTGTAATCTCCAAAGGTTTGCTGGGCAACCCGGGCACGCTTCATGAAGAATCCGATTTCTTCATCATCGGTCATGCCAATTCCTCCAAACATTTGGATAGATTCATTGGTAACGACCTGAATTACTTCTCCTACCTTAGCTTTTACCATGCTGGCTAAGACGGGTACCTTGGTATCCTGGGCATCTACTGCCTGCAGCGCCTTCAATACCATGGATTTACACACCTCAATCTCGCTAAACATCATGGCCGCTCTATGCTGTAGTGCCTGGAAGCTACCAATAGGAACCTTAAATTGGACGCGCTCTTTCAGGTAGGCAATGGTGCGTTCAAAGGCCTCCTGCATGCTACCTAGCATCTCGGCGGCCAAACCGATGCGTGCCACATCCAATACTTGTTCCAAGGTGCTACGGTTACCCACCTGATCAGCAGCCTTCACGACTACACCATGGAACTGAATATTAGCCGCATTGCGACTATCCATCATTAGTCTTCTGTCAATTTTTACGCCATCAGCTTCAGCGTCGACTAAGAAAAGCGCAATTTCTCCCTGGTACATGGCGGAGACAACTAGCTTTTGGGCCACATGTCCATCTAATACGAAGCGTTTACTGCCATTCAGCATCAATTGCCCGTCTTTCTCCTCTACGGTTGATGAAACTGCGAAGGGGCGATGCGCACTATGCTCTTCAAAAGCAAGCGTTAAGGTTAATTGACCTTCTGCTATGGCTGGCAAGAGCGCCTGCTTCTGAGCCGCTGAGCCTCCCATTTGGATGGTACTCGCTCCCAATAGTAGATTGGATACAAGAGGAGAGGCAGTCAAAGTACGGCCACTTTCTTCAAGGATCTGACCTAGGCCTACATATCCAAAACCCATCCCTCCAAATTCTTCAGGGATCGTTAAGGCAGCCCAGCCCATTTCGACCATTTCTGACCAAAGGCTAGGGTCATAGCCAACCGAATCCTTAGTATCCCGAAGGAATCGTAAGGCAGAGACTGGCGCTTTTTGTGTCAAGAACTCCTTGGCGGAGGTCTTTAACATTTGTTGTTCTTCATTTAAAATTAAAGCCATTGTCTCTTTATTTTGATTTGGGTAAGCCCAAAACGTGTTTTGCAATAATGTTTAACTGGACCTCGGTGGTTCCTCCCTCGATGGAGTTGCCTTTGGTACGGCACATGTCCCTGGCTAGTTTGCCTTCATTGTAACTTTCACCCCATTCTAGCCCTTCGTATCCCTTCAAAGACAGCATGAGCTCATGTCTATCCTTGTTCAGTTCCGTTCCATAGTACTTAAAGAAAGAAGACTTCGCGCCTGGTTGATGGCCCGCCTTAGTCATGTCAATTGTCTGTTCGATGGCGAATTTCAGGGCATAGGAGTTGATCATGACCCGAGCCACTTCCGGGCGAAGAGTTGGATCGGCTAACTTGCCATTTTCAAGACCCACCGCATCCACGGCATACTCATGTAAAGGCATAATGCTGCCGAAGAGATTACCAACGGTTGAGCGCTCGTGCGTCAGCAAGTTCTTAGCAATGGTCCAGCCATCATTGATCTGCCCAACAATATTCTCCTTGGGTACCTTCACATTGTCAAAGAAGGTCTCGCAGAATGGGGACTTGCCGGAGATCAGTTTAATAGGACGAACACTTACCCCTTCCGTTTTCATGTCGATTAGTAAGAAGGAGATACCTCTTTGTTTCGGCACGTCAGGATTGGTTCGTACCAGACAGAAGATCATATCTGCCTTATCTGCATAGGAGGTCCAAACTTTCTGACCGTTCACCACGAAATGATCGCCCTGATCTACGGCACTAGTCTGTAGTCCTGCCAAGTCGCTACCGGCGCCAGGCTCACTGTAGCCCTGGCACCACCAGATCTCCCCTCTACAGATCTCGCGGATATACTTTTGCTTTTGCTCCTCAGTTCCGAAGTGTAGAATCGCTGGCCCCAACATCATTAGTCCAAAGCTCCATAGTGGGGCTCGACAACCCAGCTTGGCCATTTCTTCTTTTAATACCTTGGCCTCAGCATTACTCAAGCCACCGCCACCATAGGCCTTGGGCCAAGTCGGAGCGGTCCAACCTCGGTCACGCATCCGCTCGAACCATATGCGTTGATCTTCGCTCTTGAAAACACCATTTCGACCACCTCCGTATAGGTCATCGAAACCATTCTTAACAGGCTCGCGCATACTGGCGGGACAATTGGCTTCTAACCAATTTGCAGTCTCCTGCCGGAAGGCGGTTAATTTATCAGTTAGGGTATCGTTCATTGAAGGATTTATTTTGAGTTATTTTTTCAGTTGTATCGCTATAAAATAGAATACCAAACTACTAAAATTGTTCTGGTCCAGTTCCGCTTTTACCGCTCCAGGGCGATTTCTTAAACTGGTATAATTTCAGCCCTTTAACCGACCGCGACCGCAGGGAAGCGGTGGCCCCCAATCAACCCAACCTCAGCTTTTAGTGGCAAGTAGAATGAGGTCCTTAATTGTCTTTCCCTTGTCATCCGTGTATTCCAGTCTATCAATGGTTTGAACTTTTAGGCCATTGTCTTCTAAGGCTCCCTGTAAGTAACTGAGTTCATGATAGTGAATGAAGATCTGGCGATCTTCCCCTGCACCTGAACCTTGCCAATCGGAGTCCTCATAATTACCCTCCATAGAACTCAGGTAGCATACCCCATAAGGATTCAATTTGCTAGCCAAGGCAGCAATAAATTCCTGGGCTTCATTTTTGCTCAGGTAGGTTAGGCCAAAGGCACACATAATGGCATCGAATTTTTCCGATAGTTGCCCCACCTCCCTCATATCCATCAGCTCGAAAGTAGCTTGCGGATTATTCTTACGGGCCAATTCGAGCATCTTAGGCGCTAAATCGGTCCCCAGCAAGCGCAGATCTGGCCGCTGTTCAAGCAGATACTTGGTAACGTTTCCAGGGCCACAGGCTAATTCAAGCACTCGAGCAGACATGGGGCGAATCCAAGCACAGAACTCGTTGAAGGAGTCATAGTATCGAGTCTGATACATGTACTTTTCCTCGTAGGCTTTAGCATAATCATTGAACAGGGCTGCTGCTTCTTTTGCTTTGTCCAAACTCATGTTTAATTACTTTGTCAGGCTGTCCACGACCATTTTCATGATAGCTCTGGAATTTGGGTTGAACCAGCTATCTAGCTTCGTTTGCTTCGGGATTTCCGGTAAGTTTTCCAGGCTTTCAAGCAGGGCACGTCGCATATTGCGCTTTGAGTCCTGCAAAATATTATCAGGTAGCATTAATAGTCGCTGTAGATTCTCTTCGGCTTTGGGTAATAAGTCTTCCATTGGATAAACTTCATCTACCAAGCCAATAGCTTGGGCCTCTTTTACTTGCATCAACTTTCCTTGCATCAAGCACTGATAAGCTCTCCGTCTTCCCAGCCAAAAGGCATATAACTCGTAGATGTTCTCGGGAACTGTAATGCCCACTGCTACTTCGTTTAGACCGATAATGAATCTTTCACCCTCAGCCATCATACGATGATCACAGGTGATCGCTATTACACATCCACCAGCTGGACTATACCCGTTTATCGCGGCAATCATGGGCTTAGGGAAACGCGTCATTTCCATGACCATGGCATCCCAGTGCGTCCAGAACTCCTCTATTTGATCCTGGTCATAATAGTACAGTTCTTTGAGATCAAGTCCCACTGTGAAATAACCCGGTGTATTGCCCGTTAAAATCACCCCTCTCACACTGGGGTCTGCCTCGATTCTACTGATGTTTTCTCGTAACTCTTTGATGAAATCTGTATTCATTGGATTGGCCTTCCCGCGATTGAAGGTCAAAATTTCATACTGTGATTTCTTTACACTTTGGATAAAACTCATAGTCCATCTGTTGTTTTCTGTATTTCAATTGGAAATTGACTTGCGGTTCCTGCGGTTACATACTTTCGATAACCTTCGCTGGTATCTATTTGAATGAGCTCCTCTACTTCTAGTAAATCGAGATACCCCTTTAACATGGAAAGGGTAAAAATATTGAATGCTCCCGGGTAGATATGTTCAAAAATTTCGAAAAAGGAGGTTTTACCCCTTTGAATCACTCCTAGGCACTCTTCCTTGCGCATTTGAATTCTAGCCAGCTGGGCGTCGATAAGTTGCTCATGGTGGCCGAAAGGTTCGCCATGCCCTGGAAAGACTTTTTCTAAGGCTAGCTTCTTCATCCGTTGAAAAGAGTCTAGTAATCGAACAATGCTGACCTCTCGCTCCTCTGGTGCATCAATTTTCATTTCGATGGCAGGAGTAGGGGTTAAGGGTAATAGCATGTCAGCAGAAAAAAGCCACTGCTTGGATTTTTCATAAAAGCAAGTTTGGGTATTAGAATGTCCGGGTACGTATAGTACTTCCCACTTGCCACCTCCGAAGGACAAGGTTTCTCCAACCTCGTATACCTTAAGTGACTCAGAGGGGATTTCGGACCAACAGGCAAGTGCTTGCTTAAAGAAGCCATTCATGCCGTTTAGAACTGGATTATCCCATCCTGGAGGTGCTTCCTGTTCCAATGCGGTTTGTATAATTTTGGCTCGTTTCTGCCACTGTTTTTCCAAATCTCTAGTCCAAGGCAGGGTGAACGGATTGACCCAAATATTGGCTTTTGCTTCACGAGCCAATCGACCTGCCATCCCCATATGGTCTATGTGTGCATGTGTGACGTAAACATGCACGAGGTCAGTGAGTTTCAACCCATGTTTCTGCAGCTCCTCTTCCAGTAATGCCAAGGTGGCATTGGTATTCATTCCGCAGTCGATCAGAACTGGCTCTGGATCCAAAAAGAGGTAGGCATTAACACTCATTTTTGGTTGCAGCATAGGCAATTCGATCCGAATTGGTTCTTTCAAGAGTATTCGTTTAACTTTAATTGTGCTTAAAGGTAAAGTTTTTGACTTAAAATTGTTCTTTTAGGTAAAAATATGTGTGAAAATATTACTTTTGAATCAAGAGTTAGCTTCATGGATAGGTTAAATGGACCAGCCAGCCAGCTAAACTGATTGAAAAACAAGCTAAAGATGAACACAAAAGAGAAGATCATAGAAGTGGCGATCCGCGTGTTCAATGAGCGTGGGTTTGGCCAAGTATCTATTCAGGACATAGCCAATGAATTGGGGGTGAACCGTCGAAATATTGCCTATCACTTCAATAGTAAGGACGAGCTGCTCGCTGCGATTACCGATGAACTTTGGGCAGGTTTGGACCGGGAGCGTCAGAAGCGTCGGGATTTTCCATCTTTTGAAAACTTGACGAATGAGACTAAAATGTATTATGCTTTTCAAAAGCAGTACGCTTTCATCTTTAATGATCTGAACGTAATCCGCCATCCACTAGTGGCTAAGAATTTCCGCAAACTCTGCATGCAGACGATTAAGGATAATGAAGCCGCCATTGCCTTTGCTATCAAGTTGGGGAACATGAAGCCAGAGCCTTTTCCAGGGGCCTACTCTAATTTAAGTTTATCCATCTGGGTGTTGGCGCTCTTTTGGCGTTCCCAGCAACTGATCCGGGATGTTCACGATTCCAAGGAAGGACCTAAGGTTATTTGGAGCTTGATCCTACCGCACTTTACGGAAAAGGGAGTTGATTCCTTTAAAGCATTCTTTGGGGAAGAATTTTACCATAGCATCGGAGATCCATTCGAGGTTGATCTTGGTCAAGCTTTCTTTTAACTATTCAAAACCTATTTTATCACCTTTTAGGAGGTGATAGAACTACTATTATACGTACATGAAGCCCTTACAATCAAAGATTAATACTCGCAGCCAGCAATTCTTGGCCAATCAATCCGAGATGTTGAAATTGGTAGAAAAGCTAGAGGAGCATCTAGAAGATAGCCGATTTCAAGGGAAAGAAAAACACATCAATAGAGCACGCAAAAGAGGAAAACTGCTAGCACGAGAGCGACTGGAATTGGTATTGGACCGAGATAGCCCCTTTTTGGAACTATTGCCTTTAGCGGGTATGGGCACCAAAGGTGGCTTCGGTGCCGGAGGGACCAATGTAACAGGTATTGGTTTGGTCTCAGGAAAACTATGCGTTATCAATTCCAATGTGGGTACTAGAAAGGGTGGATCTGTTGACTATGCTACCACCTTCAAGAGCTTACGAGTAGGACAGATTACGCGAGAAAACAGACTCCCTTCCATCAATCTGGTAGAAAGTGGTGGTGCCAATCTTCCCGATCAAGCTAAAATATTCAATTATGGTGGCGAGAGTTTCCGGGAGATTACTCGTCGCTCCAAGATGGGTATACCTACTATCTCGGTTGTATTTGGCAATGCTACGGCAGGAGGTGCCTATGTACCTGGTATGTCCGATTTTGCCATTTTTCAGAAAAAAGCGGCGAAGGTTTTTCTTGCTGGCCCTCCGCTAGTGAAAATGGCTACCAATGAAGAAGCGACTGACGAAGAACTGGGTGGAGCAGAAATGCATAGCCGTGTATCCGGCGTTTCTGACTATCTGGCTGAGGATGAGTTTGATGCCATTCGACTGGCGAGGGAACTGATGGAGGTGGTAAATGTAGGGAAACCTCAATATACCCCAGAAGGTCCCATCGAAGCTCCGCTTTTCGATGCTGAAGAAATCCTTGGCGTCGTACCAGCCGACCCTAAAGTACCTTTTGATGCTCGTGAGTTGATCATGCGCGTAGTGGATGGCTCTCGATTCTCCGAATTCAAGCCCGAATATGGCAGTACGATGGTGTGTGGCTGGGCAAAGATTCATGGCTACCCCGTCGGCATCTTGGCCAATAATGGCGTGATCTTCTCGGAATCAGCCAACAAAGCGGCTCACTTTATACAACTGTCCAATAAGAATAAAATACCGCTGCTGTTCCTACAAAATACCACCGGCTATATGGTCGGCAAGGCCTATGAAGAAGGTGGTATCATAAAGAATGGTGCGAAACTCATTAATGCCGTTTCGAATAGTGAAGTTCCCTCGATTACCTTAATGATTGGCTCGTCCTACGGCGCCGGCAATTACGGGATGAATGGCCGTTCGTATGATCCTCGGTTTCTGTTTGCCTATCCCAATTCCAAGATCGGGGTGATGGGCTCCGAACAACTGGCTGGGGTGATGGAGATCATTCAGCGCGCTTCTGCTAAATCCCTCGGTCAACCTTATGATGAGGAACAGGCTGCCATGCTCAAAGCCATGCTGATCGCCGAGGCTGAATCGAAGGCTTCTGCTTGGCACTCCACCTCGGAACTCTGGGACGATGGCCTGCTCGATCCCCGCCAAACTAGGAATTACCTGGGCTTTTCCTTGGCGGTGCTGTATAATCAGCCCTTTAGCGGGAGTGATGGGTTTGGAGTGTGGAGGATGTAGGGGAGGTTGTCGGTCCATGGTCGATGGTCCATGGGCTATAATGACTAAAGCATGTCTTACTAGGATAGCTTAATGATCAAAAAGAAGAATTGGCCTAGGTCTTGGCAGAAGGAATACCGGTATTGTGCATTAGTGAAAATTGAGTTTTATGGCATTCAAGTTTGAAAATCTGAAGGTTTGGCAAAGGGCAATCGTGTTTACTGGGCAGGTGCATGAATTGACACGGAGTTTTCCACAGGAAGAAATATACATTCTAACCAGCCAAATTAAACGAGCTGCTGATTCGATTGCACTAAATATAGCTGAAGGTTCAACTGGAGCCACGAATAAGCAATTTTCCAATTATTTGGGGACAGCCATTCGTTCCGGAATCGAAGTTGTATCCTGTCTATATGTTGGAAAGGAGCGGAAATTGATTACTGAAGAACAGTTTAAAATACATTATGAAGAAGCTGCTGTGATCATCAGAATGACTCAAGCCCTCAGAAATTCTATAGATAACTGATTAAAAAGAAGAAAGGAAAGAGCATATGGAGCCAGAACCATCGACTATGGACTATCGACCGAAAACCTTATCCTCCGTACTCGTGGCTAACCGCGGCGAGATCGCCTCTCGGATCTTCCGCAGCTGTCGAAAGATGGGGGTCAAAAGTATCGCAGTCTTTTCCGAAGCAGACCGATCCGCCCCTTTCGTTGCGGAGGCGGATATGGCGGTATTTATAGGGGATAGCCAGCCTACGGCCTCCTATTTGGATCAGGATAAGATCATTCAGGTAGCGAAGCAGGTGGGAGCGGATGCTATTCATCCTGGCTATGGCTTTCTGTCGGAAAATGCAGGCTTTGCCAGGCGTTGTGCAGCGGAAGGATTGATCTTCATTGGCCCCAACCCCAAGGCGATTGAGGCGATGGGATCCAAGGCGGAGGCCAAAGCAATCATGGAAGCCCACGGTGTACCAGTGGTGCCAGGCTATCAAGGAGAAGATCAGGAGACAGAAAAATTGATCCAGGTCGCCAAAGAAGTTGGTTTTCCTTTACTATTGAAGGCGACGGCTGGAGGCGGTGGAAAAGGAATGCGGATTGTACGGGAAGCAGAGGGTTTGGAGGCAGCTATTGGAGCGGCACAAAGAGAAGCCCGGAATGCTTTTGGAGATGATCGCTTGATAATAGAGAAATACGTAGAATCTGGTCGACATATTGAGTTTCAGATTTTTGGGGATCAGCATGGCAATGCCATTCACATACTAGAGCGAGAGTGCTCCATCCAACGCAGATACCAGAAGGTGATTGAGGAAAGTCCCTCGCCAGTCATGACGGAAACCTTGAGAAATCAGATGGGAGAAGCTGCTGTCAAAGCGGCTAAAGCCTTGCAGTACGATAATGCTGGGACCGTCGAATTTATCTATGATGATCATAGTGGGGATTTCTACTTTTTAGAAGTGAATACCAGGTTGCAGGTAGAGCATCCCGTAACCGAAGAAATAACGGGCTTAGACCTAGTACAAATGCAGCTGGAATCTGCTATGGGAAAACCTTTATCTCTTCAGCAAGCTGATATAAAGAGTAGGGGATATGCTATCGAGGCACGCCTCTACGCGGAAGACGCCAGCAATAACTTTCTACCGGTCACTGGAAAAATCCATCGCTTTGCCTGGCCGGAATTGGAGGGATTGCGGGTAGAGACGGCAGTACAGTCAGGATCGGAGATTTCGATTTTTTATGACCCAATGATTGCCAAATTGATTGTCTGGGATAAGGATCGAGCGTCTGCCCATAGGAAGCTAGCTTATGTGCTTCGTCGGCTTCAGTGCTTGGGGTTGAAGACGAATCAAGATTTTTTGCTGCAATTGTTGCAGCATCCGGACTTTCTAGCTGGACAGTACAACACGCACTTCATTGCGGAAAAAATGAATCTGGACCAGCTTTCCACCTTAGAAAGTCAGGCACAAGATTTTGCGGCCATTGCTTCGACTGTGATTAATTGGAAGGAGAGAGAGGATAGTAGGACACTCTTACGCAGCCTTCCTTCCGGATGGAGGAATAGTTTCTACGAAGCACAGCGAGTGGGTTATTTGGCTGGAGATAAAGAGGTACAGCTACGGTACCGCAAGGAAGCAAGCGGTTTTGCCTTTGAGGTGGAAGATCGGGCCTATCAGGTAAACTTGGTGGATTCTACCAAAGACTTGATTCGCTTAGAGATCAATGGGATTCAATATCCATTTCATTGGGTGAAAGAGGGAGCACAATTTTACTTACAGCAAGAATCACTCGGAAGCCTAGCGGTGGAGGAAATGGATCGATTCCCAAGCCAGGGAACGGAGGAGGTGAGTGGTGGCTACGTAGCTCCCATGCCTTCGCAGGTGGTTAAGATCTTAGTGGAGGCCGGGCAACAAGTTTCGGCAGGACAGGAGTTGATTGTGTTGTCTTCTATGAAGATGGAAAATACCTTGACTGCCACGGGTGATGGGGTAGTAGCGGAGATTTATGCGGAAGAAGGCGGTAATGTGCCTGCAGGTTTTCTACTACTACAATTAAATAATGACTAATCTACCAGCATGAACTTATATAACGATACCCAACTAGCAGACTTCGACCAACAGCACTTTGCTTTCATCGAATGCGAAGTGAGCGATCATGTGCTAAAATTAACGCTGGATCGAGCGGGCAAAAAAAATGCGCTTCATCCGCAAATGGTTAATGAGATTGCCTATGCTTTAAACTATGCACATAGCGAAAAATCGATTTGGATCATTGTAATCCAAGCCAAAGGTAATGTCTTCTGTGCTGGAGCAGATCTTAAGGCGATGATGGGCTTGATTGAGGAGAATGATTCCACCGTTCCTGCTCCAGAAGGAGAGGTGCTTATTGGTGAGTTATTTAACAAGGTGGGAAAACCAACGATTGCAAAAGTTACCGGAGATGTGTATGCCGGTGGTTTTTTCTTTCTTGCTGGATGCAATATAGTGATAGCTCAGGATTCGGTGAAGTTCGGCTTGCCAGAGGTAAAGAGAGGCTTGTATCCTTTCCAAGTGATGGCCGCCTTACTTAAGGTAATGCCAGCCCGGAAAGTCGTGGATTGGTGCATCAGAGGATATAACCTGCCTGTGCAAGAAGCGGGGAAGAAATAGATGCTGCAACGGAAGTAGTAATTGATGAACTAAAACAAAATAGCCCTTCTGCTATCCGCCTGGGTTTGCAGGCTTACGATCATATTCAGCCCAGTGCTGCAGAACATAAATATCTCTACGATATGCTACAAAAAACCATCATGAGCAAGGATGGACAAGAAGGATTGACGGCGTTTCGAGAGAAACGGAAACCGAATTGGGTAGGGGAGTAGGAGAGGTAAAGATCGATATTTTAAAGTCAATAGTCCATAGTTATTAGTCTGAACTATGGACCATGAACC